>JAKUQS010000040.1 GCA_022451485.1 Gammaproteobacteria bacterium
ATTTCCATTCGACCTCACGGCCAACGCACATTGGGCACCCGCACCGAACTTAAGAATATCAACTCCTTCCGTTTTGTCGAACAAGCCCTGGACTACGAAATTGATCGCCAGATCGCTGTTGTTGAAAGCGGCGGAACAATTACCCAGGAGACAAGGCTCTATGATGCGAACCAAGGCGATACCCGCCCCATGCGCAGCAAGGAAGAGGCCCACGATTATCGCTATTTCCCCGACCCTGACCTACCGCCGCTGCTCATTGGCGATGATCTGCTCGAAGAAGCACGCGCTGCCCTACCGGAGTTGCCCGATAATCGCCACGCTCGCTTCGTCAATGAATACGGACTGACGGTAGTGGAATCCCGCCAGCTGACCCGTGACCGTGATCTAGCCGATTTCTTCGAAGCGGCCGTGATCGCAGCAGCGGGGGATGCTTCGGGAGTAGCCAACTGGATGGGCGGGGAAATGGCCGCCGCTTTGAATCGAGAGCAGTGCAATTTAGAAGATGTCCCCATCACGCCGGTCATGCTGGGTGAACTGGTGTTGTTAATGAACAACGGCACTATTTCTGGCCGTATGGCCAAGACCGTATTTGATGCCATGTGGCAAGGCGATGGCAGCGCGCAAGAGATCGTCGACCTGCGCGGTCTCACGCAGATCTCTGACGCCGACGCACTGGAAAAAACCGTCGAAGAAGTGTTAAAGCAGTGTCCCAGTCAAGCCACCCAGTATCAGGCGGGAGAGACCAAAGTTCTCGGATTCTTGGTCGGTCAGGTCATGAAAATGACTCAGGGCAAAGCCAACCCCCAGAAAGTCAACGACATCTTGAAGCGCTACCTGGCCGACTGACCCCAGCAGACAGATCCCAAGCCAATGTTGAAACCCAACCACCAAGGCCCCGGCGATGATATCCTAGCGCTCATGAAAAGGCTGACACCGTATAAATTGTTACTCGTGGCGCTGACCTGCCTGATCATTCAGGGTTGTGGCGGCGGCACCAGCAGCGGGACTCTGTTGCAGGAGTTCAATGTGGAGGGGCGCTGGACTGGCACCATGAGCAACCTGGATGGCACCCGATTGATCCCTCTCAGTATGACCTTGATGGATGTTGACGGCACGGTCACCGGCGTTGTCTTGGCACCTGAGTACGAGTGCGTTACCAGTGGTGTGTTAACAAATGGAACCGCCACCCAAACACGAGAAGGTACTGGTGGTGATGACCCGCTCACCCTTGACAATGAAATGTCGACTCGAGGCACGCTCACTATTGACTGGGCCCCAACCTCAGGAGACGGAGGGTCGCCAGCCCGCCCAAGCTTGATCACGATCAACCTGCTTGGCACCTCAAGTGACCTTACAGGAAATTATACGGGTTACTGGAACCGAGACACCGAGACACCATGCGGCACAGCCACAATCACACCCACAGAACAGGTGGAAGGCGTAATGACGCTGTCACGGAGTTGAAGGCCGCGCAGATTCAGCCGACCATTAATCAGTCACCCGGTCTCGAAGATAAACTGGCGCAGCACTCCCGGTTTTTTCGATCCCCACCGCCGCAATCTCGCGCACGGCAATCGATGCAATGGCGGTTGCATCGGGAAAACGCTGGGCAATCCAGTCACCCGTGCGACGACTCAGCATATCTGGATAGCGATCCCACCCACTGCCCACACCCACGGCGCGTGAAGCTAACACCGTAATCGCCTCGGGGTCACTTACCTGCTCCGGTTGCCTACATGTCCAGCCTGTTGGTGCCGCCTTATCCTGGCAAAGCAATGCCCAATACACCTGTCCCATCCGCGCATCGATGGCGGGCAATACCGCTTCCTTTCCGCAGAGCTCGGCAAGCGCCAGCAACGATGAAACACCGACCACTGGGCGGTCCAGCCCCATCGCAATGCCTTGGGCCACCCCAACACCGATTCGAATGCCTGTAAAGGAACCCGGCCCCCGGTCACACGCGATCACGTCCAGTGATGAGCGCGCAATACCAGCCTTATCCAGCACAGCCTCAACCATCGGCAACACTCGGGCAGAGTGGCCACGCGGTTCTACCACTCGTTGACAATGCACCTTGCCATCGCACCAAAGCGCGACCGAGCAGGCTTCCGTTGCCGTATCAATCGCGAGCAAATTCACGGTTCAGTCGCACGCAAGCGATCGAGGCAACGCACCATCGCGTCTTCCCATGATGGCAACCGCACGCCAAACTCCCGATCAAGTCGCTCATTCGAGAGCACAGAATAAGCAGGCCTTGGGGCGGCTGTTGGATACATGGCGGTTGTGATCGCCTCTACCACTACATCGTCGCGACCGAGACGTTCGAACAATGCGCTGGCAAAGCCATGCCAACTCACCTTGCCATGATTGGTCGCATGAAAGATACGGGGTTTACAGGCACTTGATAGGGCTTGGAATCGATCGATAATCTCCCATGTTGCAGTGGCGAGATCCGGTGCATAGGTTGGGCTCCCGACCTGATCAACCACCACCGAGAGTGGTTCGCCGGACTCAGCAAGTCGCAACATGGTGTTAAGGAAATTGCGGCCGTCATGTGAGTAGACCCATCCAGTTCTCAGGATAATGGCCTGCCCACCAGCGGCCATGACGGCTAACTCACCGGCAAGCTTTGAACGGGCGTAAACCCCAGTAGGCCCCGTTGGGCTGTCCTCCACGTAGGGCTGTCGGCCCCGCCCATCAAAGACATAATCTGTCGAATAGTGCACAAGTAGTGCCTGACACTCAAGGCAGGCCTGTGCCATCACCCCAGGCGCTTTGGCATTCACCTGATAGGCTTCATCAGGTTCCGACTCCGCTCTATCGACAGCCGTATAGGCCGCAGCATTAATCACGACGTCTGGCTGCGCCTGGCAGATTACCCGATCAATCGCGCTGCTATCGGCAAGATCAACATCAGCCCGATTTAGGCTTTGCACCACCGCTGGCGCTACCGCTTGTTCCGCGAGGGCGGAACCCACCTGCCCTGTATGACCGAACAAAAGCACCTTCATGATGGCGGGGCGCGCCTCATACGCTTTAGACGAAAAGATCGTCGAGTTCAGCGAGCAACGGCGCCGTCTTGTCCTTGGCTGACAAAACTGGGGCGTCGATTGGCCACTCTATACCGATGTCAGGATCGTTCCAGCGCACGCCGGCATCATCGCAAGGACGGTAAGGCGACGTGCACTTGTAGGCCATTTCGGCAATATCACTGACCACACAAAAGCCATGCGCATAACCCGATGGAACCCAGAGTTGTTTAAAATCTGTTGCACTCAGATGAATACCAAACCACTGGCCAAATGTTGAGGACTGACGCCGAATATCGACTACCACATCGAAAATCTCACCGACCAATACCCGTACCAACTTACCCTGCCAGGCAGGATACTGATAATGCAGTCCGCGAAGGACACCCTTAGCCGACCGCGAATGATTGTCCTGTACGAAATCTACAGGCAACCCTTCTTTAAGGAAGTGCTCGGCATTAAAACTCTCGAGAAAAAAACCACGATCATCCTGAAATACCTGCGGCGTAACAACCATTACGCCAGAAAGTGGTGTTGCTTCAACCGTAATCATTGCTCAGGTGCCTTAACCGATTTCCCGCCTTACTCTTATCGCCGATTCAAGCGTACCACTCAAGACACCAGGTCTTCGAAAAATGACTTTAGCTTTCCCGACCAGGAATTTTGTCTCGGAGAATGCCGGCCGCCCCCTCCATTGGTCAATTCTTCAAATTCCGACAATACTTCCTTTTGGCGACGTGTCAGATTAACAGGTGTTTCAACCTTAACCTTGCAATAAAGATCTCCCACCGATCCGGAGCGAACATTGCGCACACCCTTGCCGCGCAAACGAAACACGCGCTCTGATTGACTCTCTGCAGGAATTTTCAGATTGGCCCGACCTGAGAGGGTAGGAATATCGATGTTACCGCCTAGCGTCGCCGTAGCAAAACTCACCGGCATTTCACAATAAAGGTTATCGCTGTCACGCGAGAAAATCGGATGGGATTTGAGTCGTATCAAAACATACAGATCCCCCGCCGGGATTCCTGCCGCACCGATCTCTCCTTCTCCTGCCAGTCGAATCTGGTCACCATCGTCGACCCCAGCCGGCACTTTGACCTGTAGCGTCTTGCTTTTTTGCACACGGCCCTGACCACTGCATTCGCCACAAGGACTGGTGATGACGCTGCCTCTCCCACTGCACTGTGGGCAGGTCTGCTGTATGGAAAAGAAACCTTGTTGCATGCGCACCTGCCCCTGACCACCGCAAGTCGAACAAGAAGACGGAGAGGTCCCGGGCTTTGCACCCGAGCCACTGCAGGTATCGCACCGCACCAGCGTTGGCAGTTGAATTCTTGAGTCACTCCCACGAACAGCATCCTCCAACGTCAACTCTAGCTCGTAACGAAGATCAGCTCCCCGAGCACTGCGTCCGCGCCGTCCGCCACCCCCACCCGCACCAAAAATATCACCGAAAATATCACCGAAAATATCACCGAAGCCAGCCGCGCCTGCGCCGCCACCCATTCCTACATTGCCTTCCACTCCGGCATGACCAAATTGGTTATACGCCGCGCGTTTTTCGCCGTCGGACAGCACCTCGTAGGCCTCTTTGGCCTCCTTGAATTGCTGCTCTGCCTTAGGATCATCAGGATTCCTATCTGGGTGGTGCTTCATTGCCAGCCGGCGATAGGCTTTCTTCAGGTCATCATCACCCGCCTCACGCCCGACCCCTAGCACATCGTAATAATCCCGCTTAGCCATTACAGATAGTACTCTTTCGATCTCGCCGTGAGGCTGTCAAAACGCACGAAAGCCGGGGCATCGCTCCGGCTTCCTCGCGTGTTGCTATGCGGGCCACCAGACAACAGTGCCCGCTCAAACATCGCCTCATTGATTCTTATCGTCCTTCACCTCTTCCACCTCTTCAAACTCTGCATCAACCACATCGCCTTCCGCAGCATCACCCTCACCACCTGGCTCTGCACTGTCAGCGGAGGCCGCAGATTCTTGATACATTTTTTCAGCCAATTTATGACTGGCCTCCATCAAAGTAGTGGTCTTGTTCTGGATAGCCTCGACATCCTCACCACTGTTCGCCTCCTCAAGCTCAACAATGGCTGACTCAATGCGAGATTTTTCATCTTCTTCCACCTTGTCACCCGCCTCGACCAGCGTCTTACGCACGGTATGGATCATGGCCTCCGCCTGATTGCGCGCATCGACCAATTCACGGGTCTTGCGATCTTCTTCGGCATGCGTCTCAGCGTCCTCGACCATCCGTTTGATTTCCTCGTCACTCAGACCCGAGCCTGCCTTGATCTCGATCCGGTTTTCCTTATTTGTCGCTTTGTCCTTGGCCGACACGTGCATGATGCCATTTGAATCAATATCGAAAGTGACATCAATCTGCGGCATGCCACGCGGGGCAGAAGGTATATCTGTTAGATCGAAACGTCCCAACGACTTATTATCCTTTGCCATCTCCCGTTCACCCTGGAGAACATGCACAGTTACCGCCGTTTGATTGTCATCTGCGGTTGAGAACACCTGGTTGGCTTTAGTCGGGATAGTGGTGTTCTTGTCAATCAACTTGGTTAACACTCCACCGAGCGTCTCAATACCCAGCGACAGCGGCGTCACATCCAGCAAAAGGACATCTTTAACATCGCCGCCAAGCACGCCACCTTGGATCGCGGCGCCCACTGCCACTGCCTCGTCCGGATTGATGTCGCGCTGTGGCTCACGACCAAAAAAGTCTTTGACGACTTCCTGCACTTTGGGCATACGGGTCTGGCCACCCACCAGCAGAATATCGTCAATATCAGAAGCCTTGAGATCGGCATCACGCAACGCGACCTTGCAAGGCTCAATCGTACGCGCAATCAGTTCATCGACCATTGCCTCGAGCTTGGCCCGGCTCAGTTTCAAAGTTAAATGCTTGGGGCCTGTTTGATCAGCCGTGATGTAGGGCAGATTAATTTCCGTCTGCGTGGTGGAAGATAATTCAATCTTTGCCTTTTCCGCTCCTTCCTTCAAGCGCTGCATTGCCAAAGCATCACCGCGCAAATCCATCCTCTGATCTTTCTCAAATTCGTCTGCCAGGTAATCGATCAGGCGGCGATCGAAGTCTTCTCCTCCAAGAAAAGTGTCCCCATTAGTCGAGAGCACCTCAAATTGATGTTCACCATCGACATCAGCAATCTCAATAATGGAAATATCAAAGGTTCCACCACCAAGATCGTAGACCGCCACCTTGCGATCGCCTTTCTGTTTCTCCAGGCCGTATGCCAAAGCGGCCGCTGTGGGTTCGTTGATAATCCGCTTGACGTCCAGCCCGGCAATCTTTCCAGCATCTTTGGTCGCCTGGCGCTGCGAATCATTAAAATAAGCCGGCACCGTGATCACGGCCTCGTTCACCTCATGCCCCAGATAATCTTCTGCGGTCTTTTTCATCTTCTGTAACACCCGTGCAGAAATTTCCGGCGGCGCCACTGGTTTGCCAGCTGCCTCCACCCAGGCATCACCGTTCTTCGCTTTGACGATGCGATACGGCATCAAATCGATGTCACGCTGAACCAGCTCTTCATCGAAACGCCGGCCGATCAAGCGCTTGGAGGCAAAAATTGTGTTGTGCGGATTAGTCACTGCCTGACGCTTGGCCGATTGCCCAACGAGGACTTCCTCGTCTTCGGTAAACGCGACGACAGAAGGTGTCGTGCGGTCACCTTCACTGTTTTCTATCACTTTGGCCGATCCACCCTCCATGACTGCCACACAGGAGTTAGTGGTACCAAGATCAATGCCGATGATGCTCGCCATATTAGTGAATCCTCTTAAAATACGATTTTCGTTAGTTCAGTAATAAAAATAAGGCCATTAATGGCCAATTCAAGGTGCTGTGGGGGATTTAGCGACAATCACCATGGCCGGTCTTAGCAGTCGATCATGGAGCCGGTAACCCTTCTGGATGCACTGGTGGATACAGTTGGGCTCGAGTTCATCGATTTCCACCGTCGAGACGGCTTGGTGGAGTTCGGGATCCAATTTCTCTCCGACCTCAGGCTCCACCGCTTGGATCGAGAATTTTTCCATCAAACTGTCCAGCTGTTTGAGTGTGATGTCCAGGCCTTCGACCACTTTTTCCGCGACATCGCCGTCACTGGCGCTTAGGTCAACCCCGCGGGCCAGATCCAGGCTATCGCGAACGCCGAGCAATTCTCGAGCAAAGCCTTCAACGGCATACCGCCGAATCGAAGCAACCTCAGCCTGACTGCGTTTTCGAATGTTGTCGACCTCCGCCCGCGCTCTGAGTGCTTCATCCTTGAGAGATTCAACCTCCCCCGTCAGTTCAGCAGCGAGTGTTATCGCCTCTGCCAGTGCAGCAGCCGAGTCGGGCAACTCCTTGGCAGGCTCGCACACCGTGACCCCATCAGCGGGCGCCTCAAGATCGGCATCCTCGGTTACCTGATCGGTAAACTCTGCCGGGACATCCTCGGGTTTCGAGTCGGCTGACGGAACGGGAGACGCGCCGTCATTCGGGGTATCAACGGTGTTTTGGCTCATGTGGCAAATTGGTCAATTCACGATTAATCGAGGGATATACACTGTTTATGGGGCTGGTCAGCGCCATTTCAACCCGTCCGGGCGATGTATTTACAAATACCAGGCGGGAGTCGCCACACCAAGTTGCGCCCGAACTTTGCCCCTAGTGCAGTGAACTGAGCGCGTTGCCGAGAAACCTGGCCGTAATGTCGACCACCGGAATGACCTCATCGTAGGCCATACGCGTGGGGCCGACGACACCTAGCACTCCAACACAGCGGCCCTGATCCAGATACGGTGCGGTCACTACGCTGCAATCGGTGAGCGCGTTGTAGCCAGATTCCTCTCCGATAAATATGCTTACACCACGGGCATTCATGCTTTTGTCCAGCAACTCGAGCAAATCCTGCTTGGTTTTAAACGTGTCAAAAATCTCTCGCAACTTCTCCAACTCTACGAAGTCAGGCACACCCAATAAGTTCGTTTCGCCACTGACGACTACGCTATTGGCTTCATCGTCTTCGAACAGAGATTTCGCCATATCCACCGCGTGACGCATGATCTGATTCATTCGATGACTGTCACTTTGCATGTCGTGAAGTAGCACATGACGGACCTCACTTAGCGGTCGACCCGAATACTGCGCGTTGAAGAAGTTTGCCGCCTCTACCAACTCACTGGGCGAATAAGTTCGACCTACAAATAACACGCGGTTCTGCACTCGCCCATCCTGGGTAACCAGAATGGCAAGAATCCGATCATCGGACAGGTGCAGAAACTCAATCTGCCGAAACCGTGAACTTTGGTCTCCAGGCAACATCACGATGCCTGCAAAATGAGTAATCTGCGACACCAATTCGGACGCCAACTCAATCAATTCGTTGGGATCATGAGCGCGGGCAAATCCACCGCTGATCTCTTCAATGGCTTCGTTATTGAGCGGTTTCACCTTCATCATGGTGTCGACAAATACGCGATAACCAAGTTGCGTCGGCACCCTGCCAGCAGAGGTATGGGGGGATCGAATGAGCCCCAATTCCTCAAGATCTGACATGACGTTTCGTATGGTAGCGGGACTCAGACCTAACCCGGGCTCGCGCGACAGTGTGCGCGAACCCACAGGCTCTCCCTGGTCAATATACCGACGGATCAGCAACTGCAGCAGCGTTTCCGCCCGCTCGTTCAGCTGAATTTGAGAGTTATCAAACACTATATATGCGGTTATCGTTCAATGCGACACCGTCCTTGGCGGTAGAATGCCAGTTTAGACCACCGAACAATGATGCTCTCGCATCATACCATTGCCAACCCCCGGTGCAACGTGGGGAGGACTCACACACATGGCCGAGCATAAAACACAGGAAAATCCAGCGCCATTTACCAGTGCTGGGATTTTCGGCCGTTACCAGGACGCAGACGTTCAGGCCACATTATCGACATTGCAGAGGCATCTAGAAGCTTGCGACCTTGAGGTGTACCTGGGCGATACCACTGCCAGCAATATCCCCGGCCGGCGCATCGAAGACTCGGGCAAACCGCTTTCAGACACCATTGATCTTGGTATCGTGATTGGGGGCGACGGAACCATGCTTCATGCTGCCCGCAGCCTGGCACCGGTTGGACTACCTTTGATCGGCATCAATCTCGGTCGGTTGGGTTACCTGACAGATATCCCAGCAGGTCAGATGACGCAACTGATCGACGAGTTGCTGGCAGGCCAGTTCACCATAGAAGAAAGGATCATGCTTCAGGTGGAAGTGTTTTCCGATGACCAATTGACCGAACACGGCGTTGCACTTAACGATGTGGCGCTGGTGAAAGGGGAAACCGGTCGTATGATCGAGTTTGAAACGTACGTCAACGGTGAATCAGTGGGTCGCACACGAGGCGATGGCATGATCCTCTCAACGCCAACGGGCTCGACCGCCTACGCGCTCTCGGTCGGTGGCCCTATTCTCCATCCCTTACTGCCCGCCATTCTTTTCGCCCCGGTGTGCCCGCACTCTCTGGGCCAGCGTCCTCTGGTACTCGATGACTCGAGCCACATCAAGATTGACATCGTTGATCTCGCTGGCGCCAATGCGAATGTATTCGTCGACGGCATTCACCGCATCGCCGTTGCCGAGACCGATTTTCTCACCGTTCGGCGGGCCGATATTGCCACCCGTATGATCCGAATCAACAGCCATAACCACTATACTGCGCTACGCTCAAAGCTGGGTTGGGGCTAACGCCCAACCGGCCCCATGATCAACTGGCTGACAGTGCGTAATTTCGTCATCGTCCGTGACGTTGAGGTGGTTTTTAGTCCTGGCATGACAGTGCTCACCGGAGAAACCGGTGCCGGAAAGTCACTAATTGTCGACGCGATGACTATCCTACTGGGTGACCGCACATCCGCCGACATCATCCGCCCAGGTGCCGATCGTACCGAGATCCAAGCGGGATTCGATGTCTCGGCCAACCCACAGGCAATCGAATGGCTAGCCGAACAAGCGCTGACATCCGATGATGACGAATGTATTTTGCGGCGCGTCGTCTTCCATGACAAAGCCTCTCGTGGATTCGTTAACGGGCGACCTGTCCCCATTCAATCACTGCGCGCGGTCGGCGATCTGTTGGTGGATATTCATGGCCAAAATGAGCACCACCTCTTGCTAAAGCGTGATGTCCAACGCACAACATTAGACGCGTTTGCACACATCCAGTCCACAGTGACCCAAGTGGGTGACATCCACAGGAACATCAGTGAAACCACAGAGGCGCTCGATGCGCTTCGACAACTGGCAGGCGAACGTGAGGCACGCGAATCATTCTTGCGCTACCAGATCTCAGAACTTGAAACGCTTAACCCGGAGCCGGATGAATGGCACAGTCTTGATCAGCGCCAGACCCAGCTAGCCCATACTCGCGAGCTGGCCGAAGGTGCGTGGACATCATTGCAACAGCTGACCGAGGACGAGTCAGGCTCCGCCTTGTTGACTCTGAATCAGGCAAGCGCCCGTTTGCACAATCTTGCGAAGTATGATCCCCGGCTTGAAACCATGGCAACGGAATTCGACGAACTGCAGGTACGACTAACCGAAACGGGAAACGACCTTCGCCACTATCTAGAGGGCTATGAATTAGATCCGGAAGAATATGCGCGGGTTCAGGCACGGCTGGGCGCTTTGCACGAAGCAGCACGCAAATATCAGGTGCGCCCGGAAGCGCTCAAGGATGCACTGGAAAAACTACAGCAAGAACTGGCCACAACCACAGACTCGAACCAACAATTAACAGTGCTGGAACAATCCCTGAGCGATCTTAACCAGCGCTATGACGAACTCGCGGCTGAGGTTTCGCAGGCTCGCCAGGTGGCAGCCAAACAACTCGGTAAAGCAGTGACTGCACACCTCGCTGAGTTCGGACTGACTGATGCGGATTTTCGAGTCAAGCTATTGCCCATCGATGAAGAGGACCGCCAGCGGTATGGTCGAGAACGTGTTCAGTTCACCGTCAGGACCACTCATGAAATGGCTTACGGACCACTCGAACGGGTGGCTTCGGGCGGAGAGTTATCACGCATTTCACTGGCACTGCAGGTCGTGACCTCTGCCGTCGATCCGGTTCCCATCTCGATCTACGATGAGGTGGATGTGGGTATCGGCGGCCGCGTGGCCGAAATCGTAGGCAGCAAACTGCGCACCCTGGGCCAGGATCGGCAGGTACTGTGCATCACTCATCTGCCACAAGTTGCCGTGCAGGGCGAAGGGCACCTAAGAGTAACCAAGGCAAGTGGTACGCGAAGCGGTGTGGCGGTTGAGTTGCTGGACCCTGACGAGCGAATCGAAGAAATTGCACGCATGCTCGGTGGAGTCAAAATCACACGCCAGACGCGTGATCACGCACGCGATATGCTGAGTCGCGTAAGCTCATGACGTCATCGGTTAGACAAGCACGCACGAATGACGTGCCGAGTATCCATCGACTGCTAGATTACTACGCTGCGCGCGGCCAACTGCTGCCGCGTTCACTCGATGAACTGACAGAGCACATTAGCTCGTTCACTGTCATCAACGAAGCTGACCATCTGACTGGGTGCGCCGCACTCGAGGTTTTCACTGAAGATCTCGGGGAAGTCCGCAGCCTGGCCGTGCGGGATACCGCTGCCGGGGTGGGCTATGGTCGGGCACTGGTTGAAGAAATTGAACACAATGCGCGAGCGATTGGTCTACGCCGCTTGATGGCCCTGACCTATGTGCCCGACTTTTTTGCTCGCTTGGGCTACGGCATCGTGCCGATGAACACGTTACCGGAAAAAGTCTTTGGGGTGTGCGTGACTTGTCCAAAATTCCGCGCTTGTGACGAGATAGCGGTAGTTAAACATCTCGACTGATCCCGCCTGACTCACACCGTTTGCATTAACATACCCATTCCCTCATGACATTGTCGATTCGCATGCGTGACCTTCGAGTAGCCTTGGCTTTGTGCAGCACATTGCTGCTTGCTGCCTGCTTACAGCCATACCGTATGGAGATACAGCAAGGTAATATTTTTGACCAAAGCACCCTTGACCAGGTCAAGGTCGGTATGACGAAAAAACAGGTTCGCTTTTTGTTGGGTACACCCCTGGTCAGCGACCCGTTTCACGCCAACCGATGGGATTATTTTTATAGCCTGTACTCACACGATCAAAAACTTTCCGAACGCTACCAGATCAGCGTGATTTTTTCTGAAAAGGGCGTCAGCAAAATTGTTCGGGGTCAACTGCCAAGCAACCCCGCCGTAGCGCCCAAAACGGAACCGGACAAACCGGGCCTTCTTGGTCGTCTGTTGAAAACAGTCAACCCGTTTAACTAGATCTGTTTTACCTTTTCTTTTTTTCTGAGTGCACGCAGTCGACGCGCCTCAACCGGCGTGATGGTCAGCGCCCGGTAGATTTCAACACGGTCCCCAGATGACAACACCTGATCCAGCGTGACTCGGGCAGAGAAGATACCGACCGGGTTACGGTTGAGTTCTATCGAAGGGAACCTGCTAAGCACGCCAGAAGCATCAATCGCATCACGCACGGTACTTCCCTCGGCCAGTTTCAGGGGCTGCAGAAATTGCACTTCGGGGAGCGCATAGGCCACCTCAATTTCAATCAAAAGTGCGCGCTCCATGAATGGCCACCGCCCGCGCTGCGAAGGCATCGGCCAATTCGTTACAGATTCGATTAAAAACAGGGGCCATGAGCCGCTCTTTCAGTGCGCCTGAGAAAGCAAACATGACCTCAAGCTCTACTCGACAGGCATTCTCATCGAGCGGGACAAACTGCCATGCACCGGCGAGCGTGCTGAAGGGCCCGTCAACCAGTTCCATTCGAATCCCCCGCTTTGGAGACATGTGGTTGCGAGTCGTAAAAGCCGAGTTAACGTGCTTATACTTTACGTCTAAGCGAGCGGTGACGCTGACATCATCGTGCGCGAGGACCTGTGACTGCGCACACCAGGGCAAGAAATCCTGATAATGCGTAATGTCTGCCACCAAGTCGTACATTTCCTCCGCACTGTAGGGCAGAATGAGGGATCGGGTTACAGTCTTCACGCCAAGTGATGTACCGATGGTGTCATAGTCATGTGGTAACGAAAGTATAGCGGCACACCGACACGACCAGATCACCAATAACTCCTCGATCAATGACCGATAATGGCCAAGAAGCCCAAAACTGATAGCGCGACCGTCGCCCGCAATCGCAAGGCCTGGCACGATTATTTTATCGAGGAAGAATTCGAAGCGGGAATCGCGCTTCAGGGATGGGAAGTCAAATGCCTGCGAGAAGGGCGTGCACAACTCAAGGAAAGCTACGTCGTTGTCAGAACTGGTGAACTGTTCCTGACCGGCGCACACTTCTCGCCGCTGAACAATGCCGCCAGTGTTAACCCCGACCCGGTGCGCGATCGAAAGCTGCTGCTGCACCGGCGTCAGATCGCTCACCTGACCGGATCGGTCGAGCGGCAGGGCTATACGCTGGTGCCCCTGTCGATTTACTGGAAAAAAGGGCACGCCAAACTCAAGATCGCGCTGGCAAAAGGTAAGCGTCAGTACGACAAACGGGCCGCTATACGAGAGCGCGAGTGGAACCGTGAGCAACACCGCCTATTAAAAAGCACGCGATAACCGGGTCTTCGCCGGTTAGTCAAATGGGGTGTTCGTGTTAAAATAAGCCTGCAATCGACAGTAGTTTGGCGATTCAACATTTTTGAGATGGGGGGCGACCTGGGTTCGACGTGGGTTGCGAAGCCATCGGAGCATGCCGAGGTTGAAGATCTCCTCGTAAATCCAGCTTCAAACGTTTAGTTGCCAACGACGACAACTACGCTCTAGCGGCTTAACCCTGCTAGCCTCTCGCCCGGTTCGACCATGGGCTAGGAACCGAGGGGTCGAAAAACATGGTCTCGCGCTGACGCTTTCCTGCGCGCGGCAGCGTTAAAACTCAGTGGGATCGCCGACCATCACCCTGTCTGCCGGGGGTTGGAAGGTCAAATCAAAGACAGACTAAGCATGTAGGGCCGGTGAGTAGAGGACTGACGGACGCGGGTTCGATTCCCGCCGCCTCCACCATTTTTTCATCCCGTGGTGTCCAATTAAGTCCCTTGAATGAATGGGGCGCGTTTCTCCGGTAGACGTTCTTGAGGCGATTCTGCACAGAATAGACCCATGCAAAGCATGTCAAAGCGCGTTGGGTTGTTAGAAAGCGCGCCGGTGATCAGGCGTTGTACGATGACGAAGCCGTTGTACCGCCGCGGCCGGTCCAGTTGGTATGAAAAAACTCCCCGCGCGGGCGATCGACTCGCTCGTAGGTGTGGGCACCAAAATAATCACGCTGTGCCTGTAAAAGATTAGCCGGTAACTCAGCACTGCGGTAACCATCGTAGTAAGCGAGCGCACTGGAGAAAGCTGGCACCGGAATTCCAAGCGACACCGCATGAGCAACAGTGCGGCGCCATGCTCCTTGAGAGGACGCAATCGCCTGCTGAAAATAAGGAGCCAACAGCAGGTTGGCAAGGCCTGGATCTGCATCAAACGCCTGCTTGATACGACTTAGAAATTGCGCTCGAATAATGCACCCACCGCGCCACATCAGCGCGATGTCACCGTAGTTAAGTTGCCAATGATGCTCGCTAGCGGCCATCGACAGGAGTTGGTAACCCTGGGCGTAAGAACAGATCTTGGCCGCATAAAGTGCCTGGCGAAGATCGTCGAGAAACGCTTTGGGATCCCCGTCAAAGCGGGCGTCTGGCCCGGACAGGTGAGCTGATGCCGCAACCCGTTCATCTTTTAGAAACGACAGGGCGCGACTGTAGACGGCCTCAGTGATGGTGGTTACCGGAGCACCCAATTGCAATGCATCAATACCTGTCCACTTGCCGGTGCCTTTTTGGCCTGCGGCATCAAGGATCACATCCACCATGGGCCGACCCGTTTCCTCGTCGACCTTGGCCAGTATTTCCGCCGTGATCTCGATCAGGTAGCTGTCAAGTTCGCCCGTATTCCACTCGGCAAAGACTTCACCCATCTGCCCCGCTTCCATGCCAAGCGCGTGTTTCATCAGCGCATAGGCCTCGGCAATCATCTGCATGTCACCGTATTCAATGCCGTTATGGACCATCTTGACATAGTGCCCAGCCCCGTCGGCTCCGACCCAATCACAGCATGGCGCACCGTCGTCCACCTTGGCCGCAATGGACTGGAAAATGTTTTTCACATGTGGCCAGGCCTCGCGATTGCCACCGGGCATGATGCTGGGACCGATCAAGGCCCCTTCTTCGCCGCCAGAAACACCCGTCCCCACATAGAGCAGTCCTTTTTCGGTCATCTCATGCGTGCGCCGAATGGTGTCACCGTAGTTCGAATTTCCACCATCGATCACGATGTCACCACTTTCGAGGTACGGCAAGAGATCACTGATCACCTTGTCGACGGCCGCCCCGGCCTGCACCATCAGCATGACGCGACGCGGACGTTTTAACTGATTGACCAGTTCCTCCGGGTTATGGGTACCGATAATCGTCTTATCCTTTGCCCGCCCTTCGATAAAATCATCAACCCGCTGGGTAGTGCGGTTGTAGACCGCGACGGTAAATCCGTGATTCGCCATATTGAGAACCAGGTTCTCTCCCATCACGGCGAGACCAATCACACCTATATCTGCTTCACTCACGCGTTGTTTCCCAAAGTTAGTACTTTCAAATCAAGAAACCATCATTCTAAACAAATGCCCTCAACGACTGTGGCTGACGTTGATGACCTCAAACTTTACGTAACGAACTACATCTCGTGATGTCTTGATTTAGGCGTGGTCGCGTGCCGCCATGAACGCTTCCCAGTCACGTCCGTCAAACAAACCCAACTCATAGTCGGCAGATGCCAGGTCAAAGTCATCGAGACAGCGAACATTAATAATAAAGTTTTCAGGAGAGGAACGCGGATGACCAAAGGTGTGGATACCACAATGCTGACAGAAAAAATGCTCAGATATTTTCGTGTTGAACTGGTATCGCGTCAGCGCCTCTTCACCACGCACCAGGCGGAATCGTTCGGGTGACGCATAGGTAAAAAGCGCCCCCTTCTTCACACAAATTGAACAGTTGCAGTGCTCAAGCCGAGATAGATCAGCCTCGATCTCGAACTGCACGGTGCCGCAATGGCAGCTCCCGTGGTAAGTGTTTGTGGGCAAGTGGAGATCTCCGATTAAGTCGATTCGAGTAGATCATCTTCGCCGAAAACGGATCTATCCTCAAGATTCGCGGCGCCCCATAAAAATGAGATTAACCACCACGAAAAATACGGCCGCGCAGGCGACGATTGTCGGGCCGGTGGGGGTATCTAAGCGAAACGAAACACCAAGCCCTGCTAAGGCCGCGAATACGCCAGCCCCCGCAGCGAGGATCGCCATCATCTCCGGTGTTCTAGCGAAGGGGCGCACCGCAGCGGCTGGAATAATCAACATGGCCGTAATTAACAGCGCGCCCACCACTTTGATGGCGACTGCCACCACTAAGGCCAAGGCCACAATCAGCGCCTGCTGTTCCCACCGGGCATTAATCCCGCGGGCCGCGGCGAGATCAGCATTCAGCGTAACCGTCAGCAACGACCTCCACCGCCAGCACAATAAAACCAGCGCCGCGGCCGCACCAATCCAAATCACGGCGAGATCGCCGAAGCCAACGGCCAGAATATCACCCACGAGATACGCCATCAGATCGACACGAACACCTGATAAAAAAGAAACCGCTACCAGACCGAATGCCAATGCCGCATGAGCGGCAACGCCCAGCAATGTATCCATGGCATAGAGGCGTCCTGACAGCATCGAGGTAACACTCGCCATCGCCAATGCCATCACCAGAACCCCAAGGAAGATCGACACAGAGAACGCGAGCGATAGCGCCACCCCCAGAATCGCCGCGTGGGCCGTCGCATCACCAAAATAAGCCATGCGGCGCCACACAACAAAACAGCCCAACGGCCCTGCGACGCAGGCCAGTCCGACACCCGCCAGTGCCGCGCGCCACATGAAATCATCCAGCATTACGGTGACGCCACCGTGTCATGCGAGTGATCATGCTGGTGGTGATAGAGTGCCAGCGCGCCTTCGTTATCCGTTCCAAACAGTGCCTGATATTCGGGTGCGAGCGACACATCGCTTGGCGTCCCCTCGCAACAAATGTGGCCGTTGAGACAAATCACTCGGTCGGATCGACGCATAACCACATGCAGGTCATGGCTGACCATCAGAATGGCGCAACCCATCTCGTTACGCACCTCTTCAATCAATCGATAAAAGGCCGCGACGGCCGGTTGATCAAGACCCTGAGTCGGCTCATCGAGAATCAGCAGTTGTGGCTTTCCCAACAGTGCGTACGCCAGCAGCACACGCTGGAACTCCCCACCGGAGAGCGACGCCATCTGCTCTTTTGCACGATCGGATATACCCACTCGCGTCAGCATGGTCTGGTTCGTCGCAGCATTTGAGCTGCCCGACAGCGCAAGAAAACGGGCCACGTTCATCGGCATGGTGTGTCCGATGGACAGTCGCTGCGGAACGTAACCGATGGCAAGGCCAGATGTGCGCTTGACCCGTCCCTCGCTAGGCTGCTCGGCGCCGATCAGTACGCGCAGAAACACGGACTTGCCCGCCCCGTTGGGACCGACAATCGTAACTACCTCGCCCGCTTCAATCGAGAAATCCATGTGCTGAAGCACACGCCGAGTCCCATACTGCACGCCGATGCCCTCGGCACTCATCAAGCTCATGCGCCACCACCCTGACACGTGGGGCACAGTCCCTCTGCCTCGATCACTGTCTTTTCGATCTTAAAGCCAATCGATTTCGCGGCCTGCCCCAGTTTTCCGCTGGCCGGTGTCGCATGCGCCTCTGCCACCTGGTGGCACAGCCTGCAAATCATAAATGCAGGACTGTGACCCGCATGCGTGCGCGAACACGCAACGAACGCATTCAGCCGTTCAATCTTGTGGGCAAAACCGTGGGCCACTAAAAACTCGAGTGCACGATAAGCCACCGGCGGCTGAGAGCCAAGCCCATCTGCTTTGAGTTTCTCGAGCAAATCATAAGCACCCAAAGCGCTGTGTGACTCCAGCAACAACTGCAGTACGCGCTCGCGCACCGGCGTTAGGCGAAGCCCTTGCTGCGCGCACACGCCGCGCGCGTAATCCAACGCATCGGCCGCGCAGGCGCCATGGTCATGTTGGGCAAAGGCCAGCGTTTGAGGATCTGAACTCTTCTTCGCCATAAGGTGTGACTACTTCCCTTTCTGAATGTAATATTATAACATAACGTCAGAAGCTGGGCAGTTCAAACAATAAAGTATCTCAGGAGTAATTTGTATGTTATTGATAAAAGGGAAAATATTTTCATACATACTCGGCGCCTGCTGGGTGCTCAGTATAACGCCTGCATCAGCCGACGTCCCTCAGGTAGCCACCGACATTCCTCCTGTCCATTCTTTGGTCAGCCAGGTCATGGGCGACCTCGGTACACCGAAACTGATTGTCCCGCCGGGTACCTCTCCGCACGGCTATGCGATGCGCCCTTCGGAAGCACGGGCACTCCAGGACGCCGATGTGACCTTCTGGATGGGTCCAGACCTTACTCCCTGGTTAGGTCGCGCCATCAAGTCACTTACTGGGAATGCCATCAACGTCGCGTTAAGCAACAGCGAAGATTTAGTTCGTCATCCCTTTCGAACAGGCGCAACCTTTGACTCCCATGACCACCACGACCACGGCGATGAGCACAAGGAAGCCCATAAAGACGACCATGGCGACCACGGGGACGAGCACGAGGGCCTAGCCACCCACCGATGGCTTGATCCGGACAATGCGCGGATTTTGCTTGGTGTCATCAGCTCTACCCTGGCGGGACTTGATCCCACTCACGCCGACACCTACCGTGCCAACGCAGCCCAAGCGAAGAAAGCCATCGCGGCGCTAACGCATGAACTGGACGCAGCCCTGCAGCCGATCCGTGGCCGACCTTTTATCGTCTTTCACGATGCCTACCAATATTTCGAACACCGCTTTAATGTGGACGCGTCGGGTTCAGTAGCCTTGGGAGATGCTTCGAGTCCCGGTCCTGCCCGCATTGCGGCGATTCGACAGAAGGTACAAACACTGGGTGCCCACTGCGTTTTCTCTGAGCCGCAATTTCGATCCAAGATCATCACCACTGTCATCGAAGGAACGACCGCCCGGTCGGCGACTCTCGACCCGCTGGGAGCCACCCTCAAACCGGGACCCGAACTGTATTCACAGCTGTTACGCAACCTCGGCGACAATTTGCTGACCTGTTTGCGATAAAATGATGAAACAAAACGCCCGTACAACTAATGTTTTTGATTGAATCACATGACCCAAGTCGACACAGCGCAGGATCTAAACGCCGTCTCACAACAGTTAACCCAGACCCTTACGCTGCAGTTACCACCAATCGCGGTCACCGTAACGGCAGAACCACCCGACGGCGTTGCGGCATTCGACGGGGTGGCAGCCGCTGGCTGCCAGTTCTGGGACATCGCCAGCAAAGGCCCTGTCGTTACGTCGACGCCTGATCACGAATTATGTGCCGTAGGCATCCACACGCTGCAGATGGAGGCACCGTCTGATACTTGCACACAAGAGATCGGCGAAGTGCTGTCTGTCCTTGGCGATCTGGGCTACGTGCGCGAATCAGACGTTGCCCGTATTCCGATCATGCCGCGACCTTCGACACACGTCGTGTATGCACCGCTCTCGAACGCACCGGTGGCGCCGGACGTCGTCATGCTGTTCGCCGATGCGCGGCACTCTCTGGTGATCACCGAAGCGGTTGAGCAAATCGAAGAGGGCCTGCCACCGGCGCTCGGTCGACCGGCCTGCGCGGCGATTCCGCAGGCCATCAACTCTGGGCGCGCTGCTTTATCCCTCGGCTGTTGTGGTGCGCGAGCCTACCTCGACGGCCTGCGCGACGAAGTCGCGATCTGGGCCATTCCAGGTGACAAAATCGCCGTCTATGCAGATCGCATCAAAACGCTGGCCCACGCGAATCAGGTACTCACCCAGTTTCATGCACGGCGCCGCGAAGACATCGAATCGGGCGCCCGACCCACCGTACAGGAAAGCCTGGCGCGCCTGAGCTGACGCCAACCCCCGGGACTGTGTGACCTCATTGGCCTAATCCTGGCAGCCGGGTTCCACAGCCGTACGCTTACCGTTAGCGCCCGCAAGGTTGTTCCCCCTTCGATCCACATTTTGGAGTGATCAAGATCACATCGGCGTGATGAATAGTGGCCTATACTGCCCGGAGAAAACTCACAGTTAGCTGAATAAAGCAGTCGTGACATGACCTTACAGGCCAAATCACCGAGTGACGACTTTTAAGATGATGTACGGTTTCGTACTCTGGACACCGGATAGAATAAAAAGGGTGTCCTGAGCGACCGAAAGTGAAATGCCCTATGGCTACGCCTGACAGAAAAGATCCC
>JAKUQS010000041.1 GCA_022451485.1 Gammaproteobacteria bacterium
CCGCCGCCGTCGACACCGCCGAGGGGTTGGGCGGGTTGAGGTAGTGGTGCTGCCATACTGTAAAACTCCAAACGTGTGGCTTCGGCGTCGGATAGTGTTGAGGCTGAGATAGGTTTGGAAGCATCACAACCGAAATTTCCCGCTAGGCGAGCGGTGCGACGCAGGAAGGCCGAGGCAAAACGCCCGTTTTCTTGTACTTCTGACACGGCGCCCTGGAATCTATAAATCTGACTGGTGTCGGCATAGATCTTGACAATGGCCGCGCTGAGCAGAAGCCCAATGACCAGCGAGATCATCAATTCAATCAGAGTGAAGCCACCCTGATTTCGCGGTTCGTGCGGCAGACGATTTAAAATGGAGTGCGTGGCCATGGTGGTGCTAGGGGATGAAGTCGACCTCAAAACTCACGCAGGCTGGCGGAGCAGGGGCAGGTACCGCACTGCAGTCGTTACCGGTGCGGTTATCGTCCCATGATACCGTGACCGAGACCGAGACTGCGCCGGTCACAGGGTCGGCAGGGTTGACGACGATGCGGCCACCACCGGATGGCAACACCTGTGCGTTGGTTCGATTCCATTGCCAGCCATCGTAATCTGCTACGACCTCTGGGCTACAGCCATCCGCGTTCGCGATACACCCTGGATCATCTGCGGTGGCCTCTGCGTTACGATAATTCACCACGTTGTCTCCGTTGTCGCCTCGGTTGGCGCGGATTCGATCGGCCATGTCGTAAGCTTGCTCTGTTGCCACTGATCGATAAAACGCACTGTTAGTGTTCTTTAGTGATGTCTGCATCAACAGCGTTAATGCCAGGAAGCCAATCGAGAACACGACCAGCGCGATCAGCGACTCGAGCAGGCTGAATCCGTCGGTCCGCGAGGGGGATTCGTGCCCCCCTGGAGTGACCCGATTTCGGTGCAAGACGGTGTGCTTCATCAGCAGTCGACTCGGCAGTTCTCATCACCGGGACCACAGACTCGGACGCGGCCAAGACGAGTGACTTCGATTCTACGCCGGTGCTGGGCGTGGTCGTCAGCAGTGCAGAGGGTCAGTACCACAGGAAAAGCGGCAGCGCTCGCTGTGCCGTCGCCCAAAAAGACACCGCGTTCTATTCCGGTGAGGGTGCTGCCGCCATCGAGCCTTGTATGGACCTCAAGGTGTGTTTCATCGTCGGCCTCAGTGCGGATGTCGTTACTATTTCTGTCGACAAAGCTGTTCCAGCCCTCATGCCAATTTCCGCCCCTGCAGCCGTCTTGTCCCGGACAGACTCGAATCCACAGACCCCGGCGGATAGCCTCAACGCGTGCCATCGCCAGCGAGCTTCGAATCTCGCTGGCCTGGGTTTGAATGCGGTTTTTCACCACGAAGTCTTGGTAACTGGGCACCCCGATACCCATGACGATCGCGACCAAGGCGATAGTGATCAGCAATTCAAGCAGGGTAAAGCCCCCGCACTGGGTGTTTTCCCAGCCACGCTTAGAAAGCGATGCTAAATGTCTAGTCAAGGAAAAACTCGTATCGCCATTTGCTTGTCAGAGTCATCATTGTAGAGTATGCGAAGCTTGGTTGCTGTAGTAACTTTGCGTTCGCTATCAGTCCCTTAGTGGAGATTACCCATCCTTGAAGTTAAGCGTAGTTATCCCCGTGTATAACGAAGCGGACACGCTCGCGATTCTTGTCGAGCGGGTCTGTAAGGTGCCGATGGACAAGGAGATTCTGCTGATTGATGATGGATCGACCGATGGTTGTGATCGGGTGGTGGCAGAGCTGGCTACTCGGGAGGGCATCGAAGCGCACTACCACCAGGTGAATCGAGGCAAGGGTGCGGCGGTGCGTACGGGGTTTGCCGCCGCTCGCGGGGATATTGTGCTGATTCAGGACGCAGATCTTGAGTACGATCCGGCTGAGTACCCGCGGTTGCTTGCGCCCATTGAAAATGGTGTGGCGGACGTAGTCTACGGCTCACGTTTTGTTGGCAGTGATTCACATCGAGTACTGTATTTCTGGCACGCAATGGGTAACCGATTACTGACGTTGTTGTCTAACATGTTGAGCAATCTGAATCTCACGGATATGGAGGTGTGTTACAAAGTTTTTCGACGCTCAGTGATTCAGTCCATTGTTCTGGTGGAGAACCGCTTTGGCTTTGAGCCAGAAGTGACTGCCAAACTGGCCGGCTTTCGCCGGGATGATGGCAGTCGATTACGGATCTACGAGGTAGGGGTGTCCTACGCTGGGCGGACCTATGAAGAGGGCAAGAAGATCGGTTGGAAAGACGGTGTGCACGCGCTATGGTGCATTGTGAAATACAACGTCGGTGCAGTCCGGCGTTGAATCTTAACCCCGGGCTGCACCGAAAGAGCGCGAGCGAACTGTATTTTTAGTTGGTGATTTTCCAGCTGCCGTCAGCCTGACGGCAGGCGGTGCCATAGGCTTCTTGTGATTGACCACCCACATTCACGGTAGTGGTGAATTCACGGCAGGGGGTGCCGTTTGAGGTGGCGAAAGTCCGTGTTGGTACCGTTTGACCGCTATTGCCACTGTCTGGATTGGTCCAGCCACTGGCGGTGCCGACGGGGCTGGTTTCAAGGGACTGCTGTAAGGAGTGTCCTGCCATCGCACGATCTGCCTCATCCAGCTGCTGGCCAATCTGGTTGCCCGCTATGGCCCCGAATAGCCCACCGATGGCAATGGCCATGCCCTTGTCCTTGTGGCCCTTACCTAACCCATAGCCCAGTGCACCGCCGAGGATGGCACCCGTGGCGGTACCGATCTCTTCCTTGGTGGCGGTAC
Source organism: Gammaproteobacteria bacterium (assembly GCA_022451485.1). Lineage (GTDB taxonomy): Bacteria > Pseudomonadota > Gammaproteobacteria > Arenicellales > UBA868 > UBA11791. The sequence goes on from JAKUQS010000041.1 coordinate 2,794, forward strand.
TGCAGCCGCCGAATGACAGTGTGCCAGCAATGAGAAGTAGGGCGAGGGCTTGCGATTTCATGACGAGGCTCCTTAAGTGAGCGAATATCTGCAACTAGAAACCCGATTGTACAGCGATTAACGTGAAGGCTAAGTGTGGGCGTGAAATCGGGTACAGCAGTGGGTGAATACGGGTAAATAATGGGCAAAATCGCCAGCTTGATAACGACGATAGCTCACCGGCTCAAAGCGATTGCTGGTTGATCCATGCACCAAGGCGGGTACGATCAGCTGTTGTCATTTTTGTGGGATTGCCAAGTGGCATCACGCGGGAGTTAACGGCCTGCGCCAGTACCTGGAACCGGTGTCGGGTAAGGTCATCCAGTGTTTCAAGGCGGATGCCCGCCGGCGCTGCATTGAAACCGGCCGCGGTTGGCGCTGTGGCATGGCAACTGCTGCAGTGTGTTTGGACAATAGCAAGCGCTGCGCGGTCACTCACCGCGGCTGAATGCGTTGGCTTTACCGGATTGGCGAGTAGCGCGGCCATTGCCAGGATCAACAGAACGGCCATCGGCCACTGCCACAGCAGTCGAATACCGTGACCACCTTCGTGTTGGGTATTAAAGAAATGTCGGATCACGCCTCCCATCACAAGCATCAGTGCGATCACTGCCCAGCCAAGATCCGTACCGCCGGCGAACAAGAACGGGTGATGGGCGCTGATCATCAATAACACGACCGGTAGCGTGAGGTAATTGTTATGCAGTGAACGTTGCCCGGCCTGTTGGCCGAGTTGCGCATCGGGTTGTTGGCCTGCGGTGAGTGCTGCGATGACTTTTTTCTGATTGGGAATAATGATGAAAAAGACGTTAGCCGACATGATGGTCGCGATGATGGCGCCGACGTGGAGAAACGCGGCCCGATCGCTGAACAGTTGAGTTAGCGCCCAGGCACTGAAGACGATCAAAACAAAGACGCCGGTAGCGAGTGATACAGTGTGTCGGCCAAGGGGCGATCGACACAGCAGGTCATAGGCCAGCCAACCCCCGGCGAGAAAAGCAACGCTGCTCGCAATCGCGGGTAGCGGGCGAAAAGCGAAGCGCTCTGGATCGATGAGGAAACTCTCGGCCCCCCAGTAGTACATGATCGCCAGGAGAGCGAAACCAGACAGCCAGGTGAAGTAAGCCTCGTACTTGAACCAATGCAGTTCCGGGGGAAGTTCGGCAGGGGCGACGGCATATTTCTGTACCTGGTAGAAGCCGCCGCCGTGTACGCTCCACGAATCACCAATGATGCCAGGGGCAAGGCCTTGCCGTTGGCGCAGGCTTTTATCCAGCCAGATAAAGTAGAACGACGTGCCGATCCAGGCGATCGCGGTCACTATGTGAAGCCAGCGAACGAGCAGCAAGATCCAGTCGCTCCAGACAATCGTCATCATCCCTAGCCCTCGAGACCGGCGCGTTGGCGCAATGCGTAGGCAGCGGCCTGGTGACGGCGAAAGAGGTCACTTTCATCCGTATGGATGGGCTGGCCATCGGTAACGACCCAGTGTCCGGCCACCATGACATGATCCGCCCGATGGGCACCGCTTTGAATCAACGCAGCGAGTGGGTCGTGATAGCCTGAATGGCGGAGTTCGTCGAGGTGAAATAACGCCAGATCCGCTTCGCGGCCTGGGGCGATTTCGCCGATGTCATCTCGCCCAAGACAGCGGGCGCCTCCCAGCGTTCCCCAACGCAAAGCGTCCTCAGGGCGAGTGCCGCTCGCGCTGCCTGTTCGCGTGCGTTGTAACAGCATCGCCTGGCGGACTTCCTCAATGGCATTGGAGGCGTCATTGGACGCTGAACCGTCCACCCCGAGACCCACTGGACTGCCCGCCTGCTCTAGGTCACTTACTCGGCAAAGCCCGGAAGCGAGCGCCATGTTTGAATGAGGGCAATGAGCGATGGCGGTACCCGCGCGGCCCAACCGTTCGATTTCCGCGCTGTTGAAATGAATTCCATGTGCGAGCCAAGTGTGTTCGGTGAGCCAACCACACGATTCAAGATAATCCAGGGGGCGCATACCTAATTCCCGAGTACAGTAGTTGTTCTCGTCTGCGGTTTCTCCAAGATGGGTGTGTAGGCGTACGTTGTGTGTGTTTGCTAAGTCCGCTGTTTCGCGCATGACTCTAGTGCTGACCGAAAACGGAGAGCACGGTGCGAGTGCGATCTGGATCATCGCGCCGGGCCCAACCTCATGGTGAGTGCCGATAACGCGTTCGCTGTCGTTCAAGATCGTATCGCAAGACTGCACCACGTTCGCTGGGGGCAGCCCACCGTCTTCGACCGATAGATCCATGGATCCGCGGGTCAGTACGGTGCGTATGCCCAGGCGGCGGGCGACCTCCACCTGAATATCGATGGCGTTTTCGAGGCCGGGGGGAAAGACGTAGTGATGATCTGCTGTTGTGGTGCAGCCAGACAGCAGAAGTTCAGTCAGTGCGAGTTCGGAGGCAACCGCCAGCATTTCCGGAGTTAGTTTGGCCCACAGTGGGTAAAGCACTTTCAGCCAGTCAAATAGTTCCCGCCCGATGGCGGGGCGGACTGCGCGCGTCAATGTCTGAAAGAAATGATGGTGCGTGTTGATTAGCCCCGGTAACACCACATGCGCCGAAGCGTCAAAGGTCTCGTTGGTCGGTTGGGTCGGCTCAGCGCCAGTCGAGACGCGCTCGACAATGCGGTGGTTTTCGATAACCAGGCCGCGCTCGGCCTGTGTTGCAAAGATAGCCAGTGGGTCTTTGATCCAGAGCCTGGGCATTAAAAAACCCGCCCCCCAAAAGGGGCGGGTCTCCTTCGACTGCCTAGCAATAGGTTACTTGGGTAATTCGCCATCAACGCCTTCAACATAAAATTTCATGCCCGCCAGCATGCCATCATCCGCAACGGCCCCAGCGGCAACTACTTGCTTGCCCGATTGGTCATTGATCGGTCCGCTAAACGCATGAAGCTTGCCGCTACGCAGGTCGTCATAGGTTTTCTGTGCCAGTGCCGCCACTTCGCTCGACATATTGGTAAACGGCGCCATTACAACCATCCCCTCGCCCATACCATGCCAAGTGTCCTGAGACTTCCAGCTACCATCCAGTACCGCTTTGGTGCGTGCGACATAGTAGGGGCCCCAGGTATTCATATTGGCGGTAAGTTGGTTTTTGGGAGCAAACTGAATCATGTCGGATGCCTGACCGAAAGCATGGATACCCCGGTCGGCTGCCGCCTGCAGGGCGGCGGTGCTGTCAGTATGCTGTGTAATGATGTCGGCTCCCTGATCCATCAGCACTTTCGCGGCATCGGCTTCCTTGCCAGGGTCGTACCAGGTATATACCCAGACAACTTTGACTTTGATGTTGGGGTTTTGTGTTTGCGCCCCGAGCATGAAGGCATTGATGCCCCGGATAACCTCGGGTATTGGGAAAGAGGCGATATAGCCGATGACACCGCTCTTTGACACTTGGCCAGCGATTACTCCCTGTACATAACGTCCTTCGTAAAAGCGTGCTGAGTAGGTTGACACGTTATCCGCTCGCTTGTAGCCCGTGGCATGTTCAAATTTTACATTGGGGAAACGTTTGGCCACTTTCAAGGTGGGTTCCATATAACCAAACGAGGTGGTAAAAATCAGTTTGTGTCCGGTCTGTGCCAGTTTTGCGATCGCGCGTTCGGCATCGGGTCCTCCTTCTTTCACGCTTTCGACAAACGTGGTTTCCACCTGACTGCCGAGTTCTTTTTCGAGCTGCAATCGCCCCTGATCATGGGCATAGGTCCAGCCGTGATCACCCGGTGGGCCAATGTAAATAAAACCGACTTTCGTTTTGTCCGCACTGGCGCTGGTGCTGACCCCAAAGCTCAGCAGGGTCGCGAACAGCGCAACAGCAACGCGATTAAGAGTTTTCATGTGTGTTCTCCGTTGGCAGTACATTTGTTAGTAAATAGTGAGTCCATTTTAAGAGCGTTAGCGATGAATTGCCCAGTCAACGCTCGGCTCGAAACGGTTGCGCAAGACAAGCGGGAGCATTGAGACGAATCCGCATTGCGTTGCTGGAAATCAGCACCAGTACGATGATCGTTGCCAGGTAAGGCAGCATCGACATGATTGCGCCAGGGATACCAAGCCCGATTGCCTGAGCATTGAGTTGAACAATCGTGATTCCCCCAAAGAGTACCGCACCGAACAGTACACGAATTGGCCGCCAACTCGCAAAGACTACTAGAGCGAGTGCGATCCATCCCCGACCGGCCGACATATTTTCAGCCCAAAGCGGAGTGTATGCGAGCGACAGGTAAGCTCCACCAATGCCAGCCATCATGCCGCCGAAAGCGACCGCGGCAAAGCGGATTCGAATCACCGGATAGCCGATCGCGTGGGCGGATACATCAGAATCGCCAACGGCCCGCAGAATCATTCCCCAGCGAGATCGTGACAGAAAACCGGCGCAGGCAAGTAATACCAGAAGGCCGAGATAAACCACGGGATCGTGACCGAAGAACAGTTGGGCAACGCTGGGACCATCGGCTGCGTCCGGCACGTATAAAGGCCTGATTCGATCGATAGTTTCACCGACGTAATTCGCGCCGACGAGCGCTGACAGACCCGTGCCAAAAATAGTCAACGCAAGCCCGGTCGCGACCTGGTTTGAAACCAGGAGCAACGTGAGAATGGCAAAAATCAGTGATGCCATGATGCCTGAAAACGCGCCAATGACAAGTCCCATGTATGGGTCACCGGTGACCGTTGCCCCGATGAAGCCAAACACCGCGCCAACCAGCATCATGCCTTCGACGCCGAGGTTGAGGACGCCTGATTTCTCGCATATGAGTTCTCCGGTGGCGGCAAAGATCAGCGGCGTCGCGGCCGTCATCATGGTCATCACTGAGGGAATAATCAGATCAAGCATGTTCTGGTCTACTTGCCCGACTGAAAACCAGCCGGTAGCGGGTGAGAAGGTCAAAGGCCAGAAGGTAGAAGAGGATTACACCCTGAAAAAGGCCAGTTACTGCTTTGGGTAGCCCGGCGACGATTTGTGCATTCTCACCTCCGATATAGGTGACCGCGATGACGATACCTGCCAGCAATATCCCGAGTGGATGAAGGCGGCCAAGGAAGGCCACGATAATGGCCGTAAAGCCGTAACCCGGCGAGATACTTGGCATCAGTTGCCCGATAGTGCCGGATGCCTCGATGACACCGGCAAGGCCGGCGAGTCCTCCACCGATCAGCAGGGTCATCCAGATCATACGCGTGCTGCGCACACCGGCATGGCGCGCGGCCAGTGGTGCCGACCCAAACAGGCGGACTCGAAATCCAAATCGGGTTTTTGCAACCAAGAACCAGGCTACAAGTGGCGCAGCAAGAGCAAGAACAAGGCCCCAATGCAGACGGTGCTGGACAAAGAAAAGAGGTAACACCGCGGCGTCGGGAAACGTTCGAGTACCGGGAAATCCCCAGCCCTGAGGGTTTCGCCAGGGACCGTGCACAAGATAGACCAGCAACAACTCCGCGATATACACCAGCATCAGGGATACCAGAATTTCGTTGGCGTTGAAGCGGGTCTTTAATAGAGCAGGAACCGCTGCCCAGATCATGCCGCCTGCAATACCGAGTGCTAGCATGGACGGAAGTAGCACCGGGTTGGTACTTTCGTGAAAGAACACAGCCAGGCTGCTGCCGACAATTGCGCCGAATATGTACTGCCCCTCGGCACCGATATTCCAGACGCCGGCACGAAATCCAAATGACAGACCAGTTGCAATTAATACCAGTGGCCCTGCCTTGACAGCCACTTCGGATAGTCCGGATGCGGAGACCAGGGGTTGGAGAAAATAAATATAAAGAGTCGCCGCGGGATCTTCACCCATGGCCATGAAGATCAACCCCCCAGTAATAAACGTCATAACAAGGGCCACTAAAGGAGCTAGCCAGGCAGCCAATACTGAATGGCTGGACCGAGGTTCAAGCCGTAACACGGGTAGCCTCGTTCTCTATTGCATCATGACGAATACCCATAAGCATTCCTATCTGTTCTGGCGTAACTTCCTGAATAGGATGGACAGTCGATAAGGTTCCTTGCGAGACCACGGCAACACGATCGCACAGCGCGAGAATTTCATCGAGGTCTTGCGAGATGATCAGAATGGCGCTACCGGCTTCGGCGAGTGATCGAATAGCGCGATGAATGTCGGCCGCTGCCCCGGCATCGACACCCCAGGTCGGTTGTGAAACGATCAGCACACCAGGGCGTTGTAACATTTCTCGCCCTACAATGAATTTCTGCAGATTACCCCCGGAAAGGCTACTCGCCAGAGCATCAACGCCGGTAGTGCGCACGTCGAAGTCATGAGTAATCTGGTTTGAAAACGCACGGACAGCAGGCCACTTGATAACGCCGTGCCTGCAAAACGCGGCATCGTCCAGAGTCGTCAGGAAACTGTTCTCTATCAGGGACATGTCGCCGACCGCGGCGTGCCCGACACGCTCTTCCAGGACAAAAGCCGCGCCTAACTTTCGCCTGGCAAGAGGGCCCAGCCGATTGGCCGGGGTGCCCATAAATTCGATTAATCCAGATGAGGGTGGCCCGGTTTCGCCGGTCAGTGCTGTCATCAGTTCGGTCTGTCCATTGCCGGCAATTCCTGCAATCCCGAGAATTTCGCTTTGATTAACAGTAAAAGACATATCAGACAGGCTGATGCCGTGTGGTGCGTCGGAGTGGGTTCGGAGTTCTGAGATGCGGAGGGCGGGTTGGCCGAGTCGGCGAGGTGCTTTGCCGGTGGATTGGTCGATCCGACGGCCGATCATTTTTTCAGCCAGTGACTGCGCGGTTTCCTCGGCGGGGATGCAATCGGCGACGCGTCGCCCATCGCGCAAGATTGTGGCACGGTCACACAGGCGGCGGACTTCTTCGAGTTTGTGGCTGATGTAGAGCACGGCGCGGCCCTCGTCAGCGAGGGCGCGCAGGGTGGTGAACAGCATTTCGGTTTCCTGCGGTGTGAGCACTGATGTTGGCTCGTCAAGAATTAATAGCTGGGGGTTCTGCAACAGGCTGCGCACGATCTCAATCCGTTGTCGTTCACCCATCGACAGTTCGTATACATAGCGGTCAAGATCAAGCGCGAGTCCGTAAGACCCGGCAGTGGCATCGATATTGTCCCGCAGTGCACCAACGTCTTGTGCTGGCAAGGCAAGGGCGATGTTTTCCAGTACGGTCATGGCATCGAACAATGAGAAATGCTGAAACACCATACCGATGCCCACGCGGCGTGCCGCGGCGGGACTCGCCACCCGCAGTGGTTTGCCCTGCCACCATAGGTCGCCGTGATCCGGACGCAGCACACCATAGATGATTTTGACGAGCGTGCTTTTGCCTGCCCCATTCTCACCGAGCAATGCATGAATTTCCCCCGCTTGAATGTCGAGATCAATAGACTCGTTAGCGCGACAACCGGGAAAGGACTTGTCAATGCCCTTGAGTTGCAGAAGCGGTGAGTCAGGCAACACGCGATACCTGCGCTGATTCAAGGACGGGCTTGTGTAACAGCGACATCACTTCAGAAAGGGCGGCCAATGCAATCACGCCCGGTTCTTTTCCTGGCGGCCCGTCGCGACCGATTGGGCTCACCAGTCGTTCGCTCACCGTTTCGGTGACGCCGTCGGCCTTGAGCCGACGGCGAAAACTGTTGGCTTTACTGTGGCTGCCAATGAGACCAATAAAGGCGAGGTCCTGGCGCGCCAGTAATCGCAGGCAAAGCCGGTAATCAAGGTCGTGGCTGAAGGTCATGACCAGTGCAGCAGCACCCGTTGGTATGGTGGTAATGATCGATTCTGGCGTTTTTTCCCATTGGTGATGAACGTTCGTCGCCGTCGGTAATCTGGCCAGCCATTCTTTGCGCGAGTCGACCGCGGTGATGCACACAGGCAGTTCGGCGGCGATTCCACACACGGCCCGCCCGACATGACCGGCCCCGAAGAGGAACAATTGGAGTCTGGGGTCGCGCAACGATTGTAAATGGATGCTGTCATTTGGTGCGTGCGCGTCCGTTACGAGATACGGGGTAAGGTCCGGTCGATCAATGGCGAAGCCCAGCCTCTGAGCTGCCGGTGACGAGAGCGCCTTCGCAGCGAGGCATAACCACGGCGATGCATTGGCATCGATGGGTTCCAACAGTAACTCGATGGCGCCGCCGCAGCATTGGCCTAGGTCCGGTCCCAGGACGCATCGCAATGGCGTGCGTTGCCATTGGCCGTCGCCCGACAGCATGGCGTGTGCCGCTTCACTTGCCATGCGTTCCAGTTCGCCACCCCCCAGGGTGCCTGCGATCCTCGACTGTGAAACCAGCATCCAGGTGCCACATTCGCGCGGCGCTGAACCGCGCAGCGCGGTCACCATAATGAACACGGCCCGTTCTTCATTGCTAACCCACCGTTGGGCCAAGTCGATCCAATCAATCGGACCGACATGCGATAGCACTTGAGTCTGGGTAGAGCTCATAGATCAGGCTGCGCCGCGCAAGTCGTCGATCGCGTTCAGAACCGCTTCTGGTGTTGCCGGAGCGTCTAGCGGGGGTACCCGTTGGTAGTCGATGAGACTGGCCAGGCCATCGGAGATCGCCTGGTGCACGCAGGTGGCCAGCACCAGAGGGGGTTCACCGACTGCTTTCGAGCGATGAATGGTGCCTTCCCGGTTATAGCCTGCAGCCCAGATCTGCACATTGAAGTGTTCGGGGCGATCACGGGATGTGGGTATCTTATAGGTCGAAGGGGCGTGGGTTTTCAATTGGCCTGTTTCATCCCACCACAGTTCTTCGGTGGTCAGCCAGCCCATGCCCTGAACAAAGCCGCCCTCAATCTGGCCCAGATCAATCGCCGGGTTCAGCGACCGGCCGACGTCGTGCAGGATATCGACGGCCAGGACTCGATTTTCCCCCGTTAGGGTATCGATGGCGACTTCGGCGACGGCCGCCCCGTAGGCGAAATAATAGAACGGCCTGCCCCTACCTGCTTTGCGATCGTAATGGATTTTCGGAGTGCGATAAAAACCGGTCGCGGAGAGCTGCACGCGCGCTAGATGTGCCTGCATTACTAACTCATCAAAAGTGAGCGTGTGTTCCCCGATCCGTACTCGACCGGGCAAGAAGGTCACTGCATCGTCGGAGACCCCATACGCATCCTGGGCGAAAGCGATCAAGCGTCGCTTGATAGTGTTGGCCGCGTTTCGCGCCGCCATGCCATTGAGGTCGGAACCGGCAGACGCCGCTGTTGGGCTGGTGTTCGGAACTTTGCCGGTGTGGGTGGAGGTAATCTGGATGCGGTCGATATCGATCTGCAGTTCTTCAGCGACGATCTGGGCTACTTTCATTAACAGGCCTTGACCCATCTCGGTGCCCCCATGGTTGAGGTGAACACTGCCATCCTTATAGATGTGGATCAGGGCGCCGGCCTGGTTGAGTGCGGTGTTGGTGAACGAAATGCCGTACTTGACCGGGGTCAGTGCCAGGCCTCGAATCACCATCGGGTTAGCCGCATTGTGAGCTGTAATGGCCTCACGTCTTGCCCAGTAGTGGCTGTTGGTTTCTAGTTCGCTAACGAGCTCGTGTAGACAGAAGTCTTCTACCTTCATGTGAAACGGCGTGACATCACGATTATCGTCTTCATTGTAGAAGTTGAGTTTGCGCACGCTCAGTGGGTCGCGACCGCAAGCTCGAGCGACGGCTTCTATCACCCGTTCGCCAGCCAGCGTGCCCTGTGGACCGCCAAAGCCACGGAAAGCTGTATTAGAGACTGTGTTGGTTCGCAAGCGGGCCGAGGAGATGTGCACGGTTTCGAAGAAGTAGGCATTGTCAAAATGGAACATGGCCCGATCGTTGATCGAATCCGACAGGTCCCGCGAGCAGCCACAGCGGGAGGCAAAGTTGACGTCGACACCCAAGATGCGGCCGTCGTTGTCGAAGCCGACCTGCCAGTCCGCCCGAAAATCGTGGCGTTTACCCGTCAGGATCATGTCGTCGTCGCGGTCAAGGCGGCATTTCACTGGCCTTCCAGTTTGCACGGCACCGAGCGCGGCCAGGGCGGCCCACTGGGCTGCCTGGGTCTCTTTGCCACCGAAGGCACCACCCATGCGTCGAACTTCGACGGTGACTGCGTTGGCCGCGCGACCGAGCACGCGAGCTACGGCAATCTGAACCTCGGTCGGATGTTGTGTTGAGCAATGAATATGGACGTCTCCATCTTCCATGGGCAGGGCCAGCGAGACCTGACCTTCAAGGTAAAAATGGTCTTGGCCACCGATGCGAAGCGTGCCCTCGGCTCGCTGGGGGGCGGCGGCCAGCGCGGCACGCCAGTCACCGCGGGCCATTTCCTGGCGTTCGCTGAGTTCGGCGCCGGCCGCCACGGCTTCATCCACCGTTAAAACAGGAGTTGTTTGTGTTGTTTCGATGTGACCCAGTCTGGCAGCTGCACGCGCGGCGCGGTAACTTTGCGCCAGCACCGCGAAAACGGCTTCGCCATGGAAGCGCACCTGTTTGTCGGCAAGGATCGGGTCATCCCCGAGGTGCAAAGGGCTGACATCGTTGGTACCGATAATGTCATCGGCGGTCATTACCGCGACTACCCCGGGGGCGTTGCGCACGGCATCCAGGTTGATGGAAATAATGTTGCCTGCTGTGGTATTGCAACCCCCGACGGCGAGGTGCAGCGTACCATTGGGTACCGCAATGTCGTCGACGTAGCGGGCTTGCCCCGTGACGTGCTTGAGTGCGCTGTCGTGGTGGCGGGCGTCTCCAACAGACCCAGTAATCTGGTCGCTATTGTGAATTCGCTCAGTCATGTTGCAGCAGACCGGGCATTGAGCTCGAATAAAGATCGGGTTGTGTTTCACCCGCAATACGGTCGAGCCAATAACGTTCGAGCAGGTTGTTGGCAACGCGCAGCCGGTAATGGCGGGACGCACGCAGATCACTAAGTGGGCTGAAGTCTGACATCAGTGCCGTTTGCGCCAGCGCTAGAGTGGCACGATTAAAGGGTTGGCCCGTGAGTGCGAGTTCGCACGCCACCGCGCGCTGCGGTGTGCCGGCCATTCCGCCAAAGCAGATTCTGGCTGAATGCACCTGTTCGCCATCGATCAACAATTGAAAAGCACCGAGGACAGCCGAGATATCCTGGTCAAAGCGTTTCGATATCTTCCAGCAGCGGAAGCCGTTAAGGTCACTGATGGGAATAGAGATCGATTCAAGAAATTCACCGGGGTTGAGATCTTGTTTGCCGTAGGCAATAAAAAACGCTTCCAGCGGTATCGTGCGCGGGCCGTCAGGCCCCGATAGGTGAAGGCGGGCATCCAGGGCGATCAAGATGGGAGCCATATCACCAATAGGCGACCCGTTGGCAATATTGCCGCCCAGCGTTCCTCGGTTTCGCACCTGAGCGCCACCAAACCGTAGCAATACGCGTTCGATGTTAGGTGACAGTGCGCCGAGAGCGTTGGCCGCATCCGCCAGTGAGGCGGCCGCACCGATGTGTAATCCCGCATCGTTACTTTCGATCGTTTTTAATTCATCAATGGCACCCACGTGCACCAGGGTGGACAGCGGGCGCCCGTGCTTCGTGATCCACAGTCCGACATCGGTGGCTCCAGCGACAAGGGTCGCATCGGGGTGCTGTTGCAGTACCTTTAAGAGTGCTGCTGACGTTCGGGGAGCTTCAAAGTGGCCGCATTTCCCGTGGCTGGCAAGCGGACGGACCTCTTTTCCCCAGGCGCTGAGTGTGGTTTGGGCCTCGCAGGACATGGCTTGCCAGTCCGGTGATAACGGCAGTGCGCAGGCGTGTCGGGCGGCATCGATGATCGGTCCATAGCCAGTGCAGCGGCAAAGATTACCCGCCAGTGCCTGATCGATGGCTTCGCGCGTTGGCGGTGACTCATGGCCATGGTCGGCATGTGCTGCCTGCAGTCCGATCATCGACATCACAAACCCGGGTGTGCAGAAGCCGCATTGCGATCCATCGGTTGCTACCATGGCGCGCTGAACCGGGTGTGGTTCGGGCAAGGCAGCGTGCTCCACTGTGATGATCTGTTTTTCGTCCACCATACCAAGGAGTAAAATGCACGCGTTGGCGGAAGTGTGTTGGAGGCGACCGTCTTTTAGTTCACCGATCAGTACCGTGCACGCGCCGCAGTCGCCCTCGGCGCAGCCTTCTTTCGTGCCTTTTAGTTCGGCCTGTTCGCGGAGGAATTCAAGTAGTGTTGTGGTCGGATCATTCAGTTCGGTTTCTATGATGTTCCTACCGAGCAGGAATCGGATTTGGTGACGGGAGGTATTCACGGTCGGTGGATGCGTTTAGCTGCCACGGTACGTGCTGTAACCGTAGGGTGATACCAGCAATGGGACATGGTAGTTGTCGCCCACATCAGCGACGCCAAACCGTAGGACGACATCATCCAAGAATGCGGGCTCGGGTAGCGTAATACCTTGGTCGCGGAAATAAGATGCCACCTGGAATTCCAGCTCATAGGTGCCGGCAATGAGTGTTGGGCCGGACAGCAGTGGTGTGTCGCTGCGCCCATCGGCATTGGTTTGCCCGCGGGCGATCTCAAGCGGCTCATCGGTCACATGGCGCAAGATCCATTTTACCCCTTCAGCCGGAGTGCCGCTGGTGGTGTCAAGAACATGTGTTGTTAGTTTTCCCACGCGATACTCCGGTCAGATTCATGATTTGATACTAAGCGATGGCTTGGCACGTGGCTCGGCATTCGAGGACTATTTTTCCACATCCGAGCCTTGGGGGTAATATCCCCTATGTTCTGTCTTGATCTAGTGCGCTCTAATTCCAGGATTAATCATTCATCATGCCCAATTCTTACCCACGGGACCTGATTGGTTATGGCTCGACCCCCCCGGACGCTAACTGGCCCGGCAGTGCCCAGCTCGCGTTGCAGTTCGTGATCAATTATGAGGAAGGTGGTGAAAATTCAATTGTCCATGGCGATACTGGATCGGAGGCGTTTCTGTCTGAGATCATTGGCGCCGAGTCGTGGCCGGGTCAGAGACATCCAAGCATGGAATCAATCTATGAATACGGCTCGCGTGTGGGTGTGTGGCGTTTGCTGAAATTGTTTAAGCAAAAGCAGTTGCCGTTGACCGTGTTCGCTGTTGGCATGGCACTTGAGCGCAATCCCGCAGTGGCCGACATGGCGCTTGAGCATGGCCACGAGATTTGCTCGCATGGTTATCGCTGGATCGATTACCGTCATGTCTCGGAATCGGTTGAGCGCGAACATATCCAGAAGACGGTTGAGATCATTACCCGATTGACCGGTGAGCGCCCTCTTGGCTGGTATACGGGTCGTACCAGTGAGAATACCCGTCGCCTGGTAGTGGAGGAAGGAGGATTTCTCTACGACGCAGACAGTTACGATGACGATTTGCCTTACTGGACACGCGTGGGTGATCGATCCCACTTAGTCGTGCCGTACACCCTTGACAACAACGACATGCGATTTGCGACGCCGCAGGGCTTTAATTCCGGTGAGCAGTTTTTTGCTTATCTGCGCGATGCTTTCGACACCTTGTATGCTGAGGGCGCGACGTTACCGCGCATGATGTCGGTCGGGCTGCACTGTCGGCTGGTGGGTCGACCCGGGCGCATTCGGGCCCTGGAGCGGTTTATTGATTACGTGCGCAGTTTTGATCGAGTATGGATTTGCCGCCGAATCGACATCGCGCGTCACTGGCAGCGACAACACCCGGCACCGGTTTGAGTCGCCTGTTTCGATGGGATCGTTCCTCCGTCAGAATCCGCCGAGCGGCATGGATCGGGCGACATTTATTTCGGTTTTCGGTGGCCTCTATGAGCATTCTCCGTGGATTGCGGCCAGTGCCTGGGACCAGGGGTTATCCCAGAGCGCAGATCATGCCGATGGCTTGTTGCGGCTGATGAAGCGAGTTGTGGAGGAGGCGGGTCCGGGTCCGCAGCGGGCGCTTTTAAGAGCCCATCCTGATCTTGCAGGCCGGGTTGCCCGCGCCGGCGGTTTGACCGATGCTTCTCGTAATGAGCAAGCGGGCGCTGGGTTAGACGAGTGCAGTGAAGCAGAATTTGATGCGTTTCAAGAGCTTAACAACCGCTATACACAGAAATTTGCGTTTCCATTCATCATGGCGGTCAAGGGGAGTCAGCGAGCCGCAATTCTTGAGGCATTTCGGCAGCGAGTCGAAAATGAATCAGACACCGAATTCGAGATGGCAATCGATCAAGTACATTGCATTGCCCGCTACCGGTTAGAGGCGTTGGGTAAATGCGAAGATTAATAGGTCACTGGGTAGCCGGTTTTGCAGTTGCGATCAGCTGTGCGGGGGGCGTCGGGGCATCCGACCTTTATCTCTTGCCGGGCGACCCTGAGAATGGTCAGGCGCTTCATCAGGCGCGTTGCACTGTTTGTCACGAGACTCAGTTTGGTGGGGATGGTTCGGGTATTTACGAGCGGAGCCCCCGTCGAGTGCAGTCGATCGAAGGGCTAATGAAACAAGTCGCGTTCTGTAATCGACAGACTCGGGCGGGTCTTAACGAGCACGAAGTGGAAGATATCGTTGCCTATCTAAATGAGGTTTTCTATCGCTTCACCATGGACTGAGAGGTGTTGCGCGTTCAGGGTATGAGAATGATTTTTCCGGCCGCGATGCGCCCGGCATCCAGATCACGAAAAGCGTTGGGGCCATCGAGGAGCTGACGGGTTTCGATCCAGGAGAGATCGCCGAGTAATCCTTGATGGAGTTGGTGTAATGCGTCTTCCAAGTCTTGAGCAGTGTAGGTGTAGGCGCCCATCAGCGTAATCTCGTGTCGAGTCATGCGGTGAACATCGATGGCTCCGTCATTGTCCGCAAGGCCAATGTGTATGACAACGCCCCCGGCGCCGACGGCTGAGAGCGCGATGTGGCGGGAGGTGTGGCTGCCGACGGCATCGATAATCAGGTCGTATGCACCCGGCGGTGGGGCAGCTTTCGCGCCGTCGATTATTTTCCAATCGCCAGTGCGGGCCGCAGAGGCGCAGCGCATGGCGTTAGCTTCTGTAATCGTAATTTGCTCGACCCCTTGCGCTTGCAATGCAAGAGCGCTGAGCAGTCCGATTGATCCGGCGCCGATCACCAATACCGCGGTGCTTTCTATGCTCCCGAAAAGCGCTCGCTCGGCCAGACGGGTGGCATGAATGGCCGTTGCCGCAGGCTCAGTGAGGGCAGCGTGAGCAGGATTCATGTCCTGTGGCATGGGGATCAGGTTGTCTTTGGGGACCATCACTTGCTCAGCGAAGGTGCCTGGTCGGTGCCAACCGATTGCAATGCGTTGCTGACACAAATTAGTCCGTCCTGAGTCACACAGCTTACAACTGCCACAGGCGATCAGTGGATTGATGACCACCGGTTGACCCGTTTGAGGGCCACTCAGTATGTGCCCCGCGGCTTCGTGGCCTAAAATGGCGGGAACTGAGCGTTCCGGATGATGGCCTCGGTAGACGTGCAAATCGGAGCCGCAGATGCCGCTCGCGTCGATGGCAACAACAACCTCTTCCTGAACACCAACAGTGGTGTCAGAGATATCAGAATAGACCATCTCTTGGGGTCCGAGGTAGTGCAGCGCTTTCATCGGTCGTGTGTTGTATTAAGCCAATGGAACGTCATGGTGAGATTCTTTCGGTAACTGAGCAAAGGCTTGAGTCGCTAAGACTGCCCGGCGCCAGTTTGCAAACAAGCGGGACCGATCGCTTTCTTTCATGCTTGGCGTGTAGACGTTTCGGCATTGCCAGCGCTGAGATAGTGCGTCGATCGAATCGACGAGGCCGGCTCCAAGCACCGCTAGGCCAGCTGCTCCGAGTGCGGTGGTTTCTGTCACAACGGGGCGCTCGATGGGTGCCCCGGTGACGTCCGCGAGAAACTGCATGAACCACGCATTTTCTGCCATACCGCCATCCACGCGGATTGAATGAACTTTCTGGGGGTAGTCGGTACTCATGGCGGTGAGCAGATCGACAGTCTGGTAACAGACCGATTCTATGGCCGCGCGGGTTAGTGCATTGGCGCCTGTACCCCGGGTGATGCCAAACACCGCGCCACGTGCGTGTGGATCCCAGTGCGGCGCACCCAGACCGGTAAACGCGGGTACGAAGTAAACCCCTTCGTTCGATGGCATTGCGGCGGCAAGCGTTTCGCTCGCTGCTGCGTTTTCAAGCACACCGAGTTCGTCTCGCAGCCATTGCAGTGCGGCACCGGCAATGAAGAGGCTACCCTCCAATGCATAGGTCGGTATTCCATCAAGACGATATGCGATAGTGGTCAATAATCGTGTTGTTGAAGTGACGGGGGTGGTGCCGGTATTCAGCATGGCGAAGGCGCCGGTGCCGTAAGTGCTTTTCAGCATGCCAGGTAAAAAACATGATTGGCCGATCAGTGCAGCCTGCTGATCACCGGCCATACCGAGGATAGGGATCGATCGCCCAAAGTGCTCGCTAATGGTTTGCCCAAAATCAGACACACTGTCCCGTACCTCTGGCAGCATGGCGGCAGGTATGTTGAAGCGTTCCAGCAACGTGTCGTCCCACATCTGGTCGTGAATATTGAATAAGGCAGTACGCGACGCATTGGTGGCATCGGTTGCGTGTACGATCCCACCGGTAAGACGCCACAGAAGAAACGTATCGATGGTGCCGGCCGCCAGTTCACCGCGTTCTGCACGGGTGCGGGCTCCCGGCACATGATTCAGCAGCCAGGCCAGTTTGGTCGCTGAGAAATACGGGTCGAGCAAAAGGCCTGTTCGCGCACTGACATCGGCTTCATGCCCAGCATTGCGTAGGGTCTCGCAGCGGTCGGCAGTGCGCCGGTCCTGCCACACGATCGCGTTGTGAATGGGCCGGCCAGTGACCTTATCCCAAAGCAATACTGTTTCGCGTTGATTGGTGATCCCAATGGCCGCGATGTTGTTGCCAGCTTGGTTAATGACCTGGCGACAGACCGCAAGGGTCGTATTCCAGATCGATTCAGGATCGTGCTCGACCCAGCCGGGTTGGGGGTAGATCTGATCTAGTTCCTGTTGGGCAGTACTAACAATTGAGCCACCAAGATCGAATACGATGGCGCGCGAACTGGTCGTCCCCTGATCGATCGCCAATATTTGTGGCCCGTTTCCCATGATGTTGCCTAGATAGAGCGAGTACTGTTTGGGGTAATGGTTGGCGCTGACCACAGGCTATTTGAGTTGGCAAGCGGCCTTCGAATGTCAAAAGCATTTTGACTATAAACTTAAGTCATGAAAAAAATCTCAATTATTGTGCCGGCCCATAATGAGGAGCAGACCATTGTCCCTTTATTACAAGCGGTGCGGAGGGCAATTGACGAGCTTTCCATTCCGTTGTTTGAGGTCATCGTCATCGATGACGGCTCTAACGACACAACTCGGGCTTTATTGCTG
>JAKUQS010000042.1 GCA_022451485.1 Gammaproteobacteria bacterium
CATAATCGCGCTGTTGGCCGCCATCGCAGTGCCCAATTACAATCAGTATGTTGAAAGGGCTAGACGAGCAGACGCAACCACTGGCCTAACGAAGATCGCGGCTGAGCTGGAACGTTGTTACACCCAGTTCAACAAGTATAACCACGCTGCATGTGAATTTGGTTTTGTATCAAACGGCGCGCTAAGAAACGTGACCCACGCAGACCTTGTTGGCGCTATCCCCTCAGAGGAAGGAGCTTACACATTCACCATCGGCGCAGCAGCTGGGAGTACTGCAGCCCAATCTTATGTCTTAGTCGCAACGGCTATCGGCCGACAGGCCGGTGACGAAGCTTGTGAGACCTTCCCACTCACCCACCGCGGGCAAAAAACCAGTACGCCAGCGCCGGCCGCCGGGGCTGACAACCCTTGTTGGTAGAGTATTAGCAATGCGAGGTCATGCGTGACTGATGCAACTTAGCCAAACCCAACTCGATGAATTCAACAATAACGGTTTCATTGTCCTACCGCAGCTTTTCTCTCAGGAAGAAATCACCCCCCTCAAGGCTGAATTAGTCTCACTCTTCAACAACCCCCACCCGGCCAACATTGCCGAACAAAATGGTGGCGCTGTTCGAACAGCGATGGCGCTACATCAGCGCAACACTGTATTTAAGCGGCTCGCCGGTCACCCCCGCCTGCTTGAACCCGCCCATCAGATCGCCGGGCCTAAGCTTTACGTGCAGCAGGTCAAGGTCAACGTCAAAGCAGCGTTTGTCGGTGATCTTTGGCAATGGCACTACGATTTTGCGACTCACCATGCAGATGACGGCGTACCGCAACCTCGTGCACTCAACCTGCACGTTTTCCTCGATGATGTGACCGAACACAATGGACCTTTGTATTTTGTTCCCGGCTCTCATCGCTATGGCCCGGCACCCGCTCACCACGATACCACCAGCACCAGTTATCCGCTGTGGATCGTAGACTCCACCCGCGTTGCGCAACTCATCGATGAGGCTGGCATTATCTCGGCAACCGGCCCGGCCGGCACCGGTCTGATTTTTGGTGACCTCATGGTACATGGCTCACCCAACAACATGTCCCCATGGGACCGAGCAATCTTTTCTCTTATTTTGAATCCGGTGGACAATGCACAGCGGCACTTCGCTCGGCCAGATTACAAACACCATCGTGACTTCAGCCCGGTGACGGCGCTCGACGATGACTGCCTGCTCAATTGTTGATCATGACTCACCCGTTAACACCCCCATCAGACTATTTCACCGGGCGTCTTGAAACTGCCGATCCAGAAGTTCACGCGGCGATTCGTGGCGAGTTGTCCCGCCAGCGTGACGGTATTGAGCTGATCGCTTCGGAAAATATCGTTAGCCAGGCCAGTCTGGATGCGCTGGGCTCGGTGCTAGTTAACAAAACCGTTGAAGGATACCCCCATCGCCGCTACTACGGCGGCGTCGAATTCGCTGACGCCGTCGAGACCCTCGCCATCGAACGGGCCAAGACCTTGTTCGGCTGTGATTACGCCAATGTACAGCCGCACTCGGGCAGTCAAGCCAACCAAGCGGTCTTTCTGTCGCTGCTAACGCCCGGGGATACGATTCTCAGCATGTCACTTGACGCCGGTGGTCACCTCAGCCACGGCGCACACGCCAACCTAACCGGCCGCTGGTTCAAACCCGTGCAATACGGGGTGGCCGCAGACAGTGGTCTCATTGACTATGACGAAGTCGCCGACCTTGCACGCCTTCACCGACCCCGCCTGATTATCTGTGGCGGATCTGCCTACCCGCGCGCTATCGACTTTGCCCGGTTCCGCGTCATCGCTGACGAAGTGGGCGCCTACCTGCTCGCAGACATGGCGCATTTTGCGGGGCTGGTGGCGGGCGGCCAACACGCAAGTCCCGTGGGGCATGCGCATGTCGTCACCGCCACCACTTATAAGAATCTGCGCGGCGTGCGCGGTGGATTAATCCTAACCAATGACGCTGGAATGGCGAAAAAAATTGACAGCGCAGTATTCCCTGGCCTTCAAGGCAGTACGCTGCTCAATGCCATCGCGGCCAAAGCAGTGTGTCTTGGGGAAGCGCTGCAACCTGAATTTACAGTCTACGCCGAGCGCGTGCTGGCTAATGCCCGCGCTCTCGCCGGAATGCTAACTGATCTTGGTATCACCCTCGTGACCGGTGGTACCGATACACCGCTGATGCTGGCAGACCTTCGGCCCCTCGGCCTAACCGGCTCAGCCACCTCAGACAGTCTGGAAGCAGCCGGCCTCACCTGTAATAAAAATGCCGTACCGGGCGACACCAGGCCCCCCAACGTGACCTCTGGACTACGGTTCGGGGTATCCGCCGTCACCACCCGTGGCTTCAATGCCAAGGAACTTGGCGCCACGGGTGAATGGATCGCTGAGGTCATCCACGGTCTTGCGGCAAACCCTGACTCCCAGCGCAAGTGCGAGGCCCATGTGCGTCACAAAGTGTTGTCGCTTTGCGAACGTTTCCCCATCTACCCTAACGCACCCTGATCGGCGTTGACTGCATTCAACGCCGATCAGACCCGGAACTAAACCTGTGTTATAAGATCTTGCATCACTCACCGGATTACCCCATTGAGCAATCAACCCAGTTCACTTCTCTCACTCGGGGCAGCGCGGCAAAGCCTGACCGGCCAAGCCTATCGCAAACTGGAAGAAATGATTGCGACGCTGGAATTACCGC
Organism: Gammaproteobacteria bacterium; assembly: GCA_022451485.1. GTDB lineage: Bacteria > Pseudomonadota > Gammaproteobacteria > Arenicellales > UBA868 > UBA11791. Next base: position 2,721 of record JAKUQS010000042.1, read on the forward strand.
CCGGTGCCGTGCTCTCGGAAGCGCAACTGATCGAAGCGCTGGACATCGGTCGCACACCCATCCGTGAAGCATTACAACGCCTGGCGGTGGAGGGGTTGGTGGAAATTCTGCCACGCAAAGGCATTCTGGTCAGTGATACCAATCCACAAAAACAACTTCTGATTCTCGAAGTTCGACGCGAACTCGATCGGCTGATGGCCCGAACCGGTGCCGTGCGAGCACGCACTCATGAACGCGAGCAATTTAACGCTATCGCGAACAACATGGAGGCGGCGGCCACAGCGCGGGATGGGGTTGCCTTCATGCGGCATGACGTTGAGTTCAATGCGTTGCTGGCAGCCGCTTGTCACAATGAATACGCGAAGCGTGCGATGCGCCTCATCAACGGTCTGTCGCGACGCTTCTGGTTTATGCATTTTCAGCGGTCGGCAGATTTACCACTGTGTGCACGATTACACGCGAATATGGCTCGAGCAATTGGTGCGGGTGATCCTGAGGGCGCCGCAATCGGAGCCGACGCTTTGGTGGACTATGTCGAGATCTTCACTCGCGCTACCATCGATATCGTGCCCTAAGATCAACCCTCAGCGACGAATTGCCACAAGGCGACGGAGGTTTACGCCAGCGAGGGAATCGTCATAATCAGGGTTCGTGGGCAGAAGCCCGGTCCGAAAGCACCCCGCAATGAAAATGTACAGTGGCGCCCGTACTATCGATGGCATCCAAGTCACCGTGGATGGTCAACCACTGGACGAACGGGTTGATATTCACCAGTTTACCGATGGCGGCTTTGAATGGAGTTATGAAGGGGATGCCCCACAGCAGCTGGCGCTGGCACTGCTGGCTGACCATCTCGACGACAACAAACAGGCACTGGCTCTTTGCAGTCGATTTACTCGACAGGTGATCGCAAACCTGGACAACGAGTGGGCACTGTCAAGCGCTGACATCGATACCGCCCTCAATAACGATGACTAAAATCAGTACCGAGTTGCCACTTTTCACGGCCTGCGACAACACAACCAAGAGCGTACACGCATTGGACAACTATTACACCGGAGTACAGCGTGAGTAATTCAGTTAAGGTAAAACCCTATCTTGAGCTTCGCGCAGAGACACAGGCGCGCGAACGTGGACTCAAAGAAAAAGTCATGTCTCTGGAGGAAGCGGCTGCGCTGATTAACGACGGAGATCATGTGGCTATCGGTGGGTGCACCATGTCACGAACACCGATGGCCATGATCTGGTCTTTAATCCGCGCAGGCAAAAAAAACCTCATTGCATCACGCAGTATCATGTCCAGTGAGGGGGATTTACTGTTTGCCTCCGGCATCAGCAAACACGTCATCACCAGCTGGTTTAGCCAGGGCATTGTCTGGGGCGTATCGAAAGTGATGCGACATCATGTCGAAAGCGGGCACGCCAAGTTTGATGAATGGTCCCACATGTCCATGGGGCTACGTTACCGAGCAGGCGCGATGGGGGTGCCGTTTCTGCCGTCCCGCTCAATGATGGGGTCGGGTGTGGGCGAACGCTGCCGGGAAGAAACTCGCCAGATGACCTGTCCTTTCACCGGTGAGCCGCTAACCCTTTTACCCGCGCTTAATCCAGATGTCGCCATCATCCATGTCCAACGAGCCGATGCTTACGGCAATGCGCAGATCGACGGGCTTCAGTTTATGGACCCTGACATTGCGATGGCTGCAAATAAAGTCATCCTCACCACAGAGCGGATTATCGACAACGCCCAGATCCGGCGCGTGCCAGATCGTACCCGGATTCCGTTTTTTACCGTCGATGCAGTAGTCGAGGTTCCGTTCGGCTGTGCACCACACGAGTGTTATGGCACTTACGAGCCATTTTTCGATCACATGGGTCAATACGCAAAGCAGGTGTCAATAGACCCCGTTACCGGTGCGGCCGATTACCTGCGTCACTATTACCAAGAACCGGCAACCTGGGAAGCGTATCTCGAACGCGTGGGAACTACCGAGATCCTGGACGCCAGTCGACGCGGGCGGAGTGTTTACGATGACTGAAACATCAAACTACACGGCTTCCGAATTGTTAGCCGTCATGAGCGCTCGTCTTCTTCTCGATGGGCAAATCATCTTCGCCGGGGTCGGCATCCCCCTACTTGCGGCGACGCTGGCACAACGAGTGCACGCACCCAGCCTGACTATTCTTTTCGAGGGTGGTGTGATCGGACCTTTCATTGTACCGGGCGAGTTACCACCATCGACTAACGAGCAGCGTTGCACTCGCAAAGCCAACATGGTGCTCCCCATCACCGACGTGATGCTGTTGCTACAACGCGGGTATATCGATATCGGCTTCATGGGTGGTGCGCAAATTGATCGTTATGGCAATCTCAACAGTTCATTTATTGGTGATCCCGAACAACCCAAGATCCGACTTCCGGGGACGGGTGGCGGTAACGATATTTCCAGTTTGACCAACATGATCGTGGCAATGAAACACGAGAAACGACGTTTTGTGCCCGAGGTCGACTTCATCACCAGCCCGGGTTTCCTCGGTGGCGGCACATCGCGGGCGGATGCTGGCCTTGTCTCTGGCGGCATGTTCCGAGTAGTCACCGACCTCGCCATCATGGGCTTTGACGAACAGAGCAAAGAAATGAAAGTTCTGTCCCTGCACGAAGGCGTTTCGAACGAGCAGGTTCAGGACAACACGGGCTTTGATCTGGCTTTTGATGACACAGTCCAAACTACTCAAGCACCAGCACCTGAAGAACTCGCTGTCGTCCGGGAACTGGATCCCGAAAGCCTTTATACCGCCTGACAATTGGCTGGGCCACACCAATAGGAGAAGCATCAATGGCATCTAATTCCACTGCCTACGGTATGGCACTGCGTAATTTTGTTACATACCCGGATTTGCCCAACCCCAGTCACCTGATCGAGCAGGCGATCTGGATAGAGGAGCTAGGATTTGAGTCGGTGTGGGTATGGGATCACATTCTGCTGGGCGTTGATCCGCATTTCCCCATCATCGACGCCTTATCCTTACTTACCGCTGTGGCTGCTCGAACGAAGCAGGTAAAACTCGGTACGGGTGTCTTGATACTTCCACTTAGGAATCCCGTACTGCTTGCTAAGCAATTGGCGAGTATCGACCTGATTTCTAATGGACGATTACTACCGGGCCTAGCTTCGGGTTGGTACAAGCGCGAATTCGACGCTTGCGGTGTCGATTTTCACCGTCGCGGTAAGATCATGGACGAGAGCCTTGAAATTCTCGAGCGCCTATGGAAAGAGGAAAAAACCACGGCTGAGTATTTACCTTACAATCTGCGCAGCGCAGTGATGTATCCTAAACCAGCGCAGCAACCGCGCCCACCGATCTTGATCGGTGGCTACGCCGAGCGGGTATTGCGGCGCGTCGCGACCAAAAGTGATGGCTGGCTAACCTACTGCTACACCGCATCATCCTATGCGGAAGACAAAGCACGTATTCTGGCCTTCGCCGAAAAAGCCGGTCGCGATCCGTCGGCCTTGTCTTTTACTAACCAATTGCCCATTGCCATTGGGCCGCGGGAAAAAATTCAGCGCCCGATGAAGGAATGGCTCGAAACCGAGTGGGACTTTGCCAGCTGGAGCCAGTCAACCGCCGACAGTGCCATCATCGGCACCGTTGAGGAATGCGCAGAACAGATTCAAGCCCACTTAGATGAGGGCCTCGACCGTCTGGTCTTCATGCCTTATCGCTATCAGGACGACCAAGTCGAAGCCATCGCCACCCAACTGATCCCGATGCTCACCTGACAGACCCGGCCCCGATGAGTCGACTGCCTGCGATCGCAATGCGTGCGCTAAACACACTGAATACCCCATGCCCAGCGTCTGATCAACCGATAATTGAGTCCGCTACGACGGACTGAAAACAGCTGACAGCTCCCGATAGCCGCTAGTGCTTAATCCATCAGTTCTGGCAGAGGCACCACCGCAATACCGGCCTCTTCCAGACCGCGTCGCACCTCCCGCGCCACGGCAACGCCGGTGGCCTCATCACCGTGAACACACAAGGTCTCAACCTCGACCGGAATCACTTTGCCGTGGCGGGAAACCACTTCGCCATCTCTGACCATACGAATAGCCTGTTCTCGTGCCACCGCAGGATCTTTAATTACCGTGCCAGGAATCGAACGTGACGCAAGATTGCCATCGTCGTCATATTGCCGGTCAGCAAATCCTTCTCGGGCGAGTCGCAGTCCTAGCGTATTGGCAGCGCTGTGCATAGCGGAACCGGCCAGCGCAACGTAGATGATCTTGGCATCGGTCGCCTGTATTGCGCGGCCAATCGCCAGTGCTAATTCTTCATCTTCAGCAGCCATATTGTTGAGTGCGCCGTGGGGTTTTAAGTGGGTTACCGACAACCCTTCGTACCGAGCCATCGCCTGCAAGGCACCAATCTGGTAGGCGATTAGGTACTCCAGATCTTCCGGAGGCATCACAATTTGGCGCCGCCCGAACCCCCACAGATCATTAAACCCCGGGTGGGCACCTACGCTAGCCCCTAACCTCGCCGCATGTGCAACCACCCGGCGCATGGTCAACGGGTCGCCCGCATGAAAGCCGCATGCGATACTCGCGGACCGGATAACTTCCATCAGTTCTGCATCATTACCGATATCATAAGCACCAAATCCCTCACCAATATCAGCATTTAAATTAACTTTATTAGCCATGCGAAAACTCCCTTTTTAGGCGCTTGAACACAATTACTCCCGACATCTGTTTCTTTGAGGAACCCAAAATCAGTTTAACACGCACTTTCTTAGGCGCCCCTGACTTCCAATGAGTGCATCACCCCGCTTCCTCGCCAACGGCGACACGGTCATGGTGGTTGAATTTGGTGAAGGAATTGACCTTAAAACGAGTAGTCAAGTGACGGCACTCGCTACTCACATCAACTCACTTGGCCTTAATGGCATCAACGATCTCGTTCCAACTTTTCGGTCACTTGCGATTCATTACGACCCGACTTATCTCTCATTCGACATACTTGAAGAGATCGTGCGCACGACATTGCCAGACCTCAAGGTTAATCACCATGGCAGACGAGAATGGCTCATCCCGACTTTTTACGACCCGCAAATGTCACCAGACCTGATGGAAGTCGCTGAACGTTGCTCACTATCCATTGAAGAAGTCATTAGTCTCCACTCTCAGGTCGCCTATCACGTCTACATGATCGGGTTCCTACCCGGTTTCCCCTACCTCGGGGGTCTCGCGTCAAAGATCTCACTACCGCGCAAGGAAACTCCCAGCCTACGAATCCCTGAACGCTCTGTCGCCATCGCAGAACGAATGACCGCAATCTATCCCAACGAATCCCCTGGCGGCTGGTATGCCATCGGGCGCACGCCAATGACATTCTTCGATCCGCTGAATAATCCACCGGCGCTGCTTGCGCCAGGAGATCAGGTTCGCTTTAAGCCCATCAAGCGCGATGAGTTTGATCACTTATCTGACCAAAGCGAGCACTTAGCGGAACAGGATACATCGGGCCCACCCACATGATCACAACACTCCACGTTAAACAAGGTGGGTTACACACCACTGTGCAGGATCTTGGCCGCTACGGTTGGCAATCAATGGGTGTGCCGGTTTCCGGCGCGCTGGACGCAACCGCACTGCGGGTGGCAAACACGCTGGTTGGCAATGCACCGGACGTCGCCGCATTAGAGATCCTCGGCACCGGGCCGGTACTCGAAGTTAACGCCACCCGCGTGCGACTTGCCTTGGCGGGCGGAGATGCGTCAATCCAACTACTCTCACCAAGTCGCCGCGATCTACCGAATTTTGAGAGCTTCTGTCTGCGTCGCGGAGACGTGTTGCGTATCGGTTCACTCACCAAGGGCGCCGTCACCTATCTCGCCATCGAAGGTGGTATGAATTTGCCCCTCGTGTTGGGAAGTCACTCCACCTACACCCGTGGCCGGTTTGGTGGTTATCACGGTCGTATTCTTGCCAGCCATGATGATGTCCCACTGTTAATGTCAGAAGCCCCCGAACGCAAGGAATCGCGCTTGAGGAATCAGACATTGCCGGGCACCCTACCGATCCGCATCATTCTCGGACCACAAAATGACTTTTTTTCCCCAGAAGCAATCGAAACACTCACCAACAATCCGTACACAGTCACCCCGGCGGTTGATCGGATGGGGATGCGTCTTGATGGCCCGCGGTTGACACACACACGTGGCTTCAACATCACCTCTGACGGCACCGCACCCGGAGCAATCCAAGTGCCTGGCGACGGGTTCCCTATCATTTTGATGGCTGACCGACAGACCACCGGTGGCTACCCCAAGATCGGCTGCGTGATCTCTTCGGACCTAGCCACAGTAGCTCGCCTTCGCCCGGGTGACACCGTTCGCTTCGAACTGACTTCACTCGAACAAGCGACGACCGCACGACTTGATTTGGAAAACTGGTTCGCCAGGTTACCTTCCTGTATCGAGTTCTTCACCCCTTCGGGTATTATCGACACGACCGCATTAAATACGGAAAACCTGATCAGTGGTGTGGTAGGTGCTGATGACCCCATCGAACCCCATACATAGTCTGACCCGGTCACTTGCACGAAGCACGTGACATACCCATTTATTTGAGTCAAAAAAAAGATGAGTAAAAACGGCGTCGGTGTCTCGTCTCTGCGAAAAGAAGACGATCGTTACCTGCGTGGGCGAGGCGAATTTGTCGGCGACATTCAACTACCCGGTCTCCGGCAGGTCGCCTTCCTGAGAAGTCCTGTGGCGCATGGTCGTATCGCCAATATTGTCATCCCCGATGCAGTGCGAAAGCAGGTTTTTCTCGCTGCCGACCTCAAACAGGTGACACCTATCCGAGCGCGTTCGGCACTGCCGGGGTTCAAGGCTTCGGATCAACCGATACTCGCGACCACCAAGGTGCGCCACGTTGGCGAATTAATTGCCATGTGCGTCGCCGATACCCGCGCACAAGCCGAGGACATCGCCGATGCTATCGAGATCGAGATAACTGAACTACCTGTCGTCAGCGATATGTTGGCGGGGCGCGAAGACGACAGCGCGCTGGTACACGACGAATGGGGCGACAACCTATTTCTCACCACTGAATTTGAACAGGATATCAGCCCGATTGTTGCGCGCGCTGCGGCTTCGGTCACACGCACGTTTCGAACCGCCCGCCAATCGATGAGCCCTCTCGAAGGTCGAGGAGTCGTGACCACCTGGGACCACCGGCTTGAACAACTACTGGTGTATAGCTCGACGCAACAACCGCATATCGTACGTACCGGCCTGTCCGAATGCCTAGGCATCGAACACGCCCGCATACGAGTAGTTGCGCCCGATGTTGGCGGCGCGTTCGGTTATAAGGGAATTCTCCTACCCGAAGAAATCTGCCTGGCCTGGGCAACCATACAACTCGGGCATCCGCTCAAGTGGCTGGAGGACAGGCGGGAAAACCTCACCGCATCCACCAACTGCCGCGAACACCATTACACGATTACCGCCTACGGCGACGCGTCTGGGAAGCTATTGGCGATTGATGCGGAAGCCACGGTGGACTCCGGTGCTTATTCATCGTATCCCTTCTCGGCGTGCCTGGAAGCCGCACAGGTGGTCAGCATACTACCCGGTTTGTATGACCTCGAAGGTTATCGCTGCCGTACCTATGCCGTCGCCACCAATAAACCACCCATCCTGCCTTATCGTGGGGTCGCGCGTGCTGGCGTTTGCTTCGCACTTGAACTGATGGTGGATGCGCTGGCAAGAGAACTTGCGCTGGACCCAACGGAGGTACGCTTCCGGAGCCTCGTTGCTCCTCAGCAAATGCCGTTTGACAACATTACCCACAAACATTTTGACAGCGGCGATTACCCAGAATCCCTACGGCAGGCGATTACCAAGATTGATCTCGACGCTGTGCGCGCCCGACAAACAAAGCCCGAACCCGATGGGCGCCGAGTCGGTGTGGGTTTTGCGATGTACTCAGAACAGGCCGCCCATGGGACTACCGTCTATGCCGGCTGGGGGATCCCGATGGTGCCTGGGCACGAGCAATGTACGGCCCGGATAACGCCCGACGGAGGTCTTGAACTTCGCATTGGCGCGCACTCTCACGGCCAGGGCATGGAAACCACACTCGCCCAAGTGGCCAATGAGATCTTGGGCATTCCGCTCGAAAAGACTCGCCTGGTGCATGGTGATACCGCATTTACGCCCTACTCGACAGGCACCTGGGGTTCGCGCTCGATGGTCATGTCCGGCGGTGCGGTGGCCGCCGCCTGCGATGAATTGGCGCAGCGGATATTGCGCATCGGCGCCAACCTACTGCAATGCACTCTAGACGCGGCCCAGCTTAATAACGGCGTTGTCGAAGGGCCAACGGGCAGCATCGATGTCAGCCAAATTGCACACACCTGGTATCTCAAACCGCAGGACCTGGGCGAAGGCGTCGATCCCAGCGGCCTGGAAGTCACCGCCGGGTATAAACCCGAACGAGATTCCGGCACATTCAGTTATGCCACCCACGCCGTTGTCGTCGCGGTTGATCCTTACACGGGTGAAGTCGAATTGCTCGATTACGTCATCGCGGAGGATGGTGGTGTACTGGTCAACCCCATGATCGTTGACGGTCAGATCCTGGGCGGCCTTGCCCAGGGCATCGGCACAGCACTGTTAGAGGAAATGCCCTATAGCCCCGAAGGACAACCGCTGGCCTCAACCCTATCCGAATACCTACTACCCGGAGCAACCGAGGTGCCCGACGCCAGCATTCTCCATATGCAAACGCCCTCACCCTACACACGTTTTGGCGTTAAGGGAATCGGTGAAGGTGGCTGTATTGCACCACCAGGTGCTATTACTAACGCGATCAACGACGCGCTCTACCCACTGGGAGCCGAGTTAAACGTGCTGCCGGTCACACCGCGGCGTATCGTCGAAGCGATCGCATCCGCCGTCCCGCGCACACCGAAAAATCACGCCTGATGAAACCTGCAGCCTTCGAATACGAACGCGCTTACACCGTTGATGAAGCACTGGTGTTGCTTTCTCAATCCACTGACGCCCGTCTACTGGCGGGGGGACAGACCCTCGGCCCCATGCTCAATCTGCGACTGGTTCAGCCACAACTTCTGGTCGACATCACGCGGATCAAAGCGTTGGTACGGTCGGAAATCAACGCAAACACCGTCACGCTCGGCGCCTGTGTGTCCCATGCCGCAATCGAAGACGCCCGCATGCCCGATGCCACACACGGATTTTTACCACGCGTCGCCAGCGGTATTGCCTATCGTGCCGTGCGCAACCGCGGCACCATCGGTGGAAGCCTTGCCAACGCCGACCCAACCGCGGATTGGCTGTCATGTTTCACCGCGCTTGAAGCACAGATTCTTATCTCCGGCCCTAAAGGAGGGCGAACGAGTTCCATCGATAAGTTTGTCACGGGTGCAATGGAAACCACTCTGGAGGCGGGCGAGATGATCAATGGCGTGCGCTTTCCAACGTTGAGCAAAGGCGCGCGCTGCGGTTATGCCAAGATTTCTCGTAAACCAGGCGAGTTTGCCGATGCCATTGCCGCGATCGTTCATGACCCTGACAACGGACGCTGTCGTGTCGTTGTCGGTACAACCAATGGAGTGCCACGGCAGCTGGCCATCGACCCATTGGCTCTCAGCGCCAGTGCACCGTTACCGCAGAAGCTTAACTCCGGCGCGGTGCGGGAACAGTTGGCCAGGCACCTGCCAGCGACTGACGTATATGGCCTCAACATACAGTGTGCCGTTATCGAGCGTGCGCTGGCTAATGCGCACCAGATTACATCATGAATACCGTCGATATCACCGTGAATGGCGCTCTTCGGCAGGCGACCATCGAACCACGAACATCGTTAGCTGACTTTCTGCGTGACAATCTCAGCTTAACTGGGACACATCTTGGATGCGAGCACGGAATCTGTGGCGCCTGCACCGTACTCATCAATGGTGAAATCAGTCGATCCTGCATCACCTATGCCGTTACCTGTGACGGAGCAAACATCCAAACGATCGAGGGACTCGATGATGACCCTCTCATGGAAGCCCTCCGCCAGGCTTTTTCCGAAGAACATGCTTTGCAGTGTGGCTACTGCACGCCGGGCATGCTAATTACTGCGCGCGACGTGATTGCACGACACGAACAGCTGACACACGACACCATTCGACGACACATGAGCGGCAATCTTTGTCGTTGCACCGGTTACCGAGGCATCGTAAACGCTATCGCGCGCGTGGCAAATGATGCGGCGACGAACCAACAAGAGTCACCGATCACCACTCTGGGGCCCGCACCTGGACCGGACAAACATGACCAAACGGGGCCGGACACTTCATCAAACACTCGAGCGCGCCCAACCCACGCTCCAGAGACACTCTCGACACCACCTCTAATCAACCCGATTACAACACCCACATCAACACCCGATGACTGGCTCTGTGTACAACAAAAATTTTCTCTCCCTCACCCTCTATCTAAAGTCTGGGCACTGGTTTCTGACCCCGAACGGGTTTGTGATGCCCTCCCGGGTATTGCACTGGATGGTCCGGCTATTGATGGAAACGTGCGCGGCAAAGCGGCGATAAAACTGGGACCTATCGCGCCCACATTTGCATTCACCGGCACCTATCAGATTGAAGAAAATGACCGCAAAGCCATCATGACAGGCGACGGCAACGACCGGATGACACGATCGCGAGTCAAAGGACGCGCACAGACTCAGTTAATTGACCTGGGTAATGAGAGTACTGAGGTCAGATTTGAGATCGCCTACGTCATGAGTGGCCCACTGGCACAATTTGGCCGTCTAGGCCTGGTGCAGGATCTCATTACACGAATGACTAAGCGTTTTGCAGACAATGTCGAAACTGCATTGAGCAACGGCAACGATGCCCATACTCCGATTCCAACCAGCCTGTGGCAAGGGTGGTGGCTTACCTGTTATCACGCAGCCCGTCGCTTGATGGGGAGAAAAAATACCTAACCCGGAACCAATCAAGTCGCCGGCAGATAGTACCTACTGACGCAGTAATACGCGTCGTTACACTTGAATCGCCACAATCCACTCAACAACGAGCCTTTCATGGAAACAATCGCACAGGCGAACATACGTCCCCGCCGCAGCTTTCTCTTTGTACCTGGCACAGGGCCACAATTGTTTCCCAAGGCATTAGTCGCAGCCCCAGATATTGTCTGTGTTGATCTTGAAGACGCCATCGCACCCAATGACAAGGGAGCTGCACGAGAAGCGACCATACCCCTCTTTGCTCAATACCCGGATGATGGTCAGGTGGAACGACTGGTACGGATTAACGCACTCAACAGTGCCGATGGCCTGGCAGATCTGCTCGCCCTGCTCGAGTGTGACACGCCGCCCAACGGCATCATGGTGCCCAAAGTCAAAAGCCCGGATGACATCCGCCTGTTAGATGACCTCTTTACCTCGGAGAATAGCAAGCTTCGAATTCAAGTCATCATTGAGACCAATGAAGCCCTCGAGGCATGCTTCGATATCGCGCAGGCCAGTCCCAGAATCGATGCTCTGCTCTTCGGCGGGGCGGACATGAGCGCCGAACTTCGAGTTGAACCAACCTGGGAGGCGCTGTTGTACGCCCGATCACGACTAGTGCATGCCGCAGCCAGCGCACAGATCGACCTGATCGATGTCCCCTATCTCGACCTGAACGACATGCCAGGCCTTGAGATTGAGGCTTCGCTTTGCGCACAGCTAGGTATGACCGGTAAAGGGGCTATACATCCAAAACAACTCGAAACGATCAGCCGTCACTTCACGCCGGACATCGAAACGATCACCCGCGCGCGCAAGATCACCTCAACCTTCGAAGCCGCAGGCACTGGACTGGTGGTGGTAGACGGCAAACTGATTGAGAAGCCTGTGCTGCGCAGCATGTACCGTATCCTTGCCATTGCGGATCGACTGGCTGCGCCTTAAAGCTAGCTAAAGATCGGCTTTGACCATTGACCGTGTCACCCCGAATCCGCTAGTCTGATATATCAGATGATGCCGCGACAACAGGGCCTTGCTGAAACACCTCGCCATGACTCCCGAACAGGTTCTTCAAACACCCCCTAAGGTACTCAGTGAGCGGCAACGCGTATCGTATTATGACGATGGTTATCTGTTGGTAGAAAAGGCGATTGACGATCACTGGCTGGCACGCCTGCGTACGGCCACCGATGAAATGGTCATGTCTTCGCGTGAGGTCACCGTGTCAGACGCCACATGGGATATTGAGTCAGGCCATAGCGCCGTGGCACCCAAACTTCGTCGTCTGTCGAGCCCCAACGACCATCATCCAGATTACTGGGCTTATGCTTGCTCAGACATCGTGCTTAACATCGTCGCCGATCTAATCGGACCGGACATCAAGTTTCATCACTCCAAGCTCAATTTCAAATGGTGTGGTGGCGGTGAAGAAGTGAAATGGCACCAGGATATCGGCTTCTGGCCGCACACCAATTTCAGCCCCTGCACAGTCGGACTGTACCTCTACGATTGTGATGACAGCCAAGGCCCGTTGGGTGTGATTCGCGGCAGCCACACGGGGACACTCTATGACCAATACGATACCAACGGGGAATGGGTCGGCTGCCTATCTGACAATGACGTCACCAGACTCAAGCAGAACGACATCGTCTATCTCCCCGGTCCAGCTGGCTCGCTGACGATTCATAACTGTCGATCAATCCATGGCTCGAAAGTCAATCTTTCGGCTCAGCCGCGGCCATTGCTATTGAACGTCTACTCAGCAGCTGATGCTATGCCATACACCTTCAATCCTCTCGCATCACGCTACGCTGGGAAAATTATCCGTGGCAAGGCCGCCCGATGGGCCCGCCATGATGCGGGTCCGTGCCTGATCCCACCGGACTGGTCAGGTGGCTATACATCGATATTTGCATTACAACAGGAAGAAGGTGTGGCGCCGAATTAGCGTTTGGCATTGACTATCCCACACAGTTTCACCAGCGGCTTCAAATCACCACACCGAACAGACTGAACTACAGAGCAATATCACCATGTTAGGCGAGAAACAGAAAGCATTTCGGCAGAATTATCGTTCCCGCATCGCCGGATGGTACAACGGGATCATTCATGTCGCCGTGATTTACATCATTGGCATAACCGCCATGTGGATCTATATCCAGCACATCGACAATGTGCTCTGGTGGGAATGGTTAACCATTCCGGTGGTCGGGCTGGCCTGTAACCTGTTCGAGTGGTACCTGCACCGCCAAGTGATGCACCGACCGCTAAAGTGGAAAGGATTCCGTGCTATCTATGATCGACATACTCTGAACCATCATCAGTTCTTTACAGATCAGGAAATGCGCTTTCGAGATCAGGCCGATTGGCGGGTCACTTTTTTCCCGCCCTACGCACTGGTGATTTTCATTCTGATATCGCTACCTGGCGTCGCCGTACTCAATTTTGTCATCACAAGCAATGTCGCTTGGCTCTTCATCTGCACTACAACCAGCACTTATCTCATCTATGAGTTCATGCATTTCTGCTGTCACGTTGATGAGAACTGGTTTGTTCGTTACTTCCCGTTTGTAAATACGTTGCGGCGCCATCACACTGCCCATCACAACTCCAGGCTGATGATGGAAAAAAACATGAACCTCACCTTCCCTATTGCCGACTGGCTGTTTGGCACCTCTGACCTTAATCGAGGTCTTCTGGGGCACGTGTTCAATGGTTATAGCATCAGTTATCTCAAGCAAGACCTAAAAGGACAACCACGCCTGCCCAATGAAGCTGCCGCCGGGCCGCTCCCGACTGATTGAGGCGACGGCCGTGCCCACCACCATCAAGTTGACACTGTCACTCATCGTTGCACTGGTCGGCCTCGGCGCCTACCTCCTGGAAACGAAGCTCGGAGACCCAACCATCGGAATCATTGCAGGCCTACTAACCGCCTTCATGATTCTGGCAATGTGGATCTTCCCTGAAACCAGTAAGAAAAAAGCACCATAAGAATCTAGGAAGCATCGTCGTGTCTAACCCAGAAGTAAGTGAGATCCCTTTAAAAGTGTACTGGCAGCCCGGTTGTTCTAGTTGCCTGAAGACCAAGGAATTCTTGATTGAGCACAGTATCGAATTTCAGTCTGTGAATGTACTCGAAGATCAAAACGGCTTCGACGAGCTCGCTAAATTAGGACTGCGCCTGGTACCCATCGTCGCGCGCGGTGACAACTGGGCCAACGGGGCAGTTTTTCGTGATGTGGCTCGTGTGGCTGGTTTCGAGTGGAAAGAACACACCATACTGCCAGCGGCAACACTAATCACACAAATCGACCGCATCCTTGTCGTCGCAGGAGCTTGCCTCTCTCAAATACCGGAAGACAAATTAGATACTCTGTTGCCGGATCGACCGCGCTCCTATCGGCAACTGAGTTACCACATTTTTCAGATTCCATCAGTGTTCCTCGATCACGTTGAGAAAAATATGCCGTACACGTACGAAGCGCTGATTAGCAAACTACCGCGCGCGATCACAACTCGGACACAGTTATTGGATTATGGACAACAAGTCCGTTCTCGGTTGACCCATTGGTGGCAAGAAACAGGTAGTAACACAGACTTCAGCCAACCCGGTAAAGTCTATTACGGTGAAGTCACGCTGCACGAAGTGCTCGAACGCACGGGTTGGCACTCCGGACAGCACACTCGCCAACTCATCCTAACGCTAGAAAAAATGGGAATCACACCAAAGCAGCGCCTGACTGTGACTGATCTTGCAGGACTACCTTTGCCTAAAAATGTGTGGGACAACGAAAAAACCTGGGATTAAAACAACCCAGGTTAGTAGTACATCACGTCCTGGGATGATGCGGACACGTTGCTTATCGGTTCTTTTTCCACACGCCAACGTGACTGTCTGATCCAGATCTGAATTACCCACTTCTCATCGATAACCGTGTCCGCCTCGTGCAGAACGCGTCGGTCCATCTCACCATTACCAAAGCCTGGGAAAAAAAGAAGTGCAGTCCCTTTCTGCGGCTTGGAATAAAGATTGAGCTCATTAAATAAAGTTTTTCCCCCGCGCGCGACATCATTGATGTAAATCAACAACGTCACCAGGCGCTGCCCCCCATTAGCGGCCCACAACTTTCCAACGGCACCAGTCATGTCCACGCCATCATGATGCGCATGATAATAAGCACCCGGCTCGTAATGGCACACCTGTGGCGTTTCCATGTGTGTCGGAGGCTTATTAGTTAAGTTAGCGGCCTTTTCGATTAACCACGGTGCCTCATCATGGCGCAAGAAACACGTGGTAGAGGTGCGGGCCTCACTAATGCCGCCAGCCACCGCCTTGTCATCCAATGTCGGTGAACGAACCGTTCGCCCGCTACCTAGCGCGATCAAAGCATCGCACTCTTCGGCTTCCAGAAAACCGTCAATACGGAAGATCGGCGGATCACTGCACAGCGACGATAAACCAGGGTATGTCTGGTTTATCCTGTTAGCCCACAGGATCCGATCATCGCCCGAGGACATAGAAGAAGTCATAACGCGTATCAACCGTTAAATGAACTCACACAAAGCCGTGAGCACGGTAGTTGGAAGCCGGTGAGAAGTCGCATCAAACCACTGACACCAGCATATTTTATCCTCTTACCTACTACTCTTGAGCGCATCAAACCAAGTATAAACCAGGGATTCTGCGCATGCGCTTGGACATCACTAAACATTACGGGACACAAGTTAGTAGCGTTTGAGTGATGGTAGCAAATGGGCAGTTACGTTAGGACCGAAGTGCCAATACCCATTGCCTATCAGTTCACCAACCCAAGTTATTTGACCATGCACATCACGATCGTGGATAACGTGTCGGCGCACCGTGGGCATCTAAAAACTTGTCACGAAAGGACCCTGGCCAGCGTTTCACGTGTTGACGGGCTGCCTGCCCCAGTTCGCGGTACCAGTTCGGTAAGGGCACATCCCCGCATTCCTTGGCCAACCGATCATAGTATTCATATTCATCATCAAGCGCATGATAGTTTCTTTGAAGAATGCCCGCTGTCCGTAATGTCTCAACACGCGCATCCTGTGCTCCAAACATCTGCGAAACACTCGGTAGATGAAACTCCTTATTCAGCATTCTTGCAAACCAACGCGCTTGGATTTCAAAAATCGGGAAAGGTATGATCTTAAACGGCAATGCCATTAGCGCCATCGTAGGGTGCGTGATGCACAGCAGATCCTGATATAACGGACTAACCCAGTTATCGCTAACACGAATCAGTTTCTCGGACAAAAAAGGAAAGCGATAATGGTAGCCCGTTGCAAATATCAAACAATCTACCGGTCCGACAAGTTTGTTATTGTCAACCTCTAAGCGACCGTCCTCCATCAAATATCTGACTGGCCCACAGGCAATAACGTTTTTTAGATGCGCTGTCTTGTGCGAGAGAACAGCCGGTTCTCGGCCACACCAATAGACCTGTTCAGCGACAGTCGAAATTTCATTGGTCAGATCCGTACCTGACGAAGCCGCTCCTGTTATCGCAACTTTCCTTCCGGCAAACATGTCAGGCGATCGGTAGTTATGGCTATGCATAACCGAAGCGGGGAAATGGGACAATCCTGGAACATCAGGTACCCGTGGTTCCGAATAATGCCCATTACATAACGTCAACGCATCAAATTCTTCAGTAACCTTACCCTGGAAAGTATCAAGCGTTAACTTCCACTGATCCGTGTAAACCGTCTTTACCACTTTCGTATTAAACCGAATCAGGCGAGTAATATCGAAAATCTCAGAAAATCTTTGCAAGTAAGAAAGCACCTGGGCGTGGCCCGGATATCGAGACCATTCATCAACGCCGCCACCTGACGAATCAAAGGGGAAATCAAAAAACGCCATCAAGTCACGTGGCAGATTGGTGCGCAACGACGCGTACATGGATGCGTGTAAACGTGGACCAGTTTGTCCTAGTGGATCAGACTCGGATTCTCGCTGATAGACCCAAACACCCCCTACGGTGGACGACTGCTCAAATACAGTCACTTCATGATGCGCCCTTAAGAGTTCGCGTGCTGCGACCAAGCCCGCGGCACCAGCACCGACGACCGCGACTTTCACAGCTGTAGTCTCGGGCGCGATAAAACGCTATGTCTTACTAACAAGATCACTTATCTACAACAAGCCAAAACTGCCATCATTGTTATCAACTTTTCAACTAGTTAGCGCAACTC
>JAKUQS010000043.1 GCA_022451485.1 Gammaproteobacteria bacterium
TTCCACATGTTCCATGTGTTTAACAAATTCGATTGATGATGCTTGTAATGCGACAATGCCGGTGTTTCGTATCCTGAGATCATGCGCTCGATTCCCCCTCAGTCTCCGGTGTCCACGCACCGTTTTGACCATTTGGGCTACTCGGCAGCCAAATCAGAACGAGTGTCTCGGCGATAGACAAACTCTTCGCCTTCCAGATCGATGGCAGGGAACTCTTTTATTTCATTCCAGTGATCCTGAGTGTGTCGCCATTCCCTCTTATCCCCCCGCCGTGGCAGGATCGATACGGCACGCTTCAGATAATTAGGGTTAAAATCTTCGTCGTCCATCCAGTCGAATAAAGGCATATTCGTATCTTCCGACCGGAGCCCCGGTTGAACGCTTTTTGCGCCCGTTTTACGCATGTGGTTAAGCATGCGGCATACGAACCCAGCGATTAACTCACTACGAATTGTCCAGCTGCCACGAAAATAGCCGAAGACCCAGGCCAGGTTCGGCACACCAGTAAACATCATACCGCGATAGGTCACAGTCTCGTGGAAATCGAGCGGCTTTCCGTCTATGGCAAACGCGATATCTCCCATAATATTCATGTTAAAGCCTGTCGCTGTGACGACAATGTCCGCCTCGAGTGTATCGCCTGATTTCAATAGGATACCGGTTTCGATAAAGCGATCGATCTCGTCGGTTACAACGGATGCCTGTTCGGTTGCGATAGCTTTGAACAGGTCAGCGTCAGGTACGAAGGCTATCCGTTGTCGCCAGGGCCTGTATGGCGGCGTAAAATGCTTATCTACATTGTAGTTGGGCCCGAGAAGATTGCGAATATTAACGATCAATTCATCCGCCACTGTTTCCGGTTCCGTTAGGCACCTCTCAGTGAAGAAGGACTGATCTGACATGATTTGCCGTCGCGTGATCTCATGCACCCAGCTCTCGTCGACGCGTAATTTGCGCAGTTGTTCTGCAATGTCGATTGCATTGCGGCCTGTCCGGAAGAAGGTCGGCGTGCGTTGCAACATGGTGACATGTGCCGCTGACTTTGCCATCGCTGGCACGACCGTTGCCGACGTTGCGCCGGAGCCGATGACAACGACGTTTTTCCCTGCGTAGTCGATGTCATCCGGCCAATTTTCAGGGTGTGCGATCTGGCCCTGGTAATCGTCCATACCATCCCATTCTGGGGTGTAGCCTTCGTTGTGCCGGTAGTACCCCTGGCACATCCACAGAAAGTTGGCGCTGATCCGGGTCGTTTCATCCGTTTCGGTGCACACGGCGTTGACGGTCCATTGACTGTTGATTTCCGACCATTCAGCTTTAATAATTTTGTGACGATAGCGAATGTGTTGCGCCAGAATGTTTTCTTCGATCACCTCTCCCATGTAAGAGAGGATCTCTTCTGCTGTCGCAATCGGCGGGCCGACCCAGGGCTTGAAACTGTATCCGAATGTATGGAGATCGCTGTCGGATCGAATGCCGGGTGACCGATGCGTCCACCATGTGCCACCAAAACTTGCTTCGCTCTCCAGGAGTACAAAGCTCGAGTCCGGACATTCCTGACGCAGATGATAGGCACCTGCGATTCCGGAAATTCCGGCGCCTACGATCAGAACATCAAAATGTTCGTTCGGTGTTGCCTGCAATCCGGCCGCCTGCCCAGAGTCGTCCTGCGTGTGCTTGTTCATATCGTATGTATCGTAAAGGCTTTGCAGGGCCTGTGCCGCTGCCAGCGACATCGGGCCGTTCCGCTTACCCTGCATGACCGAGAAACGGACGAAACTGGCGAGAAGGCGTCGGGCACGCTGATTCTGCCACTACCGAGAAGTTCTGCAGATGCGATCCGGTCGTCGTTCAGACCCTCGAATCGAGCGGCAAATTCAAAAATATGAGACAACCCCCTAAATTATGGGACACCACACTGTTTGTATGGTGATCTAAGCCATTGATTTAATGGCGCGCCCGGCAGGACTTGAACCTGCAACCTACGGCTTAGAAGGCCGTTGCTCTATCCGGTTGAGCTACGGGCGCCTGTGACACTCGAAACCCAGGTTTTCGGTATCGCACAAGGTCGGCGTTGGGCCATTTTAACTGACCAACACACCCAATCCGACTCGAAGCACCCTGTCTGAGCCCTCCTCATCATGCACCTCGACCTAAAACACCGACCACTACCGATTGGTCATATGTCTCGGCCAGGTCGTTCACCAAAGGCCCGAGACATAAGCTAAACCATACCGTACCGACAAATTGGTCGGGGCAGAGGGATTTGAACCCCCGACACCCTGCTCCCAAAGCAGGTGCGCTACCAGACTGCGCCATGCCCCGTTAACCGCCACAGATTGCCTGAATTGGATCCGTGCGTGGTGTGAATTGTACCTTTTTTGTCCTTGTGCAAGACGCGAAATCGGGCCTTAATCCATCTCACCGTACAAGGCTCTTGATTCCACAGCATCTATCCCCATCATAGGGTGTTATAACGAATTCCGACGCAACGGCATTGCTTAGAGGAGACCCACACTCAATGGCCAATCAAAATTCCGCCGAAACGCATTCATTTCAAACTGAGGTGCAGCAACTACTGCATCTTATGATTCATTCCCTTTACACCAAGAAAGAGATTTTCCTGCGCGAATTAATATCCAATTCGTCTGACGCACTCGACCGATTACGATTCGCGATGCTCACCGACGACACGCTAGTGGAAGATGAAGAGGAGTTGCGTATTCGTGTCAGCTACGATGAAAAGAAAAAGACCGTCACAGTATCCGATAACGGCTTGGGCATGAGTCACGACGAGGTGATTGAGAATATCGGCACCATTGCCCGATCCGGTACGCGACGATTCATGGATTCATTGAGTGGCGATGAATCGAACGACTCACAACTCATCGGCCAATTTGGCGTCGGCTTCTACTCCGTTTTTCTAGTCGCTAAAAAAGTAGTTCTAATGACCCGACAGGCGGGCAGTGACCCAGCTAACGGTGTGCGCTGGACCTCGGAGGGAACGGGAGAGTATTCAATTGAAAACATTACTCGACCAGAACGAGGCACAGAAATCGTCATTCACCTTAAGTCCGAGGAAAAAGAATACCTGGATGCCTTTCGTCTGCAAAATATCATTTCAACATATTCAGACCATATCTCCCTGCCTATACAAATGCTGAAAAAAGCCAAGGACGAAGACGGAAGTGAAGATGATAGCGCGGAGCCCGAATGGACAGACATCAACAGCGGTTCTCCATTGTGGACCAGACCAAAAAAGGAAGTAACCGATGAACAATACCAGCGCTTCTATTCCAATCTAACGTACGATAATGATCCGCCACTGATTACGTTACATAACCGGGTGGAAGGAAAACTCGATTACGTTTCGCTTCTGTTTATACCGTCAAAAGCACCGTTTGATCTGTGGGATCGTGAACGCCGTCATGGCGTGAGTCTGTACGTGAGACGTATTTTTATCATGGATGACACCAAACACTTGATGCCTTCCTATCTACGCTTCGTTCGTGGGGTGGTGGATGCGGCGGACCTACCCCTTAATGTATCGCGTGAATTTTTACAAAATAACCGTGATATCGATCGTATTCGAAATGCCTTGGTGAAGAAAATTCACGCCGAACTTAAACGCATGGCAAAGAAGGCACCCGATCAGTATGCCAATTTGTGGAAAGAGTTTGGCAAAGTACTTAAAGAGGGTGTGGTCGAAGATCACGAAAACAAGTCGTCACTTGCTGAATTAATGAGATTCTCTACCACGAAATCAGAAGGTGTGGAAGAAACTGTCAGCCTCGCCGACTACATCAAGCGCATGCCATTGAATCAAAAGGCGATCTACTATATTACTGCTGACTCACCCGGCGCTGCCAGCAGCTCCCCACATCTCGAGATTTTTGAGAAAAACGATGTGGAAGTCCTCCTGCTCAGCGATCCCGTCGACGAATGGATGGTCAACGGACTCAGTGAGTATGAGGAAAAGCCGCTGAAATCTGTTGCTCGCGGCGAGCTGGATCTCGATGAGTTAAAAACAAATGAATCGAGCTCGTCCAACAACGAAGATGCCGATACAAGCGTACTCGACGGGTTACTGGAAAAAATGGCGGAGTCCCTTGGGGACAGAGTTAAAGCCGTTCGAGCAAGTCGTCGCCTAACGGATTCCCCCGCCTGTCTCGTCGCGGATGAAAACGACATGGGGGCCAATCTCGAGCGCATTCTCCAGTCTATGGGACAGGCAGCACCCGAGAGAAAACCGATTATGGAAATTAACCCCGACCATCCTCTGATCAAGCAACTGTCTCCAGAACATGCTCAGTTGGGGGACTGGACAGCCGTGTTATTCGACCAGGCCGCATTGGCCGAAGGTGCACCGTTACCGGAACCCTCGGCCTACGTGCGCCGAGTGAATGATTTGCTAACTCGCGCTACACTGCTTGGAGGTTGAATTCAGTCAAGGTCAACCTTTCCATTAACGTCTCCTGCCCCAGTTCAATCGTGTCAGGGCCGGACGATGCCGGCTGATCTCACAGCAATCGCTTTCAGAAGGCGTTGGACGCTCTTGACATGTGATCAGGTCTAGGGTGAGTGCTTCGCCATCAGGGCCGGCCTTGGCCGGTTCTTCAAATCAGTTATCAATTTCGTCGTGGCATTCTTCGTCTTTGCTTGCTGTGTCTGTTTTCTTACAACTTAATCAGGATCAGATGGATCATCAGGGTCAGATGAATCGCGTGCGTCACCTACCCAATCAAGCTCCCCTTCATGTCGCTGGGGTTGCCCATCTCGGTCGACACAGTTGCGACCGAAGACCAAAGCATCCATCACGCGGCCACCAGTACCAATACGACTGTAATCAAACAGGATACTTCTGGAAATTCGAGCACCTTCCTCCAGATGGCAACCGTGGCCAATCCATGTGGGCCCAAGAATCTCGCAGTTCGCCTCGATACGACTCGCTGAGCCTATATAGACTGGACCCTCAATACGAACATGCTCCCAGTCAACATTGACATTCAGTCCAGTCCAGATTCGCGGCAATACCTCAGTACCCGGCATTGATACGCCCTGCAACTTGCCTCGCATCAACTGCTGACTGGCCTCCCAGTAATCACTTAACTGACCGATATCAATCCAATTGAAGGGAACATCGATGGCATGGAATGACAGCCCTCGTTCGAGGATGAGTGGGAATAACTCACTGCCAATATCGTAGTTAATACCACGCGGAATCAAGTCAATCACTTCCGGCTCAAACACGTAAATACCAGTGTTAACTTGGCTTGAGCGCGCTTCCTCCATTGCCGGCTTTTCCTGAAATGAAGTTATCGTTCCAGCCGAGTCAGACACAACAACACCATAATTCGGGACTTTTTCGGCCGGCACGTCACAAACTACCATGCTCGCAACCGCGCCAGACTGCCAGTGGCGCCGCAGCACCGCAGTTAGATCTAAGTCAATCAAGGCATCACCGCAGACGACTAGAAACGTGTCATCGAAAAATGCTCCGAAATCCTGAATACGTGCAATGCCACCCGCTGAGCCGACCGGTTGAGCAATCGTTGACCCTGCATCAAGATAGCCCTCGAATGAATACCCTATTTCCACGCCCCAACGCCGGCCGTCACCAAAATAACCCTCTATGCTATCGGCCAGGTGACTGATATTCACCATAATTTGATTGAATCCGTGGACTGCCAACTGCTCAACCAAATATTCCATCACCGGTTTCCCCAGCACCGGGATCATGGGCTTAGGCATCCGCTGCGTCAGTGGCCGGACTCGAGTGCCCTGGCCCGCGGCTAAGATCATGGCTTTCATTTAAATCCTGTCCAAGACATAAGAAGGAGATCCCATTCTAGTCCCAGCAATCAATCGATCCAACTGTCGCCCTCAGGCGGCTTGTGATTGGGATACCTCAGTGCGGGTAAAGGTTAGGCCTTCACGATCAACATCAACGGTGATGTCGTCACTAGGTTTAAAGGTCCCCGCCAGTAGAGCCTCAGCCAAAGGATTCTCTAAGCGCTTCTGGATCACCCGCCGCATTGGTCGAGCACCATAAGCGGGGTCGAACCCCTCACGCACCACCGAATCCAGCGCCTGCTCGGTCAAAGTGAAAGTTATCTCCTGCGATAACAATCGCTCGGTAAGGTCTAGAACTTGGATACGAGCTACATCATACAGTTGGTCGAGTTGTAATGGTTCAAACACGATCATGTCGTCGATCCGATTGATGAATTCGGGCCGAAAGTACTCCCTCGCTGCCAAAACCACGTTCTCTTTTAATTGAGCGGCGTCTTGGTGATCCATCAGTCGATGTAGGCATTCAGATCCAAGATTCGACGTCATGATAACGACTGTGTTGCTGAAACTGACCGTGCGTCCTTGGCTGTCAGTCAGCCGACCGTCATCCAATACTTGAAGCAAAATATTAAAAACATCGGGGTGGGCCTTTTCAATCTCATCAATCAGAATGACTGCATAAGGCTTGCGACGTACGGCTTCAGTCAAATAGCCACCATCTTCATATCCGACATAGCCTGGCGGGGCCCCGATGAGTCGCGCCACCGCATGCTTTTCCATAAACTCTGACATATCAATACGCACTAGTGCTTGCTCTCGATCGAAAAGCACTTCAGCAAGCGCCTTTGATAATTGAGTTTTTCCTACACCGGTTGGCCCCAGAAATAAGAAAGAACCATAGGGACGGCTAGGGTCTGCTAGGCCCGAACGTGAACGACGAATCGCATTGGCAACGGCACTCACCGCTTCGTTCTGACCGATTACCCATTGATGAAGCAATTCTTCCATACAAAGTAATTTGTCGCGCTCACCTTCCAACATTCGTGCAATCGGGATACCTGTCCATCGGCAAACAATGTCTGCAATCTCTTCTTCAGTCACTCGAGTGCGAAGCAAGCGAGGCGCTTCGCCAGCCACTGTGTTCGCATCCTGCAACTGTCGTTCAAGGTCCGGGATGCTTCCGTACTGTAGTTCAGATAACCGCGTTAGGTCACCCGCGCGCCTTGCTATCTCTACCTCATGGTGTGCTCTCTCCAATGCCTCCTTGAGGTATTGAGACCCATGCACCACTGACTTTTCGGCACACCAAACCTCTTCGAGATCAGCGTACTCGCGCTCAAGAACGGTAATGTCCTCGTTTAGCGCCTTTAGCCGCCGGCACGATGCCGTATCAGAATCATTACCCAAAGCCTCACGCTCAATTTTCAATTGGATCAGACGGCGATCGAGGCGGTCCATAGATTCTGGCCGCGAATCGATTTCCATTCGTAAACGGCTGGCAGCTTCGTCAATAAGGTCAATTGCCTTGTCTGGAGACTTTCGATCTGTGATATAGCGATTCGACAACCTAGCTGCGGAAACGATAGCGGGATCACTGATGTCGACACCATGGTGCACCTCATATTTCTGTTTCAGGCCGCGAAGAATGGCAATCGTATCGTCTACACCAGGCTCATCGACCAGTATCCTCTGAAATCGACGCTCCAGCGCCGCATCTTTTTCGATATAAATTCGGTATTCATCCAGGGTAGTAGCCCCGACGCAATGGAGCTCACCTCTTGCCAACGCCGGCTTTAGCATATTGCCAGCGTCCATCGCACCTTCCGAGTTTCCGGCCCCGACCATGGTGTGTAATTCATCAATGAAAAGAATCACCTGTCCGCTTCGAGCTGACAACTCTTTGAGAATACTCTTGAGTCGCTCTTCAAATTCTCCTCGATACTTAGCTCCAGCAATCAATGCACTCAAATCGAGCGACAATACCTGCTTTCCCCGCATCCCTTCGGGCACTTCTCCGTTCACGATCCGCTGCGCTAAGCCCTCAACAATGGCCGTTTTCCCAACGCCAGGTTCTCCAATCAAAACAGGATTATTCTTCGTTCGCCGCTGCAATACTTGAATTGTCCGTCGAATCTCATCGTCACGACCAATGACAGGGTCCAAGTGCCCTTGTTCTGCCAGTTGAGTTAAATCAATGGTGTACTTCTCCAATGCCTGACGATTTTCCTCCGCATTTGGGTCATCAATTGCATCTGTCCCACAGATTGCTGCAATTGATGCCTCCAAAGATCGCTGCGTCGCACCTGATTTTGTCAACGATGCCGCTGAGTCTTTTCCATCAAGCATCATCGCAAGCAAGAACAACTCGCTGGAAATGTACTTATGGTGACGTTTCCTTGCCAGTTTCAATGACCGATTCAAAACTCGATCCAGTGTTGCAGATATCTGCCGATCACCAACGATACCACTCACAGCTGGCAACTCATGAAGTATACGATCGAGTTCCCCCTGCAGAACCTCGAGATGAACTTCGGCACGCACTAGGAGATTTGGAATCGCACTTCCCTCCCCGTCGAGCAACGCTAGTAGGACATGTGCTGGCTCAATGAATTGGTGATCTCGATCAACGGCGATGGATTGCGCATCAGCAAGGGCTAGTTGAAATTTCGTTGTTAACTGGTCCATCCGCATTTCTGCCTCCATGGGCCGTGGCACTTGGACTAGCCGAATCTGACCCGTCATGATTAACCGTTAAAGTGAATATGGGGGCAACCCACTTGGGTTCAAGAGATGACTCGATCTATTTCACTCATTCCAACCAGGCTAATGAAGCCATGCGACCACACTGCGCATCCCGTCGATATGAGAAATACGCGTCTGCCTGGCGATAGGTGCATTGACCACTATGAAATATGCGTATCACGCCACGATGTCGCAGCCGCTGTTCAACCATTTTGGGTAAATCCGTCATCCAATGATTGCCGGTGGCTGTCAAAGCACTTTCATGACCCGCAAAAGAATCAATCAAGGTCTCTCTGACATCGGCACGTACCTGATACGCATCTCTGCCGATCCCGGGACCCGTCCAGGCAAGTATCTGTTTAAAGGGCAAAGCCAGTGTGTCCAATAATGTCTCGATCACACCCGCACACAGACCTCGCCAGCCAACATGCACGATAGCCACAAAAGAGCCATCCGTATCACTTAGAAACAAGGGAATACAATCTGCTGTCATCACCGCGACAACAGAGCCGGGGGTCGTGGTGTATGCTGCATCCGCCACCACTCCAGTGAAACCCTTGGAAACGTCAACGACGTCGCAGCCGTGCACCTGAGATAACCAACATGGCTCTGCCGGCAGACGCAGTGCTCGCTTGAGTAAAGCACGATTCTGAGTAACAGCCTCGGGTGTATCACCTACATGCGAAGCAAGATTAAACGTAGAAAAAACACCACTACTAACACCCCCTGTTCTCAACGTCGTCAGCGCTCGAACGTGCGACGGGGCTGGCCAACTTGCCGACAATATTCGAATATCTGATTCTCTCAAGGTGACAAGACCTGATCCGCTGTCAGCACCACAATTAACCGCTCTAAGTCATCGGGCAATGGACTGGAAAAAGTCATTCGATCACCACTGTCGGGATGAGCGAAACTGAGTTTCTGTGCGTGCAATGCTTGGCGTCGAAAATCTCGCAGTTCAGCAGTCAGTGCTTCCGAGGCACCCTTTGGTATCTGCAGCCGACCACCGTAACGCGGATCACCCAACAGCGGATTACCGCGATGCGAGAAATGCACTCGGATTTGGTGTGTCCGACCCGTTTCCAGTTCCACCCGGAGTTGCGTGTGTGCGCGGAACCGTTTTTCAACACGAAACTCAGTCACCGCCGTCTTGCCCTTTTCGTTGACTGCCATGCGCAATCTGTCACGTGGATGCCGACCAATGGGCTGTGTTATTCGACCACCAGCGAGAATTCGACCATTGACGATTGCCACATAAATACGTACGACACGGTGATGTTCAAGATCTCGAATCAACTGCTGGCGCGCAATGGCTGTTCTCGCCACCACCAGTAACCCACTGGTATCCTTATCCAGTCGGTGCACAACCCCAGCGCGCGGCAACTTCGTTGTGTCGGGAAAGCGATGAAGCAGTGCATTGGCCAATGTTCCATCTGGATTCCCTGCGCCAGGATGGACAACAAGTCCTGACGGCTTATCCAGAACAATCAGGTGCTCATCTTCATAAACAACCTTTAACGGCAGGTCCTGTGCCTGCCATTCACTGGGGTCACTGACCGGCACCTGCACACGAACCAGTTCCCCACCCCGGGCCGCCTGACGCAGCAACGGCAGATGACTGTCTACCTGGATTCGTCCGTCTTTCAACCATTGTTGCAACTGCGAGCGTGAATAAGCAGGGAAGAGTTTCGCCAGCACCTTGTCAAGACGAATGCCCGCCTGACTCTCTGGAATAATGACTTCCAGCACATCACTTGTTAATCCAGTCATAACACTACATTCCGGAACAGGCCCTTAATTCGACTTCATCACAGTATAATTTACACCCGTTCGACGTTCGGTCCGTCACTACGATGCTTTGGTACAAACTTTTCGCCACTCTCGTTTTTTTCAGTTGGCTCGCTGTGGGAACCGGCTGTGCGCGATTTGAGCGAGCGAACAATCCGGATACCTGGACTGCTGATCAATTCCTGAACAAAGCCAGGAGCGCATTGAATAGCGAAAATTACGAGCAGGCCATCGACTACTATCAACAATTGGAAGGCCGATTCCCCTACGGCTCACACGCAGAACAAGCCCAACTGGAAACGACTTTTGCTTATTATCGCAGTGGGGAGCGAGGCCTTGCCATGGCGGCAGCCGATCGCTTCCTGCAAATGCACCCGGCGCATCCCCAAGTTGATTACGCTTATTACTTAAAAGGTGTGTCTGGGTTCGAACGTCCAACAGGTTTAACAGCCTTGATATCGGGCGCCGATCCGAGCACAACAGATACAACGCTTGCCCGAGAATCTTTTGGTGCATTACGCGAGCTAACTACCCGCTTTCCAAACAGCCGTTACGCCAAGGATGCCAGCGTGCGAATGACACAGATTCTCGACGTCCTGGCCATGCAGGATATCGGTATCGCGCGTTACTACTTGTCCGTCGGTGCCTACATCGCCAGCATCAATCGCGCAAAATACGTAATTCAAAAATACCAGGAAACAAAGGCGATCGAACACGCACTTGGCGTGATGGCAACAGCCTACGAGCGTATGGGATTGGAACAACTGCGCTTCGATACTCTGCGCATACTGCGCTTAAACTACCCCGACAGTCACTACCTGAAATCAAGCTAGACCAACCCGCCTTTAGAAATACCTCGCCGTAATTGGATACCGACGATCACGACCGAAAGCCCGCTGGGTAATACGCACCCCCGGCGGCGCCTGTCGGCGTTTGTACTCAGTACGGGTAACAAGGCGCACCGTATTTTTAACCGTCATTGCATCATAACCCGCATCGATAATTTCGCTGGTGGCCTGGTCCTCCTCAACATACGCCTGCAGGATCGGATCGAGGATCTCATACGGTGGGAGACTGTCGATATCTTTCTGGTCAGGAGCCAATTCAGCGGTCGGTGGCCGGGAAATGACGCGCGCCGGGATCACTGGCGACACCCCGTTACGATACTCTGCTAGACGGTAGACCATGGTTTTTGGAACATCCTTGATCGCAGCGAAACCGCCAGCCATGTCACCATATAACGTCGCGTACCCCACTGACATTTCGCTTTTGTTTCCAGTGGTTAACACCATGCGACCGGACTTGTTTGAGATAGCCATCAGTAACGTGCCCCTGATGCGAGACTGCAAATTCTCCTCAGTGGCATCCGGGTTCAGTCCTTGAAAAATGGGATTCAGCTGCGCCAGAAAAGCTTCAAACACAGGCTCAATATCGATAATGCGATGGCTAACACTCAAGCACTCTGCTTCTTCAATCGCATCTTCAATGCTGATCGTATCGGTATAACGCGACGGCATTAACACTGCCTCGACGCAGTCCGCACCCAACGCATCGACTGCAATCGCCAAGGTCAAGGCAGAGTCAATTCCTCCCGAAAGTCCCAACACCACGCCAGCAAACCCATTCTTATGAACATAATCACGCACACCTGTCGTAATTGCCCGATACACACTTTCATCGAATTCGGGTAATGGCGATAAGCGCCCCGGCTCGGGAATTAACGTATCCCTATCCAGGTCGCAGATCAACAAATCTTCGACGAACACTTGTCCACGATGCGTTACAGTTCCATCGTGGCCCACAACAAATGATCCCCCATCAAAAACCAACTCGTCCTGCCCTCCGACCAGGTTCACGTAAAGAATCGGTACCCGATTTCGGCGAGCCCGCTCTGCAATCACCTCATTCTCACGCTGACCGGATTTATTGACGTGGAAAGGTGAACCGTTGAGGTTAAGAATTACCCGCGCACCATCGGCCACGCTATCTTCCACCGCACCCTCGTGCCAAACATCCTCGCACACGGTGATGCCGACGGGAATACCATCTACTGGCACAACACATGGCGAACCGCCCGGTTCAAAATAGCGCTTCTCATCAAAAACACCGTAATTTGGCAACTGTCGTTTATGGTAAATCCCTATCACCTGACCACTGTCGATGACCGAGGCTGCGTTGTAAAGACGATTCTCCTGTTGGTGTGGGTGCCCAATCACAGCACAAATTCCATGAATTTTCCCGCAAAGCCGCGATAATCCTGCCGTCGCTGAAGCAATGAAATCGCGACGTAACAACAGGTCTTCCGGCGGATAGCCGGTCACGGCCAATTCTGGGAAAACCACGACTCTTGCTTGATGTATATCCCGGGCCTGACAGCACAAGTCAATAATTTGTGCAAGGTTTCCATCGATGTCGCCGACGGTAGAATTCATCTGTGCGAGCGCGACTCGGAATAATTGCATTAGACATGCCCTGTAACGATATTGGCTTCGGAGGCCAAATAATAAAGTGCGAAGCGAAACAATCAAAATTACCGAGTCGCTGGACCAGATCGATCCCGACGAATGGAATCAGTTAGTTCCCGTCAATTCTCCCACACTATCATTTCAATTCCTCAATGCACTAGAAAAAAGTGGTTGCGTCAGTGAAAAAACGGGCTGGAAACCTCGCCATGTGACCTTGCATAACCAAAACGGCATCGTCGCCGCCGTCCCTTGCTATCTCAAATTCCATTCCTGGGGTGAATTCATATTTGACTGGGCATGGGCAAACGCTTACGACCAAGCCGGATTGACCTATTATCCAAAACTACTAATTGCAGTGCCCTTTACACCCATTACCGGGTCTCGACTTTTGGTTCAACCGAATCAGAATCGGATCGCGTTGCAAAAACAGTTGACCGGCGCTGTCAGTCTATTGGCCGAAGAAGAAGCGGTATCCTCCGTTCACTGGCTGTTCACCACTGAAAATGAGACTACACAACTGACACAGGCTGGACTGTTACCACGTGTTAGCAACCAATTTCATTGGAACAACGCCGGATATGCTTCATTCGCAGATTTCCTCAGCGCTTTGAACGCAAAAAAAAGAAAAAATATTCTACGTGAACGCCGACGAGTTCGCGACACAGGTATCCATTTCAGCTGGCGGACCGGGCACGAAGCGACTCCAACTGATTGGCAACACTTTTACCACTGCTACCATCGCACCATCGACGACCATGGTTCGATCACATACCTCAATCTTGATTTTTTCCTCCAACTCGCCAAGACAATACCGAGCAATGTCCGACTTCTACTCGCTGAACAAGGAGGAATACCTATTGCCGCTGCATTTTTTCTATGCACCAATGATGCGCTTTACGGACGTTACTGGGGAACCGTACGGCCAATCCCCGATCTTCACTTCGAAACCTGCTATTACCAGCCCATCGAATACTGCGTGACCCACGGTCTTGATCGCTTTGAAGCGGGCGCGCAAGGAGAACACAAACTGAGTCGCGGCCTGATGCCGAACACAATTCACTCAGCACATTGGCTCCGCCACCCCGATTTCTACGACGCGATCGCTCGCTATACGGAGGAGGAGGCAGAACACGTCAAACGGTATATGAATATGCTGGAGCGCCACTCCCCCTTCCGCAAAGTCTGAACAATAAGAAAACGACGAGTTAGAATTGACAAACGATGACCACGCGAACAGAACCATATCAATTTCCTCCCCTTGAGGAGGCAACGGTCGATGGACTCCTCGCAATTGGCGGTGACTTGTCGAGTGAGCGACTGCTGACTGCGTATCGCAAAGGGATTTTTCCCTGGTATAACCCTGGCCAACCCATACTCTGGTGGTCACCCGACCCTCGGACAGTGCTTTATCCCAGCCGGCTCCGCATCAGTCGTAGTCTCCGAAAAACCCTCCGCCATAGAGATTTTCACATCACGACCGACAAAGCGTTTGACCGCGTGATTAGAGAATGCGCCGAATCAAAACGGAGCAGCACGGTAACCGGAACCTGGATAACGACAGATATGCGTAACGCTTATCTGAACTTATACCGGTTGGGGTATGCCCACTCGGTGGAAACCTGGCAACATAACCGTCTAGTGGGTGGACTCTACGGCGTGGCTATTGGGGGCATATTCTTCGGTGAAAGCATGTTCTCACTTACTCGCGATGCCTCAAAAGTGGCATTGGCTGGCCTCGTGTCTCAACTATTGCAACTCGAATTCCGACTGATCGACTGCCAACTACCCTCCGCCCATTTATTCTCTCTCGGTGCACAAAGTATTTCCCGCATTGAGTTCGTTGAAGAAGTCAAACTCGGCATCAACAGTAAACAGGTGTCGATTCCTTGGAGGTTGGCTATAAACGCTGATGATCTGCCATGAATGCTCACAATAGCCGTCCTGACCTTTACATGTCCGTATCACACACCTGCCCTTATCTTGCCGATCGGTCGGCGGCGAATCTACTGGTCGATCCAAACTTTTCTGTCAGTCCAGCACTTTATGACCAGTTAATTACTCAAGGATTCCGCCGCAACGGCACACTTTATTATCGCCCACAATGCGTCGGTTGCTGTGAATGTCGCTCTGTGCGGATCAATGTTAACCGCTTTACCCATACCCGATCACAGCGGCGAACGCTGAAATACAATCAAGATATCACCCAGAAACTACGACCAGCTGATTACAGTGATGAACACTTCTCTCTCTATCGCCGATATCAAGCGATACGTCATAGCGGTGACAGCATGGATGATCCTGATCCGGAGAAGTATCGCCAATTCCTAACTCGATCTGATGTCGAGACATTCATTACCGAATTTAGACTGGGCCGCAGACTGCTCGCAGTCTCGGTCACCGATCACATCGCGAATGGTTTGTCGGCCGTCTACACCTTCTTTGAACCCGATGAGAAACGACGCACGCTGGGTACTTACGCTATTCTCCAACAACTCGAACTGGCGAGACGCATCGAGTATGAGTGGCTCTATCTCGGTTATTGGATAAAAACTTGCGAAAAAATGTCTTACAAATCGCAATTCCGACCCCTTGAAGCTTTTGACCACAACACCGGCTGCTGGGCATCGATCAACTGAAATTCTACGGACAATGACCGATGACCATCATTCACCATCTCAAAGAACACGAGTTCGTCTATGGGAAACTAGAAAACGTTGCCCCTGGGATTCGCCGGCTGACAGCTCGAAACCCAAGTGCGTTTACCTTCCACGGAACTGGCACATACATTATTGGTCAAGGACAAGTGGCAGTCATCGATCCAGGGCCACTGGATTCGGACCATATTCAGACCCTGCTTGAAGGGCTTTCGAGAGAAACTGTCACCCATATACTGGTTACTCACTGTCATCTCGACCATTCACCGGCGGCACGGGAGCTAAAAGCCCATACTGGGGCCCTAACCTACGGATTCGGCCCACATGGTGAAATGACCAAGGGAGAGTCTGAACCCGTTGAGGAAGGGGCTGACCTAGATTTTGTACCTGATATTCGCTGTGCACATGGCGATGTCATTGACGGACTGGGCTGGCGAGTCGAGTGTGTCCATACACCAGGACACACCAGCAATCACCTGTGTTTTGCCCTGGACAACCCGGCCGCACTTTTTACTGGCGATCACATAATGGCCTGGTCAACCACCGTGGTGATTCCACCCGACGGCAACATGACCGATTACATCACAAGCCTCGATAAACTGACAAAGAGAATCGAACCTACCTATTGGCCAACCCATGGCCCCCCGCTACTCGAACCGCTACCCTACGTGCATTCATTGATCCAGCACCGACAGGACCGCATACAGCAAATCATCCAACGGTTAACAACAACACCGCAAACAGTGCCAGAACTTGTTGCCGCACTGTATCAGGGGCTTGACACACGATTGACAGGTGCCGCCGGACGCTCAACACTGGCTTCGTTGATTCACTTGCATGATTTGGGAAAAGTTAACTGTGAAGGCCAACCTGATTTGAACTCACAGTTCACACTAACCCACCCTTAAAGATCAGCGCCAGGCAATAGATCGTTTATTTCGACGCCAAGAAAAGACCGGTGCGGGCAACTCGGGAACTGCCCCGGCTGTGAGCGCTAAAGCTCTATCGAACATGAAGCGCGTCACGTCTGCCATCTGTAATTCCTGGGTTTCGCACTCGTTGATCCAGCGTACATTGTCAAGCTCCCCATCCCCGGCGATCTCCCCCTGTAAATTTTCCGCCGAAGTAAGAAAAAAACGTGCGTGGTAACGAATTTTTGAAAAGGTTGGCGTAATCGCTCGGCCCACATAGCGGAGAGACTTAAGACTTGGAAGTAGCCCTTCGTCACTGAAACGACGCCAAGACGAAGAATGGCTACCCTCGGCCCGGCCAGGCACCCCCAACATGAGTCCAGTCTCTTCATAAGTCTCTCGCACTGCAGCTAAAGCCAATCGAGCAGCTCGACACGAAGACCCGGCAACCGCCATAGACCGGACATAGACACGATCAAGTGGAGTTGCAATATCCATAGTCCCGTCACCCGGCGCCACAGCGCCGCCAGGAAACACATAACGACCGGGCATAAAACGAGCTGCAGCAGACCGTTGCCCAAACAGGATTTCCCGTTTGGGTGCGCAGCCCCGTACTATGATAAGCGTCGCTGCATCGCGAGCACGGACACCATACGCCGGCAACTCCGGCATTAATCGACCACTCACTTATTTTTCCAATCGTCGAAGGCGACGGACAACGTCATCTAGCCTGCGGAATCTCGCAACGTTACGCCACCAGTCACGACTGGCCATTTGTGGCATACCCGAAGAATAGGATCCCGGTCTGTCAATAGACGCCGTGACCATGGTCGACACAGTCAGGTGGACATCGTCGACAATCGAAACATTGTCAGCGACGCGCGCCGCACCTGCTAAAGTGCAGCGTCGACCAATAACCACGCTGCCCGCAATTCCGACACATCCCGCAATTGCGGTGTGATCACCAATCTGACAGTTGTGAGCAATTTGGACCAGGTTGTCGATCACCACGCCATTACCCACTCGCGTATCCTCAATACTGCCTCGATCGATCGTGGTGTTTGCACCGATCTGAACGTCATTTCCAATAGTCAACGCTCCAAGCTGCGGGATACGGATCCACTGATCTTTATCTTTGGCGTTTCCAAATCCGTCGCCACCCAACACCACACCTCCTTGAATGACACAACGACGACCTATCTTGACCCCGTGATATATCGTGACATTGGCATACAGGCGAGACGACTGCCCAATTAGGACATTTTCCCCAATGACACAACCTGGCCCTACGGTAACTCCTGCTTCCAGGCATGCACCCGCCCCAACAACTACGTTTGGTCCGACGTGTGCCGTAGCATCAACCACTGCATCCGATGCGATGACCGCAGACGAATGACAGCCTGGTTGGGGCACCGGTGTCTGATCAAATAAACCAGCCACCTGCGCATACGCGAGGTAAGGGTTCTCGCAAATAACTACAGGCCCACCGTACATGCGTACGTCCTCTTCCCGCAGTATCACTCCTCCCGCGCGGGTCGATCGGAGACAATCTCTTAGCCGAGAATTAACAAAAAAAGAAAGCTGATGAGATTCTGCATTAGCGAGAGTCGCTAACCCGGTTATCTCAACTCCTCCCTCGCCGGGGCAATACCCGTTGACCCGCCTTGCGATTTCCTGCAGTTTCATCCTATTTCACACCACGCGACCACCCACGCTAGGGTACACCAAGAGCGTATGCACATCATCGAAACCCGTTCAATTACAATAAAACATCAACCCATGCGGCTGACAATCACAGTGTACTTTGACCAAATTCCCGCACCGCATCCACCATCACAGCCATATGATCTGGGTTGATATCGGGGGTAATACCGTGGCCTAGATTGAATATGTGACCGGGGCCAGGGCCATAATCGGCCAACACACGCTTAACTTCTCTTCGAATCGTGTCCGGCGGAGCCCGCAGAACCGCCGGATCCAGATTGCCCTGCAAGGCAACGCGATCAGCCACCATCTGACGCGCCCTGAACAATGACTGCGTCCAATCAATGCCAACGGCATCACAGCCCGTATCAGCAATCTCAGACAGCCACTGGCCACCACCTTTGGTGAAAAGAATAATCGGTACCGCATCGACTCCAAGTTCAGCCTGAAGTGCTGCAACAATCTGACTCAAATAGGCCAGTGAAAACTCTTGATAGTCGGCATGTGCCAGTGTTCCACCCCAAGTGTCAAAAATCATCACGGCCTGAACACCAGCCACTATCTGTGCATGAAGGTAGCGACCCACCGCTTCGGTCAAAATCTCAAGCAACTGGTGCATGCGACCGGGCTCTGCGTGAAGTAACCCTTTACTGTGGCGAAAATCGCGGCTACTTTCCCCTTCGATCATGTAGGTAGCCAGCGTCCACGGACTCCCTGCGAAACCAATCAGCGGAACTGTGTCGGCAAGTTGCTGTCGAATCAAACGCACCGCTTCCAATACATAACCAATGTCAGTTTCCGCATCGGGTGCTGTTAATTGATCGATCTGGCTAACGCGTCGAATCGGCCTGGCAAAGCGCGGCCCTTCTCCCTCGTTAACAGTTAGACCCAAACCCATAGCATCCGGGATAGTCAAAATATCGGAAAAAAGAATGGCTCCATCAAGACCGAACCGACGTAACGGCTGCAGTGTCACCTCGCAAGCAAGTTCTGGGTTTTGACACAAATTGAGAAAACTGCCCGCCTGCTCACGCACCGCACGGTATTCAGGCAAATACCGCCCTGCCTGACGCATTACCCACACCGGCGTCCGATCGACAGGTTGACACTTTAGTGCGCGTAGTAGTCGATCTTTCACGATGGATGTACAGACATTAGCGTATTGGCTATCTCACGCTGTATCGTCTCGGCAACTTCCCGTGGATTATCAGCATCCCGGATCGGTCGACCCACTACGATGTAATCAGCTCCGTGCGAAAAGGCATTCTGGACTGTCACCGTTCTCTTTTGATCATCGGTGTTCTCAACTGGTCGGATACCTGGAATAACGATCATTAACCGGTCACCTAATTCGTCCCGCAGCCGAGCTGCCTCATGCCCAGAAGCAACCACACCATCACACCCACAGTGGATAGCGCGCCGCGCTCGTGACAAAACCAACTCCTCGATATCACACTGAAAGCCAAGGTCATCAAGGTCTCCTCGATCAAGGCTGGTCAACACCGTTACCGCGAGAATCTTAAGATCCCCCTTTGCAGCAGCTGCAGCCCGCATAATCCCGTCATTGCCATGCACGGTAACAAAGCTAATGTTGCGATGTTGGAGCCGTTCCACAGCACGACCCACCGTCGCTGGCACATCGAAAAACTTTAGATCCACAAAAACCTGGTTACCAGCCGCCGCGAGTTCATCCACAAACTCA
>JAKUQS010000044.1 GCA_022451485.1 Gammaproteobacteria bacterium
CTCCACAATATTGATCCGGTATTTCAACTAGGGTGACGACTCGCCCAGGCGCACCCGGGCTGCCCCGATGGTCAGTCGAACCTTGCAAGAATCTCCGCCTCCAACCCTCAACCCCCGCCACTCGCGCATTCAAAAAGTTAAAGCTTGGCCGCCAGATTAGTGACCCATAACCAAATACCCACACCCTGTCTGAATTTGCCATTACGCGAGCGTAGCATCCAGGCGGTCCTGATCATAAATCTTCTATACAGTACAGTTAGATAACTCAAATGATCATGGAATGTTTTTAACATGGCTCGACTTCCTTATCTCACCCGACCCGATCTGCCCGAAAGAGATCGCGACCTACTGGATCGCGACATTAACCTGCATCGACTCCTTGCCCACAGTCCTGCCGGCGCACGAGCGTTTTCTCATCTGAGCAATTGGATACGCTATCAATCCGCATTAGATGCTCGTTTACGAGAGTTAGTCATCCTACAAATTGGATACTGTTCTCAGAGCGCTTATGAATTCAGTCACCACATTAAAATTGGGCGGGATTTCGGGGTTTCCGACAAAGATGTCAATGCACTGATCTCCGAAACACGAGGCGAAGACACCTTACTGAGTGAACTTGACAAGATAGCCCTCAGAGCCGCTCGAGAACTAGTGAAACACGGCGCCATCGAAAAGGACACCCTCTCTTCACTGAAAACCCTGCTCTCTAATCAGGAGATCGTTGAGCTTACGATGATTGCTTCATTTTATATCGGCGTAGTACATCTGCTCGCTAGCCTTGACATCGATGTTGAAACCGACCATCAACCCTATTTAAGCGAATTTCCCTTTGCCGATAAGCAGTTGCATACCACCATATAGAACAGCGTTTTTATTTTCCACACTGAATAGGGACGGCCCCCTGACGCATCTATCGTGCAATCAACAGCGGAACACCTTAGGGATTATCGTAGCCGTCAATGATGACGAGATCCCCCTCCGAAATGCCATCCCTCAACGCCTTTGCGTCCTGGTACTCAGGTGAATGATAACAATCTAAAGCTGCCTGGTAAGACGGAAACTCCAACACAACATTGCGTTGCCGTCCAGAGCCTTCAGGGACGACATGATCACCACCACGCACTAGAAACCGTGCGCCATAACGATTAAGGGGATCCGCATTAGCACGGACATATGCCTGATAACCCTCAACGTCACTGATATCAACCCGCGCAATCCAGTAGCCTTTGGCCATTATCCATTCTCCTTACAGTTGTGGTGGCGCTATCAGCATACCAAATGCGTACCCAACCTTCATTAAACAACTCCGAATTTACTTCCCGCAAGAAGCGATTCAGCGTATAACACCTCGCCATCATAAAAAACGTCAACCCTTTCTGCCAATCCTTTTATCGTGCCAAACCTACCCCACATATTTCAATGGCTAGGATCTCGTCCTCGCCTCACTGGGATTCTTTGCGTAATGGGCGGTGTATCTTGCTTCTCAACCCAGGACATGGTGATTAAATTTCTGAGCGGGGCCTATCCACTTCACGAAATTATTCTGGTCCGAGCAACTATCGCCATTATGTTCACATTAGTCGTGTTTGTGCCTCTGGAGGGAGGGCTGCGCAAGCTTTACACCCACAGGCTAGCTTTGCACCTACTGCGGGGCATCACTGTTGTGTTTGCCAATTTGTTTTTTTTTACAGGCCTGGCCACGCTTCCACTCGGAGAAACAACGGCTACCGTTTTCATTGCACCATTGTTGATCACTATACTGGCTGCGGTTTTACTAGGCGAGAAGGTCAACACACGTCGATGGATAGCCGTCGGTGTCG
The DNA here is from genome assembly GCA_022451485.1 of Gammaproteobacteria bacterium. Taxonomy (GTDB): domain Bacteria; phylum Pseudomonadota; class Gammaproteobacteria; order Arenicellales; family UBA868; genus UBA11791. The sequence goes on from JAKUQS010000044.1 coordinate 1,821, forward strand.
GGCTCCTAGGAGCTGCCTTCATGATACGACCTGGCACCAGCATCTTTAATCCCATGATGTTTCTACCTTTATGCGCAGCTATCTGTTACGCATTGTTTCAAATCATGTCTCGTCACATCGGCAGCACAGAAAGCGCTTCAACAATGGCCTTTTACGTTCAACTAATGTTTATTTTTGTCAGCGTACTGTTTGGCGTGTTGGTGGGAGATGGTCGTTTCGCCGTTGGCAACGACCCGACTTTAAATTTTCTGTTGAGGGCATGGGTTTGGCCTGGAGAACGGGACCTCATCCTGTTCGCCGCCATTGGCTTGCTAAGCGGAATAGGCGCCTATCTGATTAGTCAAGGTTATCGAATCGCTGAAGCGAGCTTGGTCGCACCCTTTGAATACACTGCGCTGCCTTCCGCCATGGCTTGGAGCATTCTGTTTTTCGGCGATTGGCCGGACAACTGGTCATGGGCGGGCATAGCATTAATCGTGTCTGCTGGGCTTTATGCTTTTTTTCAAGGTAGCGTACGGGGACGCAAAAGTTAGCCGGTCGATACAAGCGCACTCGGCAGACTGTTGCAGACAAGGCGTGGTGCACAAGGCGCCCATCAGATATATCATTATCTGTAGATAATTACTGACCGTTTCTGATAATCCATGCACACCGAGATGACGCTCGTCGTTCAAGACGAACACACCGACGAACTGGGACACCTCAACCACGTCGCCGCAGTCCGAATACTTGAACAAGCCCGTGACGCCTGGTACCACAGCTGCGGACTATACAGAGATGATCCCAACCGTTACGGCACGGTTATAGTTAACATCAACTATGATTATCACAATGAATGTTTTGTCGGCGAGACACTGCGGGTCACCACCACACCACAACGAATTGGCACCAAAAGCATCATCGTGTCACACAAAATCTTAAAACCCAATGACGAACCCGCTGTCAGTGGCGAGGCAATCAGCGTTATCATGGATATGTATGAACGGACTGTGATCCCAATACCTGAATGCATCGCCATTCACTTCAGGAAACCCGACTGAGCCCGGGCATAGAGAAACACGATAAGTAAAATTGGAAGTTAGCTAATGAGCAACACTAAGTAGTAGCCGTTCGTGATCTGCACATAACACTATCCTCGACGCCTGCGTCATTCGCCAAAGTAGACGACTTAATCGACAAGGATTCAGCCCATAACAAAGAATCAAACCTACAAATTCTGTAACATTAACTTCGGCAGAAAAGTGACAATCTCAGGGACGGCAATAAATAAGCCCACCGTCGCAACATCAGCAACAAAGAATGGACCGATACCTCGAAAAACGTCATTCAACGGAATATCAGGTCGGACCCCATTCACCACAAAACAGTTTAAACCGATCGGTGGCGTCACTAGACAGATCTCTGCCATCTTAACCACAATGATGCCAAACCAAATCGGATCATAGCCAAGACCCACGATGGCCGGATAAACGACCGGCAATGTGAGTAACAACATACCGATTGCGTCCATGAACATGCCGAGAATCATGTAACCCAGCAATATCATGATCACAATTAAAACCGGCGGCATATCAAGAGAACCAACAAATGCTGCGAATGCGTCGGGTAACCCAGCAAAGCCGAGAAAGCGAACAAAAATTAACACACCCCATATGATTGAGAAAATCATGGCGGTTAACTTGGCAGTTTCAAACAAGGCGTTCTTGAGACTTGAGTACTTCATCCCCTTCAATAATGCGATGACCAGCACAACAAAAGCCCCCAACGCACCTGCCTCTGTGGGCGTAGCCCATCCACCGTAAATCGCGGTGAAGATAATCACAATGACCGCAATGATCGGCGCCGTCCCCGGCAGAGCACGAAACCTTTCACCCCAAGGATAGCGTTGCGTTGGTGGCGCGAGCTTAGGGTTCCAGATAACTCGTGCAGAAATTAATGCGGCATAGATGACCGCAGAGATAATGCCCGGGATAAAACCTGCCAAAAGCAATTGGCCAACGGACTCTTCGACAATGATGGCGTAAATCACAAGAATCGCGCTGGGAGGAATTAAAGATGCCAACGTACCTCCAGCCGCCACCACTCCGGCAGCCAGCCGCCGATCGTAGCCATGTCGCAGCATCTCGGGAATCGCCACTCGAGAGAACACGGCAGCTGTCGCGGTTGACGCCCCAGACACGGCGGCGAATCCAGCGGTAGCAAAGACCGTTGCGATGGCCAATCCTCCCGGCGCCTGGCTACACCACTTTCTAGCCGCATCGAAAACCGCCTGGGTGAGACCTGCATGGAACGCCAGATATCCAATGAGGATGAACATCGGCAATACGGATAGCGTGAAGGAAGAAATTTTTGAATGCGGCACGGTACCCGCCATACCGGTTCCCGCCTCCCAACCAATGAGCGCAACCAGTCCCAGTAATCCAACTACCGCCGCTGCTAAAAAGACACGTACGCCGATAAATACCAGAAAAACCATCACGGCAGAGAAAATCAGTCCCACCGTAAAAGGCTCCATATCTCCAAATAGGACTACAAAAGGCGCTTCAACGTATTGCCCGAAGTAAACGTAAAGACTTTCAGATAGAGTCATCCGCCCCTCGCCTCTGCGTCTCCGAGCGCGTCCTCTATTTCTTTTTCAGCTTCTTGCGAAATGCCAAGAATGATCGGAACCTCGGACACAGCCTGATTGGGATTAAGAAAAAGACGAAAATAACCAACGAAATGGAGTAGCAAACGAAACCATAACGAGGCAAACGCAATAGGAATAATCAACTTGGCCGGCCATACCGGAAGATCAGCATTAATAGTTGAGTCACCAATCTCATACGCTCGGAGAAAATGATCAAAGCTGGTGAAAATTAGAATGCCGATAATAAAAAGACCAATGGATATGCCAATAACCTCTACGAACCACAGCAACCTCTTACGGAAATTGCGAATCAATAACTCCATCCGGACATGACCACCTTCTCGCTGGCAATAGGCAACACCAATAAAAGCAAAAATTACCATTACCTGTTCGACCCAGTCGATGTAACCAAAAATAGGTGCATTAAATACTTTGCGACCAACCACCTGAACAACTGCGAAAAACATCAGAACTAAAAAGCACAGGGCCGACAGGATGTTAAACATATTCTCCAAAGCCCCGTACCAACGACTCGCGCGAACGAACCAAGTAGTCCGTTGGGTATGATTCAAAGATTGAGCGATGAGATTACTCCCCGGACAGGGATGTCAATAACTTAGCGTGCAGTGGAACGGCTAAGTCCCACCACACGCTCACGTTCTAGTTATAAGAACAGACCCAATTTAATCGCCTGCGGTAGAAAGGATTAAATCAAGCAACTCCTGAGCCGGGACACCGGCCGCCGAGGCTTCGGCCAACCACGCATCCCAAACCGGCTTGGCACCGATTTTTCGAAATTCAGCTAGCTCAGCTGCTGTATAGCGTATCTCCTGCATGGCAGCCCGAAATGCTGGCAAATTCTTCGCATCCGCGGTCTTATAAGCCGCTTTGAGCGCCGCATAGGCTGTCGGCTTCGCTGAAATCAACGCATCCTGATACTCCTTCGGCAGTTTATCCCACGCCTTCGTATTCATAACGTACGGACAAGTGACCGAACCAGGAGACATATTGCCGGTAAACCATTTCGATATCTCGTCGACCTTGTAGGCCGCATGCGCATAAGTAAATGGCCATGACACCGCATCAACTGCGCCCCGCTCCAGCAGTTGATAGGTTTCCGTCGCTGGAACCGTTGTCGGGACCGCGCCCAATTTCTGCATTGCTTTACCGATTCCACCCAATGCTCGCACGCGTTTCCCATTCCACTCTGCCAATGTCTTGGGTGGCGCACCAACACCCATAAACTCGTACTGCGGTAGGATTCCCGTGAACAAATGTCTAGCGTTCCAGCGTGCCAAATCTGCGACTACTGCCGGATGTTGGAAGAGTGCCTCGGTAACCCGTTCCTGAATATCTAAGTCACCAATCGGAAGAAACGGCAAATCGGAAGCTCTCAATGTCGGTGTTTTGTTTGGATGATATGACGCACAAAAAACCGCGACCTGAAACGCACCCAGTTTGATGCCATCCAAATTCTCTTTCGGCTTGGACAATCCTCCATAATGTATTTTGATGGAGAAATTACCCCCCGTTTTCTCCGAAACCTCCTTAGACATCGCTTCTATACCTTGAGTCCATGCTCTTGGTTTACCCCAAAGCGACACATTCCAGTTTACCTTTTGTGCCGCCAACACAGGCGTTGCGCCTAGCGATAAACCCACCACACAAATGGCGGCAGCTACTCCACTTAACCTTAATTTCATCTTGCGTCCTCCTTAGACCCTTGATTCATTCCAGCAACAACACCGTTATCCCGCACGACGTAGCTCTTGCCAACCCTCTTTTCCCCTACATCTGAGAGGGATATATCCAGTTATACACCAAACAGATGTATAAGGCCTAGAATTAACCATGACGCCCTTTATCTACAACACATTTGGAGCAGTTAGACTCCTTGGAAAACACTGTTATGAGCCACACTAATGTCACGCAAGAGCTCGCTATCCAACTCGGACTTCAACATTTGTATCAGCTACTCCCGGAGAAATTTCACGCTGCGATCAAATCTGCTGTTGCGCTGAGCGTTTCTCAGCCACAACCTAGAGACCCCTATCAGGAACCTGCGCACATATGTCGATTTGATAACCTAGTCCACCCCCGCGAAAACTCGTGACAGAAATCCCGTATCGTGGTGCGCTCGAGATCGCTGCGGCAATCCGCAATAAGCGTCTATCGGCAACTCAATACCTGGAATATGTATTGAGCAGGATCGAGGAATATGATCCTGCACTTAACAGTGTTATTACACTGAATACTGACGCCGCATTGACTGCAGCCCGCGCAGCCGATCAAGCCGTCACCGATGGGACCGTGCTCGGCCCGCTGCATGGCGTACCATTTGGCTTGAAAGACATCATTGATGCAGCGCACTTACCCACAACAGCCCACTCTAGGATCTACGTTAACAATACTCCAATAGAGGATGCCGCGGTTACTGAATATCTAAAGCAGTCTGGCGCCATCCTGTTAGCCAAACTAGCTACCCACGAATTTGCATTTGGCGGACCAAGTTTTGACCTACCCTGGCCGCCTGCCAGAAACCCGTGGGACACGCGCATGTTTACCGGCGGTTCGTCCAGTGGCAGCGGCGCCGCGGTTGCCGCTGGATTGATTCCGCTGGCACTTGGCACAGATACCGGAGGATCGGTAAGAAATCCCGCCTCTCTGTGCGGCATAGTTGGCATGAAAGCCACCTACGGCCGAGTCAGTCGACGCGGGGTTATTCCGCTGGCATATTCTTTAGATCACGTCGGCCCGATGACTCGCAGCGTGGCAGATAATGCCGCGCTCTTGCAGGTTGTCTCAGGGCACGACCCCCGCGACCCGGCTAGCGCGCAAATTCTGGTGCCTGACTACCTCCGTGCCGTCGAGCATGGCAGGATTGACGGCATCAAAGGCATGCGCATTGGTGTCATTCGACATTTCTTTGAGAAAGACATGGTGGCAGACCCAGCGATAGTTAACTCCATCAACGCTGCGCTTCACGTCCTCGCTGATCTTGGGGCAGTCATAACCGATGTTGAGACTCAGTCACTGCAAACATTTTCCGACGTGAATCGAATCATCCTACTGAGCGAAGCTTATGCTGTTCACCAGCACTGGCTTCAAACCCGGCCCCAAGACTACGCGGAGATGACTCGAGAAAAATTACTTCCCGGCGCCTTTCTCCGTGCGGTTGACTATGTCCAGGCCTTGCGCAACCGTCCAATGTTTACAGCTGAAATTGACGCGCTTCTCGATAAGTCTGATGTACTGATTACGGCCTCCAGCATGGATCCACCGTTTCCGATTGATGACCCAGAGGCCGTCGCACGTTGTTATCCGCGAAGTGCGCGCCCCCCATTCAATCTCACAGGACACCCCGCTCTATCATTACCGATCGGATTTACCGAACCGGACGAGGATGTCCCAGTTCTACCACTTGGGCTGCAGGTGATTGGGCGTCATTTTGACGAAGCAAGCGTTTATCGAGTGGCGTCAGCTTACGAACACGCGACTAAGTGGAACGAGGTCTACCCCCCGCATTTCCTCTGAAGACTTATCACCGGAACTCAACTCCATGAGCAAAGCTGCCATTCCTATCATCGGTTACACCGAACAATTCTCAGCTGCACCGGGCGAAACCCTCTCGTTCCATGTTAGCAGTCAGTCAACGTCAAATTACACTGCCCAGCTTGTTCATGTGATTTCATGCGACCCCAACCCCGAAGGTCCGGGCGTCATCGAACACGCGCTGGACTCGCCGATTAATGGGACCTATCCCTCTCGCGTCCAAGAGGTGAATCTGGGCTCGTATATTGAAGTAAAGAAAACAAAAGCATTAGATGAACTCGGTAATTTTACCATCGTGGCGACGATCTATCCGACCACACCCGAGCAAGGACTACAGGGTGTGGTTTCTCGCTATGACTCAGCGCAACAAGCTGGCTATGCCTTGGCAATTGATCACACCGGTGCTGTTGCCTGTTTTGGGCCACACCGACTCTCAACGGGGAAAGCACTCGTCAGTCATCGCTGGTATCGCATCTGGATGTCTTATAGCATCGATAAGAGTACGCTATCGGTCGGCCAAATGCCGCTCCAGGTGCGAAACGATGCTGATGATCAGGGCACTTCCCATCTAAACAACATCAGTACAAGCCGCGGCCAGGGAACACTACTCATTGCGGCCATCCACAATACATCTGCAGAACACCATTTCAACGGAAAAATTGAAAGTCCAATACTTATCGGAGAAGCATTGTCGAATCCGCTTACGGATCAGAAGAACGACCACCTAATTTTCCATTTTGATTTCTCGCGTGATATTGGGACGCCCAACGCAGTCGATATCGGCCCTCACGCACTCCACGGAGAAGTGATCAATCTACCAACTCGCGGAGTCATGTCTTCTCAGTGGGACGGCAGCGCCTTCAACTGGGCCGAACGCCCCGCACATTACGCCGCTATACATTTTCACGAAGATGACCTCTATGACTGCGACTGGCGCACAGATTTCACCATCAAGATACCCGACAATTTTAGAAGTGGTGTCTATGGCGTGCGGCTGAAAACCTTAGAGGGTGACGAGGATATGATTCCTTTCTTCGTAACCGCACCGATCGGGGCTCCTCAATCACGAATTGCTGTTCTGATACCAACGTTTACTTATACGGTGTATGCGAACATCGCGCGCGGCAACACTAACGACCAGTGGCACCAAACTGTGCGCGAGTGGGACGCCTGGCCGTGGAACGCGGACGATCATCCGGAGTACGGCCTATCTACCTATAACGTGCACAGCGACGGTTCAGGCATCGCCTATTCCTCCAGGCGTCGACCCATCATCACCATGCGCTCTGCAACCGTTTGTTATCCCGGCGTACCTGGCTCGGGATTGCGTCATTTCGCAGCCGACGCGCACCTTTGGTATTGGCTTGAACAGCTGAGTTACTCATTTGATGTCATCACTGACGATGACCTACATCGTCATGGTGCCCGCGCCATCAATAGTTATGATGTCATAATGACCACGACCCACCCTGAATATCACACACGCGAAACCTTAGACGCGCTGTCGGCCTATACTGACGGTGGCGGACGGTTTATGTATCTCGGAGGAAATGGTTTTTACTGGAAAGTCGCGGTGAGTGACGCATGGCCCGACGCCATTGAAATTCGCCGTGGCGAAGGCGGCATTCGTGCATGGGCATCGGAGCCCGGCGAATACTACAACGCTTTTGACGGGACTTATGGAGGTCTGTGGCGCCGCAACGGAAGGCCCCCACAACAACTGGCCGGAGTTGGCTTTACCTCACAAGGTGAACACAGGGGAAAAGGCTATCAACGCACTCCCGCATCATACGAACCACAGCACCAATGGATCTTTGAAGGTATCGACGATGAGTGTGTCGGTGACTTTGGTCTTTCTGGTGGAGGAGCCGCCGGTTTCGAACTCGATCGCGCTGATGCCCGACTGGGCACACCAAACAATGCAGTCGTACTCGCAAGTTCACAAGGAGACAGTGATCACTTTGTGCTAGTGCCAGAAGACATCCTTACTAATCTTCTCTCCTGGAATGGAGAGAAGTTTGAGCAACTTATCAGAGCTGATATCGTCTATTTTCCAACCCGCAACAACGGTGCAGTGTTCTCCGTTGGATCAATCACTTTTTGCGGATCGCTACCTGTAAACAATTGCGACAACAATATTTCACGTCTCGTAAAAAACGTCCTTGATGGATTTCTCAAGCCATCGATACCGTAGCATCTCAACGCAAGCGTCAGCTGCCGCTGAGCGCCGCTCCCAACTGTTGGATATTTACCTCGGGTGTATCCCCCAACATAGTGACCGTAACCTGCGTTACACCCGATTCTTTCAGAGACAATATCTGCTCAACAGAATCCTCCGGAGTCCCAGCCACTCCGTATGCCGCCAAAAACGTATCGTCCAATACAAGCTCGCCAGGTTCTCCATTTGCTAACCGGGTCAGTGCCTCTTCAAAGCGATCAGGCTCTATCCCATTGCCGTCCCGAATAGCCGACAATGCGGCCGGGGCCGCCTGATAAGCTTTCCAAAACGAGCTCAGCGTTTTCCCGATGGCATTACAAGCAGCTTTCCTAGCCACATTCCCATCTTTGTGCAGTGCGCATGGGAGATACTTTGTTATCTCTGTTGGACACTGTCGTGAGACGCGGGTAGCACCCTTATCCAACCGGTCTTTTGCCATCAGTGTGAACGCTGGCGGGCACATGTTGCCAATCAACAATCCATCGGCGACCTCGCCACAGAGGTGTAACATTTTTTGACCCATTGCCGCTACATGCACGGGAACCTGACGTCGGGTCAGCTCGTACTCCAGCCGTACACCCTTTGCTGAATACATCTTTCCACTGTAATTGACTTCTTCACCGGCAAGCAAAGTCCGGGCAATAAATACCGCATCGCGAACCGCCTCGAGTGGTCGACGATAAGGGGTAACGCATTCCACCCACGCGGGCACGCCTGAACCAATGCCGAGTATCGCTCTTCCACCCGACAACTCATCGATCGCACCCATCTCCATCGCCATCAACGTCGGGTGCCGATTGTATGGATTAAAAACCCCAATACCCAGATCAATACTAGTCGTTGCGACGGCACACGCGGCGACCGCCGGCAGGACACCGCGCTGGTATGGGTTCTCTGCAAACCATAATGTACTGAACCCACTTTCTTCGGCGACTACAGCTAGTCGCACGCTAGTATCCACTGACATCGCGCTAGACAAACGCAAGGCCAGTTTTGGGGCATTGGACATATATGAATACGTGTCTATTGTATGAATAGACTCAATGATTATTCGTCTGATCGGAGCACGAACGCCCGCAGCCCGTCGAGCCGTGTCAGCATGCAGGCCTGTTGAAACAATTCAAGATTATCTTCTATCACCCCAAAGACGGATTCACACACACGTCCGCTGGCCATCGCGGGACTTGCGTCACCATAAAACAAAGTAAATTCTGAATGCCCGATCGTGTAACAGAGATCCCCAGGTGATGGAAAGAAAGTGCTATTTTCATGCTCAGTGAGTTCAGGCAACTCCATTGCTTCAAGCGCACGAACCCCGTTACCTGACCACGCCGAATGGATCAAATGCCCCTCAAATGGGAGTTTTTTGAATAGTGCTTGGGTAATAGTTGGTGCTGCGCGATCCAACAATCGAATAGGGAAAAGGGGGAAACCGGCAATCTCCAACGTCAGCCCCCGTGTGGATGCGTTCACTCCTCGGCTTATAGGTTGCGGCCACACTGCGGCGTATGCGGTCAATAAGTCACGTTCCTTTTTTGTTATGGTCATCTAGATTTCCTCTCACCCTGGCACCTGCCTTAGGTATCGCTCTGAGCCATTTTGGAGCTGACTTCTTTCACTCTACTCAATCATCTGGATGCGCATATGAGCAAAACACACCGCCCACGTGCGCGACACCAGGATCAGAAGGATCCCCTGGCTCCGTCGCTGCCTCGACACGCTCCCGGTATTCCTCAGCACTATCCACTGGCCGGTAACCTAAGTGTGCCACCTTATGGTTAGAGAAAAATACCTCTCGGTTATCAGAAATGCCATATATCACTGTGTGGCCTACTCGCTCCGAAACCAGACATCGTTCAACCAACTGCACCAGATCTCGAAAACTCATCCAGGTTGCCAGATGGCGCCGATCCGTGGGCTCTGGAAAACATGAATTGATTCTCAAACAAGCAGATTCGATGCCAAACTTGTCGAAATACATTTTTGCGAGATCCTCAACAAAACACTTTGACACACCATACAAAGTATCAGGTCTGTGCGGCGTATCAGTGTCTGCACCGTCTTCGCGACGCACAAACCCGACTGCATGTATCGAACTTGCATAAACAATTCGGCGAACCCCATGTCTACGGGCAGCCTCGTAAACGTTATATCCGCCCTTTATAGAGGACTCGAGAATTTCAGCCCAGGGTCGTTCAATGGACGCAGCTCCAAAATGCACGATGGCATCACAACCTTCGACCAAATTCATGACAGAGTCAAAGTCCCCCAACTCACATTGCACAACTTCTTCGTTCTTATCTGCTGACGCCATATCAGCACGATCACTGAGACGTAGTGTTTTAGCTAATGGCGCCAACCCACGCCTGAGTTCGCTCCCTAAATTACCGGCGGCGCCTGTAATCAATAGTCTGTTAAATCGTGTCATGTGTTCCCTCCTGTTTTTTTAATTAATAGGACCCTTATATATCCACTGCTGTGGGGTCAATCCATGACGGCTTGATAAATACCATCCTGCGCTACCAACGTGTTAATTCGCTGTTGGTCGATCCCGACCTCTCGTAAGACTTCTATCGTGTGTTCACCTAAACGTGGCACCATTCTACGTATTGCTCCGGGCGAATCAGAAAATAGTGTCGGGATTCCCGCGAAACGTAACGTTCCAAGCTCAGTATCTGTGCAGGTATGCCAGAAGTCGATTGTTTCCAGATGCGCATCATTTACCAGATGTTTAGGCGACAACACAGCCATTGCCGGAACATTCGCGTGATCAAAGGCATCCAACCATTCAACGCTCGTTCGATCCTTAAGAATATCCGCTAAATCAGCGTAGAGTGCATCAATGTTCGCCAGACGTTCGGTTAGAGAGGCATACCGCCGATCGTTAACCAAATCTGGTCGATTAGCGATGCGAAATACCGATTGCCACTGTTCATCGGTATAAGGCAAAACACCAATGTAACCATCCTGTGTTCCGTACGGTCGACGATCAGGCGAGAGCGCACGCGGATATCCGGATGCTCCCCGGGGCGGGTCATATGCGGCACCATACAGATGCTCAACCATATTAAACGCGACCAATGTTTCGAACATGGGGACCTCAACGAATTGCCCTCTACCTGTACGCAAGCGATGAATCAACGCCATACTGATGGCATAGACAACCGTTGTTGCCGTAATTTTGTCAGCGATCGCGGAGGTAATGTAATGCGGCTTTCCGCCCCTACCCTGTAAATGTGCCAAACCGGATGCTGCCTGAATCATGTCATCAAACGCCGGCTTTTGACCGTAAGGACCGCTCTGTCGAAACCCGTACGTTCCACAGTAAATAATGTCAGGCTTATAACCGCGCAGCGTGGAATAATCGATGCTCAGTCGCTCTGCCGCCTGGGCACGCATATTGTGGACAACGATATCGGCCTCTTCGACCAGTTGGTAGAAGGTTTTTCTCACCTCCAGGTGTTTCAAATTCATAACGATGCTTCGCTTATTTCGGTTAGCCCCCAGAAAAACCGCCCCCATCCCATCGGCCGGGGGTGGACCAACCTGTCGAATCGGATCACCACCGGGCGCCTCGATCTTGATCACATCGGCCCCCATGTCTCCTAAAATCTGCGTTGCAAACGGACCGAGTAAAATGGTGGTCAGATCCAGCACTCGAAGCCCGGACAAAGGGCCCTGAGCCGCGTCCCTTACTTCTGGGTTCTCCTGCATGCGATTAGCCGATACTCAGTAAGACCGAGGCAGGTCTAATACTCTTTCGGCCAGATAACACAAGACCATCTCCTGACTCACCGGCGCGATCCTAGGAATCAACACTTCTCGAAGCAAACGCTCCACCTGGAATTCCTTGGCATAACCCATTCCTCCGTGCGTCATAACCGCGCGCTCACATGCCGTAAACGCAGCTTCTGATGCAAAATATTTCGCCGCATTGGCCGCGGCGCCGCTGGGTTCCCCGGCGTCATAAGCCGATGCGGCTTTCATCGCCAACAACCAACCTGCCTCAAGCTCCGCCCAGGACTTCGCCAAAGGGTGCTGTATCGCCTGGTTTTGTCCGATTGGACGACCAAAAACAACTCGCTCTCGAGCGTAGCGTGCGGCCCGATCAATCGCGTTCCTTCCGATGCCGACCGCCTCGGCCGCGATCAAGATACGTTCAGGGTTAAGCCCGTCAAGCAGATAGCGAAAGCCCTTACCCTCCTCACCAATTCGATCCTCAATCGGAACAACAAGGTCATCAATAAACAGCTCGTTTGAATCGACCGCCTTGCGACCCATCTTGTCAATCTCACGCACGCTAATTCGATCGCGATCAAGTCGAGTATAGAAGAGGGTTAGCCCATCGACAGAAGAAGACTGCGTCCCGCGCGAGCCCGTTCGCGCAAGCAACATGACTCGATCAGCCACCTGCGCGGTAGACGTCCAGATCTTGCGCCCCCTGACCACATAATGATCTCCATCCAACCGCGCCTGCGTCGTGAGATTACCAGTATCCAGTCCAGCATCCGGTTCGGTGACAGCAAAACAGGCAATTTCACTACCTGCGATTAATGGCGGCAACCAACGTTCCCTTTGCGCCTCGCTACCATAAACAACGATGGGATGCGGTCCAAATATATTGATATGAATTGTCGAGGCCGCACTCATTGCACCGCCCGAGTTAGTGACCGCATGCATCAAAACAGCTGCCTCGGTAATACCGAGGCCTGCCCCTCCATAGCGCTCTGGCATTGCGATACCCAACCAACCACCCTCGGTCATCGCCTGGCGAAATTCAATCGGAAAATCACCGCTGCGATCATGATCAAGCCAATAAGCATCCTCAAATTGCCCGCACACTCGCCGCACGGATTCGTCTATCGAACGCTGATGCTCAGTTAATGCAAAATCCATATCAGTAGTCCCTCAAATTGCTCCCGATAGACCAAGAGGCGACTCCCCCTGCCCCATCCTATTGCGTCTATTCGTCAGGATGGATTGACTCCTTGGGTTAGCCTAACCGATGAAAGTAGCAGAACAACATCTACCCGAACACCGCTAATAATGGCGCAATTCAACGACATGACCATCGGGATCCAACACATACAAAGAGGTACCCTCACCATGCGCTCCCCAACGAATGGCTGGGCCATCGTGTACCACAACCCCGATTCCTTGAAATCGCGCCTTGAGTGCCATCATGTCCGTGGGTTCAATGACCAAACAATAATGATCAAGGCCCGACCCGCCCGACACACCCTCCATCAAATCGATTAACGTGTCCCGGTTTAACCGCACTGAGGGGAAAGGCACTTGACCATCGCGCCACAGGCCAACACGCTCTGTAGGCAGACCCAGGATATCAGCATAAAACGATAACGAGTCTTCAACATCTTTAACCTGCAGGGCGATATGATCCAGTGCTTTAATGGAAACTAAACCATTCATTGCACCCCCCAGACAAACATCGTTGCATTTTTAGCGAACCAACCTGCGGGACTCTTCGGCCCCTCATCAATCGCAATTTACCAGACGCTTTTAAAACATCGGGCAATCACCAAAATTATAGTCAATGCAACCGTTTTAGGTAAGTCTGCGGCTCGCCTGGCACGTGAATAGACATATCTGGACAATCTAGGACCGCGGATGAAAATAAGTTGTTTCTTGAGTGATAACCAAGACGCCGATACATCGGTACCACAATCGAAACAACACCAATCTAAAACACCAGGTTCAGCATACCTATTACAACCACCAGGAAGAGCGCCGTCATCACACCACCGGCGCGGATAAAATCTTTCACATGATAACCACCAGGACCCATAATCAGTGCATTGACCTGATGGGTGGGAATTAGGAAAGAATTGGAGGTCGCTAATGCAACGGTTAAAGCAAAAACTGCTGGATTTGCCCCCACACCTATTGCGATATTGATAGCCAACGGTACTAGCAGGACTGTCGCTCCAACATTCGACATTAGCAATGTAAAAATTGTAGCCAACACTGCAAGTGCCGCTTGCAATACCCATAACGGAACATCGCCTAAAAGAGTCAATGTCTGCTGCGCGATCCACGCCGCAGTGCCCGTAACTTCGACAGCTAGACCCAGTGGAATTAGACTGGCTAATAGAAAAACACTTTGCCAACCGATGGACTGGTAGGCTTCTTCAATCCTTAGAACACCGCTCAGGATCATGAACGCTGCTCCTGTCATCAACGCTAGTGACAGCCGTATATCGCTAAACAAAATTAAGCCTAGCGCCAATGAAAAAGCGAACACGGCAAACGCCAGTTTCTCAGGCCGCGTGTCATCTCTCGGCATGTCGGTTACAACTGCAACGTCTCGATTGTTGGAGAACCGCGCAAAATCTCGCCAGCGACCGTGTAATACAAGCGTATCTCCTGCCTGCATTTGCAAGTCACCTAAGTCCACATCAAGCACCTCGTTGACCCTGAATACAGCTAATGCTGTCGCCCCGTAACGTTGGCGCAAGCTAACATCCTTAAGCGTCTTGCCAATAAATCCAGAATCTGGCGGTATGACAACTTCGGCAATGCCGGCAGCGGTCGCGCTCAACACTTCTGTAAATATCTCAGTTCTGCGTTTCAGCTCTAATCCATTTACATTACAGAAATCTTCAACCGCACCCCATCGCCCCATGATGGCCAGTTCGGTTCCGGCGTCGAGCTCAGTATCCCCCCGAGGCGCCACACGGATCTCGCCACGGTTGCGAACAGCAACGATCCAGCCATCTCTTCCAGCCTCTTCAATATCCGAAATGGTCCCACCAATTAATGGACTCTCTCTGCCTACCCGCGCTTCGTAAACATCACCTTGAATGCCATAAACTTCACGAAAATATTGGAGGGTACTGCCTGACTCTTGGGGCTTGTCTTTAACTACGGGCAATACAACACGACCTAAAACTACGAAATAAAGAACCCCACCAGCCAAAAGCACGAGCCCGATGGGTGTCACCGAAAAAAGGGAGAAGGTGTCCATCGGTACCGTGCCGGGTGGCAAGGTCGAATTTGACGACTCTATCAGGTCGTTGAGCAGGATCAATGGGCTAGAACCTACCATCGTAATGGTGCCCCCAAGAATGGCGCAGAAGCCCATAGGCATGAGCAGCCTTGAGATTGGCAGATTTCCACGTCTAGCAATACGTGAAACAACCGGCAAAAACAATGCTGCCGCCCCAATGTTTTGCATAAAACTGGAAATTACCCCTACGGTCACAGAGATAACACTAATTACCCGACCTTCGGCCTCTCCACCATATTTTAGGATCTTCCCAGCGACCTGGCTCATGACCCCTGTTTTATCAAGACCTGCACCGATGATCATGACGGCAATAATCGAGATCACCGCATTACTTGAATATCCTTCAAACAAGTGTTCAAGCGGAACGAGTCCACTGTAACCCGGAACCAAACTAGTCAACCCGAGAAGCACCATAATTGAAATAGCTGCAACATCAACACGCACAACTTCGGAAACAAACAAAAATATGGTAAGGCCGAGAATCAACATCACCGCGATCATTTCACCGGTGAGCGGTAATGACTCTGTCAAAAACGATCCCTCTATGAGGAGGTGGTGGGTGCAAATCGCCCATATCGGCGACTTTTTAATTCAGACAACAGGATATCATAGCCATCATTCAAAACGATAGTGGAACCGGTAACGGGGCTCCATCTTCACCAAATGCAACCATCGCGTATGGATTGAGAGTGCTTGCGTATCCAGTCCAGCAACACGGCAAGCGGAGGTGACAACAACACGAAATAACCTGTCACACACATCTCCATTCCAGCAGACCGCATGGTCCACACCGTCAAATTTTCTTCCCTAATTCTGGAATGATGTGTTCCGCATAGTTGGTAATCAATTCTTCTTCGTCCCCATTTTCCAAATAGATATTGAATTGGGTAACACCTACCGCCTCAAGTTGACGCAATTTATCTATATGTTGCTCAACGGAACCGAGAACCGCAAAACTTTCGACCACGTCCGGTGTAATAAAGTCGAGATACGGATTATCACTTTGTCCATGCTTAGAGTAATCATAGCCTCTTCTATTCTTTACGTAAGCGCTTAGGGCTTTGGGCAGAACATCCGAATCCTCGCCATAACGCTCGACAATTTCGGCAATATGATTTCCCACCATCGCAGGAAACCAACGTGTCTTCTCGATACATACATCCATAGGGCCGACAAAAGCAGGGGCAGCCGCCATTACACGATAGTCGGACATATTGCGCCCCCGTGCCTCCCCAGCCAAACGGGCCTGTACAGCCAACCAGCGACAGATCTCGGGCTCCGCTATCTGAAGTATCAGGCCATCCCCGTATTCACCCGCACTTTTTAGCGCCTTTGGACCATAAGCGGCAATCCACAGTGGGAGATCGTGCCCCGCCGCCCAGGGAAATTTCACAGATGACGGGCAATCAGGATAAGTTGCTTCCTCGCCACGCACCATTGCTTTGACCTGCTGACCAAACTCGACCATCGACTTAAGATTAGCCGGGCGTTTGCCCATGACACGAAGAGAACTATCTCCCCTTCCCAGACCGATGTCGAAACGGCCCTCGCTCTGCAATGCCAACGCAGCAAATAAACTTGCCGCGACCGACCACTCACGAACCCCAGGATTGGTCACACACGGTCCAAAACGAATTCGACTGGTGTGTTCCATACACATCGCCATGGCAACATAGCAGTCGCGCCACAAAATATGTGAATCATAAAACCAACAATAATCAAAACCACCCGCCTCCAGTTGCCGGACAAGGCTACGCAGTCGCTTCGGACTAAGCTCACCCTTAAAACAGACACCAAACTCCATATCACCCCCAATAGAATTTCCGGCGAAGCGTTATCCCTCCAACAACGATGCTTCAAATGGAAAATTTGATAACAATTCTGGGCCCGACGGCGTGACAAGAACCTGCTGTTCAAGTTTAACCCCTTCGCACCCCCCCACTTCTCCAATATCTCTCTCTCCACACCGTGACATCCCGACTTCGATGTGTCCATCG
>JAKUQS010000045.1 GCA_022451485.1 Gammaproteobacteria bacterium
CACATTATAATGATAAATAATATTGCGGCTGCCCGATACCCCTTTGTTGATGCGTGCGTGTCGGGGTTGATCACACACAAATTGAATACCTGCATTTGTTTGGTTATAACCGAGCATTCAAGGATGCGGTTTTATCTTTTTCTTGCCGATTATCCAACTGCTTGTAATCCTTGGGCATAAGATATAGATCGTATACATGGTGATTTAAACTATTTCGACAGATAGATAGTGATTAATGGACTTCCTCATATGCTAAAAATATTTGTTGCTAATGGCAGCATCTCACTCGCTTCCCTGATCCTGCTTGAAGAAGTCGGTGCAAAGTATGAAGCGATGCTTGTTGACTTTTCACGCGATGAACAGCGACAAGATGCCTACCTCGAGATAAACCCTAAAGGTCGTGTTCCCTCACTGGTGACCGAACAGGGAGTACTGACCGAAACTTGTGCCATTCTGGTCTACATTGCACAACGTTTTGGTCCCGAGTACCTGGCGAGTATGGGTGATCCTTTTCTGTTTGGTCGTATTCAGGAGTTCAACAGTTATTTGGCCTCAACCGTTCATGTAGCCCATGCCCATCGCCTGCGAGGTGCGCGGTGGGTAAGCGATCAAGCTGCCCTGGTGGCTATGCAGAAAAAGGTGCCCGATGCTATGACTCAGGCGGTAACACTTATTGAGGATGAACTGCTGCACGGTCCTTGGGTGATGGGAGATATTTATACTATCTGTGACCCCTACCTCTTCACGATCAGTCGCTGGCTGGAAGATGATGGTGTTGATACCGGTCAACTGCCACGAATTCTCGAGCATCGTCGTTGCATGATGAACAGATCAGCCACCCAGGCTGCTCTGTCACAGGTCAGCTGACATTCAACGCAGCGATAAACCGTGTTAGAGCATCGTCACGCATCTGTTTGACGTTGATTGGTTGATGTCTAGGTTTTCGGATTTAGACAGGAAATTTATTGTTTCGGACTTTTATGGGTGCTGTCTTTTTACCACTGTGCCAATGTAAATTTCTTGAGATCGAGCTGAGCTGACTGCTGCAGGTCTTAGCGGCTAATGCAGTAATGTGGTGGAGCGGAGGAGGATCGAACTCCCGACCTTCGCATTGCGAACGCGACGCTCTCCCATCTGAGCTACCGCCCCAAAACGGAACAAGCTGTTTAGGCTTGATCCTCGGCGGATAAGTTTATCCCGCCTGTAGATTGCTTGCCAGTTTTTATACTTCGCCTTGTCATTGGGTTAACCAACGCAGGTGCTGAAGCCGTGCTATCTTCACGCGTCTGACACTGCGCGCTGTGATTATAGATGACCAAGAAAAAGAAAGAATCAGATGAAACGCTTGCCTTCGTTGCCGAAGTTTTTGAGAAGCAGGTACCTTTTAATAGAGCGCTCGGTCTTCGTGTCGATATTAATAATGAGGCGCAAGTCAAAGTGTCATTTCGAATGAAAGATAAACTGGTTGGTAACTTTATTCGCGGTACTTTGCACGGGGGGGTAATTTTCAGCGCTCTTGACGTCGTTGGGGGATTAGTGGCGTTTGTTAATTTGTGTCCGCGCAGGAAATCACGCCTGTCCGACGAGGAGATCGCGCTTTTTTCTAGACTTGGCACGATTGACATGCGTGTCGATTTTCTGCGGCCCGGTCTAGGTGAGGAGTTTGTCGCAACTGGAACGGTCTTGAGAGTTGGGCGCAAGGTAGCGGTAACGCGAATGGAGTTACACAACGACGAAGATAGTCTGATCGCTGTCGCGACTGGAGCCTACAGCACGGGCGCCTACACGGTCGGCTAATGGTGTTTGAAGCAGTTGTGGCGACTGAGTGATATAGTGCTTCCGTCTTAGATGCCTGGTTAAATTGTGACGGTGAGCAGCGCTCGGCAAACAGATCAGATCAACCTTGGTGGGCCGGTTGATGTGGGTGCAAAGTTGCGGAAGTCGCGTCTTGAGCAACACTGGTCTATCGAGGAGATTGCTGACAATCTCAATCTTTCGAGTGAAATTATTGGGGCGCTCGAGGCCGGTGATTATTCGTCTTTGCCGGAATGGACATTTGTTCGGGGTTATCTCACCGCGTATGCGCGACTACTTGGAGTCGCAGAAGGCACTGTCGTCGCCAATACGGAGGATCCTCACGCTACGCGTGGGGGTCTTGGGTCGGTGCTTCCGGTGATGGATGGATCGGTATTGACAAGTCGACGTAAGCGCTTTCCAAGCGATGCCAAAAGGCGTGATCGAGCGTACCGTAGACGCTCAGTACTTATCGGTGTTTGCATTGTCATCGCGGTTATTATGGCTTGGTGGATAGGCGGTTTAAGGCCGTCAGCATTCGAAGCATTATTCAGCGAGATGAACAATCCGCAACACGATTCGGCCCCAATGACGATGAAGATACCGCTCGACGTGTCTGAGCCCAAGGCCCCATCAAACGACTAGCCACTGTAGGTGAGGTTACTGACTGCTTGAGCGCGCCGCACGGCGAGCTTCCAGCGGTGCCACGATCATGGCCATCATCGGTGGAATGATTAGCAGTGTGATGATGGCAGACAACATTAACCCACCAATAATGACCGATCCAAGACCTCGGTAAAGTTCTGATCCGGCCCCTGGGAATAACGCTAGAGGAAGCATTCCGAAGACGCTTGTTAAGGTCGACATGAAGATGGGTCGAATCCGGTTTCGTGTGGCACGGACAATCGCTTCACTGGCAGTGGTGTTCTCTGTGCGAAAGTGAAACAAAGTCTGGTGGACCAATAAAATGGCGTTGTTTACCACAATGCCAATCAAGATCACGAAGCCGAGCATGGTCAGCATATCCAGTGCTTGGTATGTCACCAGATTGAGTGCTGCCAGGCCGCCGATGCCGCCGACGGCGGCAACGGGAACTGCCAACATAATGATCAAGGGATAGATAAAACTTTCGAACAACACGGCCATTACCAGATAAACAATAGCTAGCGCCAGTACCATGTTGAGGCTCAGAGCGTCTCTTGTTTCAACGAGCTTGTCGGCGGTGCCCGTTAGCCGCATTTTTATCTGTGGTGGCAGACCTTCGGTACGCAGTGGTTTAATGACCTCTTCGCGCAGTCGGGTGATCGCGGCTTCGAGCGGTATACCAGGTGCTGGTCGAATATCAAGAGTGATTGTGCGTAGACGCTCACGATGCCGAATTTGGGTCGGGCCGGCTGTCAGGGCGACCTGAGTCAGGACTTTGACTGGGATAACATGGCCGGTTGGTAGCACGACCGGTAGCTCGCCAATATTCTGAGTAGCATTTACCGATTGCTTGCCTTTAAGCACCAGGTCAGTCAATTTCCCACCAACGGTGACCTGAAGCACACGGCGTCCATCATTGAAAACGTCGATGGCTTCGGCCACCTCTTTTGCCGATAGGCCAGCGTCAGAAAGGCGTAGTCGATTTGGCACCAGTTGGATTTCTGGCGCGCCCAATTCAAGTCCCGGATTTGGACGCCATTGGTGACCTTCTTTGCGCGGCATGATTTTCATGATTCGACGAAAAGCCCGGTTGGCAACGCTAAGAATCGTCTCGAGTTCTGGCCCTGAAATGTCGAGATCGATCTTTCGACTACCGCCGATACCGCGTCCAAAAATAGAAGGCTGGCTGATAAATCCAAAAGTCCCCGGTTCTCGAAAGACTGGCCCCCTCAGTATGGGCTCCAGTTCACGCACGCGTGTGGGGTCGGCGGCGACTGCGCCAAAGAAGGTTCTGGAGGGCGTAGCGACAGAAAAAAACCGCTCAATTTGTGGCGCCGAGTCGGCGCCACCGCGTGCATCGCCTTCTTTAGACCAGTAAGGCGAAATTTCATCTTCGATCGATTTAGCAATACGGGTGACCGTCTCCAGGTTATAGCCGGGAGGGGGGGTGACTGCACCAAACAGCAGGTTGCGATTGCCTTCAGGCAAATATTCCAGCTGTGGCAGTATTAGCCAGGCCACCACAGCAGCCGCGGCCGTGATAGATCCGACCACTGCGATAGCAACTGCTGGGCTGCCAGCAACAACGCGACAAAATGCCGTGATGCCTTGTGCAAACAGGCGAGCAGCTGAATCAAGAACTGGGATATCGATGCGAGTAGGGCTGCCGTTAGTCTCTTTTCGAGTTGGCTTTAACAATCGTGCGCTAAGGGCCGGAATCAAAGTGATCGATACCAGCAATGACAGAATGACGGCGATAGAAATCGCGACGGCAATATCACGAAATAACTGCCCGGCCTCGAGTTCGATGGTGAGAATTGGGATAAATACCATCACCGTGGTTAATGCTGAAACCAACACGGCGCCCCAGACTTGTTTAGTGCCTTCGAGAGCCGCTTTTCGTATGGGTTGGCCTTGTTCACGAAGGCGAAAGATGTTTTCCAGTACAACGATAGCGGCATCAACGACCATGCCAACGGAGAAAGCGATACCGGCAAGTGAAATTACATTAAGGGATCGGCCCAATAATGCCATCGCGACGAATGCCCCAATAACCGATACCGGTATAGCAATAGTGATAATGATTGTGGCACGCAGCGAACGCAGGAAGAGAAGTAAGATGATTCCTGCTAATACTCCACCCACCCAGATGTTTTGCTGTACGAGTCGAATGGCAGAATTAATGTAAACAGTTTCGTCATAGACCTGGCGTAGGACTAGACCGGCATCAGATATCACAGTCTCATTTAACTCATCCACTGCGCTTTGCAAGCGGGCCATTGTTTCAATCACGTTAGCGCCGTGGCGGCGTGTCGCATTCATTGCCATGGCTGGTTGACCAAACACGCGGATGGTTGCAACGGGGGTCTCATAACCGAAACGCACCTCGGCGATGTCACTCACCGACACACGACCAAAGCGCCCGGTTTGGGGGTCCTCAATTGATCGAATCAACACTTCACGAATGCTGGCCAGCGAGGAGAGCTCGCCTTCAGCGCGAACGGTGTAGCGGCGTTTGCCCTCATCAACGCTGCCGGCAGAAAGCGATACGCTAGCGTCGCGGAGCGCTTTAGACATTTCACCAATCGTTAATCGGTAACGGGCAAGTCGCTGCGGGTCAACAATGATCTGGATTTGGCGTTTGGTACCACCATAATAATTGACCTCGCCAATACCAGGAACACGTTCCAGTCGTTCCTTGATGACATCGTCAATAAAGTCGCTGTACTCATGAATAGGGCGTGGGTTGTCCGCTACCCGCTGAATCGTGAACCAAGCGATGGCGTTGTCATCGGTTCCGGTTGTTTTGAGAGTGGGCTCTTGAGCTTCATCGGGGTAGCCGTTAACTCGATCGAGCCGATTGGCAACGAGGAGCAAGGCTCTATTCATGTCGGTGTCAACCGAGAATTCGAGTGTCAATCGACTCCGCCCAAGCTGCGCGCTGCCGGTGATGCTGACGAGTCCTTCAAGGCCGGCAAACACGGTTTCCTGCCGATTCAGGATTTCACGCTCGACCTCGGCCGGCGCTGCCGCCGGCCATTTAGTGGTGATCGTAATCACAGGCCGTTCGACATCTGGTGCGAGTTGAATTGGAATAGTCTTCAAGGCCACTACACCGAACAGGACAATCATCAACATGCCCGCTATTACTGCAATGGGTCGCTCAATCGCGGTTTGAATTAATGTCATGAAGTGGGCTTAGCTGTTTTCACCGCTTGACCAGGCGTTATTCGTTCATTGCCGCGGATAATAACGGCCTCGTTGGCCTGAAGCCCCTGAGTGATCGCAATACGGCTGCCGCTGCTGATGCCCAGCGTGACCCGACGAGGCAGCGCTTTGTTATCCCGCACAACATAAACAAGAATCTTTCCGCCTTTATGCACTAACGCGTCTTTATTTACCGTTACTGCTTCCTGAGGAGGGCCCACTGGCAGGGTCAGGATCACGGACTGATTAGCTGCTAAGTTGGAATAAGGTGTGCCTGGATCAAGAGTGAATCGTACGCGGCGTGTACGGGTCCGAGAGTTTTCTTCAGGTACAACCGCGCGCACTGTAGCGTGGTGTAGTGCGCCATCTTCCAGGCGAAAGGGCACGGGCGTGTTGGGAACAAGAGCGATGGCTTGGTTGTAACCGACATTTGCCTCAAGTTCCAGTTGCCGGTATGAGACCAGTCGCAGTAGCCGTTGACCTCGTTTAACGTATTCGCCGGTTTCGGCAAGTCGTTCAGCGATTACGCCGTCGTACGGCGCGTTAACGATCGCATAGCGAAGATTGATAGCGGCCAGTTGTAGTTCCGACTGTGCTATGTTGACTCGAACTTTTGCCTCCTTCTCCCGTGCGCTGGCGGTTAATTCACGCTGAACGGCATCATCATGCTGAGCAAGGCTGGTGGCGGCAGAGCTCTTTAGTTTCTGCAGTCGGTTTTTTTCTTGCCTTACTCGGGAAAGTTCTGAGCGTCGGATAGCAAGATTTGCTTTCGCTTCGCTTACGCGCGCGTCTCTAAGCGCCATACGGATACGGAGAATCTCCGCATCGATCGTCGCGATCTTCTGCCCTTTAATTACCTCGTCACCGACCTCAACGTGGATGGCATCAATTGGCCCTTCAATTCGAGTAGCGACGTAACCGGCCTGTCGTGGAACTAGGTGACCAACGACGTTTTCTACCTCACGTATCAGTTCAAAGCGTGAATCATCAACGTGTACCAGCGTTGCACGCTTATCTGCAGCAGCGATGCCGCTACAGATGAGCGTTATACAGATCAGTGCTCGTGTA
Source organism: Gammaproteobacteria bacterium (assembly GCA_022451485.1). Classification (GTDB taxonomy): domain Bacteria; phylum Pseudomonadota; class Gammaproteobacteria; order Arenicellales; family UBA868; genus UBA11791. Next base: position 6,715 of record JAKUQS010000045.1, read on the forward strand.
ATTAGGCTACGCTGTCGCAGGATATGGTGAGTGGCCCTCATTACATTGCACTCAATAATTCGGTCATGCATTGGTCATCTATGTTACCGCCACTAATCATGATACCGATTCGTCCGTGTGCGGGCACTGCACTGCACAGCAAGGCGGCCAATCCCAGCGCGCCTGATGGTTCGACCACGAGTTTACCGAGACGGAATAACAGCCGCACTGCTTCCTTGATGGCGTCTTCCGGCACGGTAACGATGTCATCGACGTTTTGACGGATCAGCGCAAAGGTGATTTGACCGAGGGACTCGGTGCGAGTGCCATCTGCAATGGTATTCGGGTTACTGACACGTTCAATTTTTCCACTACGAAAAGATCGAGCAGCATCATCGGCCATCATTGGCTCGACGCCTATCACTCGACACTGTGGTGCCAAGTGTCTGGCGCTCAATGCCGAACCGCTTAGCAATCCGCCACCACCACAAGGGATTAGAAGTAGGTCGAGATCGTCTTTGTCTTCCAGCATTTCAAGTGCTGCGGTCCCTTGACCGGCGATGACATGCGGATGATCAAATGGGGGTACCAACGTATAGCCATGGGTCTTAGCAAGGTTGGCACTAATTTCCTCGCGGCGTTTGTCGGCTGGATCGTAGTCGATGATTGTGGCACCGTGCGCAGCGGTTGCGTTTCTTTTAAATCGTGGGGCATTGTTCGGCATGACAACTGTGGTAGGGATGTCGAGGAGTTTGCCACACAGCGCAATAGCCTGAGCATGGTTGCCTGATGAATGGGTCACGACCCCTTTTTGGCGTGCGCTCTCGGTCAGTTGCGACATGGCATTCCACGCTCCCCGAAACTTGAATGCACCGATACGCTGCAAATTCTCACACTTAAAAAAGAGGGATAGATCCAGATGTTGGTTAATGGCAGGACTCGATAACGTGGGCGTTCGCAATGCGTGGCCAGCGAGGCGCTTGTGCGCTGCCAGCACGTCGGGGAAGGTGGGTAATTGAGACATCGGTGTATGAATAATCTAGTCGGCACCAAGGCTGCGGAGTATAGCGAAACTGATTGGCGTGAGAATGTGAAGGGCAGTTGGCTGTATATTTGATTTGTCCGTGAGGTTATCGGCACAAGCGGCAGTTACAATTGAAAGTATGAGTATCATTGTGAAGAGTCAAAATGTGCGCTGAACAAGTGCTCGAATGTGTTTCTGGATCGGATCCGCTCTGGAGTATCATCTGGTTACACGGGCTTGGTGCTGACAATACCGATTTTCAGGATTTGCCCCGACTGTTGCAGTTGCCTCCCAACGAAGCGGTGCGGTTCTTGTTGCCCAATGCACCGAAACGGCCTATCACGCTTAACGGGGGAGTCGTGATGCGCGGTTGGTACGACATCGTGGGTCTGGACATGGCACGGCGCGTCGACGAAGACGGTCTAAAAGATGCCCGTTCACGGGTTGTTGCGCTGATCGATCAGGAAAAGGCGAGGGGGATCAGTGCCCATAAGATTTTTGTAGGTGGCTTTTCTCAGGGAGGCGCTGTCTCTCTCTACACCGCATTACGTCATGACGAAGCCCTCGCGGGTATCATTGCATTGTCGACTTATCTGCCGCTCGCGGATCGACTAGACGAAGACATTAGCACCGAAAATAGAGAGATACCCATCTTTATGGGACATGGCCAAATGGATCCTTTGGTGCCGTTGTCACTGGCAGAGCAGGGTCTCGAGACCTTACGCGCCCATCACTATCCGGTTACTTGGAGGACCTATCCGATTCCCCACAGTGTGTCGCCGCTTGAATTCCAAGATCTCTCAGTGTGGTTCGGAGAGATTATGGGTGCATCAGTAGAGATATCTTAGGCTCGCGACATTTAAAGTTATTGCACGCGATTTCGAAGCTGCTCCAGGTGATAGCGTACGTTGGCCGCATGGGGATTTACTGCCAAGGCTTTCTCAAACGCAACGATAGCGGCATCGGGTGCGCGTAGACGCATCATGATGAGACCGAGCCCTGAAAGCGCGCCGAAGTGCCGAGGTTCGAGCAGTAGCGTCTGTTTGATGTCACGTGCGGAAGCAGCATAATCACCCCGCAGGTAATGCAAGGTCGCCCGCCGGTTCCAACCTTCGGCAAAGCCAGGTGAACGTTGAATGAGGTTAGAAAAGTGCTGAAGCGCTGATCCGGATTCTCCCCGATCCATTGCGATCATGCCGTCGTGCAGGTGTTGACGGGCTTCGATGTCGTCAACTTCCAACCAGATTGTCCAGATAAGATTCGACAGTTCGGTGCCGTGCCGGTGATCGGTGATAGATTTTAATTGCGCGAAAAGAGGATCCAGTCTTGCGTCGGTTTGATCGGCGTTCGCACTGGGGCAAATCAAGCACAGTCCCGTTACCATCAGCCATAGTGCGTATCTGAAAGTTGTCATTGCATCTGTGTCGCATCGATGATTGCCAGGGCTTTCTCATGCAGTGTCTGATTAGCACTGGCCAACACAGTACCGCCAGAGTCGAGACGTAACGAATGTCCCTGCCAGTCCGAGATATAGCCGCCAGCGCCTTCTACAACGGGGACTAAAGCGAGGTAGTCGTGCGCTTTCATATCGGCTTCCATGATCAGATCGACATACCCCGATGCGAGCAGACCGTAGGCATAGCAATCGCCGCCAAAATGGCGGAACTGAGTTAATTGACTGACCGACTCAAAGGCCACCAGATTAGCCTGCGTAAACATGTCGATGGTCGTGGCATAGAGCGTCGCGTGGGCGAGGTCTGTTTTATCACTGGTTTTGCAAGTGTTGCCATTGAAGCGACTGGTTTGACCTCCGATACCGATCCAGCGTTCATGTAAAGCCGGCATGTCGATGATACCGAGACAAGGTATCCCATGGTGCAGCAGTGCGATCAAGCAGCCGAAGGTTGGGTTACCGGTAGCAAAGCTTTTGGTGCCATCGATCGGGTCGATCACCCACGTCCAAGGGCTATGGCTTTGGGTCGTTGAATACTCTTCCCCACAAATCCCGTGATCCGGGTAGTGTTTTGCAATCAGGTCGCGCAGCATTTGCTCGACCTCTCGATCGGCAACGGTGACGGGTGTATTGTCGGGCTTGGTTTCGACAACCTCTAAACTGCGGAAATAACGAAGGCTGATTGCGCTCGCTAAATCCATCGCGTTTTCCGCAAATACTCTGATTTGATGATCAATGGATGCAGGCATGGTTTTTACATTAAAACATCGTCAGACAGGGTACAAATTGGAGCTCGAATTGTACCGAATACCCCGAGAAAATTTGCAGAACTAAGCCGGGAATGTGATGGAGTCAGGGATTGTCTCGTGGTGATGGTATAAGGCCCCTAACAGTGGGTAAAACGGGTAATAGGACCTGGTTCGTATGGGGAAGTCGTTAGGGAGGCTCAATATGTTTCATTTTGATTTCATAGGTAGATACATTACCCAAGGATCGATAGTTCAGCAGAACGTAAGTTGAAGAATATGGCAAACGTTTCGGTAATATTCGATGTAAAACAATAGTGGTATTTAACATAGGAGTGAGAGCATGGTGCAGACCGCAGAAACCACAGTAGCCGTTGCCACGGGCCCGATCGTCAGCAAGAAGAGCGAGCCCCAGTATATTACTGGCCGGCGGGCATTTTTTAAGTACAGAGAACTTGGTGTAGCTGGCGCGAGCGATGGTAAGTTTCACGCTCAGATCACCTCGGCAACCCAAGGTATGTCAGAACCAACGGGCTGGCACTACCATGTCTGTGATGGACAATTCGTTTTTATCTTGAGTGGCTGGGTTGATCTGGTATTCGAAAATGGCGATGAGGTGCGTCTTGGGGAAGGGGATTCAATCTATATTCCAGGTGGTCTGCGTCATAATGAGACGGCAACGTCTAAAACTTTTGAACTGTTGGAGGTTACCGTGCCCGCCAATATGGGCACGACATCGTGTGAACCGCCGGCCGGTATGGCATCATAAGAATGATGTCGCTGTTTTAAGTCGCAGGTGACTGCCGTCCAATCATGGCGGAGCTATGCATGTGTCTTGGCAGACCAACTGGTTTTTGAGGAAAGGAAATGATTGAGGGAGCAGCAGCAAAAACATATGGGTCGATAGAGGAAGTTATCAATGAGCTGACGACTCGATTTGGTGAGCGCCTATCGGTTGCGCATTCGGTGTGTGAGCGATTTGGGAAAGATGAATCCTTTCATCCCTCGTCGCCACCCGATGCGGTTGTTACTGTGCTTAGTACCGCCGAAGTCCAAGATGTGGTCAGCACCTGCGCGCGTTACAAGGTGCCGGTCATTCCCTACGGCACCGGTACTGCACTTGAAGGACAGGTCTGCGCGCTCTACGGCGGAATTTGCATCAATCTTCAGGAGATGAACCAGGTGTTGGAAGTTCACGCCGAGGATCTGGATGTCGTCGTCCAGCCAGGTGTCACTCGAAAGCAGTTGAATACCCATCTGCGTGATAGTGGTCTTTTCTTTCCTATCGATCCTGGCGCGAATGCCTCGATCGGTGGCATGGCGGCCTGCCGGGCATCCGGTACGAATGCTGTTCGTTATGGCACCATGCGTGAGAATGTGCTCGCCTTAACTGTTGTATTGGCCGATGGCCGAATGATCAAAACGTCGCAGCGTGCCAAAAAATCTGCTGCGGGATACGATCTGACGCGTCTGTTTGTTGGTTCTGAAGGGACACTGGGTGTGATCACCGAGATTACGCTGCGTCTTTACGGCATACCGGAGGCCATCACATCAGCGGTATGCACATTCTCTGATGTTGAATCGGCGGTGAATACTGTTATTGCCACTATTCAGTATGGTATTCCAATCGCTCGAATGGAGTTGCTCGACGAGAGTATGATCGATGGGATTAACCGGTACTCGAAGACAGAGTTCGAGGTTGCTCCCACATTATTCCTTGAGTTTCACGGTAGCGAGCAATCTGCGGCAGAGCAAGCACAAACCATGCAAGGTATTGCCGAGGAGTTTGGCGGCGGCAATTTTCAGTGGACAGGTAACACCGAAGAACGCAATCGTTTGTGGCAGGCAAGACATGATGCGGCGTATGCGGCGAAGGCTATGCGTCCCAATGGCACGATCTGGTCCACTGATGTTTGTGTGCCGATTTCCCGTCTGGCCGATTGTATTACCGAAACCCAAGATGACATTAAGGCCAATAATTTAGTGGCACCGATCGCGGGTCATGTCGGCGATGGAAATTTTCATCTGGCTTTCGTGGTTGATCACGAAGACAGGGAAGAGGAGAAGCGGGCCGAAGCAGTGCACGAGCGCATGGTAATGAGGGCGTTAGCTATGGGAGGGACGTGCACAGGGGAACACGGTATTGGCTGTGGCAAGATTGATTTCCTGGTGGCGGAACATGGTGAGGCGGTCAGCGTTATGCGGACGTTAAAACAGGCGCTTGATCCGGACAACATTATGAATCCCGGTAAGATTCTGCGCGTCTAAAGCAGGTACTCCACTTAAGTGAGCCTGACGGTCTGGCGATATGAAGTAATGCAAGATCATTTTCTGTGTTCTTATGTCCGGTAGCCGAAAAGAAAACTGGACGATTACTAAGCCAGTCGTGACTGGTGATGGCGGAATTGTTGTTAGCCAGCATTACGAGGCTTCCCATGTTGGCGCCTCGGTCCTCGCCCAGGGAGGTAATGCAGTTGACGCCGCCATAGCGACGTCTGCGGCCCTGGGTGTCGTTGAACCATGGATGAGTGGCATCGGGGGTTGCGGTAACCTCTTGGTCTATCTCGCGGAGGAGAAAAAAACCTACGCAATCGAATGCGGTGTTCGGGCACCGTTGGCGCTCGATCCGGATCGTTATCCGTTGATCGATGGCCAGGATAGTGATTTATTTGCCTGGCCAGCCGTCGTCGAAGATCGCAATGTCGTAGGTCCTGAATCGGTTGCGGTACCCGGTCTTGTTGCGGGCTTGGGCCTAGCGCTGGCGCAATTTGGGACCATGGAATGGAGTCGACTTCTGACACCAGCGATTGAACTGGCGACGCGCGGTTTGTCGGTGGACTGGTACTCTTCTATGAAAATTGCGTCTGCTGCCCGTCAATTAATTCAATTTCCATATAGCGCAAAATGTTATCTCCCAGACGGCCATGCTCCGATTGGTGAATGGGGCGGTCCCCTACCTATCCTGGATCAGGGGACGCTAGCACGGACTTTGATTCGACTGGCGAAGGAAGGTCCGGCGTCTTATTACCAGGGCTCCTTTGCACGCGAACTGGTGCGAGACGCACAGGCAATGGGAATTCAACTCACTGAAGAAGATCTCGCTGAATATGCGCCGCGCCAGACTGTAGTGCGCGATTTTTCTTATCGTGATGTCCAGGTTTCGACGGTTCCTGGAATGACGGCCGGCCCGACACTGTGTCGCGCACTGCATACACTGCAGTCTGGGGCATCATCACTTGATCTTCAGGATCCCACGCGGGCGTACACACACTATGCACAGTGTTTGCTCAACGCCTATGAACACCGTCTTACGCACGATGGCGACATTCCCGAGGGTAATGGTCCTTCGTGCACGACGCACGTGAATGTAATTGATCGAATGGGTAATGTTGTGGCCTTGACGCAGACCTTGCTTTCCATCTTTGGATCTAAAGTGGTATTGCCAGAGACTGGCATATTGATGAACAACGGAATCATGTGGTTCGACCCACGGCCGGGTCGACCGAATTCGTTGGCAAGGGGGAAATGGCCTCTTTCAAACATGTGTCCGGCGATTATTCACCATGCCAATGGTGATAAGAGCACCCTCGGTGCGTCAGGTGGAAGGAGGATTATGTCGGCAGTGTTTCAGTTGATTTCTTTTCTGGTTGATACAAGTCTTCCCCTGGGTGTGGCGGTGCACCGCCCTCGGATTGATGTCAGCGGTAAAGATCTCGTGTCGTTGGATTTGGAGTTGGATGAAGAGGTTCGGCAGGCGCTGATGAGTCAATTTCCAGTACAAATGGTGGAGCACGGTGTTTACCCAAGCCTTTTCGCGTGTCCTTCTGTTGCAAAGCGTGATAGTCACCGTCGAGTGAACAGTGGAGTTGCTTATGTGCTGTCTCCATTATCTGCGGCCATTACCGAGCAGGATATTGTGTAACAGCTGTCATTCGATTTATGGCGCCACTGCCGGACTGGTAAATGAATAACACCAGGCTGTCTCGTCGTGCAAGATCAATATCACTGCTTTCAGCTGGGGGTGATTGTGCTCTGCCCGATGCCTGCGTTAATTATGTGCCTGGGTTCTTGACTCCGAAAACAGCAGATGGGGTTTTTGATTCGCTCATCAAACAGGTAGAGTGGCACCAGCCGAAAATTAAGCTCTTTGGCAAAACGTTTCTATCACCACGCCTATCGGCTTGGTATGGCGACGCGGGCGCGATTTATTCGTATTCTGGTCTTGTTAATCAACCGCTCCCTTGGTTGCCTGCGTTGCAGGTGCTGCGGCGACGTTTAAAGAATGAATGGGAATGGAACCCTAACGCGGTTCTCGTGAACTGGTATCGTGATGGTCAAGACAGTATGGGATGGCATAGTGATGACGAAACCGAACTGGGGCACGAGCCTACCATTGCGTCCATTAGCTTGGGCGCATCGCGCCGTTTTCTGTTGCGTCATCAGAAGGATAAGCATATGCCTATCTATGAACTGGTGCCCGAACATGGTTCGCTGCTGATTATGGCGGGGTCGACACAGAAATTTTGGCGTCACAGTGTGCCGAAATCGACCCATGCGGTGGGACAACGAGTCAATCTTACTTTTCGTCTTGTTAGAACAATGCAAGGAATTTTCTAGATTGAGTAACGATGATTGATAGTGACGCTGATCAAAGTGATTTTGTGGTGAGTCAACCGGATCATGTTCCGCTGGCGGAGACGTTACGTCCGACCACGTTGGAGTCATTTGTTGGCCAGGAGCACCTTCTGGCACGTGGTAAACCGCTGGCTGAAGCCATTCATTCTGGACAACTCCATTCAATGATTTTGTGGGGGCCGCCGGGTACCGGTAAGACGACTCTGGCGCGCTTAGTTTCAGGCTATTGTGGTGCCAATTTCGTGACCCTTTCTGCGGTTAACGCCGGCGTTAAGGATCTCCGCCAGGTCGTGGCGAGCGCCCGCGACCATGCCTCGGCGACTGTGTTGTTTGTGGATGAAGTGCATCGGTTTAACAAGTCTCAGCAGGATGCATTTTTACCGCATGTCGAAGACGGTACGTTGGTTCTTATTGGCGCGACTACTGAGAATCCATCCTTCGAATTGAATAATGCATTGCTTTCGCGGGTGCGGGTTTATGTTCTCAATTCTTTGACTGGGAGCGATCTCAAACAGGTCGCTTTGCGAGCGCTTGCAGATTGTGAAACAGGGCTGGGGCGCTACGGCCTCACGTTGGCGGATGATGCGTGTTCCGCGTTGACGAGTGCAGCCGATGGTGACGCGCGGCGGTTGCTGAACTTTTTGGAGATCGCCGCGCAACTCGCCGGGCGAGAAAAATCTGTCTCCTGTATTGATGTCGGTCTGATCAGCGAAGCGATTGGCTTCACGTTGCGGCGATTCGACAAGCATGGGGATCAGTTCTATGACCAGATATCGGCACTTCATAAATCGGTACGCGGTACGGACCCAGACGCGGCACTTTATTGGTTGGCTCGGATGCTCGATGGTGGCTGTGATCCGAGATATATTGCTCGCCGCTTGATTCGAATGGCGAGCGAAGACATTGGGACGGCGGATCCTCGTGCTTTGATGCTGGCGCTTGATGCGGCGCAAGCTTACGAGCGGCTTGGGCAACCCGAAGGGGAGTTGGCACTCGGCCAGGCGGTAACGTATCTTGCGTGTGCAGCGAAGAGTAATGCGGTTTATCGAGCCTTCTCAGCGGCTCAGCACGATGCAGCGGGGCAGGGTTCACTGGAAGTGCCCAAGCACCTTCGTAATGCACCGACACGCTTATCGAAACAGTTAGGGCATGGAGAAGGTTATCGCTATGCCCATGATGAGCCAGATGGGTATGCGCGGGGTGAGACCTATATGCCGACCGCATTGAGCGGGAAGCGTTATTACTTTCCAAGTGAACGAGGTCTAGAGTCACGGATAAAAGAGAAACTGGATCGCCTGCGGCGAGGTGATGACTCGGGCGGTCAGAAATAATGCCGCATCGCCATTTGTTAAAGCAGATGCCGCTAGCAGAGTGGATCATGGCCACTGACCTGGCACAGCGAACCGGCCTGGACCAACGAACACTGGATCAGCATGTTCATACCTTGATTAAAGACGGTGTTCCGATAGGTTGCTGCACGCGCCGAGGTTATTGTCTTTTTGAAGTGGTCGATTTTATTGATCAAGGTGCATTAATTGACATGTTGAAAACAAGTCCGTTGCTGAAGCCGGGAAGACTCGAGGTTCTGGATGAAGTGGATTCAACTAACACCCGATTGCTTAACTGGCCAGAGTTGAGTGAGTTTCATGGTCGCGTCTGTGTGACCGAGTTTCAAATGGCAGGGCGCGGGCGCCATGGAAAGCGTTGGCACGGTGCGCGTTACCGAAACATAATGTTGTCACTGGCCTGGGAATGGAAGGGTTCTTTTGAACTGGTGACGGGCCTTAGTCTTTCTATTGGGCTTGCGGTGGCGCGGGTGCTCGGTAAGTGGAGCGGTCCAGGACTCCAGTTAAAATGGCCGAATGACATCATGTTCTCTGGAGGCAAGTTGGCTGGCATTCTGATCGATGTGATTCGTGCCAGCGACGGACCGCTGCGAGTGGTTGTGGGACTTGGAGTGAACGTTTGTAATTCGTCCCACCTGGAACAGGTCGTTGATCAACAGGTGATTAATTTGCAGGACATTGCCATTCGATCCATATCCAGAACACAGTTAACTGGTGAGCTGATACTGGCAATGGCTTTGGCAATCGATCGATTTCAAAAATTAGGCTTTGCACCCGATCAAGTAGCTTGGAATCAATGTGACAGGTTTCGTGGGCGAGTGGTGTTAGCGTCCATTGATGGACAAGTTGTCCAAGGAGAGGGTGATGGCGTTGATTCGGAGGGGCGTTATCGAATTATCGATACCAGTGGCAATGAACAGGCAGTATCGGCTGGTGAGGTGAAGTTGTGGGCAAACGCTAACCGAAGATTTTGATGAAATCTCTACAAGTTGATGTTGATCTCTTAATTGATCTTGGCAACAGTCGAGTCAAATGGGCAATGAAGAGAGGGCAAGAGTGGGTGGTTGGTCCTGCAATTCCCGTGGCAGGTTTAACTGACTGGGGGATCACCCTAGCTGACGAGGAGCGGCCACAGCGTGTACTGATTTCAAATAGTGCAGGCTCCTCAGCCGAGGCGAGTATCATCACCTGGTGTGAATCTGAACTAGGTGTTACACCAAAGATCATACGATCAGAGTCCCGTGGTTTTGGCGTTCACAATACCTATAAAAATCCAAGTGAATTGGGTGCTGACCGTTGGCTTGCAATGATCGCGGCACGGCACGACAGCAGTGTGCCTGCTGTTGTTGTCGATTGTGGAACCGCGGTCACGGTTGATGCGCTTGATGCGGCAGGGCATTTTCTCGGTGGCGTGATCATTCCCAGTAATCAGACAATGTGCCGCAATTTATTGGCCCAAGTCACGCATCTGCATGCGGATGCTATAGCAGGGTCGAATGTTTTTAATTTGTCGACCGGAAGTGCTGTTGCGAATGGGTCATTGATGGCGGTCATTGGAGGCATTGATCGAACCGTCGAGGCATTTTTTGAGCATATGGGCCAAGACACTCGTGTTGTTTTGACCGGGGGGAATGCTGCGCGAATCGCGCCTTTGTTGCGATGTCGCTGTTCGGAATATCCCAACCTGGTGCTGGATGGATTGCGCATCGTGGCAGGGCATGTCACATGAAATGGGTCTGCGGATTGCTGGTTATTGCGAATGTGGCGCTTTATCTTTGGGTGACAGGGCATCCCAGTCAGATCGGGACACGGCCAGTGCCGTCCCTTGAGCCGGTTAATTTGATCACGATGCAATTGATGGGAGAAGATGACTTGAGTCGATCCTCAACTGCGGCGTTGCATTGTGCACGCTTGGGGCCATTTGCTACTGAGGATACTTACCTGCGAGCGCAGCAGTTACTTAATAATGCGGGGTTTGGATATACCCGCGAGGTTGTTAACGCGAGGGAATTAAGGGTCTTTCGAGTGTTCATGGGGCCTTTCAACAGTGATCGCGAATTACAGTCAGCTTCCGTTGACCTGCGACAGTTGCATTACAATCCGTATGTCTATGAAGATAGTCAGGGCCAGTTACTCACGGTACAAATGTTCTCTCAACCGGAAGCAGCGGGTCGTTTCGTCAGTGACCTTGCGGCGGGTGGAATTCAGGCTGAGGCCCGACTTGAGACACGCACACTGGGGCCGTTACGTTGGCTCGAACTCGCTGATGTGATAACCGAGGCACAGCGAGAGAAACTTCATCAGATGCCTTGGCGCGATGCGATGACCAAGGTTTCGATTATGCCGTGCGGTTAATCCTGGGGAAAGCAAGCTACGCTACAGGGGAAATTGGGACTGAAACCATTTTCTCTCTAGAATGCAGCCCTTGTTTAGTGCCTTCAGGGATGAATCGGTTATACGCCCGCATAGCTCAGTTGGCAGAGCAGCTGATTTGTAATCAGCAGGTCGGTGGTTCGAATCCACTTGCGGGCTCCAGTTTTGATGGTTCGCTGATAATTTTTGGAATGTTTTCTCCAGTCGCGACGCAATGTCCGTGCCAAACAGCCGGGTTTGAGACGCCTTGAGTCCATCTTGAAGTAACAATGAAGTGCGGTTTTGGTGACTTCAACTAAGTGATGTAGTGTTGTACTGTTGTGCAGCAAGTCTTAACGTTGCTTTCACTCGAACCAAAGGAATCGTTGACTAAACGCTTGTTAGCCAATGGTCATATCGTTCGTTGCCGCCACGTGTCACCGTATCGTAGGCATCAAAGATGGCCTGGGTGTTTTTCCCAACTGTGCCGTCACCGATGCGGTAGCCATCAATATCGATAATCGGCATGACTTCGTAGCCTGAACCACATAGGAACACTTCTTGGCAAACATAGAGTTCGGTGCGATCAATT
>JAKUQS010000046.1 GCA_022451485.1 Gammaproteobacteria bacterium
CGGAGTTAGCCGGTGCTTCTTGTGCAGGTACCGTCAAGGTCCGCAGTTATTAACTCCGAACTTTTCTTCCCTGCTGAAAGTGCTTTACAACCCGAAGGCCGTCTTCACACACGCGGTATGGCTGCATCAGGCTTGCGCCCATTGTGCAATATTCCCCACTGCTGCCTCCCGTAGGAGTCTGGGCCGTGTCTCAGTCCCAGTGTGGCTGATCATCCTCTCAGACCAGCTACGGATCGTCGCCTTGGTGAGCTCTTACCTCACCAACAAGCTAATCCGACGCAGGCTCATCCAACAGCGCGAGGCCCGAAAGTCCCCCGCTTTCCCCCGTAGGGCGTATGCGGTATTAGCCCGGGTTTCCCCGGGTTGTCCCCCACTGTTGGGCAGATTCCTACGTATTACTCACCCGTCCGCCACTCGCCAGCACCAAACGCACCCCGAAGGGATTGTTACGGCCTGCTGCCGTCCGACTTGCATGTGTTAAGCCTACCGCCAGCGTTCAATCTGAGCCATGATCAAACTCTCCGGTTCAAACTTCTTGTCCGAAAAAACCCGAAAGCCTCTCCGGTCATCCTGCAAAACCCATAGGGTTCAACAGAATGTGAACAACTTGAATTGACGTGTCGACGCAGAAGCGCCCACACAATCTGTCTGATCTAATTGTTAAAGAACGAAACGGCCCCCATTAGGGAGCCGCTTAAAAAGCCTGGGAATTATACAGTCGAATGGACTACAGTCAATCGCGAAATAGCCAAAAATGCCGTAAATGGGTCACTTTCTTCAAATAAGGGAACGGTTTAGGCACCAAAATACCACCCATCAGGTCACGTTGATCCTGGCCACTCTACGCTTTCCTACCTGGATCACTACCCGGCTTCCCCGACGCAGTTGCAGTGCGCGATCTGAAACCCGTTCTCCATCGATTCGCACAGCGCCCTGCTCGATCATTCGAAGCCCTTCAGAGGTGCTGGCCACCAATCCTGCAGCACGCATCACATGCGTCAATGGCATTTTCTCACTCTTACTATCCACCTCAACGTCTCGGAGGTCTTCTGGCAACACGCCTTTTTGAAAACGATCAATAAACGCTTGTTTAGCAAGGCGGGCTGCACCTTTTGAATGAAAGCGTGTGACTATTTCGAGTGCCAACTCGTATTTGACATCCCGCGGGTTGGCGCCTTCCTCGGTCGAGCGACGCAGCGCTCTTACCTCAACAACCGAGAGAAAACTCAACAACTCGAAGTAGCGCCACATCAGGTCGTCAGAAATTGACATCAACTTACCGAACATTTCCTCTGGGGGCTCGGTAATGCCAACCGCATTACCCAGGGACTTAGACATTTTCTGCACGCCATCAAGCCCTTCGAGCAACGGTACCGTCAAAACAACCTGAGGCTTCTGCCCGTATTGTTTCTGTAGTTCGCGACCAACCAATAGGTTGAATTTCTGATCAGTACCCCCTAACTCAACGTCGGCTTCAAGCGCGACCGAATCGTACCCTTGCATCAGGGGATAGAGGAATTCGTGAATCGATATCGGCTCACCGTTTTGATATCGGCGGCTGAAGTCATCACGCTCGAGCATCCGGGCCACCGTATGGCGAGCAGCCAGGCGAATCATTCCCTCGGCACCAAGCGCATTTCCCCACTTGGAATTAAACTCGATGCGGGTCTGATCCCGGTCAAGAATTTTGAAAACCTGCTCTTCGTAAGTCGCGGCGTTTTCTTCAATCTGTTGGCGAGTCAACGGAGGGCGCGTCGCATTCTTTCCACTGGGGTCGCCAATCAGTCCCGTGAAATCGCCGATCAAAAAGACTACCTCATGACCAAATGTTTGAAACTGGCGCATCTTGTTAACCAACACGGTATGGCCTATGTGTAAATCTGGGGCCGTCGGATCGAAGCCTGTCTTTACACGTAGTGGACGTCCGGACCGAAGCCGTTCTTTCAACTCATCCTCAACAAGAATTTCTTCCACTCCTCGTTGAAGTTCTTCGAAAACAGCATCAGGATCAGCTATGGACATTCGTTACACCCCCGGCAGAGGTCCCGATTGTAACGTGCCTACCGAATCAGTCCGCACGAGTTGCCCGAACTCGCCTGACCGGACGAAGTATCCTTCGCCACGCACCATCGATGCTGCCTCTTGCCCGGTCAGTGGTCAATAAATCTTTAGGTTATGACGCTAATGTTTCCTTATACATGCCGCTTTTGACGAAACCAGAGTGGATCGTTAAAGTTATGCTCCAATTGCCCCGCCATGACCTTGCTCGAATTCTCTGCCATGGTCACGTCAGACCCTAATTCGCCCCAATCGGTCGAACAGCTTGACCTGCGCTATGTCTATCAGACTGGGCGCAAGCCGCCGCTTCGCCCCTCTATCCGAACCTGGCACTGGGGAGTAATTGCTCTCGTTATTGCCGCTGTGGTGATCTGGCTCGCCCGAGAACCCATTGCGTCGATTGGGATTTTGGCGCCGAACCCACCAGAGCAATCCGTCTTACTACGACAACTCGATACCGTGCTCGAAACAGAACAAACCCAGATCACGGCCACTCAACAATCAGCGAATGCACCGGTAGGCGCACTCGGCAACACCATTGAGATTTCGGCAAAGACCTCCGACCGTCGGCCACCCAACGCACAACTTGCATCTCCAACTTCAGCCTTAGAGGAGATCGTGAGGGAACTTGGCCTCGACATGGATCTTGGCTATCAGCTTGTGATTCCCATACCGTCCATTACGCCAAGTCCCACACGTTCGACCCAACACGAGGCATATGTCCCACCGCTAAGCAACAAGGCCTTCACCGAACCTGTCCTTAACCAATCCGAAACAACAACACAGAAGAAAACAGAAAAAATTGGATGGAGACAGGCCACCATCGAGGACGGCGACACTTTGACCGCTATTTTTAAGCGTCTTGGTATCAATCCGGCGACTGCAGTGCAGCTGTCGCACCTGCCCAACGGCCCATTGCTAAACCAACTACGACCTGGCCCATATCTCGAGGTATTGTTTCGAGACAAATTCTTGGAGGCTCTGCGTTACCAACATAGTCAGCTTAGATCTGTTGAAGTAAAACGCACCGGCAACACTTATGCTATCCAACCCATCGAGAGACAGTTCGATAGCGTCGAACGGAAAATTGAAGGCAAAATAACATCCTCACTTTATAGTGATGGACTTCAGGCCGGACTTGACGAAACAGTACTCTACAAACTGGCGCGAATTTTTCGCTGGCAAATCGACTTTACACGGGATCTCCAGAAGGGGGATCGCTTCGTTGTGATTGTTAATGAGCAACATTTAGATGGTAAAAAAGTCAGTAACGGACCGATTCAAGCGGCAGCATTTAGTGTTAAGGGGAAACCCTATCAAGCCCTTCTCCACGTTGACCCTAACGGAGTGGGTCGATACTACACACCATCGGGCGAGAGTCTGGAAAGCATGTTTCTTCGGTCACCACTTCGTTTTTCGCGGGTCACCTCACATTTCTCTAATAACCGATACCACCCGGTGCTAAAGAAATGGCGGCCCCATAAAGGCGTGGATTACGGCGCCCCGCGGGGTGAGCCTGTCATGGCAACAGCCGCCGGCAAAGTCGTCCAAATTGGGACAAAAGGCGCGTATGGCTTACTCGTGACCCTGCAGCACGGGAAAACATACCAGACGCTCTATGCCCACTTATCACGAGTGGCTAAAGGCTTACGCAAAAATAAATCAGTAAAACAAGGCCAGGTCATTGGATTCGTCGGCAGCAGCGGACTGTCCACCGGCCCACATCTACATTATGAGTTTCGGGTCAATGGCCAACATCGTAATCCATTAACGGTGAAACTACCCCGCTCCTCATCCATCGCCAGGAAAGAAAAGAGTGCGTTCTCAAAGAAGGCAAAACTTTGGACTGCTCGCCTAGCAACCTTGTCGACAAAATCGGTGCAATAACCCGCACCCCATCTGACCTGTCCTCTGCTCGCAGCGCAGTGACTAATTGCTAACCAATCGATGAGCAACGACACACAAACCTGTATCGGTCTCATGTCAGGAACGAGCAGCGATGCCATCGATGCAGTATTGGTAGAAATTAGCGATCAAGGACGTAAGGCCCAGGTGATCGCAACACATACTCAGCCGATTGAATCCACGCTACGGGAGAAGATCCGAACAGTCAGTAGTGGAGAAGATGATTGTATCGATACCGTTCATGCATTGGATACAGCACTAGCTGAGCAGTTTGCCAACGCCGCAAACCAGGTCGCAGAAAAGGCAACCCGCAGGGAAGACATTGCGGTAATCGGAAGTCACGGACAAACTGTTCGCCATCGGCCCGCAGGACCTTTTCCGTTTTCGCTCCAGCTGGGCAGCGGGGCTTTAATCGCTGCTCGCACTGGCATCACGACCATCGCTGACTTCCGTTCTGGCGACATCGCAGTCGGAGGCCAAGGCGCCCCTTTAGCGCCAGCATTCCACGAGGCAATGTTTCGGTCACCTACAGTCAATCGGGCCATTATTAACATTGGCGGGATTGCGAACCTGACTGTTCTTCCGAACACCGGGACAGCGTTCGGCTTCGACACCGGACCTGGCAATACGTTGCTTGATCACTGGTATCGCTGCCATCATTCGAATGCCTTTGATCAAAACAGTGAGTGGGCCATCGGTGGGCGCAGCATCGCTTCGCTCTTGGGCACTCTTTTAGAGCACCCTTACTTTAGCGTAATGCCGCCTAAATCTTGTGGGCTCGAACAATTCCATCTGGCCTGGCTACGCACACAATTACAGGGCGAGGAAAAACCGCAAGACGTCCAGGCAACACTCCTTGATCTGACTGTGGAAACGATCGTCAGTGCAATTCATCAACAAGCTGACAAAACGGCAGCGCTTTATCTGTGTGGCGGCGGTGCCAATAACCCAGCAATTGTCCAAGCCATCTCCCGCAGGCTGGATCAGATCACTGTTGAGACCACCTCGGTATTAGGCATTGGCCCGGGATGGGTTGAAGCAGCCGCCTTTGCCTGGATGGCCTGGGCCCGACTGAAGGGGAAAACCACTAATCTGCCAGAGGTCACTGGTGCTCGGCGTCGATTGCCGCTGGGCGCAATCTATGCGCCGTAAACGAAGCGATACAGATCAGATACCGAATGAGGACCCGCAACCACAGGTAGTCGTCGCGTTAGGGTTATTGACCACGAAACGGCTTCCTTGAAGATCATCGATAAAGTCGATACTGGCCCCCGTCAGATACTGGTAGCTCAGCGGATCAACAAGAACAGCAACACCAGCGCTCTCAAACTCAAAGTCATCCGCCGCTTTTTCCTCTTCAAACTGGAATCCGTACTGAAACCCTGAACAACCACCGCCTTGGACATACACTCTTAGACGTAGGTCTTTATTGTCCTTCGACGCAATCAGGTCGGACAATCGACTAACAGCCGATGTTGTGATTTCAAGTGGGGTTGGACTAGTCACTTAGATTGCCTTTTCAACTTAGTGTTGGGTTTGAGCGGGAACCATACCAAAGCCCTCGTCTTAGCGCCAGAACATACCAGGTATTGCCGGATTCCCTCTCACAGCTACGGGACCAAACCAGGCGCGGCGAGGCCTGCCTTTTCATCAAGATTACACATCAAATTCATATTCTGAATAGCCTGGCCTGCGGCACCTTTTACCAAATTGTCCACAACCACCAGAATGACGGCCACGTCACTATGCTGGGGACGATGACATGCGATGCGTACGGTATTAGAGCCGCGGACGCTGCGCGTATCAGGGTGACTGCCCGTGGGCATCACGTCAACAAACGGTTCGCTTGCATACCGCGTAGTAAAAAGCGCTGTCAGGTCACCCGTCGATTCCTTCAGCCTGGCATAT
This sequence comes from Gammaproteobacteria bacterium, assembly GCA_022451485.1. GTDB lineage: Bacteria > Pseudomonadota > Gammaproteobacteria > Arenicellales > UBA868 > UBA11791. The sequence goes on from JAKUQS010000046.1 coordinate 5,872, forward strand.
AGCGTCGCATGGATACCGCGAATCATTGGCGCGAGATGTGGCACAAAGGTCAACCCCAGTCCCTCATCTGCGACCGTCTCGAGTTCTTGTCGAATTTCCGGTAGATGCCGATGCCCAGGTACGGCGTAGGCCTTTAGCGAATCCGCAGCTTCCGTCAATAATGTCGACACCGCAGCGGTTCGACCCGCCCCGGAAACACCAGACTTCGCATCAGCAATCAGCGTCTTGTGATCCACGACGCCCGCCTCAAGCAGGGGAAGGAACCCCAACTGCACCGCCGTTGGGTAACAACCGGGATTGGCCACCAAGCGAGCGCCTCGAATAGCATCACGGTGGCGTTCGGGCAACCCGTAGACCGCCTCAACAAGCAATTCCGGACACTTGTGTACTTGGCCGTACCACTCATTCCATTGATCAACATTCTTCAGCCGAAAATCAGCAGACAAATCGATCACTTTGATTCCCAACTCAAGCAGCGCCGGCACATGATTCATGGCAACGCCCGTTGGAGCCGCCAGAAAAACCACGTCACAGTCAGAATAATCCACATCAGCGGGATCCATGTAGCAAAGATCGCACACCCCTCTGAGACTTGGAAAAAGATCACTTACCGGGACGCCGGCTTCCCCGCGAGAAGTAATCACTCGAACGGAGACCTGCTGGTGCCCTGCCAACAATCTCAACAGTTCAAGCCCGGTATAACCCGTGCCACCAATAATGCCGACGTTGATCATGATATCTCGTGATGTTCTGGGTAGCTTAACTCGGAAATACTCGACTTTTAACAAATACTCCGGCCCTAACAGCTCGACTACACTGCGGGTGCCTGCTGAATTCAAGTGGCTGGGGGACCAGGATTCGAACCTGGGTTGGCGGAGTCAGAGTCCGCAGTCCTACCGCTGGACGATCCCCCACAAAACCATAGTGCAGTTCAAAAGGGCGCTAGGGCATCAGTCACTTAACGGGAAACTGGCCGCGGTTTCCTACCCCAATTGAATATATTCTAACCTGTAAGCTTTTAGGTTAAGTCAAATGCTGTTCTGTGTCGTTGGATGACACGCGATTATGGCACAAGCGATTGTGAGTAACGGGACTCTATGCAACTCCCCAACGTTTCTGTGTCGCTCGAAACCCAACATTACACAAACCGGCAAAAACAAAAAGAACCGCCGCGAATAGAATCGGCCAATAGGGGTCGCCGCTGATATCAAAAAGCCACCCGGCTATCCCGGGAGCGGGGGCCTGCAGCAGAAAATAGCCGACGAAGAATATCCCCATCCCGAACGCTCGATTCTGGGGACTCATTGCTTGTACGGTGAGCGCCATAATAACGCCGGCGGGCGCGATTCCAATCAACCCGAAAATCAAACATAGAACAACAGCCAAATTCGTCAGTGGCAACAGTAAAAGCGCACAGGCCCCAACGGTCAGACAAACGTAAAGTATCTCGTCAGATCTACCAAATCTGTCTACAAGTTGCCCACAGAGAATCCCAGAAAACAAAAAGACCCAACTCGCGATACTGACAGTCGCCGCCGCACCGACTGATCCGTAACCCCCGTCCATCAAAATCCGAGTCGCAAAACTTAAATAAACGATGTAAGCCGCGTTAAACAACGCCCAGACTCCAGATGCAAGAAGTGTTAGAACAAGTTCGGATCTTGGAAGGCCCCACGAAGTGCTCTGGATTGAATTATCGGATGTCCTGGGGGCTCGGTAGATGACCCACACGCCGACTGCGCCTAACGCGCAGTAAATCGATGCAAGCAAAAAGGGTATGCGCCAATTAAACAACTCAGCTAACCACACATAGCCTATCTGCCCTATCGCAATTCCAAAAGGCCAACTCATCACGAGGACTGCCATTGCTGTGGCTAATTCTTTGCCCGTGAACCAGTCAGTGACCATCTTTGTAAAGTAAATGGTGGTCAACACGAACCCAATTCCACAGATCATCCTGGCTGTCGCAAACATCCCAAAGCCTGTCGCTATAGCCGCCAGTGCGCCACCCACTGCAAGCGCTGCTAATCCAGTCGCTACCAGTGTTTTGTCGGTTGCGTAGCGGCCTACGAAACCGGCTGGCATCGCGAAAACCAAACCCGATAAAAAGAATGCCCCAACAAGACTCCCAATTTCGGCAAAGCCGAAATCAAAAACCTCTAGTAATTGATCACTGACCGATCCTAATGTCTGAAACTGCAAACCTAGGCCAGTTCGAGAGACAAACAACAGGACAAGAATCGTCCACCGTTGCGGTGGCAAATGCATCGTTACCTACTTCTCACAACATGGCAGGCCACAACCATGGTCAGACGAACCTCATCCTTAGATGTTGGAATATTCAGATTCTACTCATGCAAAGTACAAGTGGTTCGTACCTTCTAAACCCAGATTAGGTTTTTCCTTGAGCGAGATCGTATACCCACTAAGGAGGCAGTCGCGATAACGTTCCACGCTGGCGGCTGTTTTCGTTAGACAGCCCCTGGAAACTCCGTCCAATCCTATCGACGGATCAGCCCGCGTCGTCAGAAATTCCTGCTTAGCGTTTGGAGTACTGCGATTTCTTACGTGCCTTACGAAAACCAACCTTTTTTCGTTCGACTTCACGAGAATCTCTCGTCACGAAACCCGCCTTGCGCAATGTACTCCGAAAACCCTCATCGTATTGCAATAACGCACGAGTAATTCCGTGACGGATCGCGCCTGCCTGACCGCTGTTTCCACCACCCGCGACACTCACCCGGATATCGACCTTATCCATCATCTCAGCCACTTCAAGCGGTTGTCGCACGATCATACGCGCGGTCTCCCGACCGAAATAAACATCCAGCGGTCGACGATTGACGACAATGCTTCCGCTACCGCGCGAGAGAAATACGCGGGCAGTGGAGGACTTTCGACGTCCGGTACCATAATATGTTTCTACTGCAGCCATGGGCGAGATTAAATATCCAGGGGTTGTGGTTGTTGGGCGATGTGCTCGTGATCTGGGCCCGGGTAGACACGAAGTTTAGACAACATCGTTCGACCCAATGAATTTCGGGGCAACATGCCCTTGACGGCCCTTTCAATGATTTTTCGAGAATCGGCCGCCAACTGCTTCTCAAACGTAATTTCCCTGATACCCCCAGGATAACCCGTATGGTGATAATACTTCTTCTGCGCCGCTTTGTTACCAGTAACTCGGACCTTGTCAGAGTTCACAACAATAATGAAATCCCCAGTGTCCACATGCGGCGTGTACTCGGGTTTGTGTTTCCCGCGCAGTCGTCGGGCAATCTCGGTGGCAAGGCGACCTAGCACTTTGTCGGACGCATCCACCACATACCATCCGCGGCGCACAGTCTCAGGTTTTGCAGAAACAGTTTTCACGATAAAAGTACAACACGGCGAGGAAAAACGAGGCGCGAATAGTACAGGATGACCCAGCCACCTACAACCACAGAGTGCCCCTTCGGCTCCTATCTGTGCGGCAAAAAAAAAGCGTGGCGGGGGTCGCCACGCTGAATTCACCAAAGGAGGATGGAGGAATCGTTGATATTCCAGTTTGGTCAAGCAGTTTCGGCCTGACCAAAATACAACCACTGAAACATTTAATTCAATACGTTGGTGAATTATTATTCACTAATAAAGTTAAAAAGTCAAATTCTGTAGCCAATCATATCTTTACTAGTATTATGTTTTAAAACAATAGGTTACAACTGTTCCGCTGTGCGCCAACCAATCTAAAGTAATAAACGATCGACAATGCGTCCCTTGATGACGTGTTCTTCGAGAATCTCGTCAATATCCGATTCGTCGATGTAGGTGTACCAGACCCCTTCCGGGTACACCACGACACACGGCCCCTCCTCACAACGATCAAGACACCCGGATTGATTAATACGGACTTGCCCGGGCCCATGTATCCCCCGAACCTTGGCCTGTGACTTAGCATAGTCACGCATGGCAACCGCATTCTTCCCGGCACAGCATTCGCGCTCACCATCGCGCTCATTGATACAAAAAAATAGGTGACGTTCGTAGTATGGAGACGACATGATGAATCCGTTTTATCCTTTCCTGCCCAAATCGTTAGTGCACCGTCGCATTATGCCAGCCGGGCGGCCAACGTTCATCATAAGCCACCCCGTCTGGCATGGCCCTCTATCAATCGGTCAGGAGGGGATCTCATCTCATCGATCGAGTAATTCAATCCAGTGACAAACAGGCACCTCCGCCTCCGATGCAAGATGAACTTGACAGCCAATGTTAGCCGTCACGATACAACTAGCGTCTGTCGCCTGCAACGCTGCCAGTTTGTTCTTACGCAAAGCGTCTGCCATCTCAGATTGCAGCAGAGAATAAGTCCCCGCTGATCCGCAACACATGTGCGCATCAGGAAATTGATGTAAACGGTACCCCACAGTCGAAAGGATGCTTTCAACCATACCGCGAACCTGCTGCCCGTGTTGCAACGAACACGGCGGATGGAAGACGACATCACGATTGCCGTTGATCCCTTCCCAATCCGCCAGACTCCCCATTTCGTCGGCCACAACTTCGGCTACATCGCGCACCTTTAATGCCACCTGCTCAGCCTTTCTTGCATACGCAGGATCATCGGCCAGGTAGGTCGCATAATCGCGCACTGTCACACCACAACCCGATGCCGTCATCACGATCGCTTCAACATCGCTCATTACGAGTGGCCACCAAGCGTCGATGTTACGCCGCATAAAGTCCCGTGCCGCCTCGCCTGCTGATAAGTGCAGGGGCACAGCACCACAGCAGTGCGCCCTGCTTTCCCGTAGCAAAGAGATTCCGAGTCGATCAAACACCCTCGCAACAGCACTATTAATATTGGGTGCAAGAGATGGCTGGACGCAGCCGTCTAACACAAGCATGCGGCGCGCATGTCGAGTCGCTGGCCAATCACCCACAACCACGGGGGATGGAATCTTCTGAGCGACACGGCGCGGTAATAATGGACGTAATCGCTGTCCGATTCTCAGCAACAACCGAAATACCGTTCGATGGGTAAGTACTCGCCACAAGATCCCGCGCAAGAGTCTCTCACCCACCGGCCGTGTAATACGTTCTTCTACAATTTCCCGTCCAAGTTCTAGCAGGCGCCCATAACGAACGCCTGATGGACAGGTGGTTTCACAGGCTCGACACGTTAAACAACGATCAAGGTGCGTCTGGGTGCTAGTACCGAACTCACCTCCCTCGAAAACATTCTTTAAGAGGTAGATGCGTCCTCTTGGCCCATCCAATTCATCACCGACTAATTGATAGGTAGGACATGTTGCATTACAGAAACCACAATGCACGCAAGTCTTCAGAATCTGCGCTGCCTCATCACCGACCACGGTGTTGCGCCAGGCTGCGCTGAGCTCGGTTTGCATTGCTACCAGCCTTCTACCATTCGACCAGGATTCAAGATACTTCTTGGGTCGAAGGCCTTTTTCAATTCCTGCTGAAGTCGCGATTGGACACTTTGTAGTGGCTCGAAAATCTCGCCATCACGATTGCCACCACGAAACAAAGTGGCATGCCCACCGACGTCACGGACGACTTGCCGTAAAACATCTACCGAATGCTCACAAAACAACCAACGCTGTGCACCACCCCAGTCGATCAGACAGTCTCCGGGAAGATTCATTGGCTCAGTGGCTGGAGGAACAGACAAACGCCATAGCGGTTCTTTCCGAGCAAAGAATGGCAAGGTCTGTTCACGCAACGATTCCCACCATGTCATGGCATCATGCTCTTCATCACCGCCAATCTCACGCCCAGCTGCCAAAACTGCTTCACCTGAGCCGCCAAGCCGAACCGACAGTCGACCCGCATAGAAAGAACAGGCACTCAGTGGCAGGGGCCGACCAGCCCAGACATTCATTTGCTTCAACGCCAATACCTCAGTCATCTCAAATGTCCGCGTCATCATGACTTCAGGCGCGGGCAACACTTTGAGCGATACCTGGAGAAGCACGCCCAGAGTCCCCATGGCTCCAACCATTAATCGTGCAGCATCGTAACCCGCAACATTCTTAATCACCTCTCCCCCAAAACGTAGTTGTTGTCCCCGACCATTAATGATCTGGACTCCGAGTACGGCGTCACGCACCGCTCCGCGGTAGGGGCGCGCAGGGCCTGAAAAACCACAGGCAACCATGCCCCCAACCGTAGCCTCTGCGCCAAAAGCCGGCGCTTCAAACCCCAGCATCTGGTTCGCCTCGGCCAAAATCTGTTGCAACTCTGACAAACGCGTGCCGCTGCGAACAGAGACCACTAGTTCTGTGGGTTCGTAATTAACAATGCCTTGATGGTCCTGTACTCGAAGTAACGAACCCGCGGGACGACGACCATAAAATTGTTTTGTCCCGCCTCCTTGTATTTCCAACGCGGCGCCCTGTTCAAAAGCATCAGCCACAGTGGAGCGGAGTTCTGCACTGATATCGCTTGACGTCACGGCACCATTGCCTAGAACCGCGGTAATTCTGGGAAAGGGAGACGACCCTTGTGAACATGCATTGCATTGAATTCTGCACATCGCGACAACGTTGGGACCGCCTTACCTGGATTGAGCAATGCAGCAGGATCAAATGCCTTTTTGATAGCGTGAAACTGCTCAAGTTCAGGTGTCTCGAACTGGACACACATCTGGTTTAACTTTTCCACGCCCACGCCATGCTCGCCGGTGATTGTGCCACCGACTGCAATACACAATTCAAGAATCTTGCCGCCGAGTGCTTCGGTTCTTTCAAATTCCCCCGGTTGACCACCGTCATAAAGTATCAATGGGTGCAAGTTTCCATCGCCGGCATGAAATACGTTAGCTACCCGCAAATCGTATTCATTCGAAAGCTTGCTGATTCCGGTTAACACCTCGCCAAGACGCTTCTTAGGAATCGTTCCATCAATACAATAATAATCTGGAGAAATGCGACCAACAGCGGGGAATGCGTTCTTGCGACCCGACCAGAATCGTTGACGCTCCGCTTCATCAGCGGCCACTCGGATGTCCGTTGCGCCCTGCAATTGCAGCATACGCGTTACCTCCCGAATCCCTACTTCGACCTCTGATTCAGTGCCATCGAGTTCACACAAAAGCAATGCAGTCGCGTCCCTTGGATAACCTGCATGGACAAAATCCTCAACAGCAAGAATGGCCGGATTGTCCATCATCTCCAGACCTCCGGGAATAATGCCTGCGCCAATAATCGCGGCAACGGCATTGCCAGCCACGGCGAGATCGTCGAATGCGGCAAGAATAACGCGTGCCACGGTGGGTTTAGGCAATAAGCGAACGGTGATTTCGGTCACCACGCCCAACATCCCTTCCGAGCCTGTCATTAAAGCCAATAAATCGTAACCTGGCATATCAAGCGCATCGGCTCCGATAGTGACAGGCTCACCAGACATCAGAACCACTTCAAGCTTGAGGATATTGTGAACGGTCAAACCATATTTCAAACAGTGCACCCCTCCTGAATTCTCCGCTACGTTGCCGCCGATGCTGCAGGCAATTTGTGATGATGGATCTGGGGCATAGTAAAGGCCCAAACGCTCCACCTCCTCAGAAATCGCAATATTTCGAACTCCAGGCTGTACGCGAGCTGTCCGGTTAGCACGATCAACACTTAGAATTCGGTCAAACCGAGTCATGCTCAACAACACACCGTGTGGATGAGGCAACGCTCCGCCCGACAGACCTGTCCCAGCCCCCCGCGCAACGACGGGTACACCGTGGGCCGTACATACTCCCAGGATTTTCTCAACTTCATCGCCATTCGAGGGCAGAACCACGATCCAAGGCAGTTGGCGATAGGCGGTGAGTCCATCGCACTCGTACGGCCTCAATTGCTCTGTCTCTGTCAGAACAAACTGTCGGGGAAGAATGTCTCGAAGCTTAGCAATAAGCGCTTCGCGCGCACGTCTGGACTCAGCCTGCGGCATGACAAAACACCTACGAGTGTGCCAAAAATAGTGATTAAGTATGCCATGGGTTCACAAACGCCCGGCGGAGTCTAGTTGCCCTGCTACTCCACCCGGTCGAACCTGTGTAATGACGGCACCAGTCACCACCAGGCAAGCGCCAATGATCTGATAGCTCGACAACCCACCGCCACTAAAAAAGGCAATCACAATCACATAAAAAGGCACTAGATTAATGTGAATCGCTGCAACGGTAACGCCTAAAAGTTCAGCACTTCTTAACCAAAAAACCAACGACACACCCGCTGCGATAGGGCACAACCAGAGTATCCAGATTAAATTCCATCCCTCAATGGACCAAGCGATTTCGCTCAGGCCAATAAAATTGAGCAATACAGTGACTGGAATCAATACCAGCGCCCCGGAGAGCATCGCGATCACCGCTCTTGGGTATGGCGGAATCATACTGAGCTTTGCAGTTGACGTTCGACTGAACCAGGTCCATGCCACCACTGATATCATGACGAATGCCTCACCACCGCGCCATCCAAACTCTTGTTCCGCAGCCGAAAGCACAATCAAAATACCCCCAAATACTGCAATGACGATACCCATTGCGAGGCGAAGATTGATCTTCTCCTCCTTTAGAGCAACACCCATGACGGCTGATACCAACGGAAGCGTCGTCGACAACACGGCGGCATTAACAGGATTTGAGTACTTCACTCCAAGGGTGAGCATTACAGTGGCGATACCCACTCCGATACCCCCAATCATTACAGCCCGGTGCCATGGCCACGTTCTCCAGAGATAACGCTGCCCAACAAGATACGCTGCCAGTGCAAGCAATAAACCCGCCAGACCAATGCGTACCGCTGCCAGCGTATAGGGATCCCAAGCCTCTAACAACAGATACGTGACGGGAAACCCCGTGGACCACAAAACACCATAGGCAAGCCCGCAACTGTTCCCTTGAAGGCGGCGAGTCACCCGACACTCCGTGACAACAAACTTTGACAAGATGAAGCTATTTTCCTATTGAAAAGCAAGCCATTACACCCCTAAAGATCTCTACCGTTTAATCCGCAACGCCTACTGCCGAACCAGTAACCGACACCGGGATCAGTTATATGGATCAGCGAAAGACACACCTTTCCGTTATACTACGCCGACGCGCCCGCGCGTTCTGGCCGCCACCTGCCCGAAGAATCTGACCATTCACCCTCATTATTTGTCCCCGGATCGATTCCCGATGCACCTCTTCACCATTTTTCATATTGTGTAAATTCGATCATGCCACCAAAGAAACCCGAAGACCTCCCACAACCGGATATCAAACGCTTCAAGCACCTCGAATACACCGTGGTGACTCTCGAAAAAGCCGACCTGCCGAGCAGTAGCCCGCGAGGGGTGTATTACCGCTACGTCGTTGCCAACACCGTTTCCGAAGTGACCGGCTATCGACAGGGAACCAAACGCGAAGTGATGTCCTACTGCTCGACGCTGATCGATGACTTGAATATGCGCACGATCCCAAAGAAAAAGGACTAGACTTCCGCCTGAACCCGATAGAAAGCCCGCTAAACCACTGGATCGGGCGACATCTCCAAATGTAAGGCGTCACCCTCATACGGGTGGGCCTTCGCTATACTTTCGTCCAGTTCAACACCCAAGCCGGGCGTCGTTGGTGGAACTACGTACCCTGCCTCCCATTGGATCGGGCACTTCACCAGTTTAGCCTGGAACCCGCTCCAATCGAGAATACCCTCCTGGATCAGGAAATTGGGACTGCACACTGCCAATTGCACGCTCGCTGCTGCCACCACAGGACCACAATACACGTGCGGCGCAATCTGACAATAATGCGCCTCCGCCATTGCCGCAATCTTTTTACTCTCAAGTAGACCCCCAACGCGGCCAAGATTCATCTGTAAGATTCCCACGGCACGCTGAGCCAATAAACGATTGAATTCGTATTTGGTGGCGAGTCGCTCTCCACTAGCAATAGGGATAGTGGTTCCCCGAGCCACTTGCGCCATCGCGGCCTCGTTCTCAGGCGGCACAGGTTCTTCCAGCCACAAAGGATCATATGACTCCAGACGCTTTGCCAGTCGGATCGCTCCGGTTGGAGTCAGCTGCCCATGGGTACCCAATAGCAAATCTGCCCGACTTCCGACGGCCTCACGGATGCAGCGAGTGAACGCCGTTGCCCGATCTAACGCTGCAAGCGATGGTTCGCGAGGGTCAAACGCACTATAAGGGCCTACCGGATCAAATTTCACAGCGGTAAAACCACGATCCACATAGGCGGCGGCTCGAGAAGCCGCGAGCTCTGGATCTACGTAAACATCAGTTGAGTCACCTGCCTCTGGATAAAGATAGGTATAAGTCCGCACTCGATCACGTACGCGCCCACCCATCAGATCGTAGACCGGCCGATTCAATTCCTTACCAACAATGTCCCAACAGGCCATCTCGACCGCACTCAAGATTGCCATAAGGACAATTCCCGACCGTTGACTGTATCCCGACGAATAGATCTGTCGCCATAACCACTCGATACGGAAGGGATCAGATCCGACTACATAGCGCTGACAGACATCCTGGATAAGCGCCTCAACAACACGCGGATGAAACGGCAATGAATAAGCTTCCCCATAGCCGACAACGCCACCATCGGTAACAAGCTTAAGGAAAACCCAGTAGCGACCGCCAAATCCTGGCGGCGGATTACCCACCACAAAGGTTTTAAAATCAATAACTTTCAATAGGTTAAACCGGAGCTTGTCAGACCGCCCCAAACCACGCCCGGGAATTCGGACCGAAAACACTAAGGTTACAGTTTACCCGGTTTTTCTGGAACATCAGACAAAACCACTTGACCTAAGAGTGTCACTCTCCACAGCGAACTGACTGCACTGGACTCCCATCAATACCGGCAGGATGGTGATGATATGAAGACGCTGAAACCCTCAAACAGGCCCTCTGTGATACTCAGTGCAGTTGGAATAGATCAGCACTACCGGGCTGGTTATGTCATCGCGAGGGATTTTCAACTAATACTCCATGAACGCCTGAGGCTTCAAGCAAACCTTGAAACCGTCACCATCGGAAATAGCGGTAACCCGCCAGATCGTCTGATCACGGGACCGCATCGTACGGCCCCTTTGATAGATGAGCAGTAAGTCTAGAAGACTCACCACTATGCTAATTTGTTATTGGCCGTAGCTTAAACGCCAACAACTTGCTTAGCACATGGACCCTTTTCGGTCTGACCGACTTCGAATTCAACCTCCTGACCATCGCTCAATGTTGCGTATCCACCACCCGCCTGAATCTCGGAATGATGAACAAACAAATCCTTGCCACCATCTTCCGGCGCAATAAATCCATAGCCCTTG
>JAKUQS010000047.1 GCA_022451485.1 Gammaproteobacteria bacterium
TTAGGAAGCTATCGGAAAAATAAGCTCCAAACCGCCCACCGAGATTCCATACGGCATCATCACACCCCGCAAAGGTAAAACTACAATCGTCCTTGGAATAACTCAGCAAACAGACCAGCAGGTACCCGGCCGCCGCCAGTAACGCGATGAATAGGACTTCGCGACCCAAGATAGCCGGCCCGCCCCGTATAGCAGATTCGGAACCAGTTACGGGAGATTTACGTCGTGCTTGCGCCAAATGAAGGGGGGTTGCGGTCGGCGTTAAGGGAAGTGATTACGGAAGAGCGAATTATATCGGAACCGAACACCCAGTAGCGATCAACTTGCCGTGCCATGGCCTAGCCCATAACATCGCGGCTTTAGCTAAGCGAACTATTCCAGAAAGCCAAACTGGCACCACTACTTATGGTTAATCGCCTGACTCTCTCGAGTCAAGCCACGCTACGGACTCTAAACGATGGAAAATACGCAGCACCGACGTCTTCTCATTCTTGGCTCCGGGCCAGCTGGCTACACTGCGGCGGTTTATGCCGCCCGAGCCAACCTCAAACCCGCCCTGATCACTGGCATGGAACAAGGCGGGCAGTTGACCACAACCACCGATGTCGATAATTGGCCTGGCGACGTAACGGGCCTGCAGGGTCCCGATCTCATGGCTCGCATGCAACAACACGCTGAGCGTTTTGATACTGAGATCATCGTCGACCACATCGTATCGACAGATCTTGGCAAACATCCTTTTCAGTTAACGGGTGAACGTGCCACTTACACCTGTGATGCATTGATCATCACCACCGGCGCGTCGGCTCGATACCTGGGACTACCCTCGGAAGAGGCTTTTAAAGGACGTGGCGTTTCCGCTTGCGCAACCTGTGATGGATTCTTTTATCGCGATCGGGCGGTTGCTGTGATTGGTGGTGGTAATACGGCTGTTGAGGAGGCCCTCTATCTGTCGAATATCTGTTCTTCGGTAACACTGGTTCACCGACGAGACCGATTACGGGCTGCTGCCATTCTCCAGGACGCCCTACTTGCGCGCTGCGGAAATGGAGGAAATGTCAACGTCCGTTGGGATTCGGTTCTCGCCGAAGTGCTGGGTGATGAGAGCGGCGTTACTGGCGTGACTCTTAATAGTGCAACAGGGAAAGAAATAACCCAACTGGATGTGCACGGCGTATTTATCGCGATCGGACACGATCCGAATACCGCCATATTCAATAATCAGCTGGATATGGAAGGGGGCTATATTCGAGTACGAGGTGGACTGAGCGGCAACGCCACCGAGACTAGCGTACCTGGCGTCTTCGCCGCTGGCGATGTAATGGATCATGTGTATCGGCAAGCTGTCACTTCAGCAGGGTCTGGTTGTATGGCTGCCCTCGACGCGGAAAGATATTTGACGGACTGACTTTATGCCCCGCACACCGAAACCAAAGAAATCACACGCTATCAAGCCAGACGAGCGCGCACTCTTTCAACAGGCGATGCGCGGAACCACGCCCCTGCACGAAGAACTAACAGCGGCGGAACCAATTAACGTCACGGCACCTTTCAACACGACTGCTTTACACAAACAAAAAAAACGGCAATCAGCTGAGATAGCGACGCAGGCACCTCTAGGGAAAGTCGGACTTGACGGGGACAGCTTCTACCGCGCTGGCGTTCAACGCAAAACCTTACAGGCTTTAAAACGGGGAAATCTGCGAATTGACGACGTCATCGACCTGCATGGCCATGATCGCCGATCCGCCTCACAAAGACTTTCTCATTTTGTCGCCCAAAGCATTCTAAGCGGTTGTCGATGCATTCGAGTCATCACCGGCAAAGGCCGACGTTCGCCAGGTCGAGAGTCGGTGATACGCAAAGATACCTGCTACTGGCTCCAGCAACACCCCAAAGTCCTCGCCTATTGCCCTGCCCAACCCCACGATGGCGGAATGGGCGCCTTCTATGTCTTACTCAACGTGCGCATCTGAAATCGATGCCACTGCATGTGCCGCGATGCCTTCCCCACGGCCGACATAACCCATACCGTCAGTAGTCGTCGCCTTCACATTAATGCAGGTCGGGGAAATCATCAGTAGGGACGAAAGGATCAATCGCATCTCAGGCAGAAACGGAGCCATCCGAGGTGCTTCGGCAATGATCGTGCAGTCGACATTGACCGGCCGGTACCCCGCTTCATCCAAAAGGTCGATCACAACCCTTAAAAACTCTCGACTATCGCGCCCCGCGTGCGCTTGATCGTGACTTGGAAAGTGCTGGCCAATGTCTCCAAGACTCGCTGCACCAAGCAAGGCATCGCATAACGCATGGATTAATACATCCGCATCAGAGTAACCAGCAAGACCTTTTTCGTAAGGAATGGAGACGCCCCCAATGATCAAAGCTTGATCTGACTCAAGCCGATGGGCATCGAAACCATGACCAACCCGAATCATCACGATCGATCCTCACTTTTAAGGATGGCGGCGACTCGATCGAGATCCGCTTCGACCGTTACCTTTAGATTATCGTCTCGTCCGCGCACCAGTTTGACCGGCCTGCCAGATCTCTCGATGGCCGATGCTTCATCGGGCACGTCCGCGAGAGACCCTGAGCAGGCATTCAGCGCTTGCGTAAGCTCTCCCAACCGAAACATTTGTGGTGTCATCGCCCGCCACACTCGCTGACGACACAACGTTTTATGAACGTTACCATGTTGGTCCGCTTCTTTTAGCGTATCCCATACCGGCGCAGCCAGGATTCCGCCTGCCTCTTCATCGACCACTTCATCAATCAAATACTGCAGGTCGGATACTCTAAGACAAGGTCGGGCCGCGTCATGAACCAATACCCAATCGTCGGCCTCCGCGTGCGACGTTAGCGCCTCCAGGCCGCGCAACACCGTCTCGCTGCGGCTCGCACCGCCAATAAAAACACCAAGACACTTGGCCGGCGCTTGGCACAGCGAATGAAACCATTGATCTATCGCTGAAACACCGACCACCATCCCGGCAATATCGGGCACCGCGTTGAAACAATTGAGACTGAACTGTAACAACGGCACGTCTCCAATCAATTGGTACTGTTTTGGCAGTTCCTGCCCATACCGCTGCGCAGACCCTGCGGCAACGATCAGGCCCCAACACCGAAAACGCGGCGACTTTCTCCATTTCTCAATGCCATCCATAACCGTGATTATCCCTGATCTTGCCTTCTCGAGGCACAAGGAACATCCTCAGATGCGATAGAATGCGCGGCCCTCGCACAACGTCTACCGCCTCGCTCCCCAGCCACCTGTGTTGACAAGCCCCCTCTCCCCTGCCATCCCCACGGGCGCCGCTCCTGTGCTGTGCTGGCAGGGCTTACATGGTGCTGCTGAGGGACTTGCTATTTGCCATTCGGCCACCCTATTCGAAGGTCTATTAGTCGTGGTCGTACAAGACGTCCGGCGCTTACATATGCTGGAAGCAGAAATTGATTTCTTCCAAGACCCGATTGAACCGATCCCCGTGCACCGACTTCTGGATTGGGAATGTCTGCCCTACGATCTTTTCTCTCCACATCCTGATATCACATCCCAACGACTACGCACGCTTTCACGCCTTCCTCAAATCAAACGTGGCATTCTTCTATTAACGCTGGAAACACTAATCCAACGCCTACCACCTAAGCCTTTTATTCTTGAACAAAGCTTCTCTCTTGAGGTGGGAGAGCCTCTAGATATGGAAGCCATGCGGGAACGGCTGAGCAACAGCGGCTATCGACTGGTCGGACAGGTAATGGCACCTGGTGAATTTGCTGTACGGGGCGGCTTGTTCGACATCTTCGCAATGGGTGCTAGATACCCCTTTCGCCTCGATCTATTTGGGGAGATTATCGAAGGTATTCGCCTATTTGATCCCGAAACCCAACGCTCTGCTGAGAGCACAACGACGATTTCCCTGTTACCGGCACGAGAGTTTCCCATCACTTCCGAAAGCATCGACCTGTTCCGCCAGAACTTCCGACGCCTTTTTGAAGGCGACCCCCAGCAACAGCAAATCTACCGAGAAGTCAGCCGCGGCAACCCCAGCCAGGGCATTGATTACTATTTCCCTTTGTTTTTTGAAAACACCGGGACATTATTTGACTATCTGCCAGACGCTGTCGGTTGGGTCATCGACCGAGCGTTGCCAGAGGCAAGCAACACATTTTGGTCCGGTATCCATGATCGACATGCGCTGGTTGCACAGGATCCGGAGCGGCACGTCTTACCACCACATTATCTTTTTCAAACTACTCAGGAACTGACGGAAAAAATGTCCGACCAACAGGTCATCCATCTGACCCAGGGTTCCGGAAGCATCGTGAGTTATGGCACCAAATTGCCCGGCGAATATCCTGTTGAGACGGACAAGGACTCGCCCTACAACAGTTTGATATCACACCTGCGGACAACCAATCGAACCATTTTGATCGTCGCTGACTCGCTGGGTCGCAAAGAAGTCCTGAAAGAAATTATTGAATCCTACGGTTTCAACTCTACCGACTCTCACTGGAAGGGCATCACCGGTCGCGACCCAACTGTGATCAATTTTTCCGTTGGCTCGCTTGAGCGAGGATTGATCTTAGAGAATGAACAAATTGAAGTCATTAGCAACACACAACTTTATGGTCATCGCGTCACCCGGGAACGGCGATCCGAACGCTCCGCACGTGATCCCCACAGCATAATCCGCTCCCTCGCTGAATTGAATATCGGCGACCCAATTGTTCATGATGAACATGGCGTAGGCCGCTATCTGGGTCTGCAGACCCTAGGCATTGAGCAACAGGACACTGAGTTCCTGGCTCTTGAGTACCGCGACGGCGATCGTTTATACGTGCCTGTCTTATCACTCGATGTCGTTAATCGATACATTGGTGGACAGGCCGATCAAATTACACTCAACAAACTCGGCACAGAAGACTGGAGTCGATCAAAACAACGTGCGCAGGAAAAGACCTACGACGTAGCCGTTGAACTCCTTGAACTTCAAGCTGCGCGCCAAGGACGCGTGGGCTTGGCGATGGAAATCCCTGGCAGAGAATACGTTTCGTTTTCCAGTCGTTTTCCCTACGAGGAAACGCCTGATCAGCTAAGCGCGATGTCTGAAGTGCTGACTGACCTGGAATCAGGTAACCCCATGGATCGGATGATCTGTGGTGATGTTGGGTTTGGCAAAACCGAAATCGCTCTTCGTGCGGCATTTATCGCAGTACACAACAACAAACAAGTTGCGGTACTTGTACCAACCACGCTACTCGCCCAGCAACATTTCAATACGTTCGCTGAACGGTTTTCGGGCACTGCTATCAATATAGGCCTACTATCTAGATTTCGCGGGGCGGCGGACAATAAAACACTGTTAAGTGCACTCCGCGATGGCACCCCAGACATCGTAATCGGCACTCATCGATTACTTCAGACCGACGTCGCATTCAAGGATCTGGGACTCTTAATCATCGATGAAGAGCATCGTTTTGGTGTGCGCCAAAAGGAACGACTCAAACAACTACGTCGCGAGGTAGACATTCTGGCATTAACTGCGACACCGATTCCGCGCAGCCTGAATCTTGGTTTATCTGGTCTGCGAGAAATTTCTGTGATTGGCACGCCCCCCAAAGATCGCCTGGCTGTCAAAACCTTTGTCCGGCAGTGGAGTGACGCACTAGTTCGAGATGCCTGCCTCCGGGAACTGCACCGCGCCGGCCAGATTTACTTTCTCCATAACTCGGTTCAAACCATTCACCGGACAGCAGCCCAACTGCAAACACTGATACCAGAGGCTACGATTGGGATTGCCCACGGCCAACAACCAGAACGGGAACTGGAACGGGTGATGCAGGACTTTTATCACCAGCGATTTAATCTATTGATTTGCACCACAATCATCGAAAGCGGGATAGATATACCGAGTGCTAATACCATCATCATTAACCGAGCCGACCGTATGGGAATGGCTCAGCTACATCAATTGCGCGGCCGAGTAGGTCGATCAAATCATCAGGCCTACGCCTATCTCATTGTTCCCCCACCAGAAAGCATGACCAATAATGCCGAACGGCGCCTGGATGCCATTTCGTCATTGTCCGAACTCGGGGCAGGTTTTGCACTCGCCTCCCATGATCTCGAAATTCGCGGTGCGGGACAGCTACTTGGCGAGAAACAAAGTGGCGCAATTGATGAGATCGGGTTTTCTCTGTACTCCGATTACTTACACCGGGCAATTCGCGAACTGTCAATCGGTGATCATGCGCAGGGAGCCTTTGTTGAACCCTGCGCTGTCGACATCAATCTTAACGTTACGGCCCTTCTTCCAGAAGACTACCTTCCTGACGTCCACGAGAGACTGGTCTTTTATAAACGCCTCGCGAACACAACCCATCGGGAAGAAATCAAAGAACTACAACTCGAAGCTATCGATCGTTTCGGTTTGTTACCGGAAGCGGCTCGCACATTGTTCCGGGTGACAAAAATTAAACTCGCAGCGGGATTGATTGGTATTGAAAAGCTACACCTCGGCCGGCATGGTGGAGAGATTCGTTTAAGTGAGCAGACCTCGGCAGATCCTGCGTTCTTGCTACAAATGATTCATGACGCCCCGGAGGATTACCGCATCAGGCCTGACAACGTAATCCATCTAACCGCGCCGCTGGAAATGCCAGAGTTACGCCTTGACCGAGCGGAGGCCATCGTCGCTGCACTGTCAGGGAACATATCGGCATCTTTGTCATAAAACCCCTAAAATCACCAGTCAGTGGATAACCTGTGATCAGGAATTACGTTAGTTGCTCATGTTAGCGTATCAACGCCCCCCCCTCTCGAGGCTCATCATGGTGACCACCTACGCGGTGGTATTACTGTCTTGGTTTTGTCCTCTTGTGCCAGAAGCGAAAGCTGCTCGGTCATACGAAGTTGAATTGTTAATCTTTGAATACCATCATCAAGTTGATGACGAAGTCCTGATTCCCCAGTTTGGTCGGTCTGTGGATCTTCGGTTTGCACTCGAACGAGCCGAACAACGAGTATCTATGATCCAACCCGAACCCGCATTGGATGGACATCTGGCTGAAATTAATGCACGCCTCACCGCATCCCGAACATACGATGTGCTCTACCATGTGCGCTGGTTACAACAATCCGCTCAACTCCCCCACGCACCCCGCGTCGGCATATCACTACCAAGTTCATCAACCCAGACCGGAATTCATGGAATTGTGCGACTCTATGCTACCGATTTACTGTTTGTGGATACGATCATGCGCTTTGATCTCGTTCCGACTACGCATAGCGATAAGGCAAGCGGTCAGTCTGGCGCCAGTGCCGAAAGGCCAGCTCACTTTCTCAAACAGAAACGACGCGTCAAATTTAAGGAAATTCACTACCTCGATCATCCCCGTTTTGGGATTTTTATCACCGTTTGGCCCGTGGACAATTAATGTGTCGACTCAGGCTAGCTCGTCGGAGGCATCAAAATTGTTCCATTCACCCCACTGATATTCGGGCACTAACCTGTTGATTATGGCTTCTATCTGTAGCTCGTTGTAATCAGAACAGGCTTGTTCCAGCGCGAGACAATCCTGCATGACAACCGGTGCATCTACTGACCGAGTCGCAGCCAAAAGAATCTTGTCATAGCCAGTGTCAGACAAAACCTCCTCAGGATGAAACAACTCCTCTTTCAACTTCTCACCGGATCGAAGTCCGGTAAATACAATTTCAACTTCCTTTTCTGGGAGTCGACCTGATAACAGAATCATCTGGCGGGCCAAGTAGGCAATATTGACCGGCTCTCCCATATTGAGCACATAAATCTCGCTGCCTTCACCGATTAAACTCGCTTGAAGAATCAGTTGAGATGCCTCCGCTAACGTCATGAAATACCGTGTCATTTCTGGGTGCGTGACAGTCACCGGGCCGCCTTCCGCGATCTGTCGCGCAAACAGGGGAACCACACTGCCTGCCGAACCCAGGACATTACCAAATCGCACTATCGTGAAACGGGTCTCGGTCAAGGAATCAAATGCTACACATACTGCTTCCGCTGCACGCTTACTTGCTCCCATCATGCTACTGGGATTAACGGCTTTGTCCGTTGATATCAAAACGAATGACTCAATCGAATACTCCGCCGCCAATGCAGCAACTGTGTGTGTTCCGATTACATTATTTTTCATCGTCTCCCGTGCCTGCCTCTGTAACAAAGGCACATGCTTATAGGCCGCAGCATGAAACACCACCTCAGGCTTGTAATGTTTAAACAAATGGGCAACGGCAGCATGGTCACAAACATCGCCCAATAGCGCAACCACCTCGACATGGTCAGCTACCTGTTCGAGTACCCGTTTCATCATATAGAGATTAAATTCGTTTTTCTCAAACAGTATTAGTTGCGCTGGAGCGGCCCTTAGCACTTGCCGAGATAACTCACTACCGATCGAACCACCCGCGCCGGTGATCAAAATACGCTTACCAGACAGGCCTGCCTCAATCCCGGACCAATCAAGTTTTACCGGCTGACGACCAAGCAAATCATCCAGTTCGACATCTCGCAGATCTCTAACTGTCGCTGCACCATCAATAATGTCAGTCACCTTCGGCAAGGTTCGAAATGGGACACCCGCTTCTTCACAATATTCGACGGCACGGCGCATCTCACTGGCCGTAGCACTTGGCATCGCCAGCAATATCAGATCGATATTGAGCTTCTCCACCAACATAGGTATTTCCGACTGCGAACCTAGTACTCGCAATCCGTGTATCTCTCGACCATGTTTTTGTGCATCATCATCCACAAAAGCCACTGGCTCATAGACACGTGGCCGCGCTCTTTTGAAATCACGCACCAGCATGTCACCGGCAACACCTGCGCCCACCACCAACACTCTCTTATCACCGATTTTGCTGATCTCTCGTTCTCTGAACAAGCGATAAAGTACTCGAGGCCCACACAAAAACCCGACTAATAGAACAGCATACATTGGCAGAACGGCACGGGGCACTGCAGCCAAGCGCGTAGCAAGAAAAATGGCACCTGCGATCCCCGCCGCACCAAAAATAACACCTTTGATTACGGTCATTAAATCATGCGTAGAAGTGAATCGCCACGCTCCGCGATGTACTCCAAACAAAATAAATACCACCATCTGTAGCACACAGACCAACGGCAGCGCGTTATACGCTTGTGTGTTGAATGGTTCGGGTATCTGATAAAGATTAAATCTCAGCCAGTAAGCGCCTATCCACGCGATCCCAACCATAATCAAGTCGTGCAATAACACGAAGCGACGCGCAATAAGATAATGCATCTGATCTTTGAACATAATTTCCTAGCCCGAGCGATTTCGGGTTAGAACCTCCCTAATACCTAGGCGCGACAGCACAAGTCCTACTATCAAAATCAGGACCCCCATCAGAAAGAAAGGAATCCCATTGGACGTAATGTCGAACGCCTCCATTGATGCTAAACCTGCCGCCAACGCAGTCAGCGTCATCGCACCAGCGGCGACCTGTGCATGAGTAAAACCAGCCCGCACCGCTCTTTGATAGTAGTGTTCCGAATGCGCCTCCCACCATTTTTTTCCTGTCACCATACGTCGAATCAACGTCACACTCGTATCGAATAAGAAAAGTCCGTAAAGAAGGATGAATCCACCGATCGATAGATCATGCTGTACCACTCCCACCAACGCCATCACCGCAAAATAATAACCCAGCGCCAAACTGCCGACATCGCCCATGAAGATTTTAGCCGGAGACCAGTTAAGAATAAGAAATCCCACACAGCTTCCGGCTACTCCCAAGTTAAGGTAGAAGAGAACAGTATCCTCCACGTTAAAAAACCATACAGCAAGACACAGCGCAACTACCGCACTCGGACCTGCCACCATGCCGTCGGCACCGTCCATGAAATTATAAAGGTTCGTCATCCATACGATACTGAACCCAGCTAATGCGATTCCCAACCAACTAGGAATAGACACCTGTAACCCGCCAGCAGAGAAGACCAATGGACCGCCTACGCTCAACACAACCAGCAACGCCACTACCAATTCAATGATAAGGCGACCGATGGCTGAAAGTCTGTTACGGTCGTCGGCGAACCCAACTCCGCAGACAGCGACTAACCCACATAACAAGAATATATCTGTGCGCTGTTGATGACTACTGACCACACTGAGCGTCGCCCAAAGTAAGGCAATGACACCTACGATAGCTAAACCCCCGCCGCGAGGAATCACTCGCGTGTGAAGACTCCGTTCGTTAGGGCGATCCTTAGCAAGGAAGGTTTGGTTTCCTATCAACAAAGACCGCACCAACAGATAGGTTATTCCACCTGCCGCGATCAGAATCAACAGACCGATAGAATAATCACTCATCGGTCTGTTTCGTCAGCAATAGGCATGATTGGGCTTAACCTAAAACCTGTTACGGCGTGAAAGAACGCGCTGAAAAATTGTATTTTTCTATCGCTTCGTCATTTGACTGCCCAAGATCAATCGCCAACCGGTCTATAGCCGCTGGTGAAGGCAGCAGGCCACCAAACACCCACGACCCGCACCGCAGGAGAATCTGGACATACCTTGCCCGCACAGGAAGCATACATAATTTACGCCCAACTGATCGAAATAGAAGTTCCATCAATAACCGATTAGACAGCACATCGCGCCCCGCAACACTGACTACTTCAACTCCTGTCGCCTTCGAGTTGATCCAGCCGACAGCTATCTGGGCGAGATCATCCGCGTGAATCGGTTGGCGGGTCCCCATTTCGGAAATAACAAATGGAAAGACCCCTAACATTCGGATCATTTTCTGAACAAGTCGCAAGCTGCGATTATAGTGTCCACCATAGATTATTGTCGGTCGAACGATCAAACAGGCCACATCATTTGAACGGCAGAATGACTTGAGCCAGCGTTCTCCTTCTTGCAGGCGCCTTGCGGCGTCTTGTTCCCTTTGATCCATACTATCTGTTTTAGTCGTAATGCTAGTTGAACTAAATGCCACCAACCTTCGCACTCCACACCGGCGCAACACCTCTTCATACCTTGATAGATGCCATATCGGCATTGTGCAAATCACATCCTCCAAAAGCGGCAGATCGTCGTCAGGCACTTTGTCGAGGTATTCTGGATGCAGAACTGCCGCACTACGACAGGAGATGGTGCTCTCCGGCGCCCGACTTAGCACCAGGACCGAGCGCGCTAAACCTAATAGCCGCGGCACCAAATATTCCGCCACATCGTTCCGTCCGCCCAATACAAGCGTCCCGGCATTCGTTGCCGTTAACGATGACGCCCCTCTCCCACTTGCGGGCCTTCTAATTTTCCACTTATCTTTTAAAACAAGGCAACACACACGCCAAATCAAATGGACACCAACGAATAGTCGAAATAGCCAGTGACTGATTCGCGGCGCTTGTGAGAACTTCAATCGATACCGACACATTCCTATATGTTTGTGCCACTCAACCCGAAAAGGTCGTTTTCGACTAGAAACCCCTTGGCAATGCAAAACTGAAACAGTCGGAATGAACAGAATCGACATACCCGCATTGCGTAGTCGTCGACACAAATCGAGGTCCTCAAAATGAAGGAAATAACCCTCATCCATACCACCTATCGCATCGAATGACTCACGACGGATCATCATGAACGCCCCCGACACAGCGTCTACTCGAATCGGACTCTCTGGAAGTGCTTCCGTCGTTAGGTCGACCCCCATCAAGCCAAATCGTACGCCCAACTTTCCCAATAGCTTAACCACGCTGCGTGAAAACGTCGGATCACGACGCCGGCAACCCGCCTGTTCTCGCCCGTCAAAACCAAACACGAGCCCACCCACAGCACCACAATCCTCACGCTGCATTGCTAACTTCAAACCTGCAACGCTATGAGGCTGGACAATACAATCCGGGTTAATCAATAAAACATCTTCGGCGGTCGTCGATTTAACACCTTGATTTACCGCTACAGCAAACCCTAGATTTGTTGAATTTCTGATCAGCTGACAATCAGATTCTTTGCTCGCTTTACTAACAAAATCGGCGCTCCCATCACTTGAACCATTATCAATCACCACAATCTCAAGCGGAATAGTCGATTGCCATAAACTGACAAGACACTGCTTAAGAAAAGCGCCGCTATTGTAATTAACGATAATCACCGTAACCTTAGCCACTGATCACACCTATCTCCCAACTAACGCGGAGTAATCTGTCGACATCGATTGCAGAAGATCAGAAGTTGAGACGGTTCGACTTAACTGAATTTCCCGTCGACTTCGAAGTATATCCTTTAGCCCTCCGAACGCATCTCGCTTAGCTTTCAGTACTACACCACCCTGGCCGCGTCTGGTATAGCGCGGAACCGCCATTGTGTTAACTACTAAATGTAGCAATAGATAACGATAGAGAAGTGCTGAGGGCATATTTTTGAAGTACGTCCAAACCAAATTCCGGTGACCAAAATAAACCGAAAAATCACTCCGACGACCCGTTATTCCTGAGCCGACATGCTCAACGACCGCACTGGGCACATAAAGCGATTGATGCCCAAGCAGTCGCAGGCGAAATCCGAGATCAACATCCTCCATGTAGCAAAAAAAACGTGAGTCAAATCCACCTACTGCCTTCAACGCATCGCGCCGGTAAAATGCCGCGGCACCACATGGAGAAAAAATTTGATTAGCTTCATGGTCAACCAGGGTGTTCTTTGTCCCGTGATCCCGTCGCCACGCTAGACCTGACACATGATAGACATCGCCTGTCCCATCGAGCACGTCACTTCCTGGCCGCAGCATTTTGGACCCGAACGACGCGACTGTCGGGTATCGCCTAGCGCTGATTAAAAGATTTTCCAACCAATCGGGATGGGCGATCGCATCAGGATTAAGCAAAGCGATCCAATCGACATCAACTAGTCGCTCGATAGCGATATTATTGGCGCAGGCAAATCCTCTATTAACAGGCTGATGCAAAACTTCAAACTGCGGAAATCGCTTCTCTAGATCTCCCAAAGAGTCGTCGGTACTTGCATTGTCAACAATCAAGACGCGCTCAGGTGCGATGGTTTGTCGAGCAATGGATTCCACACACGGCAAAAGTAAATCACCAGAATTCCAATTAACTACAATGACGCCAACCCGCTCACTATGAGGCATTATTTTGGACTCAGTCCCGGCCACACCACCTCTCACGAAAATCTGGGAGTCCGATCTCGGTTCAATGGCATTAGCGCAGCGCAATAGCGCCTGCATTCATCGAAGCCAACCCGGACACTTAATTGTACAATATATCAACATGTTAATATGTCCGGTGACCGCTTCTTCTGGGCGATAACAAGCGGTATCGTATGAATCTCCCACCTCATCTCGCCAATCATAATCACCTTCACCAGGTGTCGTCCGGAGTTTGGATTAAAGATTCCGATGCATCTTTCGAATACTCCGACGGCGAAGAAGCAGAAAGGTATATCGCACAAAGCATAGCGCAGGTAAGCGATCGAGGCTCATTGTCGACAGAACTTGCAAGTAAGATTCGCGACTGGTCATCGGAATATCACCTTTCCCCACTTCGATCAAACCTGCTACGAGCGCTTAACCTGACCGACCGTGGACCTATCCTAGAGATCGGCGCGGGGTGTGGTGCAATTACCCGATATCTTGGAGAGTTGAATCTTAATATAGATGCTGTTGAGGGCAGTTATGAACGCGCCTGTATCGCTCGATTGCGCTGCGCCGATCTAGAAAACGTTGAGGTCCACTCAATCAACGTTAACGACCTTTCATTACCGGACAATCATTACGGCCTGGTCTGCTTCATCGGGGTTCTAGAGTACGCCCAACGCTTCTCCGGTATAGAACAGAGCCCTGAACAAGCGGTATTACAGCTATTGGAGAAAGCGAAAAAAACCCTTCGTCCAGACGGTGCCATTGTCATTGCCATAGAGAATCGCCTTGGTTTCAAATACCTCTTTGGCGCGGGGGAGGATCATTATGGGCTCGCCTATGAAGGTATCCATGACTACCCGAATTTCGAAGGTATTAAAACCTATTCAAAATCGACCTGGACGGCCCTGCTGTCGAAACATGAGTTAACACACGAATTTTTATATCCTTTCCCTGACTATAAGTTACCCGAACAAGTCCTTTCAGATCATTACATTGAAATGCACCCCGAATCATGGGGTCATTTGACGACAACCAGTTCACGCGACTACCACGACCTGATGACGGACCCGGGAGACATTCCTTTCTGGGAAACAGTAGGGCAAGCCGGCCATCTGGGCGACTTTTCGAACTCTTTCCTGATCGTTGCAAGCGATGCACCTGGTACCGTTGGCCAAATAGTCAGCCGTGATTTTATTCATGTATCAGGGATGGGACGAAACGCCTCTTTTAGAACACTGACTGAAAAAGTTCGAGACGAATTCATCGTCACAAAAAAAACTCTGGCTTGTGATTCTGCCAAGGCACATTCCGGGATTCTGTCGCACCGGGCAGTTTACCAAGAGCCTTTTTATGCCGGTTTATCTCTGGCATGCCACTGGGAGCGGAAACTGCGCGTCAACCCTGATGAGGCAACACTCTTGTCCCTTATCAGACCTTATTTTGAATTTCTTCAATCGTCCATAAAAGAGACTGACAACACGGGTCAACTGCTCGACCTCACCCCCATGAACATCATGGTGTCTCCGACCGGAGACTTTCACGCTTTTGATCAAGAATGGGAAACCTCAATCCCGTTGTCTTCTGATTTCATACTATTTCGTGGTCTGTTTTATTTCACACAATCACGGAAAGCCCTGGTCCAAAGAATCTATAAGGATGAGCCCGAACTTACTTTGGAGAAAACACTCCTTCGATGCTTCTGGCATCTGGGGCTGACAAAACATGACTCCTTCGGGAAATACTGCGAAAGAGAAGAACTGATACAGAACATTGTATCGAGCAAGCGATTCGGACTCACTACAAGTGAATACATCAGGCAACCTCTCTATGCTGACAAACAAGTAACACGACTATTCTGGGCAGCCTCTGGTACCACATTCGATCCCCAGAACCATCGCAGAGCCCTGCTCGCTATCGGAAATGAACGTCAGACCATTCGATTTTCATTACCGGAAACCACATCATTTCCTCTGACAATCAGATTACACCCGGGTGACACACAGGGTTATCTGAGAATTCACTCAATCACAACCCGATATCACAAGGATGGAACTGATTCCGTACTGCAGGAATTTCCGAGTGGTGCCCAGATCGCCCAGCGCACCAATCTGGAAGGACTGATTTATGGATCCAATGTCGAGCGGGACATTTTTGTTGCAGTCAACAGTGACCCACACCTGACGTGGGTAGTAGATGCACCGTATAACTCGACACCATCGGGAAATATAACCGTAACAGTCGAATTGGACTGGACACGGTCACCCGAATTCCGACTGATACGCGGGGCACTACTGGAAAAACAGGCGATCCTTGCGCGTCAAGCCATCAGGCATAAATCAGAAGCAGCTTCTCTAATACAGATGCGCCATGATCTGGACCGTATTCGGCAATCGCGTGTGATGCGCACTGCGGAATTCATTAAACGTCTGCTGCCATCTTTTCTTTTCCGCGACACATCGACACCCCCCCCCTATCGTTCATCTACACCACGAGACGGGGAGACCCACAACAAGCCAGCCACACCAGAACAACGCCCGGATACCGGAACACATCAGCATTTGGAGGCCATAGTCGACACTGTTGCACTCTCTGAATCCCCCCTCAAAAGCATCCTGATGCCGGTGTTCAATACGCCGATACCGTGGCTTGAAGCAGCAATCAGGTCTGTTCAGGAACAGACATACAGCAACTGGGAACTTTGTATTGTCAATGATGCTTCTGATGAAGATAGCGTACAACGTGCCCTGCACAGTTACACCACTCCGCGAATTCGCGTGCGGCACTTAAACGAAAGGAAGAATATTGCCGGCGCCACCA
>JAKUQS010000048.1 GCA_022451485.1 Gammaproteobacteria bacterium
CGGTATCGCTACTGGCCCGACTAAACTCACGATCAGCACCGTCAAGCGGTTAGACGAGGCCTTCGTATTGCTCATACCAATGTATGCAATACTATTCCTGCTTTACAGCTGACCCGACGTCTGTTGATCGGGTACGCGGGATGTATCAACAATCTGAAAAGTTGACACATACTAACTGTCTGCGGAATCACATCCGCGCCACTTGATTCCTACCCCCGTCTTTGGCCTGGTAGCCGCCGGCATCAGCCCTGGACAATACCACCTCCCCCATCTCGCCGGCGCGGTGAAAAGTAATCCCAAAACTCATCGTCAATGTGAGCACATGCTCATTCCAGTTCAATGGAGAATGTTCCAATTCATTTCGTATATGTTCGAAGATTTGATCCGCCTCCGTCATTGGATCATCAGCCTCGGGGGACCCCTTCGAAAGGACTAGAAATATTCCGAACTCCTCGCCGCCCAATCGTCCTAATTTACCCAATTCGCTGATCCCTTTTTCCAGAATGCCGACCACGTGTTGAATCGCTTCATCGCCACACTGATGCCCATAGGTGTCATTTACTTTCTTAAAAAAATCTATATCACATATCGCTACAATCAGAGCCTGATCGAGTGACAGGTTGGCGATCGCCCCCTCAAGACCCTCATGCCATGTCCGTCGATTCAGGCATCCCGTCAATGGGTCGTGCTCTGCTAACCAGGTCACACGAGCCATTGCGGCTTCACGTTCCAATAGATTGATATACCCCTTCGAGTGGTAACGGATCCTTGCAATTACTTCAAGCGCATTAGGGAGTTTCACCATGTAATCATTCGCCCCAAGAGCAAATGCTTCCGCTTTCACTTCGGCAACTTCTGTTCCCGACAAAACAATCAATGGCACTTGCTTTAAGTCCTGGTGAGCACGAAACCGCCGCACAAGTTCCAACCCGTCTAATTCCGGCATCACGAGATCCTGCAAAATCACAGTCGGACGCAGCTCCAACGCGATTTCGATTGCTTTCAGTGGATCTTGACAGAAATGGAACTGTATATCGGATTCATTCTGTAACATCTGCCTCAACGATTCACCGATGATCCGTTGATCATCAATCAACAGCACAACAAGCTGGTGAACCGTATCAGCACCTGGCACAACATGCTCCCTCTGATCCGGAACGCCGCCACTACTACTTACACTAGTGGAATCCGAAACCTTCTCCACAATCGTCTCTTGCTTGTCTGCAGCCACAAGGACCTCCGGATGAGGGGCTCCCGTACTTGCTGATACCCCATTGGCACTGTCCCCAAGAAATATTTGGAGCTGCGCTTCAAGAGATTGGAGTTCCGGGAGACCGGCCGACTCCATCGATCTAATCTGGGGGGAAGTTGCCTTACCCAGGGCAACGAAAACATCCACCGCTTGATCCAACACCAACCCCTGCTCACGCTCGATCACCCCACCACTACTTTTCAATCGTAAAAAATAGGCTTCCAGGACCCCTGCTAGGCCCGCATAACCATTGAGCCCCACGATGCCACTGGCACCCTTTATCGAATGTGCACTTCGAACCAATTCGGCTGCAGTGTCACTGACGGCGCCCCCCGAATGGAAATCTTTTAGCCCCTGCGCCATTGAGTCTGCGTGTTCAGAGACTTCGCCAAGGAAAAGATCCAACATCGAAACATCACCGTCAATCTCCGCCTCTGGCGATACTCCATCTGTTACCCGCTCGTCCGCTGGCACCGGACGCGTAGATTCAACATCATTCATCGGTATCAACCGACGCACCACAGCCGTTAACTCCGCAGGCTCAAATGGCTTACACACGTACGCATCAGCGCCAAGCAGCAACTCATCATTACCTACATCGGAATTTTGCGCCTGAGCCGTTAGAAAAAGCACAGGAATCGATCGCCATTCCTCATCACTTTTAATGATGCGAACGGATTCGTCACCCGTCAACTTTGGCATGTTTCGATCAATAATGATGAGATCTGGAAATTCTCTGGGAATTAATGACGACAACCATCCGAGTGCTGCAGCGCCATCTTCACGCTCGGTGATTCGGTAATTTTCCTTCAACCCCTCGAGGATAGACCGGGCATAGCGCCTTATCGTCACGGAATCATCGACTAGCAAGATATGCGAGTTCATAACGCTCAACCCGAGTTAGCGTCTGTTAATGATTCAAACCCAGCGAGTTTGAACGCGTCGATCTGTATCTTATTCAGACCGATTAATTGAAATCGCTTGCCTCTGGTCCTCGCGGACCGTGAAAACGCTGCCAGCATTTGAATTCCAGCAATGTCTATCACGCGATCAGTTTGACTGAGATCCACAACAATCTCTTGATCGGGGTGATCCAACAATACTTTCCCGGCATCACGGACCCGTAGCAATTCCCGCCCTACCAAGCGACCAGAAAGAAACATGACTCCATCTTTAACGACTATGTCTAAAGCCATAGGCTACACCCCAACCTTAGGACGTCGCCGCCTGCCGCCGAAAAATATTCCCCCGAACCTTCACCAGTTCGGGAATCTCATACCCGATTTCAGTTACGCTGAGAACTAACCAACCACCATCATCCAAATAACGCGCAAGCCGATTGAGTACTCTTTGCCTCATATCTGGGTCAAAATAATAGAAGACATTGCGACAAAAAATTACTTGAAAAGTTGTCTCAATAGGGTAGGTCGACTGGATAAAATTAAGGCGCCGAAATTCGATCAGGTCCGCAATGCGATCGTTAACGCGCAATGCACTATCGTCAGTCTTCTCCGCCTTACAAAAGTACTTTTTTTGTTGCGCCACCGTTAACGTTTGAAGCATTTCTGCGTTGTATATTCCTGATCGCGCAACAGTTAGCGCCTCCGTATTGATATCCGTTGCTAGAAATTTAATATCAAGGCCCGCGTCAAGCTCTTGCTCAAAAATATCGGCTGCTTCGAACGCCATCGAATATACTTCTTGCCCCATCGAACAACCTGCACTCCACAGGCGAAGTTTCCCTAGTGGCGACTGTTTAATTTTCCGCTTCAGTTCTGGATATATTTCGTTTGTCAGCAATTCGAAATGCTCTTTTTCGCGGTAAAAACCGGTCTTGGTCGTTGTAATCGCATTGCAGAACAGCTGCAATTCCGCTCCAGAACGATCACTCGAGAGTCGCCGAAAATACTGCCCGTAATCGTTTAGTCCGAGCTCCCCCATGCGACGCTGCAGCCGGCCATGCAGCAGATACTCTTTGTCGTCTCCAAGCGCCAAGCCAAGTCTATCCAGAGTAAACGCCTGGAAAGCTTCGTACTCAGCTCGATTGGGACCAGGAGGGAGCATCTCGACCAATCAATCCGATGAACTATATCGCGGTCGCGAAGTCGCAACTCCCTGCCACCAGTCAACTTCAGTATCGAACTTCATCGAAACGGCTTTTCGGAATCAAACTCACTGAACTCGCCGGTTCCCGAGTGCTCGCGCCTCTGTGAAGAAATCAACACCGCATCGGTTGGACGCTGTCCCGTCGCAGAACGATGGTCAGAATCGTCGTCTGCCGAACCCAAGTGAGTTTTCTCTTCCGTTAGATAAGGTGCGTAGTATTTAAGTTGCTCGTCATCAGCTCTAGCGTCATCAACGGGCGTTTCAGGATCATAGCCGCCATCCTCCTCAACCGGGCCCGTTGCGCGCTGTCCCACTTGAAAAGCGTCCAACAACCGAGTCAGTCTTAAAGTGTCACTCGCCATACTGTTGCTTGCGGCGGCATTTTGTTCAACCAACGATGCATTTCCTTGTGTGAGTCGTTCCATATCGGCGATTGCCTGATTCACCTCACTGACTCCTTTCGCTTGCTCTTCGGACGCCGTCTTAATGTTTTCCATCACCTCAGCTAACTCTCTGAAAGCATTTTGTATATGCGTTAAATTGCTGGTGCTGCTTTCCTGCAGGCTGCTCAACATTGAATCAACCTTTACCCGCCGATCCTCGAGCACGCGTCCTCCATCCTGAACTAACACTTGGCCTGCGCTAACACTTTCTAAATTAGTTTCAACTAGTTCACCGATTTCTTCCGATGCCTTGGCAGAACGTGATGCAAGTTTCCGGACTTCCGTTGCTACGACGGCAAAACCCTTACCGTGCTCTCCCGCACGCGCAGCTTCCACCGATGCATTCAGCGCCAACAAATTGGTCTGAAATGCAATATCATTCATCAACGTGACGATGCCGGCCATTTTCTCAGAGTTAGCAGAAATATCTGCCATTCCGTCAACCACTCTAACGTTGGTTTGTAGTACGTTAGTTAACATTTCCTGGTTGCTATCAATGGTTTCCTGTACCGCCGTCAATAGGTTGCTACGACTGTCATCCACGGTCGATTGACTCTCCTGTGTACGTTCAAACGCTTTCTTTGCATCCTCTGCGCTGTTCTGAATGATGCTGTTCATCTGCTCCATTGAGCTTGCCGTTTCCTGCAATGCGGCACTTTGCCTGTGCGTTCGTTCAGAGAGATCCTGATTACCTGATGCAATCTCCTGCGATGCGTGCTTAATATTTACCGCGAAATCCTTTATTTCCACAATCAAGTCACTGAGGCGTTGCAGGAATGAATTAAACCAGCCTGATAATTGACCCAACTCACCGGTCTCCGATACCGACAAACGCTTGGTTAAATCTCCCTCACCCTGCGCAATATCCTTGGCCACCTCCACCAATTCATCTACTGGTCGAGTGATAGACCGCTTAACAAACAACCCAATCACTAAACTAATCAAGGCTCCGATGACCGCCAACCCAATCAATACCTGCAAGAAATGTTGACCATCCGAAAGAATACCCTCGCTTATCCGTTTCCGTTCGGCCTCGATAGTCCGATTGAGATCCGCTAACCCGCCAGACAACTTCGCATTGAGGGTTGCGAACTGATCTGAAAGATCTTCACTTCGCTTGTTGCTCTTGATATGCGATTCCATGGCCTTGAAGGCCTTTTGCATACGCCGATTAAAAGTCTTGTAAGCAGATGACACCTGTATATTGTTTACGCTAGCGACGTAGTTTCTGAACTTCTTCGTAGTCGTTACATACCGCGCGCGTAGCGCCTGATTCTCAAGGAGAAACTGATCAAAGCGCCCAAGACCGACATCGACGCGGCTATTCCTCTCGGCATCACCGCTCTTATCTGAAGTCTGTATGCCACCGACCGGAACTACCATGCGTTTAGAGCGGTCATCTCCTTCTTCTGCAAGGAGCGCATTCAGTTCTTCAATTTGTTTCTCAAGCTGGTAGAACAAATTGTCATCCAACGTTGAACCCACCTGGTGCCCTTTCTCACCACCCATCATCGCCGCCATGAACTTTTCATACTCAGGCATACCCTCGACCAGGCCCGCCTTTCTACGGTATAGGAAGATCAAACGCTTGCGCACCGCTCGAAAATCTCCAAAAGCCACAGCGACATCCGGCAACGATGCACTCAACTTGCTCTCATTGGCCGCCTGTTTCAAAGCACTGGATGCAAGTGAATCGGCCATCGGTGATATCTTTTCTTTGAGCCCGTTCCGAATGGAATTGAGCTCTTCACCCGCTGTTAACTGCCGACCAGACAACGTAGACGTGCGAACGTTGCCGGCACTGTCGATCACGATCAGGTCGTGGACAGACCTATATTCCTGCCCGAGCAATTTGCCGATACTTCCATCCATCGACTCAAACGCAATCCCCAGTGCATTCTTGGCCTCTTCTACCGACTCTGGTGTCACATTGAGATAAAAAGGCTGTGTCAATGCTTCCAGCCGGCTTTGTTCGCTTCGAAGTTCATCAAGGTCTGCCTTGTAATTGCCGACAGTACTTGAACTGTAGGCGATGCTATCGCTCAAACCCTGAAAAGACTGAAAAACAATAGCCGCAATAGCTCCAATGACTATGACGTTAACAACAAACATCAATAGCAGCTTTCGGCTAATGGTCAATCCTTTCATGTTGTATCCCCACGCTGTTGGCGTTTGTCTGCTTCTGAATTTCGGAAAACATAATTAGTCAAGCACTCTGCAATACGATCAATGCCCAACACCGTGTCCGCTGCATCCAGCTCAATCGCGGCTCGCGGCATACCAAAGACTACAGATGATGCTTCATCCTGTACGAATGTATGACCCCCGCTCTTACGAATCATCTTTAGTCCAACTCCCCCATCCACTCCCATACCAGTCAGTAGGATACCGATCCCACTGTGTCCTGCATGAACGGCTACTGATTTGAACAACTCGTCGACAGATGGTCGATGTCGGTTGACCCGATCGTGATCGGAAAGTGTAAGAACATAGTCCGTCCCCGACCTACTCAACAACATATGCCGATCGCCTGGAGCGATATAAACATTACCTGCCTCCGGAACTACCCCATCCCGACCCACCTGAACACTCAATTGACAACTAGCATCAAGACTTTTGGCAAATGATTCGGTAAACGACGGAGTGATATGCTGCACCACTAACACGGGCGGCATGGACACCGGCAGCACCTCTAGCACCTGACGGATCGCCTGAGGCCCACCGGTGGATGCTCCAATTGCGACTAGTCGTTGGAGTGGCGCCTGCCCTAGCTTCTCCTGAATGACGGAAATAACACCAGGCTTGTCGACATTATGTTCAAAAAATCGCATAGCAGGGCTTGCGACTTGGGCTAGCGCCGCACCCTTGACCTTATCGATAATTAACTCAGAGAGATTACTTAATCCCTCACGCACCTCGTAGCGGGGTTTCTCTACCACGTCGACCGCACCCAGTTCCAGACTCCGAATGGCCGCTTCTGAGCCTACCTCGGTGTATGCGCTAACCATCACCACCGGCATGGGATTTGACTTCATTAACTTTTTGAGAAACGTCAGACCATCCATCCCAGGCATTTCGACATCCAATGTAAGGACATCCGGAGCAAACGCCTCAATCTTTCGTAATCCAATCATCGCATCAGGCGCTGTCCCAACGACCTCAATAGCCGGGTCAGTCGATAAAATATCGCTCAGCGCACGACGCGAAACGGCCGAGTCATCGATAATAAGCACCCTGCATGATGACATTAGACGTTCTCGGTGCCTTCAATTGTGTCCACCAGGGCGAGGAGTTCACGCCCAGACAATAAATGCTCAACATCTAATACAATGACCATCTCGTCCTTAATACTTACTACTCCACCGATGAATTCAGTGTCTACGCTTGCAGTCAGGTGCTCCATCGACTGAATCTGATCCTCTTCCAGATGAATAACATCAGATACCGAATCAATCACTAGACCGATGTGCTTACCTTCAACTTCAACAATGATAATAACGGTATAACCATCATACTCAGCCTGTGCCAATCGAAAACGAATGCGAAGGTCCATTACTGGAATGACGAGACCCCGCAAATTAATTACACCCACCACAAAACCCGGCAAACCAGGTACCGGCGTCACACCTCCTACAGGATAAGTAATTAACTCTCGCGTCCGGAGAATATCCACTCCATACTTTTCTTGGCCAAGCATAAACGTAATCAGTTGGGGGCCAGAGCGAGTAGTGAAATCAACATCAAATTCATCACTATCGTCGTCAATCGCGGCCATTGACAACCGTGCCGATCTGATCGGTTTGGACTGTTGCATCATAAACCCACCATTAGCTTATGTTTATGCTGCGATGGCAGCTACGTCGAGAATAAAGGACACCTTTCCGTCGCCCATGATACTGGCGCCAGTCATACCAGGCACCTGAACAAAGTTATCTTCCATGTTCTTAATTACCACTGGTCGTTGATCAATAATTTCATCAACCATTAGGCAATGCTTTGAATCGACGTGTTGCAGCACCAACACCACGGCATCCGTCGGATCAGAAAAGTCTCCGTCAATACCCAGCTTTTCGTGCAGTCTTACCAGAGGAAGAAATTCACCGCGGATCTCAACCAGTTGATTATCTCGTTTCATCTGCCGTACGTCAGCAGCCCTTGGTCGAAACGCTTCGACCACCGCCAGGAGGGGCAATATGAAGTAAGAAGATCCAACTCGCACAATCATTCCATCAATAATTGCAAGCGTTAGTGGAAGGCGTAAACGTAATCGGGTACCGCTACCTGGCCAGCTAAAAATATCGATGCTACCGAGCAACGCTTCAATGTCTCGCTTAACGGTGTCCATCCCCACTCCGCGACCCGAAATTCCCGTTACCGCCTCCGTTGTTGTAAATCCCGGTTGAAACACCAGTTGCAACAATTGGTGATCAGATGGATCTTCACCTTTTTCAAAAAGCCCCAGTTGCAAGCCTTTTGCCCGAATCTTTTCGATATCCATTCCTTTACCGTCATCCTGCACTTCGATAATGACATGACCACCCCGATGAAATGCCCGCAACCAAATGGTTCCCCGCGTGTCCTTGCCCGCTAACCGACGCTCCGTCTCATTCTCAATTCCATGATCCATTGCATTCCGAATCAAATGAATCAACGGACCATGCAACTGGTCGGTCACCGTCTTATCCAACTCGGTGTCCCCCCCTTCAATCTGTAATTTTATTTCCTTGTTCGACTCAACTGAGTAATCTCGAACCACACGACGAAGACGGGAAAAAATGCTATCGACCGGCACCATTCGCACCGCTTGAATCTCATCTTGCAAATCACGAACAGACCGGCTGTTTTCTTCAAAAAACTCTGCTAGCGACGCCCCAAAAACGCTGTCCAGCTCGTGTGCTTCCTCACATAACTGTGTTAATCGTGATTGGTGAATAACGGCTTCGCCAATCAGATTCTGCAGGCGCTCTAATCGATCGAGACTGACTCGTATAGACCTACTCGAACTGCTTTCCGAAGCTGTCAGAACGGGAACATCCTGAGCCGCCGGGCGAGCCAAGTCCGTCGGGCGGGAACTCGCGCCGTCATCGGGGTCCGGACGGGCAATATCGGTATCTTCGTCAACCCATTGGACAGCCCGTGTTATCTGCGTTTGATGTGCGCGTTCGGCGTCATCAGTCTGCTCAGGTGTTAAATCAAAAGGTATCACCGAAAGATCATTACCATTTCGGAAAAACATAGTGACTTCTTCAATCTTTGACACCGGTTGTGAAGTGGTTAATTTACCGCTCCACCACACGTACAAGCGCTGTGGA
Source organism: Gammaproteobacteria bacterium (assembly GCA_022451485.1). Classification (GTDB taxonomy): domain Bacteria; phylum Pseudomonadota; class Gammaproteobacteria; order Arenicellales; family UBA868; genus UBA11791. The sequence continues at coordinate 9,114 of JAKUQS010000048.1, forward strand.
TCGAAATCTTCCAGATCCGGGAGCGCACCGGGATGGACAATCGGAATCCACTCACCCAGTTGCGCTAGCTCATCGAGCAACAACAACGGATCTCCGCCCTTCTGAGGCATCTCAGGATCAAACTTCAGGTTAACTAGGTAAGGCGTCGGCCCAACCACAGTCGTCCCCTCCGTGGCGCCTTCGGTGCGGCTTACCGGATCACCACTCAGCTGATCATCGAGAAGTCCAATATTTGTCAGGCTCGACTCGATGCGTGAATTGTCCAATTTCTCAGCACCATCTATTGATGTAAGAAACATACCGAGGCAATCAACCGCATCCAATAATATCGAAACGAGTTCTTTCGAGTGTACGAGCTGACCGGACCGCACTCGGTCCAATAACCCTTCCAATCGATGGGCATAGTCCGACAAGTCCATTCGCATGACGACACCGGCCCCACCTTTAATAGTGTGGACAGTTCTAAAAAGGGCATCGACTAAAGCTCGATCACCCGGTCGGTTATCCCACTCAAGAATGATCTCCTCCATGCCTTGTAGCAACTCAGAGGATTCTTCGACAAATTCCTGCAGGGGCACGCCGTCGCCTGGCATTAGATTGGGAGAACACCACAGTAAATGAAAGCAGCACGTATTCTATCGTGATTTTCCGCACTAATTAGCCAACTTAATCAGATTAAACCCTGCCAACCATCATCAGTGTCGTGCGTACTTACCCGATCTTTGCGTCTTGTATAAAATACATTGACAAAGATTATGCGTGCCACTCGCCACATCACTTCATTGCAAAAAACCCCTCAAGACACCGTCTGGTTGGGGTCCCGGACCTTTGGACTCGGGGCGGGTGCTACGGGCAGCACGCGGCTTAGGAAACCGTGTTCTGTCAATTGGCGACCAGGACAAAAACCCGAAACCACCGGGCCTCGCGCAACCATTGTGCGCGATGTCTTTTCTGCTTAATGCAAAGTCCACCATTAGCCCTGATTCTCGCCGAGCGGGCTCTGAGCGTGAAGACGCAGTCATTATCGCCCGAGATCATTGCCAGCGCGAAAATTGCCATGTCAGACACCATCGGTGTGACATTGCTAGGCGCATCGAGTGACACAGCAGAAATCGCTCGCCAAGCCGCCGCTATTACAGAACAAGAAGGTACCGCGACCATTCTCGGCACCACACTTCGGGCAAATCAACTTGATGCGGCATTTGCTAATGCCGTAGCGGGCCATGCGTTTGATTATGATGATTTTACTGAACTGTTTGGCGGGCATCCTTCTGTCCCCATTCTCCCGGGTCTGTTGGCAGTCGGCGAAACCACGAGTGCCACTGGTATCGAGTTGATTCGTGCCTACATCATAGGCGTCGAACTCGAGACGCGCCTTGCGCTGGGCGTCCACTTTCAACACTACGAAAAAGGTTGGCACCCTACCTCTACTTTGGGCGTTTTCGGGGCAGCAGCCGGCTGCGCGTATTTATTAAATTTAGATGCCACACAGACTGCACAGGCAATTGCGATCGCAGCATCCAATGCCAGCGGCATCAAAGCCAATTTCGGCACCATGACGAAACCGCTTCACATCGGGCAGTGTGCCCGTAGCGGTGTCCTTGCGGCCCAGCTTGCTGCCAAAGGATTTACTGCCAATCCCCATGCGCTGGAGGCACCGCAAGGATTTCTTGATGTGTATAACGGCCCTGGAAACTATTCAATAGAACGGATACTGGACAAATGGTTTGATCCGCCGCTGGTGTTGTCGCCGGGCATTAACCTTAAACAGTTTCCCTGCTGTGGCAGCACACACCCGGCCATTTTTGCCGCCATTCGTCTACGGGAACGTCAACGACTTGATCATAAGCGAATCCGCAGAATTGAAATCTTAACGCATCCTCGTCGATTACCGCATACCAACCAGCCCCACCCCCAGACATCACTTGAAAGTAAATTCAGCATCCAGTACTGCGTAGCCCGGGCACTCGTCGATGGCCAGGTAACGTTGGCGGATTTCGAAAATGCCGCTTGGGAGCAGACGAACATCACTCGACTGTTAAGCATCACACAAGTCGGAGAACACTCAGACATGGTCAAACTCGAGAGCGGGACATTTGGTGCGCAGGTCAACATCACTCTCGAGAACCAGGAGCAGATCAGTGAGCGAATCGATCATGGGGGTGGGCGTGGACCGGATAACCCCATGACCGATACTGAACGACGCAACAAGTTTGTCGACTGCGCCAGCCGAACTCTCCCTAACGCGCAAGTGTCACGATTGTTTGATACCCTAGAACAACTTGAACGAGTCCACAGCATTTCAAAACTAGTTGAACTGGCTCGTGCGGAATCAAACGAGAATTGAATGGACACCTTTGGTCGACTTGATAGATGTGTTTCCAGGCGTATTAATCATGGGTTTTGGGAGAAATTAACCTTTTCCATTAAAGTCACCCGGAAAGAAAAATCCCTCGATTTCAACAAGCGGCATCAATCTGAGACAAGACCCAGGAATACCACATGACGGATGTGATTGAGTGAGCACCCCACAGCAACCTTATTTCTGCCGATTTCACCGGCATGCGCTCCTGTTAACGTCATGAGCGGTGCGAGTGCAATTCGGTGTGACAGTGATCTCCAGCGGTCCAACACGTTACTTACCCATTCGGAGGTCAAGCGGGTTCGTGACAAGATTCAACGTATCGAAGACAAACGTGACGGACCCGGTACTCGTCGACACCTGCTGGCGACATCGGTACGTCTGAGCCGGTCCATGGCAGGTGACCTCCATAAAATGGCAGATCACTGTGTTGAGAGATTGGCTATCGATACGCCACTCGAACTGTATGCCTACGCCAGCCCCCAATCCAACGCGGCGTGCTTTCGCCCTGAAGACGGACGGGTCTTCATTATGTTCTCCTCCCACTTATTAGAGAACTTTGACCCAGCCGAATTGATGTTCGTGATGGGACATGAATTGGGTCATCACGTCTATCAGCACCACGACATCCCGATCGGCTACATTGTGCGCGGCAAACCCCCACCCGCCGCTGACCTCGCACTCCAACTCTTTACCTGGTCGCGTTACGCAGAGATCTCCGCAGACCGCGCCGGCGCTTACTGCGCCGATGATCTGCACAGCGTGGCTCGTGCCCTGTTCAAACTAGCCTCGGGCATCACGGGTGAGCGTATCGTCAAATTTGATATGAAGGCGTTTATGGGCCAAGTTGATGAGATGGTCGCTCCCGACGGACGCACCGGCCAAGACGCGCCCATGCAGGATTGGTTTTCTACTCATCCTTTTAGCCCGCTCAGAGTCAAAGCGTTAAAACAATTTCATGAATCGTCTTTAATGCAAGACGACGGGTTTGATAAAACTGAACTCGAGCGCCGCGTCCAACAGGTTATGCAACTCATGGAACCCGGTTATCTGGAAGGAAAGAGTCGCCCGGCGCGCGCCATGCGCGACCTTTTCATCGCAGGCGCCATCCTGATCGCCGAGTCCCATCGGGGTATCACAGAGAAAGAACGCGCCGTCTTGAAAGGATTTCTTGGTGAGGCCTATGCAATCGATAAGCTCGATGGCAAAAGACTTGCCACCCTACTGCCTCAACGGATCACCGAGGTAAAAAATGAAACCGCCTACTCACAACGTATGCAGGTGATACGTGATCTGTGCCTGGTCGCGAGCGCGGACAAACCCGTTGCACCGGAGGAGGTCCTTGTACTGAACAGAATAGCCGCGGGACTTGAGGTGCCACGCAGTTTTGTTGAACAGTCGCTCGATATCCCTAGCGATCTGGATTAACTCTCGATCACTCTGTGTTCACTCGCCAATCGATTAAACAACCTCAACGTTGCTTGCGGTCTGATCTATCCACCGGTGCAATAACGGGCGTCGATTAAATAAACAACTGAATGTCCGCATCCGCAGCAAACTCGAGAAAGGTCGCTGCGCCTCCTACATCAACTTCATCGATGAAATCACTCCTATCGAACCCAAAGACATCCATCGTCATTTGGCAACCGATCAACTTAACATCGGATTCAATACACGCATCCCGGAGCTCCTCAATCGTTGCCACCCCCTTATTTTGAAAAGTCTTCTTCATCAAAGACGTCGCCATGGTCTCAAAACCAGGGGCATTGCCCATCAAGGCATTGGGAATCGGCCATTCAATATCCTGGAACCCTTTCGGACCGAACGGCATCTTCATCGGCATAGCAGGATTGGTATGCGGAGCCACCTTTGCTGAAATTTTCTTTTTCAGCAAGGTGAGGCCATAAAAAGTAAAAAAGATACCGACCTCCATATCCATCGCAGCTGCTGTCGATGCCAGAATGAAGGGCGGATAGGCCCAGTCCAACGTACCCTTGGACGCAATCAAAGCCATGCGCTTTGAATTTGGTTTGCTCATTTCTTAACCTCCTTTCAACTGATAGCCACTCGAACCGACGATTAGCCCTCCATACTAACTGGCCTAGGATATTGGCGCTCAGACAAAGATCCCCTTAATAGCGCGGTCTCCCTTCATCAATCTCAAATCCTCGTTCCCCATAAGGCTGAACTCATTTACCAAAACGATGCTTTTCAATAAGATGGAGCATATTTCACTCATCGATTAAGAGGTGCAGATCATGGGTCGTGTAGACCAAAAAATTGCCATCGTGACCGGCGGCGGTAACGGAATTGGCCGCGCCATTGCTGGGCGTTTGGCTGCAGAAGGAGCAATCGTAACCGTGACTGATCAGAACCCAGCGGCAGGAAAAGCCGTCGCCGACGCAGTCGATACCATCCAATTTCTGGAGCACGATGTGCGTATCGAAGCCGATTGGGCGAAGGTGATGGACAACGTACTACAGAAGCACGGACGTCTGGACATACTGATTAATAATGCCGGCATTCTGGCCACAGAATCTAGTCAAGATGTTGAAAGCACCTCTCTGAATCAATGGCAGGCGGTCAATGCCGTTAACAGCGAGGGCGTTTTTCTGGGATGCCAACACGGAATCGAGGCCATGAAAGCAACCGGTGGTTCGATCGTCAATCTATCGTCTATCGCCGCGCTCATGGCGACACCACATCTCTTTGCCTATGGTGCATCAAAAGCGGCGGTTAGGCAGCTGACTAAAACGGTTGCAGTGCATTGTGGACGCAAAGGCTACCGCATCCGCTGCAACTCAGTGCACCCTGGTGTCATCGAGACCAGCATGGGTGATCAGGTAATGGCGCTTGGTGGCGGAAATGTAAAAGAAAAATGGGCCGCACGGATTGCGGCCATCCCATTGGGTGAGGCAGGGACTGTAGACGACGTTGCCAGTTGTGTTCTGTTTCTTGCCTCAGACGAAGCTCGCCATGTCACAGGGGCCGCGCTCGTCGTCGATGGAGGCATGACGATTGAGTGAATGAGTAATCTAAAAAGAAGCGGGCCGACCACCCGTACAAACGTTTTACAACAAAGAAATTGGCGGTTACCATTCGGCGCGTAGGGGATTACAGCCCCGTCCATATCGAACTGATCTCAAGCTCGGCCTTGTTGCGCACTAATCCGTATATCTTACAGTCACTTATCGACTACACATGATCCATTTTCGCGAAAAATCAATCGCATCACGCCTGACCCTTGGGGAGCCACTCAAACACTTTCGCCGTGCTTGGGCTGAGGTAGAACAAACCGCGCGACATCGCTTGACTGGAAAAGTACGTCCGTCACTCCCAGAAGATGATTTAGATCTAATTCGAAAAAAAATAAATCTCTGTCTATCCGAGCTCGGAGGTGCAGCGTCAAGCCGCGCACGAGCTGCGAGTCTGGGCGGAGATTATCTTGGACTCAATGTTACCGGGAAACAACGCTTTCTTCGATTGCTCGCCAATGAGTATGCGGTTCCCAACACCGTCCTACATGATGCAATCCAAATGTGGCTGACATCCAACGAGAATAATGCATCCGATGAGTCTCGAAGCCGTCTATTTGCGGAACAGAATCTAAGAAAAACGTTACGATCCCCCCGCGTCCATCTTCTGACCCAATTTAATGCCTTACCTGATGGGATTAAGTTTCTTGCAGATATGCGTGCACAGCTCCTCTCGATCAAGAAGGAAAGCCCATCATTAGCCGCCTTCGATAAAGAATTCAAGGAACTGCTCGCGTCTTGGTTCGATGTTGGGTTTCTCAAACTACAACGGATCACTTGGGATGCACCGGCTGCCCTCCTTGAAACACTTTCTGCGCACGAGGCAGTTCACCCTATCCGATCATGGCAAGATATCAAACACCGACTGTCAGCAGACGATCGGTGCTGTTACGCTTTTATACATCCCCAAATGCCAAGCGATCCGTTAATTTTTGTCTGGGTCGCACTAACAACTGGCATTCCGACTAATATCGACGAATTATTACGGCTGGACGAAGAAACTCTCCCCCAAAGGGCTATTGATACAGCGGTATTTTATTCGATATCGGCAACACACCCCGGACTCCAGGGTGTCGGTTTTGGAAGTTTTCTAATTAAACGCGTAGTAGACCAGTTAGCACTCGATCACAAACAACTACGCGTATTCGCAACTCTCTCGCCGATACCAGGGTTTCGGTCTTGGTTAGAAAAAGAAAGTGCAGCAGCCGCGACTACACATCGGAATCCGCTTCTGACTCGACATCTTCAAGTCATTGAGGCTAGTGTGGAAGTCGCTCGATTGTTTAGCGATAAGGCTCGCTTAACGGAT
>JAKUQS010000049.1 GCA_022451485.1 Gammaproteobacteria bacterium
ATTGGTGGAACGTTCACCGATGCAGTGCTTTATGACAACCAAAAGAAGGCGCTTCAGTGGGTTAAGGTCCCTTCCACCCCAAATGATCCGGAGCAGGGGTTGCTCCACGCTATAGAGAGTTTTTCGGGAATTCAACTTGATCAGATTACTCGCATTGTCCACGGAATCACGATTGGAACCAACGCGGTAATCGAGCGGCAGGGCGCCGAAACATGGGTGGTTACCACCAAAGGTTTTAAAGACACTTTAGAGATTGCGCGAACCGAACGCCGCGAACTCTACAACATAAAAACATTAAAACCTGCCTCCCTCGTTTTGCGTCGGCATATCCTTGAAATAGACGAACGTATCCTATTTGACGGAACGGTGGTTAAGTCTGTTGATGAAGATGATCTCAAGGCATTATTAGCTACGTTGATTGAAGAGAATCCCCCGGCTGTCGCCGTGTGTTTTTTGCACAGTTATGTAGATGATTCTCACGAAAGAAAAGTTGCGGATGCGATTACAAAGGTACTGCCTGCGTGTTTTGTTTGTTCCTCCGGTCAGGTATTGCCTGTATTGCGCGAATATGAGCGTTTTTCTACAACTGTTCTTAACGCGTATATTGGCCCGCGGATGCAGAATTACCTGGATTCGCTGTTGTCGCAACTTGACACGAGAGGGTTTGCGGGCGCCATTTTCCTGATGACATCGAATGGCGGTGTTGTCGGGCCAAAACGTGCTGGCGAGTTTCCGGTGCACACCGTGTTGTCTGGTCCAGCAGGGGGGGTTGCGGCAGCCATTGAACTTGGCAAAGAAACCGGTGATTCGAATTTGATTACGTGCGATATGGGTGGCACTAGTACAGATGTCTGTTTGATTGAAGATCTTGTCCGGCCGCTGACTACCGAACAACAAGTGGCCGGTCTACCTAATCGATCGCCACAGCTGGCGATCGCTACCTTGGGCGCGGGCGGAGGTAGCATTGCGTGGTTAGGCGATGGTGGAATTATTGAGGTGGGCCCACGCAGTGCGGGGGCCTTACCGGGGCCAGCAGCGTACGGGCGTGGTGGTGAGGAGCCCACGGTCACTGACGCTAATTTGTGTCTTGGAAGGTTGAGTTCGGACAGCCCCCTTGCGAGTGGATTGTTGCTAAACACGGAACTCGCACGATCAGCGATTGGACGGTTAGCGTCAGGGATCAACCAGCTGGACACGGAAGCGGTGGCAGACGGGATAATCAAGATTGCGGTTGCTCGAATGGTTAGTGCGATTAAGGAAATCTCAATATCCAACGGTTACGACCCAAGAGATTTTAGTCTTGTCGCCTATGGAGGTGCAGGCCCGATGCATGCAGCTTTCATCGCCAATGAGATGGAGATCCCGTCTGTGATTGTGCCCTTTAGCCCAGGACATTTCTCCGCGTTCGGATGCCTTGGTTCCGATCTACGGCAAACCTTTGCGCAAAGTTGCCGTTTTGAGTTGGTCGAGGAGGGCTGGAAAGATATTGAAACGAAAGTGCATGAAATGGAGGAGTTGGCGCTGGCATCTATTAAAGTTGATTTCCCGGATATTGCTAGTGTGGAGGTTGAGCGCGAGTTTGGTATGCGCTACGTCGGGCAATCGTGGGAGTTGTCTGTTCGGGTTCCCAAGACAGTGTCGTCAACGCAGGAACTTGGGAAGGTGTTTGAGTCAGCGTACCGGCGACGTTATGAACATGTCCACGAACTGCCGATTGAGTGTGTCGAGATGAGGGTTACCGTGATTGGGCCGGTAGAAGGGGCAGTGGATTCTCTCGGCAATGAGGTTTCCACGCATCCCGTGGAGAAGAGCCGAAAAGTGTATTTTGATGGCGCTTATTATGAGACTCAGATTTATGACCGCAATGCACTGCATGGTTTGGTAATGGGGCCGGCACTGATAGAAGAAGATGGTGCTTTGACCGTTCTGCCGCCCGGGTGGCGTTTAGAGGTGGGGCAGGCCAGAGAGTTACGATTGCAACCTAATGCCTGAGGAGTTTGGGGTGAATACTAGTCCAGTAAATCCCATCACGTTAGAGGTGGTGTGCGAAAGTCTACGGGCGATCGTGAAAGAAATGCGAGCTTCAATCATACGAGCGTCATTTTCATCGGCGATATATGAGCTCGATGATTTTTCTTGTGCATTGTTTAATCCAGCAGCCGATATGGTCGCCCAGTCGGATGATCATCCAGGGCATGTTATGCCAATGCCGTGGTCGGTGAAGTGTGCGATGGAAGACTTTCAAGGCAACATCTTTCCGGGGGATGTACTTCTCCTGAACGATGCGTATCGGGGCGGTACGCATTTGAATGATGTCACATTGTTGTATCCCATCTTTGATGATGGAGACTTATTTATTTTTCCAGCGGTAAGGGCTCATTGGGCGGATGTTGGTGGAATGACGCCCGGAAGTTACTCTGGACTTGCGACTAGCATCTATCAGGAAGGAGTTCGGATTCCGCCGATCAAGTTGTATGAGCGGGGAAAAGTAAACGAGGGGGTAATGCGGTTATTGCTTAGCAATATGCGGCTCCCTGATGAACGGTATGGTGATTTAAACGCATCGCTTGGTGCATGCAGGGTCGCAGAACAGCGAATACAAAAAATACTTGGAAAATATGGTCGCACCTTAGTGCTGGATTGTATATCTGAAAATCTTGATCGCTCAGAGCGGCGTATACGGGCACGGATACAAGATCTACCGGATGGCGAGTACTGTTACGAAGACTACCTTGAGTACTACGACGGCGAGGTATTGGATCCTGTTTTGATGCGGTTACGACTCAAAGTGTCTGGAGATCAATTAACGGCCGATTTTCATGGGTCCAGTCCCCAAGTCCCCGGTGTAGTTAATTCGTCTTTGGCTGTTGCGGGTGCAGGGGTATTTGTTGCTGTCAAATCCACGTTGGATCCACAAGGGCCCGTTAACAGTGGCGCATTCAGGGCTATCGGACTGAATGCGCCTGAAGCCTCAATCGTGGATGTAAGGGGTGATGCACCAGCGGGAGCCCACGGTGAAGTCAGGAAGCGTGCGGTTTCCGTAATGCTGGGTGCCTTGGCGCAAGTGATTCCTGAAGCAGTGTCGGGTGATTTATCCGGCACGTCTTTCCCGAATAGCATCGGGGGGTACTCAGATGCCAGAGGCCGACCGTATGTCTATATCGAAGTTCCCGCTGGGGGGAATGGTGGATTTCATGAGGCAGATGGTTCCAGTGCTTTCGTCAATGTTGATTTTGGTTCGATCCGCTCGATTCATAATGTTGAATCACTGGAAAGTGATATGCCTTTGCAGGTTCGAAGTTGCGTGCTACGGGAGGATTCAGGCGGAGAGGGAGAGCGTCGCGGTGGGCTGGGGATGCGGCGCGAGCTTCGTCTTTGCGAGGGGGAAGCGGTTTATTCAGTGCTGGGGGACCGTGCGGTCATCCCGCCCTTTGGGGTCCACGGCGGTGGTTCAGCACAGCAATTGGCTGTCTCGTGCCAGCGAGGCGATGCGGTCACGTTATTTAAGACGCCGGGCAAGGTGACCGGACACCGAATACAGAAAGATGATCTAGTGATTATGGAATCAGCTGGGGGTGGGGGTTACGGTGATCCCCTCAACCGTGATCCTGAGGATGTACGGAGCGACCTACTATCGGGTTACATCACACCACATAGGGCCAAGGCTGGTTATGGGGTGGTCTTTACTGGAGAAGGGAAGGTTGATAATGATCGAACTAGAGCGCTCCGTTTGGATATCCGTAGCCGACGCTTAGCCTTAACTGTCAAAGCTGATGAAACAAACCCTTATATAGGAAACCGCGGCAAACGACGAGTCGTCAGACTCAGTCAGACAACCGTTCAACGTTTAGGGGTGTGTGTCGGCGACCTTATTGAGTTGGTCGGCAATCATCCAGCGCCGTTGCGGTGCTGGATAGGATTTGGAGAGGACATAGAAGACGGTAGTTGCCCGATGGATGCGTTCGGTCGGAGTGTGCTTGGATTAAATGAGTCTGAGTCTGTTTGGGTGAGGCCGTTGCCTGGACCGAGCGCAGCTGGGGGCATGGCAGTTTGACTAATATGAGCGAGCATGAACTCACTGTTTGAGTATGTCGATTGCCAGCAGTAATTGACTGACAGCACGAGGAAAGGAAATGACGAGTTACCGAGTGACCGACCTGGTTACTGGCTTACCCGCCACGGTACCGTTTGTGGGGCCCGAGGCGCAGGAGCGGGCCCAGGGTCGGGTGTTCGATGCACGCATCGGTGCCAACGAAAATATGTTTGGACCTTCGCCGACGGTTATTGACGCCATTATTGAGATGGCGGGTGAGTCGTGGATGTATGGGGACCCGGAGTTGCATGACTTACGTCATGCGATCGCTCGACATCATGAAATCCCGGTGGGTAACGTTGCGATTGGTGAGGGCATAGATGGTCTTTTGGGTTATTTTTCGCGCATGTTTATTGAACCCGGTGATTCCGTCGTGACGTCTGCGGGCGCGTATCCCACTTTTAATTATCACGTGGTGGGTTACGGCGGACAACTTGAGACCGTCCCATATTGTGATGACCATGAGGACATCGAAGGGCTATTGAAGAGGGCGGCTGACTCGAAGGCAAAATTGCTATATTTTGCGAACCCGGATAATCCGATGGGTACCTGGTGGGACGCACCAGCGGTGAGTTCGATGATGTCCCGTATCCCGGACGGGACGGTGTTGTTGTTAGACGAAGCCTATGGTGAATTTGCGGAGGCTGCCACGCTACCTGCGTTCGACATATCAAACGAAAAGGTATTGCGCTTTCGGACGTTTTCGAAAGCCTATGGGATGGCAGGGATTCGTGTGGGTTATGTCGTTGGCCATTGCAGGTTAATTGCTGAACTTGACAAAGTGCGCAATCATTTTGGGGTTGGGAGAGTAGCCCAGGCGGCGGCGCTGGCGGCACTCAAGGACCAGGTGTTTCTAACAAACGTGATTGAGCAGGTACGCTCGGCGCGGGCGCGTATTGCTGAGATAGCGCGGGAGAACGGGCTGTCTTCACTAGACTCGGCCGCTAATTTCGTTGCGATCGATTGTGGAGCTGATGGCGAGTTTGCAACAGCGGTGTTGAATAATCTTTTACGTCAGGGAATTTTTGTTCGAATGCCGGGCATTGCGCCATTGAATCGGTGTATTCGTATTACCGCTGGGAAATCCCAAGAACTCGATGCGTTTGCGCGTGCGCTTCCGGTAGCCTTAGGTGAAGCCCGTGCGGCGCGATGAGGTAGATGATTATCGCGGCGTGGCCGCCCAGTGGGCAACTCTGGAGCGAGGGCTGATTCCAGCAGGGTAATAGCGCGGGTCGACGGATGAAACATCAAACACAAATAGAGTTAACTCGAGCCGTGTTCCATCACCTCGCAAACGGGACTACGGATCGTGCAGCCGAGATCTATCAGAATCCGGTTGCTCATTACACCAGTGCAGAGCGTTTAGTTCGGGAAAAAACTGAATTATTTCTCGGTCGGCCTTTAATGATGGCTTTAACCTGCCAATTGAGGGAGCCGGGTGCCTTTATTACATGTGATGGTGCAGGCGTTCCGGTGTTGCTTACTCGAGGCGAGGATGGTGTGGTGCGGGCATTTCTTAATGTGTGTCGACATCGAGGTGCTCGTGTCGCGATGGGATGTGGTGTCAATCACAATCGCTTCCAGTGTCCTTATCATGGATGGACCTACGATTCTGCCGGTTACTTGGTTGCGGTTCCAGACAAGCACAGTTTCGAAGGGATAGACCGTTCTGAGCATCGATTGGTATCGCTTCCGGCCGTTGAAAGGAACGGTTTGATTTGGGTGCAGGCTACACCATCAGGTATAGATGTAGATTCGATGTCTATTGATATCGATCGAACGTTAGCCGGGCTTGGTACCGAGCTTCAGTCCTTCAATATCGATACTTTCCATCATCACACCTCGCGCCAACTTCGACAAAAGATGAATTGGAAGCTCGTGGTCGATACGTTCCTAGAGCCATATCATTTTGGCATTTTGCATCGTCACTCTATCGCACCAATTTTTTTCAATAATTTGTGCCTGTTCCAGGCTTTCGGCCCACATCTGCGGGTTATCTACCCGAGGCGAAGTATCGAAGCCTTGCGCGATCGGCCTGAAACCGAATGGGATCTCGTCCATCACAGTGCAATGGTTTATGTGTTGTTTCCAAATACGGTTTTCGTGGTTCAGGCCGATCATTTTGAGGTATGGCGGATTTTTCCAGTAGAGGATAAGGTCGATGAAACAGTAATCTTCCTAGATTTTTTTGTGCCGGAGCCGGCGACCAGTCAAAGTGCCATAGACCACTGGGATCGGAATCTTGAACTTGTTACAGGTGTGGTGTCGGATGAAGACTTTCCGACCGGTGAGGGAATCCAGTTTGGTTTTCTTTCGGGCGCGCAAAGCCATGTGACGTATGGCCGCAATGAGCCGGCATTGGCACATTTTGAAAACACGGTGACTGTCTCGCTTGAGCAATGAGATTCGATGTCTTTCGACTCGCAAGTTTGCATCGACGATGATGAAACAACTGACTGAAGCGGATAAGGCCTGCTACCGAGATTATGGTTATCACACGCCAATCGATGTGATGTCACAAGCTACAGCTTTTCGGCTGCTAAAGGAATTTGAACAGGCCGAGGTTGATTTTCCTGAGGCGCTGGGCCCTTTTGGCCGAAACAATGCACATCTGACCTTCATGTGTTTAGATGAGATTGCACACAATGAAGTAATTCTAGATTCTGTTGAGGACCTGTTGGGACCAGATTTTTATCTCTGGGGAAGCGTGTTGTTTATTAAAGAGCCTGAAAGTGATGGTTTTGTCACCTGGCATCAGGATGCCACTTATATGGGATTAATGCCGCATGACTTTGTGACGGTGTGGCTCGCGCTGACTGTAAGCAATGAAGAGGCGGGTTGTATGCGTGTGATACCTGGTAGCCATTTAAATGGCATTAAGGACCACGAAGATACATTTGACGAACACAATATTCTGACTCGTGGACAACGCATTGCTGATATCGATGAACATCAAGCGATTGATGTTGTGCTACGTCCGGGCCAGGCTTCATTGCATCATCCAAGATTAATTCACGGCTCGAGACCGAATTGCAGTGGACACCGCCGAGTTGGTGTTGCTTTACAGTCTTATGTCGCGTCCCACGTACGTCAGACCGTGGGCACCCATTACGCGCTCCCAGTCCGCGGTTGTGAACTCGATGATTCTATTGTGCACTTGCAGCGGCCGAATTCAGACATGAATCCTATCGATGTGTCTCAAAGGGAAAAAGTAAATCGAAATTATTCACAGATACTCTATCGTGGTGCGGACCAGATACGTGGCTACTAAGTACAATGGTGCAAGGGAAAAGCGTACTTAATAGCGATCAGATCGCCTTTTTTGTCGAGCAAGGCTATCTGCTGCTGGAGAATGCACTCACGGACGAACAGTTAGTTGCGTTGCGAGCACGGTTTCAGGAATGGGTCAACGAAAGTCGTCAATTCTCCCAAAGTTATGGCCAAACGCTAGATGGTCGGGCCCGATTTGATCTGGAGCCAGGTCATGCGGCGGATCGTCCGGCGCTTCGACGGGTTAGTTCCCCGATCGAGGTATCGGATGTGTATCTGGAGGTGATGCGCGACAGTCGAGCGCTTGATGCGGTAACTCAACTGTTAGGCCCTAACGTCAAACTCAACAACACCAAGGTAAATTCAAAGCTTCCTGGAGCGACTACAGAGGTGCAATACCATCAGGATTTTTTGTTCGAGCCGCATTCCAATTATGATCTTGTGGCTGTGTTATTTTTTCTTGACGAGGTCACTGAAAGAAACGGGCCTCTCGAACTCGTTCCTGCATCCCATCTCGGCCCGCTTTACGATCATTGGCATGACGGACTCTTTACTGGTGCCATCGCAGGCGATATCGCTGCGTCACTTTGCGAGCACTCCATTCCATGCACAGGCGCTGCGGGTTCGGCTTGCCTAATGCATACCCGGTTGGTGCATGGTTCACGAGTTAATGAGTCGATGAATTCGCGAACCTTTTACATTGTGACGTATAGTGCAGAGGATGCGTATCCCCTGGTTAAGAATCACATTCCAAGTCGTTATGAAGGGGAGGTGGTGCGTGGGGTCGCGACCAATCGCGTTCGAAACGTACCCTTCGAAATGCTGATTCCCGAATATCCCGAAGAGGCCTCGTTTTTCTCACAGCAGGCCAAAGCGGCGTTGGTCGACTAGCGTTAGTTGTTTAGATGCCCGGTGCCGTCGTGTACGTCTTTCCCGGCCAGTCTGACCACCACTTTTCAAAGAGCCTGAATTGTGTGGTCGCCAAGTGTTGTTGACTCGCGCTTAAGGAGTCGGACCCGTTGAAATGGCGGTCGTAACCAGACTCTCCCTGAAGGTGCAATAAGTATTTGTAGTACAAAACCAGATCAGGCCCTTCGTCGAACGTTGATAATACCGTCAGAGCATCATCAAGTTCCTGAGCAAGTGACTTGGCTTGTGAGTCTCCTTTAGCGGCTAGTTCGCACAGGTAAAGAAGATGTAGTACTTCCCGCGGTAGCGCGTTACCAATTCCGGTGATGGCGCCTTCCGCTCCGCAGCTGACATATCCATGTACTACCTGTGTATCCACACCGACTAATAATTTAAGAGCCGAGTCTGTGCCGGTAATGTGCTCCGCCGCATAACTCAACGGGGCTCGTCCACCAAATTCCTTGAATCCAACCAAGTTGGGGTGCGCTCCTCGTAGAGCGAAGAAGAGATCTGCTTTAGTCTCAAACCCATAATACGGGCTGTTATAGATGACCGACGGTAACTCCGGTGCAGATTGGAGTAGGGCACTGAAATGCGCGCTCTGAGCGGCGACGGAGGAGCCTCGTGATAGCACGCGGGGTATTAACATCAGCCCGCGTGCTCCAACGGCCTGTGCGTGTGCCGCGTGAGCCATCGCGAGTCTCGTGTTTTGGGCACCGGTTCCGACAATAACGGGAATGCCTTCGTCGACCAAATGCGCGACCCCTTCTTGACGTTGATCATCGGTTAATAGAGGCCAATCCCCCATCGATCCGCAATACACTACGCTGGTCATGCCAAGGTTAATGAGTTCGCGTCCTTTTCGGACTAAACCTTCAAAATCAGGTTCGCCAGTCGGTGTGCATGGCGTCATGAGTGCCGGGATTCCCCCGGTAAAAACGCTGCTGTTCATTCTTGCAAGACTCCGCGGTGTGATTAGGTGCCAAGCTGTTGGTGTGCTATTTGATGGATGTGAACTATTCTAATCCGGCCCATACAGCATGTCGTGGGGACGCGATTTGCACATCAGTGGATTGGTGTGTTGTAAGTCATATGATGCGTGGCCAACCCGCAGGCAGTAGACCGCTAGACTAAAGGCTAACGGGCCTGCGTCGAGTTAAAAAGATGTTGTCGGGCTTCTTGATCGGGTGATTCACTGCCTCGTTTGGAACGTGCTTCTCGGAGGAGGTTATAGCCGCGGCGCAACCCTGGCCGTGACTTCAGTTGATCGTACCAGCGACGGATTTCGGGGAATTCCTTGAGATCGATATCCTGACTTTTATACGTCAGAACCCAAGGCCAACATGCCATGTCAACGATACTGTATTCATTACAAATGTATTCCCGGTCGACGAGCTGCCGATTTAATTCGCCGAAGAGGCGGAGTACCTCGTGTCGATACCGCGCGATAGCATAAGGGATCTTTTCTGTTGCGTAGAGTGAGAAATGGCCGTTTTGTCCTAACATCGGTCCGAGTTGACTCATTTGCCACATCAGCCACTGCATTGCCTGATGTCTAGAGCGGGGTGTTGAGGGCATAAAGCGGCCAGTTTTGTCGGCCAGGTAAAGCAAGATGGCGCCGGATTCTGCAAGGCAAAGTGGGCCATCAGCATCGCCGGCGTCGTGATCGACAATAGCGGGCATTCGGTGACTTGGACTGATTCTTGCGAAGTTAGGTTCAAATTGTTCCCCGCGACCGATATTGACAGGTAATACCTTGTAGGCGAGGCCTAACTCTTCAAGTGCGATGGCAATTTTCCAGCCATTCGGGGTGGGCCAATAGTAAAAATCAATCATCTCGGTTCTATAAAGCGTGTTGTTGTAAATGTCAGGGTTGTAATGGTAGGTGGTTAGGCGGAGTAGTCCTCATCGCCGATGGCGCCTTTGGCGCGGAGTGCATCAATTTCAGCTGCATCAAAACCCAACTCTGTCAGAATTTCAAGATTGTGTTCGCCCAGGCGGGGTGCTCCTTGTCGAATCTCGGTCGGCGTCCCTTCAAACCGTGCCGGGGTTCTGGTTTGCCGCAAACGTCCTGCCACTGGGTGGTCAGTTTCGATGAGAATCTCGCTTGCGATAATTTGAGGATGCTTGATTACTTCATTGCGTGTGAGTGCAGGTGCGCACGGAACCTCTTCGCGTTCGAAAAGAGCCATCCATTCCTGTGTAGTTCTAGTGATCAGAATGCCTTGAATCAGTTCGAGACGGGCATCGACGTTGCGGTCGCGGAGGCTGGCGCTCTTGAAACGGGGGTCGTCCAGTAATTCTGGACGCTCGACCGCTCGGGCTAGGGCGGCCCACTCCTTATTGCCCATCGTCGAGATAGTCATATACCCATCACGAGTTTCATAAATCAGGTCAATAAAGCTAGCTGGCTCCTGACCACCGATAGGGTCCTCGACGTAAGTTTGCTCGCCCATGTCAGAGGCCCATAGAAAACTGAGAATAGCGTCCAACATAGACAGTCGGACGTGTTGTCCTTTGCCATCCCGCTCCCGAGACAGGAGAGCAGCCGTGACCGCTTGGGATGCGACGACAGCGGTTAGTTTGTCTGGCAGGATGGTGCGTACCAATCGTGGGCGGGCACTGTCAGATCCTGCCTGAATGGTGGTTAGACCGGAGATTGCCTGGATTATCGGATCATAGACAGGCTTTGTAGATAATGGTCCTTTTTCACCGAAGCCGGACATCGATAAATAAATGATGTGGGGTGAAATGCGGCGGATTTCGGGCTCGGAAAGACCCAAGCGTTCGACGACACCAGGGCGGAAATTTTGAATGAACACATCAGCTGTTGTTGCCAATTTTTTCAATATATCTGTGGCGTCATTATCCTTCAGGTTGAGGGTGATGGATCGTTTGCTTCTATTAATGTTGAGAAAGTTGACCGATAGGTCTCCCCGGCGCGCGCCTACGGAGCGAGTGTGGTCGCCGATACCAGGAACTTCGATCTTGATGACATCCGCCCCTTGGTCACCCAACAGAGAAGTTGCCCACGGACCGGTCAACATGCTGGTGAGCTCGATGATTCGGTAGCCAGCGAGTGGTCCGCTCATAATGGCTTTACTCCAGTGGCCAAAAAGTAAGGTCCTTCTCGCAAGGCGAATAGCATCGGGTGGAGCTGATAGAAAAATAACATATTCAAAATTATATGGGAAAAATATTTAACTACACTATCCATAGCGCTGATTAGGAAGGATGTCAGCCGCCGTGCCGGTGCACGCGCGTCAACGGTAACGTAAGTGGCGAAGGCGGAGAGAAGGCGTGAATCGCGGGCGCCATTCAGTCCAAAGTCTGTTTGAGTGATTCGTAACTCGCAGCGTATGCTGCCAGTCGAGTGACGACGTTGGCACTGGGCGTACAGGAGGCCCTGGTGTTGAGGTCGACGTGGATGAGTGTGGCTTCACAGGTTGCGGCGATGGTCCCATCTTCGATGTGAAGCTGGTGGAGCAAGCGCAATGTCTTCTCGGTGATGCCCAGGACTCGAGTCAGGATTTTGATATTTTGACCGGCAAGTATTTCCCTAAGGTACTTCAGGCGTGATTCAACCGAGAAGTAGGTAAACCCCGCGCTTCGATAGCCATCGTCCACACCCACTTCCTCAAGAAAGCGGGTGCTCGCCTGCGCCATGAGATCGAGGTAGTGCGGCTCGTGCATATGCCCGTTTCGATCTATCCAACTCGGCGGCACCTGACGCTGTACAGTCTGTAGCAGACCCTCATGCACAGTTACCGCTTTGCGGAGCTGTTTGTTGTGTTGTTTCAGGATTGAACCGGCAGCCTGGTCCGTTTGTTTAAGCGCACGCAGAATTGCCACCAGGCTGTCATCCCGGACTCTCTCCATGTCCCTCGGGGTGAGGCCATTGGCTTGAGCATCACATTGGTTAGCGATGGTATCAATCAGTTCGTCAGTTAGTTCTGGTACATCGACCAGTTTGCTCCAGGGCCACTTCAGGGCGGGCCCAAACTGGGCCAACATGCTGCGCATTCCCCCTTCGCCACCGGCTAACCACATGGTCTGAAAATGCCCCATCAATGCCCAGCGCAGGCCGCAACCAAACCGTATGGCATCATCGATCTCTTCGGTCGATGCAATGTTGTCGTTGACTAGCCATAACGCCTCGCGCCAGAGCGCCTCCATCAATCGGTCCGCAATGTGTGCGTCAATTTCATGTCGTATCAGGAGTGGTTTCATTCCAAGATGGGTTAAGACTCGGTGGCAGGTGTCTGTAATAGACGAATCAGTCAGTGTGGAGGGCACGACCTCAACCAGTGGGAGTAGGTAGACCGGGTTAAAAGGGTGACAGACCACGACCTGACCTGGCCGAGTGGCCACTGCCTGTAACTCTGAGGGCTTAAAGCCAGACGTGGATGATGCAATGACCGCACCTTCAAGGGCGTGTTTTTGAATGTCGGTGATGACTTGTTGTTTTAGATCCAGGCGCTCGGTAACGCTTTCCTGAACCCAATCCGCGTGAGTGACAGCGGCTGTTAGGGTGTCACAAAACTGCAGTGTGCCTTCCGAAGGTAGGTTGTTATCGTAAAGCGAAGGTAGGGTGCGGCGGGCATTAGTCAGTGTCTCCAGCGTTTTACGTTTGGCCTCGGAACTGGGATCGAAGATGTTGACATCCCATCCGTTCAGGAGAAATCGGGCGGCCCAACCTCCCCCAATTACGCCGCCTCCGATCAGTGCGACCTGTCCAGTGGTGGTCATGAAAAAAATCGGTAAGCGTTCATACGGTGTCCCGGGAACGGGTTAGACAGTGCGGAGTGCCTAAGCTGGCTGGTTGAAAACCAATCGTTTAAACCACACACAAACTTTAACAGGTTAGACCCATCATGCACCGTGCGGCCGCAGCAGTTCGCGTGAGATAATATGTCGCTGAATTTCGCTCGTTCCGTCGTAGATTCTTTCGACCCGAGCGTCGCGCCAGAATCGTTCCAAGGGCAGGGCTTCCATGAGTCCCATGCCGCCGTAGATCTGGATCGTCTCATCAGTGACTTTAGCCAGCATTTCCGACGCGTACAACTTAGCTTGAGCGATTTGGCGATTGGCGGGTAAGCCTTGATCCAGACGCCAGGCCGAAGATAAGGTCAGCCAATCCGCCGCATCAAGCTGAGTGACCATGTCTGCGAGTTTGAATGAAACGCCCTGGAATTTTCCAATAATCTGCCCGAACTGCTCACGTTGTGCCGCCCATTCCAAAGCGTAGTCCAGGGTTCTTCGCGCACGGCCGACGCACATGGCGGCGACCGTGATGCGAGTTGCATACAACCACTCATTGGCTACGTCAAAACCTTTATGCAATTCTCCCAACAGTTGGTGTTGAGATAATCGACAGTCGTCGAAAGTCAGAATGCAGTTTTGATAGCCGCGATGCGAAACACACTGGTATCCGGATTGAATGGTAAAACCTGGAGTGTCTCGATCGACCAGGAAGCATGAGATCAGTTTTTTGGGGCCGCGAGGTGTGTTTTCTTCGCCCGTCGCCATAAAAACGATGACAAAATCAGCAATATTAGCGTGCGAGATAAAGTGTTTTGTGCCGTTGGCAACGAAATCATCGCCGTCCCGGCGAGCAAAGCAATTCATGCCACGAACATCCGAGCCCGCGTCTGGTTCGGTCATAGCGAGTGCATCGTATTTCTCGCCCCTAATCGTTGGCAAGAGATATTGTTCCCGTTGGGCACCTTCGCATGCCAATAAGATATTCGACGGGCGACCCCAAAAAATGGTTAAGGCCTGGCTGCCACGCCCGAGCTCCCGCTCAAGCAGTGCAAATGCTAGTTGATCAAGTCCGCCACCACCGATATCGGCAGGCATGTTTGGTGCAAAGAAGCCGAGTTCGAGTACTTTCCGTCTAATCTCGTCGCCGATCTCCGGCGCAACTTGTCCGGCCCGTTCAACCTCCTCTTCCAAGGGATAAATTTCGTTTTCGACAAAAGAACGGACAGTGTCGACGATTATTTGCTGTTCGCCGTTGAGACCGAAATCCATATTGTTTCCTTGCGTCCTTTGCTGAGGGACTGACGGTTAAGGATCACTACACTAACAGGCTTTCAAGTGCAGAATCCATCGATCATGATGAGGGGGCACTCGGTCCCAGACAATCTAAAAGTTCCGGTCCGATGCTGATGGCGTAGCTATAAGCCATGGCCTCAATCGTTTGTTGTGCTGGTATGTATGTCGAGAGTGGTGGATTTGATGCCTGGGATCCAGTGTTTATTCGGGTTGTGGTGACGTTGGATGGCAATCCTATTATGATCGTTTTAAAAGCGTTTCAAGAGGTATTCGCATGGAATTGGATTGGCATAACGACTCGAGATGCCATCGGGATGGCTTGTTACTCGATACCAATGATGTTGGTGTTGATCGTGATTTGGAGGCGGTATGCCGTTATCGCCTGGAACGATTCCGTGCCGAGATGGCTAAACGTGACATTGCAGCGTGCGTATTATTTGATCCAGTGAATATCCGTTACGCGAGTGGCGCTCGAAATATGCAGATTTTTAATGCTCGAAACCCGGCCCGTTACTTGTTGGTAACACAGGACCAAAGCGCGGTGATCTTGTATGAGTTTGCCGGTTGCATGCATCTGGCAGATGACCTGGAGTTGGTCACTGAGGTGCGACCTGCCATCACGGCAAGCTTTGTAGCGGCTGGCGATGACATAAAGCGGCGAGAGTTAGACTGGGCTTCCGAGGTAGCATCGACATTGATTGAACTGGTGGGCAAAGGTGCCACCGTTGGGATCGAGCGCATTAATGTAGGGGCTGTCCAGAGTTTGTCCGAGTATGGATTCTTGTTAGTAGATGCTCAGCAACCAATAGAACGAGCGCGTGCCATCAAGTCGTCAGAAGAAGTTTCGTGTGTGAGGGCTTCTCTACACGCCACCGAAATTGCAGTAGCGCGACTTCGTCACAACCTGAGACCGGGACTGACGGAAAATGCATTGTGGTCGATACTCCATCAGGCAGTGATTGCGCAAAACGGAGATTATGTTGAGACGCG
>JAKUQS010000005.1 GCA_022451485.1 Gammaproteobacteria bacterium
ATAATCCTGAGCCTAAGGTGGTATTAGCGGTTTCTTCGCGTGGCCAGATTGTTGGCGCAACACTGGGCAACGATGTCAATCTGCGCGATGGCGAAGGTCGTTCCGCTTTGTTATTGGGCAAGGCCAAGCACAACAATGCGTCCTGTGCAATCGGTCCATTTATTCGGCTGCTAGATACGACATTCACGATAACCGAGTTGGAGCAACTCGAGGTATCACTGCGGGTAGAGGGTGAGGATGGTTTTTCAATCCAAGGAGTGAGTCCTATGAAGGAGATCAGCCGCTCGCCATCTGACCTGGTCAGCCAAACGCTTAACCGGAATCATCAGTATCCAGATGGCGTCATGCTGTTTCTCGGCACCATGTTCGCGCCCACTCAAGACCGACGTGGCCCCGGCACGGGTTTTACGCATGAGATCGGTGATCGTGTTGAGATCTCGGCACCGGAATTGGGTTGCCTGATTAACTGGGTTCGTAGGACCGATGACATTGTGCCCTGGACTTTTGGCACACGTGCGCTGATGGAGAATCTGGCGGGCCGAGGACTGCTATAAGCAACTCGTCGTGCGATTAGGTCAGCCTATTGACGCTGGCAGTGGGTGTACTAGGGGGTTGTGTCGTAAATACCCTCGGCGGAGAGGCGTTGGCGAAATTCATCGGGAATTCGTTCCGCAATCAGTCGTATGGGGTCCTCCGGATCAGTGCATCCCCAGACACGCACTTCGAATCCATCCGCTAGTAGGACGTCACCTTTGTGGAATTCGTGTCGCATGGTGAAGGATTTATTTCCAAATTTTTCCACAGTGGTGGTCAACTCAATCCGGTCGTTGCAGTAGCCCTGGTGCCGAAAAGTCATGCCGCTTGAAACGAGTGCGCAACCTCTGAACGTTGTCGTTTCAAGCATCTCAGTGGTCGGAAAGCCAGCGGCTTCAATTAACTGGTGAGACCCACTATCCATCCAGATATAGTAATTAGGGTTAAAGACAAGGCCGCTGGGGTCGCAGTGGCCCCACTCGATTCTTATTCGTTGTTTCGCTTTTAGCATGTATTAATGGATGTGATTGTGAGGTTGTTGAATCATGGCATTCGATCTGTTGCTTCAGTTTAAGCCACCAGGCTAGGTGCTGCCCGAGTACCGGAGCCTCGTTGCGGCAGTCGGCTGAGGGTAAAACCGTGCTGGTAAGAAGCTTTGAGAATCAGGCCGCATTTCCAAAATGTCCCACCTGCTATGACTAAGAAACCCGCCGTGGCTAGCAACGCGGAGGTGTCCGCTGCGTGAAACCAAGCGGCCAACGCTAGCAAAACGGGTGCCAGATGTCCGACTATGAGTAATGGCCACGACATATTGTCGACTATTCGATTTGCGAGCGGTGGTCTGACTGCGCGATCCGCTCCATAGCGGTAGCCGAGCCACAAAATCATGTTCAGTACTGCGAGCGTTACCATGACTCCTGCTAGCTTCGACGGGTCAAGATAAAAGGTGCCGTCGTTAGAGACTAGGTTGGTTGATACTAACAGTAGCGTGAGACCAACGCCCTCAAACAAACCAGATACGACGATAAGCCAGGGAACTCGAGGTGTACGCCATGCGGGGATGCCTTTGGCACTATGAAGAATTCGTGCTTGGCATAAGAGGAAACAGGCGGCTGCAAAACCCGCGAGATGATACAGCCCGACCACAGGTTGGCTGATCTGGGTTGTCACCAGTACGGAGATGAGAAACACTCCGGCTGCATAAAGCTCACGGGTCATCCAGGACGTCTGGGGTCGCCACAACGCCCGCCAGGCGCGCCATCGACGTCCAAGTTTTAGCCAGACGAAGAACAAACCGGCCAACATCATGACGCCAGCAATCAGCTGTAGCTGATGGGTTGCCTGCATAGAAATCTGGCCGATGACGTAGGCGACCCACGCTGAGACGGCGAGCCCGCTGCCAAGGCCGCCAAGACACCAGTTCATGGTTGCTCGCCAGTCCCAGAAATTTTGTCGTTTGCCGACCAGTGGATTAGTCGGATCAGACTGATGTTTTTCGTCAAGATCGTCCGCGTCCGCGTCGCGTCCCGGTACGGTGGGGGTGGAATAAAGGTACTTGATTTGTGGGTCAGTACCCAGGTCCTCATTCAAACGTATCGTCGGTTGGTCGTGAACTAAAGTGGAAACATTGCTGGTTGGATTATTGAAGTCACCGAACGAAATAGCATTGCTGATACAAGATGCGGCGCACGCAGGCATCACGTCAAAATCAACCTCGGGATCAAGTTTGCGAGAGGTTGCCTCGTCTACTTTGTCAACGCAAAAAGTACATTTCTGTGCAACCCCTTCGCGCTCTGGGTGCCGCGCGCTTTCCTCCTGTAGCGTTTCTGTGCCGTAGTACCATTGGTGCTCGTGGGCAATGGTGCGTGCGTCATAGGGGCAGGCAACTGCACAGGCAGCGCAGCCGATGCAGCTGTCATAGTTCATTGTGACGAGGCCGTCGTCTCTTTGTTGGGTAGCACCTGTCGGGCAGACCGGGACGCAAGGTGGTACTGCACAATGTTGGCAGCCAACGACCAGGAAAAACCGTTCCACATTGGGATATCGTCCCGTTTCAACATCGATCACACTGCGCCATTGCACTCCAGGTTGCGTGTCGTTCCAGTGCTTGCAGGCCACAGTACAGGTTTGACAACCCACACATCGATTGACATCAACGACCATTCCCCAGCGTGGGGGAGTGGAACTTTCAGAAAGTCTATTGGTCATGTCTTGGTTGTGTGGGGCATTGGGTCAGGATGCGTCGCAAGATGTTGATCGGTCGGGTAAACGTTTACCCTGACCAGGTCAGCGCTGCTACCAGTGGAATCGGTTAGTTTGAGAGAGATATCAGTGACGCTGTTGATACTCGCCAGACCGAAATCGCGGGCTAATGGTGTTTTCCAGTGGTCAAACTGTCCAATCATTAAGATGGTGTCCGGCCGGATACCCTCTCGCAGGACCGCTCTACCTTGAGTGGTCCCAGTCACTGATTTGATGATGACGGGATCTCCCTCGTTAATTGAAAGATCACGGGCTCGTGCGCGATTAATGATCACCCCGTCGTGGCCGGATAGATTCAGTGCGGCCTCGTGCATTAATGGAATGCCGACATTCGCGCCCCAAGAATACGGCATAGAGTGTGCAGTTAGCGCCCAGAAGGGATAGGTCTCGGGATCTTCGCCTAAGTCGCTTACGTGGTTTTTCCAGATATCGGAGAAAGATTGGTAAGTCGGCATGAACTCGTACTCCGCTAACTGGTCCTTCCACCAAGCCAAGCCAATCTCACGAAGTCGGTGCTCGAGCTGTTTTCCATGACGCGTGAGTCGTTCTTGGTAGGGCATCTCAAAACGGAGTCCCTGGCGTTCCAAAGCCGGATATAGGTACCAGTCGAGTTCCTGGAATTCTCGAAGCATGTAGCCTTCACGACGAAACCATTCGAGGTCATGTACTTCTTTTCCATCACTCATATCCCAACTTACGGCTTTGCACATCGCATTCCAGATGTCATCGCCTTTCGGCATAGTTTCCGCATCGAGAGAAAAGTCATAACAGTTAGTTCGCGACAATCGACTGCCCGCCGCTCCGCGGTTAATGGCGTCAACATAGTCATCCAAGATGCCAGCTTCTCGCGCGAGGTGACTGGCAATGTCAGTCATATCCATCGTGTCATGGATTGGATCGACAGCTTTTTGCCTAATTGCCCAGCCATCGTGATGCCAATAATTTTCAACAAACTTAGTGCCGCCAATTCGAACCAGTTGTGTGCTTTCGAGATCCGTCGCCTCTGGTAGCAATATATCGGCAAAATGATTGGTTTCATCTTCGGTATAGGCAAAGGCCACAATGAAGGGAAACTCTGCGAGTCGAGTGGAGACTTCTGGTGCATTCCACGAACTGATTGCCGGATTCGTTCGATAACAGAACCACAAATCGGGTGGCTGTGTTCTTGGCCAGTTTTTAGGCGCGGATTTCTGGAACAACCAAGGCAGATGCGCCGGCCCGAGGGCTGGTGACCAGGGTGAGTCACACGCGAGAGGAACCAGCATTTTGTAGGCATTACGAACCTTTGGTTCCCGCTCCCATTCGTTGGCACTGGTTGGGTTAAAGGAATGATGCATGAAACCATCTTCACCAGGTAACACGGAGCCTACTCTGCTGGTGGCCGGGCGCACCAGCTTGACAGTTGTACCCAATGTGCCCCCCGGTACTTCTAGTGCCCCGACCAGGGTTGCGAGTAACGTGCGCGCCCAGCAGCAGTGGTATCCGCCCCAGCCATTGTTGACCCCCTTGCCTAACATCACAGCAACGGGTCTGTAGGGCATCGTATGCCCTTGGATATCGATTGTTTCACCAATCTTCGCCTGTGATACATATTCGTCTGCAATGCGTCGTATCGTTTCTGCTGGCACCTCACATTCGGTTTCCGCCCAGTCGGCATCGTACGGACGCATGTGCTCGATTAGACATTGGAAGGCAGGCTGTGTTCGGCATTCGTTGTGTTGAATAGTTTCGTTGTCAGCACCGCGCTCAAAGCCAGCCGCCTGGAACGTACCTGTCAGTGCAACCTCACCTACCTCACTATCGAATGGTTTAGCGCTATCAGTAGACAGATCCCACACCTGAGGTTTACCGCTTTCTGCGTCGCGTAGAAACCAACCATTGGGACCGACCAGGTAGGGAGAATTGGTCATCTTTTTAAGGTGTGGTAAGTCGCAGGTGGTCTCGAAGGGTTGTTCGATGAGCATTCGATGTAATAACGCGTATAGAAACGCGGCATCGGTTTTAGGTTTGATCGGGACCCATTCTGCTGACACGGCGCCGGTTACCGAAAGATGCGGTTCAACCTGTACTCGTTTTACGCCTCGCGCTCGGGCATCGGCGCCTCGCCAAACCCCAATAACGCCGCCAGTCGATTCAACGTTGTTACCACAATTGATGATGTAATTTACCCGGGGTGTGTCGGGGGAGACTGTGAAGGCGCGGTGCCACAGTTCACCGTAGAGATGTTCAGAGTGATAGCACTTGACCCCTTGGCCAGCGCCATAGCTCTGGTCAATGGGTCCCCAGGCCGCCATGAAGGCGGGGAAAGAACCCATATATTGCACTGGCGTACCACCACCGCCAGTAGTAGACGCAACACGGGGCATGCCCTCTTCGTTAACCAGGCCGCGTTCTCGAATTTCACGTAGTTTCTCTCCAACAATGTGAAAAGCTTCTCGCCAACTGATCGGAACAAATCGTGGATCCTCATTGCGTCCTTTGTTCGGATTGGTTCGTTTCATCGGTTGGCGAATACGGTGTGGGTTGTACGTTTTCTGAATCAGTCCGTATGCTTTTACACAAACCCTTCCACCACCCGGGTGTTCCTCAGCGATATCAAAATTTGAGACAATCCGTTTAGCGACTCCGTCTTCCACTTCAACCCGCATCAGATCCGGCCCTGCGACGCACTGATAACAATAGAGTGGGACAGATTGTTTGTTGCCGTCGTTCACATCATCTTTCATTTTTCAATCGCTTCGAGTTTTATTGCTTATAGTTCACTGGCGCGGGCCGCCTTCTTGCGTAATCGTCCAGCCTGCTTTTCCTTGTTGATGATAAAGCGTACGTGTTGTCCGCGTCCGACTTGTTCAATCGCGTCGTGTACGTCTACATCAAAGCTGATTCGTGATCCTTCAACACCGGTTACCGTTACGGTCACATCCACCCACATACCAAACAGGGTTGGCGCCAGATGATCGACACGGATGTGTGCGCCAACTGAATCCTCATCACCTTCAGCATGATCCATGATGAGATCACGACAGCTATATTCCATGTCACTCACCATATTGGGTGTTGAGTAGACCCTCAGTTCATCACCCATAAAGTCGATAGTTCGTTCCTTGTCAATCTGTATCCGTTTTTTAAGACTGGCGCCCGGTTCTAGGGAAGTTTTCATGGTGTGACATCCTCGTTTGCTAGATTTCTTATGTAATTGCTGATTTGTGCCCTAAGCCTCAGGTTTTTAACTGTTATGTGCCGAAAATATGCGACGCAATTCGTTCTTCAGAATTTTGTTCATGGCGCTCTTGGGTAGTTCGTCGACAAATTGGTATAGCCGGGGAATCTTATAGCCGCCAATACGATCGCGGCAGTGCGCGATGAGCATCGCATCAGTTAATACGGCGCCCGGGGTGGTCACAACGACTGCTAACAGCGCTTCGCCATAGGTTTCGTCGGGCACGCCGACGACTGCGCACTCGTGCACGTCTGGATGCTGGTATAAGCACGCTTCGACTTCGGAGGAGTAAACATTTTCTCCCCCAGTAATGATCATGTCCTTCTTGCGATCTAGAAGAAAAAGGTAGCCTTCATTATTCATGCGCCCGATGTCTCCGGTATGTAACCATCCCTCGCGGAAGCTAACCCGATTTTCATCAGGTCGATTCAGGTAACCTTTTGAAACATTGGCCCCGCGGACAATAATTTCACCAGCCGCATCGATGGGTACATCAACAGCGTTGTCGTCGACGATGCGCATTTCAACGCCTGGTATAGGGCGCCCGACGCTTTGTAACAGCGAGGGATTTTCTCCCGCCATCGCTTCTTGGTGTTCGGCCATAGGCAGGATTGTCAGGATGGGTGAGGTTTCGGTTAATCCATAGGCCTGGATAATCTCAACGTCGCGAAATCCGCTCAGTGCTTTTTGTATCCACTCGGCTGCCATTGGTGATGAGCCATATAACAATTGTCGAAATGATGACAGATCCGTGCGAGCGAGCGCCGTATCCTGCAAAGTCATGATGATCATAGTGGGTGTCAACATGGCGTGTGTTGCACGAAGGCTCTCTATCGTGGAGAGCGCAATTTCCGGCGTGAATTGAGGCAGATACGCATGTGCCCCACCAGCGATTGTGTGTGTTGTCCCCAACAGATCTGCTGAGTGAAACATAGGTGGAATATGAAGGTAAATATCGCTGTGATGGGGCCGCACCAGGAAAGAGAGTTGAAAGGCGTTCGCAACAATATTCCTGTGGCTCAGCCTGACGCCTTTGGATTGACCGGTTGTACCACCGGTGTAAAGGAGCAGCGCATCATCATCTTCACTTGCCTCACGCATGGGTGCTGGTCGAGCCGCTTGGAGTTCCTCTTCATAATCAGAGGCGCCTTGCTGCTTTCCCCCAGACGGTATCCATACGATGTGATCGGACAAATGATCTAAACAGCCGTCGGCAACAAAGTCATCAAAAAATTCTTCGACTGCTATCAGTCCACAATTCGCATCTTTGAAGATTGCTTTGATTTCCGACGCCGCCAGTCGATAATTGACGGGTACCGGGATTGCGCCCAGCCAATACCCTGCGTGCATGAGTTCTGCCTGACGGAAGGAATTACGTGAAAGGATGCCAAAACGATCGCCGCGGTTGATGCCGCGATTGCTCAGGAGTCCGGCACAGTGTGCTATCCGATTACTAAACTCAGACCATGTAAACTGTCTCTCAACATCGACAATGGCCGGGCGTTCTCCGTAAAGGCGAATGGTGCGGGCCAGCATAGCGGTCAAAGTTAACATCAGAAGGTCTCAGCCTATGTCATCGGTAGTCATTCTAGCTTGGGTAACACCAAGTACGGCGCAATAATAGGACACATATGGACGCTCTTTCATTGGAAAACATTCGTTGTGCTGCGGAACGGTTGGCGCCGTATGTTGATCCTACACCGTTGGTTCGATGTTATGAAAAAAGGGTAATCGACGCGGTTGGTTCAGATATGTTGACTCTGAAACTCGAGTTCCTGCAGCGAACGGGAAGTTTTAAGGTCCGCGGTGCCATCAACAATATCTTAACAAGGCCGGACGGTGAGAGAGGTAAGGGTGTAACCGCGGTCAGTGCTGGTAATCATGCGATTGCGGTCGCATATGCGGCTCAGGTGTTGGGAGTGTCGGCTAAGGTGTTAATGCCAAGAAAGGCAAGTCCCGTCCGTATTGAAAAATGCAGAAGATATGGTGCCGAGGTCGTGTTTTTTGATGATATTGGTGAAGGGTTTGGGAAAATGAACACAATCGCGATTGCTGAAGAGCGCACGATCGTGCACCCGTTCGATGGAATGGCTACGTTGCAGGGCACTGCTACAGTTGGTTTGGAAATTGGTGATGCACTGGACGATATTGATGTCATCGTCGTTGCTGTTGGAGGCGGCGGTTTGATCGGTGGTGTGGGAGCAGCACTTAAATCGATGAAGCCTGGTATACAGGTCATTGGTGTTGAACCGAAAGGGGCATGTGGAATGAGTCAGAGCCTCGAGCGTGGTGAACCCCTAGAAAGTGTCGTGGTGAATACAATTGCAGACAGTATGGGCGCTCCACTTCATTGCGCGGAAAGCTTTGCTGTCTGCCAGCGCGTGATTGATCGTATAGTGCTCGTCGATGACGATGCCTTATGTCAGGCGATGGCATTAATTTACGATACCTTCCGTTTTGCTCTAGAACCTGCCGGCGTTTCGGTGATTGCAGCATTAACTGGCCCACTGGCAGACAGCTTACGTGATCAGCGCATTGCGGCGCTGCTGTGTGGGAGTAACATTGATGAACCAAGTTGGTGTAACTTGGTGCAAAGAGGTCGTAACGGCGCGTGAGGATGTGACCAGTGCGAGTCGATGGTTAACCATCAGGCGAGGCCAATTCGTGCGACATTGTTGACCTAGAGACAACATAAACTATATTCAGGACAAATCGTTGGACAAAGACACACAAGAGAACCTATTGTTCACGGGCGAAAACTTTCTCGATAGTCTGCGGGATGGCCGTGAGATTTGGCTCGATGGCGAGCGGGTAAAGGATGTCACGCGCCACGTTGCGTTCCGAAATTCCGCACGCAATATTGCGCGCTTGTATGATGCGCTGCACGATCCGGAAACAGCGTCACTGATGACGACCACTGATCGTTCAGGGATTCTGACCCATCGCTTTTTCACACCCAGCTACAGTGCCGACGACTTATTGGCGTCTAGGGATGCAATTGCCCACTGGCAGAGACTCACGCACGGATGGATGGGGCGCACGCCAGATTACAAGGCGGCATTTATGGCACAACTTGCTGAAGGGCATGACTTTTACGAGCCGTTTGGTGCTAATGCATTGGCCTGGTACAACCGCTGCGCCAGTAAAGCATTGTTCATGAACCACGTCCTTGTCGACCCACCGGTGGATAGGGACAGACCGCATCACGAAGGCACTGACATTTATGTCAATGTCACGGGTGAAAATGATCGGGGTATCATCGTGAGCGGAGCCAAAATGGCGGCAACTGGCTCCGCGCTGACACACGCGACTTTTGTGGCCCCGAATAGCGGAACAGCGGCGCGCATGGAGGAAGGTAAGGACGAGGCGTTTGCACTGGTTTTCATCGTCGACATGGATACGCCTGGATTAAAATTGATCAGTCGACCTTCTTACGAAAAAAATGCCAACAGTCCTTTCGATGCACCATTGTCGAGTCGATTTGATGAAAATGATGCGGTTTTGATCTTTGATGATGTTTTTATCCCGTGGGAAAACGTGTTGGTGTATCGTGACGTTGAAAAGGCAAAAGGATTTTACGCGGCCTCTGGATTTTTCAATCGTTTTAACCTGCAGGCTAGTACGCGATTAGCGGTTAAGCTTGAATTTGCGGCTGGGTTACTCATTAAGGGCGTAGAGGCGACCGGCACGGCATCATTTCGAGGTGTGCAAAGCCAGGTTGGTGAGCTGATTGGAATGAGTAATCTGGTTTGGGCGCTGACTACGGCGCTCGCGTTGGACCCGGAAGCGGGCGTTGGCAACTCTGTTGTGCCCAAGTTACAGACTGCAGCTGCCGCCCGAATGTACATGACGTCGGCGTGGTCAAAAGTAAGGGAGATTTTTGAGACGATACTGGCTGGAGCACCCATCGTCACCGTATCCTCCAACATGGATTTGAAAGTTCCGGAACTCAGTCCAGTCATCGAGCGTTATTTCCGCGGTACTGGACTACCTGCAAAGGAAAGAATCAAATTATTTAAGTTGATTTGGGATGCGTTGTACTCGGAATTCGCCGGCCGCCATGCTTTGTATGAGCGGAACTATGCTGGCAATGTGGAGCAACAGCGCCTCGATATTTTGCGCTGGTCAGATGCCCGGGGGGACAGTGATCGCTACAAAGCGGCAGTCGATGCGTGTATGTCCGACTATGACGTGGAAGGTTGGCGGGTTCCCTATTTAGCTGGCATCGATGAGAGTGTTGCTTGAGCGAACGACAGTTTTCAGACTCAGGGTTCTATAGGCTACTGATTTAATGAATCGAGTGGCCCTAGTTCTTTCTCAACTAGTGGTTTGATATCACTTTGGAATTTCTCCATCGTTTCGATGGCACTCGCATGTCCAGATGATCCCACTTGAAAGTGGAACATCATATGGGAGGGTTTGCCAGCCTCGATTTCGGCAACCAGTTTCTCTGCGATGGTTTCGCAGTCTCCAATCAGTAGGTTGTCCGCGATTTCCTCAAGCGGGGGCTCATTAGCTGTTGGTGTTTCAATCAACATCGCACCATCCATCACCTCTTCACGCCGCCGGAGATTGGCGGCATGGCGCATTTGATGTCTTGCGTTGTCGGCATATTCCAGCGCAGCCTTACGACTGTTGGCGACGCACATGAAGCGCTGTATGCCAAGTGGAACGCTCGTTGGGTCAAGGCCTTCTTCACGCCAGGATGATTCTATATTCTCCCGCATGGTGCGAAGATAGTCAGGGCCATTGAAGCGCCCTGTGAACATCGGTATGTAGCCACGCCGTGCCGCAAGGCGGTGGATTGCTGGGTTGTCGCCCGCGATCCATATTTCCGGAGGCTGATTGACGGGTCTAGCGCTGATGTGGGTCTCTGGTAGTTTGAAATGTTGCCCATCGTAACTGAATGTATCTTGCGTAAATGCAAGGTCATACATGTCCATGAATTCTTCGGTCATTGACTTTGAGTTTTTAAGATCGACATCAAAGCGATCAAATTCATAAGGTTGATAACCGCTTCCGATTCCCAAAATCAACCGTCCGTCACAAAGTGCATCGGTCATTCCTATTTCGGCCAGTAAACGGACCGGCTCATACAGCGGTATTACGACCACAGCGCTACCGAGGCGAATTCGTTGAGTCGTCGCAGCGCAGTGCGCAATCATCATGAGCGGTGATGGACACACACAGTAGTTCGAAAAGTGATGTTCGGCGAACCACGCAATATCGTAGCCTAGCTGATCTGCGATACGGGTCTGTTCAGCGGCCTCCTCAAGGATTTGCTTGGTTGAGGCTCCTCGCTCGCGGTAACCCATCAGGCTGAATACACCAAATTCCATGGCTCTCCCCTTATGATCTAGCTTCCTTCGTCGAAATTACATAGAGGCATCATTCACACATTTGTTTGTCATGGTCGAGGTCTAACATTGATTAGGTATTGGTAACGTTATTCCACTGTAAACGGCGGTGCTTTCCCAATCAGATTCTTCTGTTTAAGCCAAGGAGAAACCAGGCCAAATAGTCCGCCACGAAAGAACTTCATCACCACGATGACGAGCGTGGCAAACAGAAGCATGTGGGCGTATGGACTGATATCACGCATAAATTCCCACAGTATGACGAGCAGCAGTGCGCCGATCACTGGGCCGGTTAGAGTGCCTAGACCTCCAACGATGGTCATGGCCAGAATTAAACCCATCTCAAGAATCATTAGCATTTTGGGGTCAAGAACCTGTACAAAAAGGTGTGCGTAGAGAGCCCCTGCGAAACCGGCGAATGCGCTGGAGATAACGAACGCTCGGACTTTCCACTTGACCAGATCAACCCCCATCACTTGAGCTACGTCTTCATCTTCACGCATCGCTTTTAGATACAACCCCTTTTCGGAGTTGACCAAACGATAGAGCACGACAATCGTAATCACGGTTAGTGCCAGCATCATGATGTAACCGAGAACATGATTGGGTAATCCATCGTCCGTCACCCACAGGTAGGGAATTCGAAGCCCGAGCGAGCCGCGGGTATAATCATGTTCGATCTGCAGAGTGAGGCGCACGGTTTCCGAGAAGCCGAGCGTCATTAGTGCTAGGTATGGGCCGCGAGTTTTAAGGCACATACGTCCAAGGCCCCACCCGATGCCAGCGGCGACAAGACCGCCGGCAAAGACACCGATAACGGGATGAACGCCTGCACTAAAATCCCGCGAGTAGCCTTCGGCGCAGACTCCACCAAAGACAAAACCTCCGGCATTAAGTAGGAGGTCTAGTTGGACCAAACTAGCACACACGTGGTGACCAAGAAAGCCAGCGCTAAGTAACCCTGTGGTGTACGCACCAATACCAGCAAACGCCGCATGAGCGAAAGATAAAACGCCAGCATAGCCGAGCAGCAGGTTCCAGGATGATGCGAGAACAATGAAGTACAACACGGAAGCTGCAACTCGCAGTGCGTATGATTCGAAGATGTAGGGGACAATCAGCGCAACAGCTAGTGTCAGTAACAATACGCATTTTTCGAAGCGTGTCATGCGCGCCGTTCCTTCTGTCCAAACAAGCCATGCGGCCGGAACAGCAGGACGCCAATGAGGACGAGAAACGCAAATACGTCGCGATAGGCAACTGACAGGTAGACGGACCCAAGGCTTTCGACCAAGCCTAGAATAATTGCTGCGATCACAGCACCCGGTATTGAGCCCATGCCCCCAAGGACAATGATGACGAATGCTTTGATAACCGGAATCTGGCCTACATCCGGGTAGACGAGAAATATTGGTGCCATCGCGGCGCCGGCTGCGCCTGCTAGCAGGCCTGCCAAGGCCATGGCGATGATGTTCATCCGCACGGTATTGATGCCCACAATTGTTGAGCCAACACGATTTTGCGCTGTCGCCATTAGTGCGCGACCTGTCCAGGTGCCGTAAATAAAGTACAGCGTTATTGCGATCAGCAGCGCGGATGTTCCTGCTGCGAAAAGTCGGTCACCAGCTAGGTATAGGTCACCGAAGATATGTTTTGATCCGTCCCAGAATGAACCGGGTGTCATCTCGTAAGGGCCCACGGTGGTCAACGCGCCGTATTGAAGGAAGAGCGACAGCCCGAACGTAAGAATGATCGCGTATTCTTCGGGTCGGTCCATGCGCACTGTGTAGACAGGGCGCAAAAGTCCGCGTTCAACCGCTATGCCAAATATGGCTACGGCGATCATCGCTAGCGGTAGCCCGACGATGGTTGGTAGCGACAGCGGGATAGAGAAAATTGTGACGGCACCCGCAGTCAATGCATACAAAGTGTAACCACCGATCATATAGAACTCACCATGCGAAAAGTTAACGACTCGCATGATGCTGAAGACGATAGTTAGGCCAAGGGCGATCAGGGCATAAATCAGGCCAAAAATGACGCCGTTAACCAGCTGCGATAGTAGGTAATAGTCCATTGATTAGATCGTGATGCTGGAGCATCTAGACCAGGGGTGGGCTTTCGTCCACCCCTGGTCAGATGTCAGGTTACGGGCGTGCAATCCCCGCAGTGGCAAATTGCTTGGGAAACAGTACTGCTGCGTCCCCTGCCGACTGGCCTACCTTTGTGTACTGGAAGATAAACGTCGGTACAGCTTTCCACTGGTGATGCCAGACGCCGTCTTCCTGGGAGAACTCAATATCGCCTCGAGTACCGGCAATTTTCAGTTCCTGAAGGGCTTTAATGATAGCTTTGCTGTCAGTTGAGCCAGCGTTCTTGATCGCGGTCAGTAGCGAGATCATCGCATCGTATCCCTGCAACGGCAGGTAGTTTGGTTGGCGGTCAAATTTGTCAATGTAGCGTTTTTTTATTTTTTCACCGAGATCCGTCAGTTTGACACTTGGGCTGTACGGGCAGGACATCAAGACGTAATTCCCCGCATCTTTGACTGCTTCCCAGAAAACTTTGTCGTTCTGTGCCGTACACGTCCCATCGAGGTAGAGCGTCTCTGCAGTCGGAGCAAAACGGATCTCATGAGCTTGCTTGAGAATCAAGAAGCCACCCGGTTGGGTTACGGCGACGATGAGAACTTCAGGCTTTACCTGCGTCTTGTATTTCAACAGGATTGGTACAAAATCCTTAGATGTTTTCTCGACCACTTCATATTGGAAGTCAATATCCGCGTTTAACTTTTTGATCGCATTTTCGATGTTTTTCGCAATTCCGATGCCGTAGTCCGTATCTTCAACCAGGCTTGCGGCCTTCTTGATCCCGTTAGCAGCCATTACGGCGACCATATTTTCAGCCAATTTCGACGAGTAGACGCTCGTGCGAAAGACTTCATCGTAGCCTGCATCAGTTAGTGCATCTGACCAGCATGATCCAATGACAAATGGAATGCCGTGTTGATGAAATACTTCGATCTCTGCTTTGCACACCGAGGAGTGGTACTCGCCCGCTGCAGCAACTACTTTGTCTTTGGTAATGAGTTTTTCTACAACGGTGGCGCCTGTCGGGGGACGGCCTTGTGTATCTTCAACAATTAATTCCACCTGTTTTCCCAGAACGCCCCCAGCAGCGTTAACATCGGCCACCGCCCATTCCAATCCAAGAACGAGTTCCGGGCCTTGTTGGTAACTGCCTGGTGACGACAAGGGTGCCATGCCACCGATTTTGATGGTGTCGCCCGCGTGGGTTGCACCGAAGGGTAACGCTAGTGTTGCCACCAGTGCGATCCCAGATAGGAACTTCCTTTTAGGTACTGCAGTCATCATCTTATCCTCCTGGTTATGATTAACATCAGTGTCGAACTTGTATCAAATAACGGTTGTGTTGAGTTTTGACAGCATTTTTTAGATTTGGAGCCAGTTCTTAATCATGTCATGCAGGTCGGTTTCAAACTCCGCTTTTGTGCCGCTCACCTTATTTTGACCGACTTCTAACACATAGACGAAATCACCGATCCGGATAGCTTCTCGTACATTCTGATCAACGAGAAGAATGGTTAGGCCATCTTGTTTGAGACGTTCGATAGTGTCGTAAACTTCCTTTGCAATAATCGGTGCTAGACCGACTGTAGGCTCATCGCAGATCAATATTTGGGGTTTGATCATCATCCCCCGAGCGATTTCAAGAATTTTCTGCATGCCACCGGACAAGTCTCCAGCTTTCGAGTTCCGTCGCTCGCGCATTAATGGAAAAAGTTCGTAAACACGGTCTAAGGCGCTATCTATCCGGTTTTTGTCGTTACGAAATGTCCAGGCGCCGAGGTGAATGTTTTGTTCCACTGTTAGGTGGGGGAAAACTGTACGTTCTTGGGGCAGGTAACAAATTCCTAGCCCTGCCATGCTGTGACTGGGTCGACCCGTAAGATCATTTCCGTCCCAAAGCACTTGCCCTGATTTGGGCGTGAGGAAGCCACAAATCACTCGCATTAGGGTGGATTTTCCAGAACCATTGGGCCCAATGACTGAGGTAATGTGTTTGTCCTGGACCTCGACCGATACATCTTGGAGGATGTCTATCTCGTCCACGTAACCGGCAACAATGTTGTTTGCGGTCAGCATAGTCAGACTCCGAGATAAGCCTCGATGACACCCGGGTCTTCACGAACTTCGTCGGGTGTACCGTCTGCGATCAGCTGACCGTTAGCAAGAACAATAACCCGTGTCGCGAGTCCCATAATGGTTGGTAGGTCATGGCTTACCACAATGAAGTCAATGCCGCGGCCACGTAAATCCCCAATGCGATTGAGTATGCGCTCGACTAAGAGCGGATGGATTCCCCCAAAAGGTTCATCCAATAGCATCAGCCGCGGTTTAAGCATGAGGGCACGGGCAAATTGCAGCAGCATACGTTGGCCGCCGGAAAGGTCGGCAGCTTGTTCATGAGCGAAGCCGTCAATGTCGAGAAATTCCAAGTATTCTCTTGCTCGGCGAATTAGCGTAATTCGGTCTTCACTCTGAGAATCGCGGACGGTAAAGCCGGGTGCCAGCATGTTCTCTAGGGCAGTCATCTGCGGAAAGATTCGGGCGATCTGAAACGTGCGGGCAATGCCGGCACGGGCAATCACGTGCGGTGTCGACTTTTCGATCGATGCTCCTTCAAAGTGGATTGTCCCTTGGTTGAGCGGATATATGCCGCTCGTTGCGTTGAGTAACGTGGTTTTGCCAGAACCATTAGGTCCGATGAGTCCGAGCAATTGGCCCTTGGTCATGCTAAAGGAAACCGAGTTCAGAGCCTGGTTGCCACCAAAGGCAATACTCGCGTTGGCTACCTTAAAAACATCTGGGGCGGTAACGGAGGTTCCCCCTTTAATAGCTGTCGAAGCTTCCTTCAATTCTAGAGAGCCTGGATGAACATGTTTGTTGCCTCACGTTATCGCCCGTTATAAGGTGTAACGTCAAGTCAGAAGCTCTTAAATCAAGCATTAAAGTTAGGGTTTGAGTCGCCAACATGGGTAAACGCATGTCAGGTTGAGGCGGCTCAGACGCTAAAGGACATCTTAAATGCCGTCATCGTACCGTCTTGCCGTTGACGTTGGAGGTACTTTTACCGACTTTGCCCTCTTGAACGAGGGTTCGGGGGAGATTCACATTGCCAAATCTCTTACGACACCTGACGACCCATCCGTGGGTGTGTTAACGGGCATCACCGCATTCAATCAGGCTGTGGCCGGTCATGTGGAATCCACTAAGCGAATTGCGCATGCAACTACACTGGTGGCTAATGCTGTAATCGAAAGGAAGGGCGCGCTCACGGCGTTACTGACAACGGCAGGGTTTCGTGATGTATTGGAACTTCGACGTCACGTCCGAGTGACGACGTATGAGTTGTGGGCTGATCCACCAGAGCCCCTTGTGCCACGGTGGTTACGGTTGCCTGTCAATGAACGGGTGTTCTCTGATGGAACGATATTGAAAGAAGTTGAGTCGTCAGATATTGCGGAAGTCGCTAAGGTGTTGCGGAATGAAGGTGTGACTTCGGTCGCGGTTTCATTTTTGCACTCGTACGCAAATGCTGAGAATGAGCGAAAAGTGGTCGAATTGTTGGAAACGTTGGTGCCAAATATCGCAGTGACACGTTCATCGGAAGTCTTACCGCAAATTAAGGAGTACGAGCGAACCAGCACGACAGTGGTCAATGCGTATGTTAAACCGCTGACGCAAAGATATCTAACCAACTTGGAAAGGGGTCTTGTCGAATCAGGTTACAACGCACCTCTTAATATCATGTTGTCGAATGGTGGTTTAGGTTCCATCAAAACGGCCGCCGATTTTCCTATTCGGTTGATTGAGTCGGGGCCGGTTGCGGGTGCCATCGTTGGGCGAGAGCTTGCGACCTTGCTGGGGCTTTCGGAAGTATTGTCATTTGATATGGGTGGAACGACTGCCAAGGCTTGCCTGATTCGAAATCAAACGTTACCAATTACTGATGAACTTGAGGTCGCTCGATCAAAACGCTTCACCAAATCGAGTGGTTTTCCGGTCGGTGTCCCAGCTGCCAATATGATTGAAATTGGTGCCGGTGGCGGGAGTATCGCCCGAGTCAACCAGATGGGCGTTGTACAGGTCGGTCCGGAAAGTGCGGGAGCAGATCCAGGTCCTATCTGTTATGGGCATGGGGGATTAGGGGCCACGGTAACGGATGCGGATCTGGTACTCGGGTACCTCAACCCAGACCATTTTGCTGGCGGGTCTATAGCGCTTGATTTGGCTGAGGCATCGGCGGGGATAACCGAGCAGATTGCGGGTAAACAGGGACGGACACTGGTGGAAGCGGCGTGGACGATTCATGACGTGATTAACGAGACGATGGCAACAGCGGTTCGCATGCACGTGACCGAACGCGGTGGTAACCCTGACACTGCAACAATGGTTGCCTTTGGGGGCGCAGGCCCCGTTCATGCATGTAATTTGGCGAGAAAGTTGCGTATGGAGCGTTTTATCATACCGCTGCGCGCGGGCGTCTTATCTGCGTTGGGGTTGCTTATCGCGCCACCGGCCTACGATATCGTGAAGACCTATAAATCACCACTCGACACGCTTGATTGGAAAGATGTCTTGAGTCGCATGAAAAAAATGGAAGAGGAAATCGGGCTCTCACTGGATGGTATCGACACGGTTGGCAAGCGTTCTTACTGGCGGGAAGTCGATGTTGGCTATATTGGGCAGAGCTACCAGGTGACTGTCGGTATTGAGGATCAATTTGATGGTGCGATGCTGCAGCAGCACTTTGCCGCATTGTATCGGGAGAAATATGGATACTTTTATGCTGATGTCCCTGCGGAAATCGTTAATCTGCGTGTTCGCGGTGAGATTGTTCAGATGGGCTTTCGCCTAAAACCGCTTGAAACGCCGGACGCAGGCGCCGTTGCTCCGTCAAGTGGGGTTCGTGAAGCCTATTCTGCTTCTGAGCGTAGGATGATGCCGCATCAGGTTTATCAAAGAACAATGCTTGTTCCCGGGATGCGATTGATTGGTCCCGCAATTGTGGAGGAGGCGACTTCAACGACGGTGATCGATCAGGGATGGACACTGGATGTCGACAGTTTTGGGTCGCTGTCTGTACGCCGCACAGGAGTGACTGATCGATGACAAGAAATGAGATGCCCCTGGATGTGATATGGCCCCGGTTGATCGCTATAGCAGACGAGATGGCCACTACTATGTTGCGGACGGCCTTCTCGCATGATGTTGTGGAGGTCCACGACATGTCGACCGGGCTACTTGATTCTCGTGGTTATCTATTGGCGCAAACTTGGTTGGGCGCTACTGGCCATACGGGGTGCATGCCTGCGTTTGGTGCAAACTTGGTCAGCGCCTTTCCTCCCGAGACCGTTGTTCCAGGGGATGTATTTATTTGTAATGATCCCTGGTTGTGTAACGGGCAGACGGCCGACATTTTTATTGTCACGCCCGCGTTCGTAGATCAAAGGCTGATCGGATTCACAGTGAATACCATTCACCACGTCGACATTGGAGGTCGAAAAGGATCAGGGTTGTCAGAAGAGGTTTACGAGGAAGGTTTGATCATTCCCATGTTAAGACTTTTTGCTGCCGGCCAGGAAAATACTGATCTGTTTGAGATGATACGGCGCAACGTGCGTTACTCGGACAAGATGATCGGCGACCTGAGGGCGCAGGTAGCTACCGGTTGGGCTGGTTGCCGGGAGTTGGAACGCCTGTGTATTGAATTTGGTCAAGTTGATCTTTGTGATCTTACTGACGAGGTGACCGCTCGAACTGAGGCGGGTATTCGTGCAGGCTTGCTCGAGTTGCCTGATGGCCAGTGGGAGGACGAGTTATTGATGGACATCGATGGCTTGGAACAACCCCAACCCCTGAAGGCCTCGGTTACCATTAATGGTGACAGTTTGTCTGTCGATTTTACGGGAACCGCGCCCCAAGTTCGGCGGCCGGTTAATTGCCCTATTAACTTTACGCGGGCTTATGTTGCGGTGCCGATGAAGATGATTTGTGATCCCAGTTTGCCGAACAATCAGGGGACCTACCGCCCATTGGATATATTGGTCCCTGAAGGAACGCTACTCAACCCTACTTACCCGGCTGCCTGTTTTTGGCGACTAAGTGCCGGAATGTTGGTTGCGGAGTTGATGTTTCGTATTTTTGCGCGGATTGCACCTGAGCGAGTGCCTGCGGAGTCGGGCTCTTTGCCTACGTGGCAATTTTATGTGTCTGGCAATCGGCCAACTGGCGAGGGATATGCTTTGCACCAGCATTCTTATGGTGGTATGGGGGGGCGACCTGGTCGAGATGGTCTATCAGCCGTTAGTTTTCCCTACAACGTCCGTGATGTCTCCATTGAGTGGTCCGAACATGAGACACCCGTTTTATATCATTCGCGCGAGCTGATTCCGGATTCTGGTGGGGCCGGCACCTTTCGTGGTGGGCTAGGTCAGCAATTGACTTTTGAAGCCTATGCCACTGGTACTAAAGCTAATCAGCCACTGGTTTTTTCAGGAGCTGCGGGTCGAATGCGCACGCCTCCACAAGGATTTGGGGGTGGGGAGCCGGGTGCGTGTTCGCGGATTGAAGTGAATGGGGTACCGATAGCGCCGACGAGTTCTCCAGAATTCTCATTCGAGGTGGGCGATGTTGTGCGGCTGTCGCTGCCCGGTGGGGGAGGCTATGGTGATCCTGGGGGCAGATCTCCAGAGGCTATTCGTCGAGATCTTAAGGGGGGTTACATTACGAGCGAGTCGGCCAAGCGCGATTACGGATTTGATGAGTAAACGTTTTGAATGTGCGTGGACCGTGAATTGACGTTGCCAACCTATATCATCCAGCCACCATCGACAATGATGTCTTGACCAGTCATGTTGCGACTGTCCTCACTTGCTGCAAAGACGACAGCATTAGCTATGTCTTCTGGCGTGGTAATCGACCGGAGACTGGTTTCTTCCACATACTCCGCGTAGACCTCATCCTTAGTCCAACCACGCTTGCGCGCTTTTTCTTCGCATAACTTCTCCATTCGCGGAGTTTCGACAATACCCGGAACAACATTGTTCACTGCGATTCCATAGGGGCCCGCTTCAAGTGCGACCGTTCGAGTCAGTCCCCGGATTGCCCACTTTGATGAACTATAAGCGGTGCGGTAACGGTACCCGCGTAGGCCTGACGTGCCGCCGATGTTGACGATTCTGCCGCTACGCTGTTCGATCATCACTGGCATCACGTGTTTTATTGGCAAAAACGTCCCGACGATATTGGCGGTGATGACAGCGAGGTAGTCGTCGTGCTCGATTTCCCAGACCGGTGTCTCAATCGGGCCGGTAACCCCCGCAACATTTACTAGAAAATCGATGCGTCCGTTGAACGCTTTTATAGTGTCATCGACCATCGCTTTGACTTCAGTCTCGCGGGTTACATCGGTTGACTGAGTTCTCGCCTGATGCCCTTCTTCCTGAAGATGCTTGGCTAGGTCCTCAAGGGGATTGATGTCGCGGGCAGCTAATGTCAAACGTGCCCCTTCTTTGGCAAGGGCACGGCAAATAGCGCTTCCCATACCTTTCGCGGCACCGGTCACAATACCTGTCTGGTTGTCAAGCTTCATGGGTTATCTCCGTGCGTCGCTGGTGCGTAATCGATTTAGCGCTCATTGTTGTCCCAGTACCTCACCGTACTCTATGGCAACAGACTCAAAAGCGTTCGCAAATGCATCGTGATCAGCGCTTGTTAAGGGTAGGGAAAGGCTCATGAATCCTCTTCGAGCGATGTAGCATCCGCGCATGTGCATCTCAAGATGAAAAAGCTTTCGTGCGCTCGAGCTTGAGGCGTTGGTGTGTGCGGGGTTAGTAATCGGTTCCCGTTGGGGATGAATGCAGATCATTGACCCGCGTCCCATAACTCGAAACGGTGCATCGTGT
Organism: Gammaproteobacteria bacterium; assembly: GCA_022451485.1. Lineage (GTDB taxonomy): Bacteria > Pseudomonadota > Gammaproteobacteria > Arenicellales > UBA868 > UBA11791. Next base: position 21,365 of record JAKUQS010000005.1, read on the forward strand.
TGATCGGCAATTCCCTGGAGTCGCGTGCGCAATTCATCACCGGACTGATTCAGTTTATTGACTACGTCAGGGGTAAAGACTTTTGTTAACCCTGCGATACCGGCCGCCATGGTCAAGACATTGTTGTTATAAGTGCCCGAATGCACCAGCGCATCAGGCTGTCGAGGATCAAGTCGGGCCATTAATTCAGTGGAGCCGCCAAATGCCCCAAAGGTTACACCGCCGCCAAGGTATTTACCGAACGACACAAGGTCGGGTTTGATGGCAACCAGTTCGTGCAGTCCGCCGGGCGACAATCTCGAAGTCATTACTTCGTCAAAGATAAAGACAATGCCGTGTTTTTCTGATTCGTCACGCAGCATGTGGAGAAATTCGTCGCTTGCCGGTATGCAACCGCCACCGCCCATGACCGGTTCAATAATGATGGCCGCCAGGCTGTTCGCGTGTTGACGTATCAGTTGACGAGAATTTTCAACGTCGTTGAACTCAGCAATGACAGTTTCAATCGGTGCATTCATGGGCGAGGGGGCTCCGCCGGCGAAGGAAAACAGGCCGCCGTGATAACTCCCGTTAAAAGCCATCACAGCCGGGCGTTTTGTCACAGCCCGCGCGATTGAAATATTCATCATGTTGGCTTCGGTGCCAGAGTTACAGAATCGGACCAGTTCAACCGCTGGGAACCGCTCAACCATTAACTGTGCGAGCTGGGCGTCATATGTATTGGGCCCGCCGAGGACAAATCCTCCCGAGAGGGCATCTTGTATTGCCTTCTTGATCGTTGGTTCCGAGTGTCCGTATAGTCCCGCGGTGTACTCGCCGAGAAAATCGACATACTCGTTCTCATCGAGATCGGTAAGTTTGGCACCATGACCTTTGACCAGTACTACAGGAAATGGGTCGTGGTAAATCGTTGTGCGGGTATTCGCCCCGGGCATATTTTTTGTAGCCGCCTGATAATGCGCTTCGCTTTTTGGATTCGCGGCGACATATCGTTTTTCTACGTCTGATATTGCATCCTGAAGCGTGAAGTTACGAGTGGGTTCATTCATCGTGCATTACTCCGTATGAAGATGTTTCAGATATTGGTCAGCGATATTGCAGTCGACCAATTTTGAGTAAGCCTCTAGAAGTCGCCCGGTGATGGGTCCGGGAATCGATTCTTCTGCGACCGCATTACCATTAATTGAAGAGACTGGGCAGATGCAAAAACTTGTGGAAGTGACGAAGATCTCATCTGCGGTATACGCGTCGTAGAGGTCAAGGTCACGTTCCTCGCACCGCAGGCCTATCTCATCTGCTAGTTCGATGGCAGTGCCTCTGCTGACCCCAGCCAGAACGTACTGTGCCTTTGGAGTGAAAAGCTCCTCATTTTTCACGATGAAAATATTGGAACCTAACCCTTCGCATAGATTGCCGTTGTAGTCGAGTAGCACAGCCCACGCCGAAGGATTCTGTGCGTGGACCTCGAGTTCTGCCATCACCAGATTGAGGTAGTTATGGGTCTTGGTCCGTGGGCTCAGGTTTTGTGGTGGTGTTCTTCGGACCGATGGCACGATCACCTTGAGTCCGTCACGGTAATATTGTGCGCGTTCGCGGAAGGGCAATGGTTGACACTCTACAATTACTGCAGGGCCCGTGTGATCCCAACCCTCGTCGCCCACGGCTTTGACACCGCGCGAGATCCTTTGACCGAGCCAGTAGTCATCGCCATCGGCCAGTAAGTGGCGGTTTCGGTCGAGCACATCCTCACTGATCCGGATCACCTCGGCGGGTGACAGCCCGATGTCGATTTGCAGATAAGCCAGCGATCGGAACAGGCGCTCCACGTGTTCTTCAATCTTGAAAAGGTTACCGTTGAAGGTTCGCGTCATATCAAAGCAGCCGTCACCGTATAGAAAGCTGCGGTCACGAAATGGTACTCGCACGTCATGCTCTGGCATGATTTCACCATTGAAGTAGGCAACCCGTTGATTCGCACGCTCGTTCATGATTGAGACCTCATATCCCGATTGAATTTAAGGAATTACAGCTACCTTGACGGTAGGGTTCTTTATCCCACATATAGTAGCCTACCCGGTAGCCTGGGCACGAAGTCGAGTAGCTAGCGCTTTCTCCGATTTTCCCATGCTTAATTCTAGGTAATTGCGATTAGTTGGAAGGACACGGAGGAGCAAGATGGGTACTTGGCAAGTTGGCGTTGATGTTGGGGGAACTAATACGGATCTGCTTTTCCTCGATCACGATTCAGGTCGCTTTAATGTAGCCAAAGTGCCAACTACTCCCCATGATCAATCGGATGCAGTAATGAATGGTCTAGGGACTGGTGAATGCGAAATTGCTGACCTGTTGGCCATTGTTCATGGCACTACCATTGCTACCAATGCTGTGCTTGAGCGGAAGGGGTCGCGATGTGGTTTGATTACCACGCGGGGTTTTCGCGATGTACTCGAACTCGGGCGTCGTACTCGGCCGAATAACTATGGATTAATTGGGACATTTGAAGCATTAATAGACCGTGAATTACGTTTTGAAGTGTCCGAACGGATTGATGCGCGTGGTCGTATTGTCCAACCACTAAATGAGGCCGAGGTCACCGCTGCCCTGAAAAAACTGTCGGAGGCAGGCGCGGAAACAGTCGTTATCCATTTTCTTCATGCGTATGCAAACCCTGAACATGAATCACGCGCGGCTGAGATCGCCAGGAATCAGTGGCCAAACGAGTACATTTCAGTCAGTAGCGAGATACTTCGCGAAGTCAGGGAGTTTGAGCGCGGCACCACGGCTGCGGTCAATGCTTTTGTCCAGCCCGTTGTAGCCAGTTATCTGAATCGGTTGCTGACGCGCTTGCAGGTTAGTCGTTACGACCGCGAGTTGCTGGTGATGCAAGGTAACGGAGGAACGCTCAACGCTTCGGCTGCTGCCCGGCAACCCGTTCATACCGTCATGTCGGGGCCGGCAGCGGGAGCGGTGGCGGCGGCACGGATCGGTGCGCAGGCGGGCTTTGAAAATCTGATTGCGTGTGACATGGGTGGTACCAGTTTCGACGTCAGTCTGATTTTGGGTGGTGCGCCGGCACTCAGTGCAGAAAAGGATCTCGCTTACGGAGTTCCGGTACACGTGCCAATGGTAGATATACACACAATCGGTGCCGGTGGTGGGTCGATCGCCAGGGTTGATGCAGCCGGCCTCTTACGGGTGGGTCCGGAAAGTGCGGGCGCGGAACCGGGCCCCGTATGTTACGGACGGGGCGGTGAAAGGCCTACAGTCACCGATGCTAACTTACTTTTGGGACGTGTTGATCCTTCGGGATTTGCCGGTGTTGGAGATGCGTCTGGAACTGAAAAGGTTGCTAATGCGGTTGGAGTTACAGTCGGAGCCGCGCTCTCGCTCAGTCCTGTGGACGCCGCGGCCGCGGTGCTGGCGGTTGCTGGGAATCAATTGGCATCGGCGATAAGGTTGGTCTCGATCGAGCAAGGGCATGATCCGCGAGATTTTGTCTTATTTGCGTTCGGTGGGGCTGGACCGCTACACGCCGTCGAATTAGCTCGTGAACTCGGGATACCCAAAGTCCTTGTGCCCAGATTTCCTGGTATTACCTCTGCGCTCGGTTGTTTGTTGTCCAATCTACGACATGATTATGTTCACTCACTTTGGAGACCGTTGGCAGAGATTGATCCTCTGGACGCGGATGCTATCCTAGCCGAGCAGGCAGATAGGGGTCGACGCGCAATTGCATCGGATGCGGTGCCTATTGAGGGTATTAAGGTGATTCATGAGGCCGACCTTATGTACCGTGGGCAGAGTCATGTCTTTCGTGTGCCAGTACAAAGTCCTGCATTTACTATCGACGATGTTAACGCGGTCTTTGCTGAACATTATGCTAAACGCTTCGAGATCGGACTGTCTGAGATGACTCCGGTGCTCGCAAGTCTGCGTACAACGGTTGTTGGACAACGGGCGGATGTCGATCTTGCAATGTTTGGTGGTGGCGAGACGGAAGCTACGCGCGAGACTAGGCGGCAGGTCTATTTTGACGGTGACTGGCTCGATACGCCGGTTGTTGCACGACAGAGTCTGAGTACCGGTGCTACGATCGATGGACCCGTGATTATTGAACAGCCGGATACGACCTGTGTCATCAACCCGGGGGCACGGGCAACGGTGGATAGTGCAGGTAACCTTCTTATTGATTTAGATCCAACTACGTGATGCCATCAGGGAATAAATTATGACGCTCGATCCGGTAACACTCGCTGTTGTTGAAAATGGACTGAAGCAAGTATGTTCAGAGATGGATCTTGTCCATGAGAAAACGTCTTTTTCACCGGTAATTTCCGAAGCGTTCGATCGTTCTAATGGAATCTACGGTCGAGAGAACGGGGAAATGATCGCCCAGGGCGAGCTTGGACTTCCGATATTCCTCGGTGTGATGCAGTTTGCCACTGGTGCGGTTCTCGAACGGCGGCGCGACTTGGAGCCGGGTGACATTATTATCCAGAATGACCCATATCTCGGCGGGACACATCTAATGGATGTGAAAATGGTTATGCCGTTTTATTACCGCGGGTCTCTGTGGTGTTTTCTTTCCAACACTGGTCATTGGCCCGACACGGGTGGCATGGTCCCGGGAGGATTCTGCTCGACTGCGACTGAAATTCAGCAGGAAGGATTGCGGCTGCCGCCGGTAAAGCTGGTTCGGAACGGAGAGTTGGTGCAGGACGTGGTGGATATCATTCTGAACAACATCCGTGTTCCTGAAGAACGTATCGGTGATATTCGTGCCCAGATTGGTGCGCTGAAGACCGGCGAGCGAAGGCTGACCGCGCTACTTGATCGCTATGGGGTCGATACCATTGAGGTGGCGATCGAAGAATTGAAACGGCGGTCGGAGAGGCATATGCGAGAGGTGCTGTCCAGTGTGCCTGACGGTTGTTACAGTTTCACGGCATTGTTGGATAGCGACGGCGTTGTCGATGAGCCGCTTGAAATTGCACTCGACATGACGATCGATGGGAGCGATGCGTATTTCGATTTTTCCCGGTCAAGTCCTCCGTGCAGGGGCCCGATGAACTCAGTGTGGGCAACGACGCAGTCGGCGGTTTACGTTGCGATGAAGCATATTTTTCCGGAGGTGCCTATCAATGCTGGCTGTTTCGCCCCGTTACACATTCAAGCTCCTAAAGGGACAGTACTCTTTGCTGAGTATCCGAAACCGGTAGCTGGCTGTGCGGCCGAAGTTGCTCAGCGAATTATGGAAGCTGTGTTCGGTGCAATGGCAAAAGCCCTTCCTGAAAGACTTTTTGGTGCTCCCGCAGGCACCAGTGGGAACTTTGCATTGGGGGGTTACGACCCGGAGGAAGGGCGGGACTACATCATGTATTTTTTTACCGGCGGGGGTTATGGTGGTTCCGCGCGTACCGACGGTTTGACCAACGGTTGTTCTACGGTGGGCATCTCGAAAACTCAGCCGGTTGAAATTCTCGAACAACACTATCCACTGCTCTTCGAGGAATACGCACTGCGAGAGGGGTCGGCTGGGGCGGGGCAACACCGGGGTGGATTTGGCGTGAGCTACCGAGTGCGATTGTTACGTGGTGAAGCTAAGGCCTCATTTCTTATGGATCATGGTCGTACCGGTCCTCCCGGAATTCTCGGGGGCGAGGCAGGTGGAACCAATGAAATTCGAGTTAGTCAATCAGATACGGTATGTGAACCAGAGCATCTCTCCAAGGGTGAAGGTTATCTTCTGGGCGCGAATGATTGGGTCCAAATTCGAACACCCGGGGGTGGGGGGTATGGGCCGGTGATAGAACGTGATCCTGAACTGATTGCACGGGATCTGCAGCGTGGTTATTTTGATCCGTCCGGCACGACAACGAATGAATAAACTGCCTGATAAATCAGGCTGATCACAACTAATCGAGAAGACTGGAGGATGTAATGAAAGCCACCATATTGAGTTGTGCTGTAACGGGCAGTTTCACCACGCGAGAGCACAATCCTAATTTGCCCGTGACGCCAGAAGAAATCGCAGGCGAGAGCATCGCCGCAGCCAAGGCCGGTGCCGCGATTTGTCATATCCATGTCCGTGATCCGAATAGCGGATTACCCAGTATGGAACTGGAGTACTACCGAGAAGTGGTTAAACGTATTCGGGCGAGTGATACTGATCTCATTATTAACCTCACGACGGGCCCCGGTGGCCGTTTCGTACCTTCTGAAGAGGATCCCAAAGTAGCCGATCCGGCAACCAGTCTGACTCGACCGGAAATTCGTACAGCACACGTCGTAGAGTTAAAACCCGAAATCTGCAGTCTTGATTTGAACACAATGTGGTTTGGTGGCGGTGCGGTGATTAATCATCCCCCCGCAATTCGAGTCATGGCCGAACGTATTTATGCTGCGGGCATCAAACCGGAACTGGAAGTTTTTGATACGGGGGATCTGCAGATTGCGGCTGACCTTTTGAAAGATGGCACCTTAAAACAGCCTGTACTCTTTCAGCTGGTGATGGGTGTGAAATATGGAATGGCTGCGACAACAGAATCGTTGGCATACGCACGTTCGATGTTGCCACCGGGTGCCGAATGGGCAGCCTTCGGAGCGAGTCGAATGGCGTTCCCAATGCTGGCTCAGGCCTTTCTTCTTGGCGGACACTGCCGGATAGGAATGGAGGACACGGTATACCTTTCTAAAGGCGTCAAGACACCTGGTAACGCAGCACTCGTCGACAAATCTGTCAGAATCATTAATGAGCTGGGTGGTCAGATTGCAACGGTTGCCGAAGCTCGGCAGATGCTTGGTCTATCCGGGCCCGCTTCCTGATGGGTGTCGATGCACCGGCTACGGTTGGAACACTTTTGCGGGATGTTGATACACCGGCGTTGCTGGTTGATCTCGATGTGTTTGAATCCAACCTAAAGCGTATGGCAACAGATGTCAGTGCGCTCAGTATCGACCTTCGCCCCCATGCCAAGACGCATAAGTCGGCTGATATTGCGAAAGCGCAAATCGAGAGCGGTGCTGTCGGCGTATGTTGTCAGAAAGTTTCGGAGGCCGAGGCCCTGGTAGAGGCGGGGATATCGGATATTCTTATTACGAATGAGGTTGTCGGCACTCGCAAAATCGATCGTCTGGCGGCGCTTTCCAAACGTGCCAAGATTGTGGCCTGTGTGGACAATGTCGCGAATGTGGAAGCACTTGAAAATGCTGCGGGATATTCGGGACAGACCTTAGACCTTTTGGTTGAGGTCAACGTAGGTAGTTCTCGATGTGGAGTAGACCCTAAAACTGCCGTTGCGTTAGCGCAGAGAATTTCTGAATCTCCACATCTTCGATTCTCGGGACTACAGGCCTACCATGGTAGCGCGCAACACGTTCGCGAGTTTGCAGAGCGTCGCGAGGCGATTGCCTCTGCTTCGGCAGTGGTATCAGATGTGGTTAATCAACTCCAAATCGCGGGCATTCAATGCCAACGTGTTACGGGTGCTGGAACCGGTACATGGCAGTTTGAGGCAACCAGTGGTGTTTATACTGAACTGCAAGCTGGCTCTTATATTTTCATGGATGCTGACTATGCGCGGAACCGCCATGAGCCTATAGAGCAACCGGGAAATTTCGGTCACAGTCTTTTTGTTTATGCAACTGTGATGAGCACACCCGAGCCGGGGCGTGTGGTGGTGGACGCGGGCCTCAAATCAATGGCCTTTGATGCCGGCATGCCCTTAGTGGTTGATGACTTGGCCACCCAATACGAACGTCCCTCGGACGAACATGGCAATTTGATTCTTTCGAAGGCCAGTATGGCTTACGAACTGGGAGATAAGTTGAAACTGATACCGGGTCATTGTGATCCGACGGTTAACCTTCATGATTGGTATGTTTGTGTTCGTGGTGATGTCGTCGAAGCAATCTGGCCGGTGACTTGTCGGGGTGCGCTCTTCTGAATTAGTGATGATGGTGAGGGGTTGTGTAGAAGAAACGCTTAAAGAAAAGTTTTGGCATCGAGGTGGCGCTGTACGTGATAGTGTTGCTGGGTGAGGCCGATACAAAAGAGACCTACGGCTGATTCTAATTCGTTCCCTAAGGCCCTTCTGTCGGCATTGGTTTCACTGAGTCGCTGTGCCGCTATGCGAGCTTCCTCGACAAGCGCATCGTAGTCAAAAGTCGTGAATTGTCGATTTTTCAGGACCAGCTTTCCGCCGATCATGACGCTTTCCACTGCGCTTGAATCCTCACACAGAACCAATTGGTTAATCGCGTTATTGAGTGGCACAAAGTTGATATTCGCAAGATCAAGAAAAACGATATCGGCTAGGTAGCCTGGTTTTAGTTGGCCCATTTCGGTGTCATAACCTAAGACGGCCGCACTTCCTCGAGTCGCAAGATCAAGTGCTTCACTCGCACCGAGCCATGTAGTGTAATCAGGTGAAGCAACGCGAGAGACGAATGCGGCTGTTCGCATAGCCTCGAACATATTTTGATTATCGGAACAACTGGAGCCGTCGGTGCCGATACCCAGCGTCAGTCCGTTTTCTATAAAGGCGCGTGCAGGGGCAATGCCCGAACCGAGTCGTAGATTGCTGCCTGGGTTATGGGCAACCGAACACCCGTGGTCAGCCATCCGTAAGATATCGTCTTCGTCTGGCCATACGAAATGTGCGGCGGTGAAGCGCGGGCTGAGTAATCCCAGTTCATCAATATGGGCCGTCAGTGTTTTACCGTAACGTTCGATCGCAGAGACGGCCTGAGTTTTTGATTCGGCGAGATGCATATGAATAGATGAGTCGAACTCTTCTGCTAGGTCACGACAGCCAATGATAAATGGGTCACTACAGTGAAGGGGTACTGTCGGCGCCAGAGCGAGTTTTGAGATCAAACGGTCGAATGGCCAGTCATGTAGCAGACGTCTGCATGTATCGAGAGAAGCCTGATAGTTAGCAGGTCTGATACTTCGAGCATAGTCGACATTATTCTCAGGTAATGCATCCATCAGTCCAGGTATTGCCTGGTAAAAAGATTGGTCGGACATCATCGCGGCGACCACGGAGCGCATTCCGACAGCCTGATAGCCACTGGCAACGGCCTGTAAGCCTTCGATAGTCGGTTGTGGGAATTCAACAAAAAGATCGTAGGCAGCGGTCGTTCCTTTGAGGACCATCTCAGCCGCATTCAGCCTGGCCGCAAGGGATTTATCTTGGAGCGTGTAGCCTCCATTTAGCCAAGGAGCAGCGTTCAGGAGTAGCTCTAGTGACCACTTATCCCCCATGCCTTTGCCAAGGCTTCCGTGCCCATGGGTATGCGCATTGACGAGTCCCGGGATTAACATCTTGCCGGTAGCATCGATGAGGCGGGTGTTGTCATTCGTTGAGGTACCGGGTCTGATCAAGTCGACGATACGTTGGTCCTTGATCAGGATATCCATCGGTTCTAGTTTTTCGGAACGGATGTCGAGCACTTGGCCGCCACGAATCAGAGAGAGATTATTCATTGGTCCGCCATTCAATAGGTTGAAGGATGGAAGCGAAAGGAGGGTGACCGATAGGGAAGAACATATTTAGCTGCAAGACATGCGATACTCTGGATCGATTCACGTAAACAAGCATTTAAGGAACGCCGAGATGAAATTTGGTTTCACATTGCCATCATACACCTGGCCTGGACTCGATTATGAAATGACTTACCGGGTGACCAAGGACATGGCCCGCCGGGCCGAGGCGTTGGGTTATGACTCACTTACGGTGTGGGATCATCTTTTGACCGCGCCGGGATTATACGGCGGTTCGTGGCTGGATCCTTTGATGGTCCTTTCTTGTGCGGCGGGCGCTACCGAAACGATCCCCCTTGGGACTAACATTCTCGTTGTCCCCATTCGTCATCCGGTATTGTTGGCAAAAGAGCTGGGCACATTGGATGCCATGTCAGGCGGTCGCTTCTTTTTTGGTGTGGGTCCGGGTTGGAATGAGCCGGAATTTACCTCTATGGGAATCTCGATGAGTGAGCGGGGACGGCGAACTGACGAAATTCTAGATGCGGTCAAGTTGTTGCTAACTGAAGAGAACGTATCTTTTAACGGTGAGTTCTATCAATTTGAGGACGTCACTATTGAGCCTCGTCCAGAAACATATTTCCCCGTGTGGGTGGCAGGGGGTTCCCGCGTACCTGGTCCACTCTCACCTGACCGACCGTACATGGTGAAATCTGTGCTCAAACGAATTGCCAAGCATGCTGATGTCTTTACCTGCCGAGCTTCTGGCAGCACAGAATGGGTGGCGCGTGATTATCAAACGGTACGTGAATACATCGCAGCAGAGGGTCGGGATCCAGCGTCACTGGAATTAGCTCACGTTCAGGCGGGCTATGTTGTTGATACAGCGGATTCAAAGAAAGCATTGTCGATGCAGCGCGCACCGATGGAAACCATTATGGGTAAGAATCGCGATTGGGATCATCTCCAAGGCTGTTATCTCGTGGGCAGCATTGACGACATTGTGGAGAAATTAAAATTTCTCGAGAGTCATGGCCTTCAGCACGTGACCATTCAGCCCGCTGGTCCCGAGATGGATCAATTGGATCTTTGGATGGAAAAAATTATCGAACCTTACTTCCGTTAGCTAGTATGCGTTCAGGGACATTACCAATATGAGTTCAGACTTCAAAATTGAAGCTCGGGAATTGATCGCAGAGGTCGATGGTCTAAGAACTTCGATTCTTACCATCGGACCCGGCCAGTGTGTCCCCTGGCATCATCATAGTATCGTGACGGATACGTTTTTCTGTATCGAAGGGCCGATGCAAATCGAACTGAGAAACCCAGAGGAGCAGCGCGTGCTAGCGCCGGGAGAGACGACTGCGGTTCAGTCACTGCGGCCCCACCGCGTATCGGGAATAGAAGGTGGTCGCTGTAAGTTTCTTATTATTCAGGGGGTAGGTCATTATGACTTCGTTCCCTGTTGATTCGTCCTTTGCTGGGCTAAATGATCTTCGGGTTAACATGTAACGCGCGACGGAATTTGGCTTTTGTTTCGACGGCATCGAAATTGCGGTTATATTTCGCTGGCGCCCCATCACTGACGCGTAATACGACAAAAGAGGGCCCGTTTCGACTGCGTAGGAGGCGAGCCGCCTGTGCAAACTCTGTTTCTGATCGGACGGTTAAGGTGGCCTCGATACCCGAGCCTTGTGCGACCTTCGCAAGGTCAACGGTGTGATGAGTGTGACTTTTTTGATTGCCGGTTTCTCCGTAGCGACCGTTATCTATGCACAGCATCGTGAGATTGTGTGGACGCATGTGGCCTATGGTTGCTAGTGTGCCCACGTTCATCAGTAATTCACCGTCACCACTCACTACCAGGACCTGTCTCTCTGGCTGCGCGAGTGCAAGTCCAAGGCCCATTGATGCGGCCGCACCCATGGCGCCACCAAGCAGATAGGCATTTGGAGTCTCTTCCGTCAGATAACCTATATCCCTGGCGGCACCCGATAGGCCACTGATAATCAAGAAGTCTGACGGATCGCCGATCAATGCCGGTACCGCCGATCGCCGGTCAAGGAGCAAGTCTTCATTTGTATGCGTGTCTCGATCTTTTCGCATCGTGGGTTAAAAGTTTTTGGCTCCGATTAGACGCTGGGACAAAAGGATGGCTACCGATTGATCCGACCGAAAGGCCATAGCAGTCGCCGCATCGCTCGTTGGAACGACTTCGCTGGCTGTCTCAATTCGATAGCAGTGTGTGCCCATAGCTTCCAGACAGGGTCGAGCACCTTGTCCCATAGGAAACTGCCATGGATTCTGTTCTCCAAAATCACCTCTCATACTGACAATCGTTAGGAAAGGAAATCTGCCGATTGCAATCAACGACAGCATATTGATGCAATTACCGACACCGCTACTTTGCATCAGCAGAACGCCACGTTTGTCTCCCAAGTGGGCTCCGGCCAGAAGGCCGACGCCTTCCTCCTCGGTTGTCAGCGGAACCGAAATCACTTCTGGATCTTGCGCCGAGTGCTCGATCAGCGTTGCGTGGCCCGCATCGGGAACATAAGCGAAGAGTGTGACTCCGTTTCTTCGCAGGCTCTCATACAACTGGTCCTGCCACAGCGGCGTTTTCGTCTCGGAAGACATGATCTACAGTGGTATTTAAAAAGCATCTAGGCGGTGCACTGCAACTAATTGGCAGATACAGCGCGCTAACCTAGTGTCGATAGGAATCATCAACTTTGTCGATTTTCCGCATGAGAGCAGCATATTCAAGTTGACCAAAAGTATCTTCCTGTTCCATGAAGCGATTTACGTCACGGCCGGATGTACGCGCCAACGTGCTGTCGATGATGTCTAGTGTTCCCGCCGCTCCGGCATCAAGCTGTACCCTGCAGGCGCTTTCCAATCGATAGAGCCGAATGAATGCCTCGGCTACCGTTTTACCAACTGTTAGCAAGCCATGGTTTCTCAATATTAGAGTTTTCTTTTCCCCCAATGACTTCTGCAAGCGTTCTCGTTCATCCAGGTAAAGGCTTGGTCCTTCATAGTCATGATAGGCGACATCATCATAAAACGCCGTAGAGCCCATACTGATCGGAAGTAGACCTTCTTTTAATGCAGCGATTGCCATTCCCGCTCGGCTATGTGTGTGCATGACAACACGATTGGTATCGTCACTTAACATATGAATAGCGGAATGAATCACAAAGCCTGCCTCATTCACCGCGTGAGTCGTCGGTTCAACGATTTTCCCGTCAATGTCAATCTTGACCAGATTGGAGGCGGTCACTTCATCGTAGTTCAGTCCATAGGGGTTGATAAGAAAATGAGGCTCGGGCCCAGGGACATGGGCAGTCAGATGGCCGTAGATCAACTCACACCAGCCAAAATAATCGACTAGCCGATAGGCAGCCGCAAGATCGATCCTTAAGGAGCGTTCTTCATTTGATGGGGATACCGACTTTAGCGTATGAGATTCAAGTGCTTGCGCCATGGCGTTCCACTCTATTGATGCGTATTGGAGTCATTATTTTGCTATTGTTTCAGTAAGTCAAACACCGAAGACTTGGCGCGTCGGAATCTGGTAACCTCATTTTCGGCGGCGAGTTACTGTATTTGGTTGGTAAATGCGCGATGGCTGAATTTCTAGACCTTGAGAGATTGGTAAGTCGAATAGATGACGGCGCAAGCGTCGCGCTGCCGCCTGATTACTCGGGTTGTGCGATGAGCGCTGTTCGCTTGCTCATTGAACGTGGTGTGAGAAATCTTAAGATCATCACCGTTCCACAAGGGGGCTTGCAGGTCGATTGGTTAATTGGGGCGGGCTGTGTCGAGAATTTAGAGTCTGCCGCGGTGACGCTAGGTGAGCACGGTTTAGCACCTCGATTTACTGATGCGGTGCGGACTGGTTCGATCAATATGCGTGATTCAACCTGCCCCGCGATTCATGCCGGCTTGCAGGCAGCGGAGAAGGGGCTCCCGTTTATGCCGCTCCGAGGCATCATCGGATCCGACCTTCTGCGCTATAGGCCTGACTGGAAGACTCAAAATAATCCTTTTGCCGATGACGATCCCATAGTGCTGTTACCTGCAATTCGTCCCGATGTTGCGCTTTTTCACTCACCCCTAGCTGATACAGATGGCAACGTTTGGGTGGGCATAAGGCGTGAATTAATGACCATGTCACATGCAGCTGCGACTACGCTGGTAACGGTTGAAGAAGTACAGTCAGACTCACTTCTGACCGACGAACGCACTGCGGCAGGTGTCATTCCCAGTATGTATATCGGTGGCATTTCAGTTGCCAAGAATGGTGCTTGGCCCGTTGGCCTTTGGGGTTGTTACGGAGCTGACCACGGAAATCTGAAAGATTATGTGAAGCGGGCGACTACCACGGAAGGTTTTAATGAGTACCTGAATGATTACGCACAAGGATCTGCCGTGACCAGCACACCGTGAGTTACCGCATCGAAGAATTACTTATTGTCACGATTGCTGATTTATTGAGGGAACGCTCGCATGTGGCTGTCGGCGCAGCGTCGCCGATCCCCGGCGCCGGTGCCTTGCTGGCGAGGGAAAGATCCCCTGCGCTTAGAGTATCGGTGTTGGGTAGCGAGCGGCATAACACCTTTACCGACGGCGGCCGAGAGCTGTTCGATTGCGCAGCTCAGGGTCGGATCGATGGGTTTTTTCTCGGCGGTGCGCAGATCGATGGTCGTGCGAATATCAATCTTGTGGGGATCGGAGACTATCCCGCCCAACCGGTTAGGTTTCCAGGATCTTTCGGTTCCGCTTACCTATATTTTCTGGTCCCCAATGTGATTCTCTTCAGCTTGGCGCACAGCCAACGTAATCTGGTATCAAAGGTTGATTTTGTCAGTGCACCAGGGACCAGCGGGGAAAATATCTTTCGTCCCGGGGGACCACGATTTCTGTTAACAAGTCGATGTCTGTTCGACTTTGATCAATCGGTGCCCGGATTTCGGTTACGAAGCGTACACCCGGGAGAGACTATTGAAACCGTTACCGACAACACAGGGTTTGAGTTTGATGTGACTGAGGAGGTTGCTGTAACTAGGATTCCTAGTGTCGAAGAACTTGAATTGATTCGAGGTCCGATTGGTTCTGCGATTGGTGAAACCTATCCGGCCTTTGCGCGCACTGTATTGGGAATTGGTTGTTAGACTTGACTCTAATAGTTTGGCACAACATGTAACCGGAGTATCTGCTAGATTTTATTTGCTTCGTATGAATCGAGAGAGTGCCCCGATGGTTCGGTTTCTATTTCCAGGAGAAACGTATGTCCGTAACACAAGCTGAAGGACCAAGATTTCCTCGTCAGCAATTGCCTGAGAAATTTTGCAATCTCGAGCGTCTGGTCGACGGAATGTCGCGTCGCAAACTTGATGGTATCGTGGTTTCGACGCCCTATAACGTCTTCTACTTATCGGGTTTCAGCGGCATTGCCCACAAATCAGATGAACCGCGTCCTTATGCTGTGGTGATTTCAAGGCATGCGCCGGATAACCCGGTGCTGTTGCTGGCTGATTACTATGTGAGTTCGTTGATGAGCCAACCCACTTGGATCACTGATGTAAGATCATTTCGGGCAGTTATGCTGCCCTTGGATATTCCCCCCGCTAAAAATGACATCGATCGATTTATCTCTGCTGGATCTGGAGCGAACGGCTGGGTGCAAAACGTTCGAAACAATTTCTCCAATTCAATATCAGCAGCATGTCGGGGAGCGCTTGCTGATCTTGGGTTATCGCAGGGTAGAGTGGCATTTGACGATATGCGTTTCGGTTTTCAGTTAGGCATGGATGACGTTGAAGTGGTGGATGGTTATGACCCGATGATGTACGCACGTGCGGTGAAGACCGAGCATGAGATAACTATGCTGAAACGATCAACAGCACTGAACCAGGCTGCGATCGAGCAATCGATTGCGAGCTGGCAGCGTGGCATGACATGGCGGGAATTCAACCACGTGTATCATTGCGCTGCCGTGAACCTAGGTGGTTTTGTGCGTGATCCCGGTGCGATGATCTGGGGGCACCCGCAGGGGGTAGATTCCACCGTAATGCTGCAGAGCGGGCTGGAAGATTTCGAAGTGCGGCAGGGGTTGCATGTCATGTTTGATTGTCACGGGACACTTGATCTTTACTGTTGGGATGGCGGCAAAACCTGGGTTGTCGATGGTGAACTTGTGGGCACGGCTCGAACCAATGCTTCGGCGACATCTGAGGCAGCTGCGGTTGTCATGGCGGCGATGCGTCCAGGTACGCGTGTGAGCGAACTACAGGCACTTGGTCGTTCTGTCTATCGCAAGGCTGGTGTTAGTGCTGCAGATTCTGTTTTGATATTTTTTCATGGGCTGGGACTCAGTCACATGGATTTGGAACAGGTAACAGCTGATGGAGCACCAAATGCTGATTGGTGCCTTGAGGCTGGCATGGTAGTCCCATTGCATATTCTCTATCCAGGTCCAGAAACTGAACGTGTCTGGGTAGAAGAGGTGGTGCAGGTAACGGCGGATGGCGGTGTACCGTTCTTTAGCTGGGGGTTTGATCCGATTACGAGTACTTAAACAAATTTGGATTGCCAAAAGGACTTCTAATGACTACATCTGCGGCAGGACGTTACTCGGGTGTATTTCCTATTGCGCCAACACCATTCAAGGAGAACGGTGACCTGGACGTGGAAGGACAACGCAGGGTATTGGACTGCATGGTCGACCAGGGTGTTGATGGCATCTGTATCTTAGCCAACTACTCAGAACAATTCTTATTGTCTGATGAGGAACGAGACCAATTGCTCGAAATTTGTCTTGGGCATGTAGCGGGCCGCGTTCCTGTCATCGTGACTTGTAGTCATTTCAGCACTCATGTCGCTATCGCCCGCGCGCGACGAGCGGCTGGGGAAGGCGCCGCGATGTTGATGATGATGCCGCCTTATCATGGGGCCGCGCTACGCGCTGACGAAGAGGGAATGTTTGGACATTTTTCTGCGGTGGCTGGAGCCATTGATATTCCTATCATGGTGCAGGATGCACCTTTGAGCGGAGTCACGCTGACGGTGTCGTTTTTGGTTCGATTGGCGCAAGAGCTACCGCAGGTGCGTTATTTCAAAATAGAGACGCCGGCGGCTGCTGACAAACTGCGGGCGTTAATTTCGGTAGGCGAAAATGTTGTTGAAGGCCCGTTCGATGGCGAAGAAGCAATTACCTTGATGGCAGATCTAGAGGCCGGTGCAACGGGTACGATGCCAAGCGCAATGTTGCCCGACTTGATCAAACCGGTGCTTAAGGATTTTTTTGATGGACGTCGTGATCAAGCCCGTGCGAGGTACGCACGCATCTTGCCTTTAATTAATTATGAAAACCGTCAGTGTGGGTTACGTGCGACAAAAACCATTATGCAGGAAGGTGGTGTCATTGCCAGTGATACCGTGCGCCATCCTTTGACTGTATTGCCTCCGGTAACTCGCGAAGGCCTTCTGGAGCTCGCCCGTGAATTAGACCCAGTGGCACTGCGTTGGGGTCGGTAGCCTGAACCGCATCATGCGAATCACCAATGTCTCGAGGTTGATATTGCCATGACGCATGGCATGGTTGTCGCTCCTCAGCCTGAGGCGGTGGAAGCGGGAGCGATAATTCTTAAGGAAGGTGGAAATGCGGTTGATGCGGGGATCGCCTGTGCTCTGGTTCAGGGGGTCGTTGATCCCCAAATGACGGGCATCGCGGGTTTTGGCAGTCTGCAAGCCTATCTTCCTGACAGAGCCATACACGAATGTATTGATTTTCACGGTAAATCGCCGGCTGCGACCCGTGACGATATGTGGGCTGACCTCATTGAAGGAGAGACACGGGATGGTTTTGGCTTCATCCTGAAAGGGCGGGTGAATGATGTCGGTTATCAATCCATTACTGTGCCGGGCAGCCTTAAGGCTTATTCGGAAGCGCAAAAAGCGTGGGGTCGCTTGTCTTGGGAGGATGTAATGCAGCCAGCGATTGCCGAGGCAAAGGTCGGAGCCATCGTTCGCCCCCATGTTTACAATTGGTGGACAACTGACGACGCATCGGGTCGAGTGCTTTCGGCAGAACGCTTGAGACTGACGGCATCAGGGCGCCGAATCTATTTCAATAAAGATGGTTCACTGAAGCGTGTTGGTGAACGATTGAATAATCCGGAAATGGTCGATACCTTGCGGCACATTGCTGCGCGCGGAGCGGAAGATTTCTACACGGGTGAATTGGGGGGCCATATTGCAAGTGACATGATGGCCAATGGGGCGTTGCTGTCGGCAAAGGATCTCTCGGATTACCAAACCTGTCACTGCACACCGCTTAGTGGAAACTATCGGAAGCTAGGAATCTCTACCAATCATCCACCGGGTGGCGGCATTATGCTAATCCAAATGCTGAACATACTGGAGAATTTTGATCTAAGTGATGTAGGGCACAATTCCGTCGAATATATTCGCATCGTCAGTGAGGCGATGAAACGGGCCACGATTGACAAGGACACTCACGTGGGTGATCCGGCGTTCGTCGATATACCCTTAGAGCGCTTAACGTCGAAGCCTTATGCAGCCACGTTGGCCGCGCTGATACGCGATGGACAACAGGCCCGCGTTGAGCGATTGCCCCGTGTTCCTGAATCTAAGGACACGACCCACGTGTCGGTTATTGATCAGGAGGGTAATGCTTTTTCGATGACCCATTCACTCGGTATGCCATCAGGTGTGATTACCGATGGATTGGGATTTATGTACAACGGTTGTATGGGCGTTTTCGATCCACGGCCGGGTCGGGCAGGGAGCCTCGCTCCGGGCAAAAGTCGTTTCTCATCCCTTTGTCCGACGATCGTCTTTCAAAACGATGAGCCATTTATTGTGATCGGGGCGCCAGGGGGTACGCAGATTGCGATGGGAGTCCTACAGGTGCTGCTCAATTTGATTGATTTTGATATGTCGATGTCTGATGCAGTGATTGCGCCGCGTTTCTCTGGAACCAGTACGCCAATTGATGTCAGTAATCGTATTCCCCGTTTTGTGACGCGAGAGCTTGAGGCGATGAATTACGAGGTCATCCGTTGGGCGCAGTCATATGCGTTTGGTTGGGTCCACGGCATACGTATCGATGACGGCATCTGGAGCGGTGGTGCTGACCC
The DNA here is from genome assembly GCA_022451485.1 of Gammaproteobacteria bacterium. GTDB lineage: Bacteria > Pseudomonadota > Gammaproteobacteria > Arenicellales > UBA868 > UBA11791. The sequence goes on from JAKUQS010000005.1 coordinate 40,019, forward strand.
AGCAACCGATGGGATGGCCTTGGCCGTGTAGCTCCATAAATAAAAACCCTTAGTCGATCAAGAAGCGGTGAAAGACGTTATCAAGTAGCGTTGAGATATTGTTTCGAAAATCGTTAGTTGGCAGGCTGCCGCAGAATGTAATGGAACCGGTGGAGAAGATTGCACCACCCGTCTCCGTTTCGATATAAGCGAGATCTGCCCTGATGAGTTGTTCTTTGGGTGCGCCGGGCCAGTTCGTAATATGCGTCAGGTGTTCTTCAGGGACCAATACAAACGAATCATCGTGATTTTCTGATGAGGCTAGGATCGCAGTGTTCTCCGGAGAACCGAGGCGATAGTCAACGCGATCGAGTTCAAAACCGGCAGCACCGTTTCCACAGAGTCCGAAATCTCCCAAGGTCTCGTCTTCGATACCATCGAACATCCATGAGTACTTCTGGTCGTAGCTTTCGGGAGTGCGGCGATAATAAGAGCCAGAGAAGGTGCCCTGCGCGGAAAATCCAACCCCAGCAAGACGTTGAGGGGGACGGCCGTTTCGTCGCCAGAGGCCACCATACGTGCCATCCATCGCGCTGTAATACTCTCCCGGTTCCGCGGCCCAGGCTCGAATACCGCCCTCCGCCCGCCGAATCTCGACCAGTCCTTTATTTTCAGGGTGTAGCGATACTCGCCAGTAAAATCCGTTTCCACCGAGATAGGCTAGGTTTCCGCCCTGGTCGCGATAGGCTTCCAGCGCATCTAGACTCTCCAGTGTGTGGTATTCGGGGTGCGATCCGGTGGTGACGGCGGCATAGGGTGCAAGCACTTCCACCCCTTCTTCATGCAAGAGTTCATCGGTAATGACATCGTAGTCATGGCCTTTGGCCTCTAGCCATGCGGTGAGATGGCTGTCAGCTTGATAGTGACGTAGCCCAGAGCACTGGCTGGCGCCAAAGGTCAAATAGCCTGGTCTCAGGTTGAACAAGGGCCGGAGGTAACTTGCATGACAAATACCGCTACCATCGCTATGGAAGTTATAGGTTGAAAGACCGTAATCACGAAATTCAGCGGGATTCCATGGATACGCATTCCAGTTTGCTATTTTTTCCTGCCAGGTCGTGTTGTAGTCGGGCCGCGCGTGGTTTCCATACACGGTCCAGGTAAAGGTCGAAATCAGCACGCATAAACGGGCCGATTGCTGTCCTCGTGGCGGACAGATAACAAGGGGTACGGTGTCTGTATAGTCGCCGTGGGTGAGACGGATTCCATACACACCAGACTTCAGGTTATCGGGAATCTCAAAAGAAAAATCTGTTTCCCAATTGAAATCATAGATATCGTCATCGTGAAAGTGAATAGCACCATACTGCGAGGGAGCATGGCGCCAGCACATCTCAGAGCCGTCCCAGTTCCATCCCGTCATTGCCCGAGCAGGGTAATTGATCAGTGAGCCGTTGAGCGAGTGAGGGCCAATATCGTGAATCTGTGTGGTGTTCACCCCGATTCCGAAATCCCAACGCGCAAATAGGTACTTCTCCAACTTGTTGTTCTCGTCAAGTATGGCGGTGTGATCGACATAGCGGTCGTAGATGGTGGGTGAGTCGATTTTCCCATTGAAATGAAACGATCGACCCTCGGCGCGGGCTGCCGCTATTAGGATTTCGCCAGGTTTCGATCTTTTCCCCGTGACTCTTCCTGTCAGTGTCGTTATGTTGTTTTCCCCCCGACCTTCGCTATGACTGCCGACTATGAGTTGACCGTTTTCTTCGTCGATATTGACCCACAGGTGACACCATTTTCGTTCGCGTAGGGGTGCCAGTAGCGTCGCCTGGGCTGTTGATCCATCGTCCATGACAACTCGGCAGAACCCATGACCGGTATCGTCGATTCCTAGTACGAACCACGGCTGAGGCACATTCTGTGCCGAAAAAGAGATAACGGCTTGTTCTGAGTGTCCAGGTCTGGTCGGCCAGATCATTGCGCTGACTGTCATCGATGCCGGTAGCGGGACGCCTTTTTTCAGGGAGACAGCGGCACATGATCCTGGAGTAAAAATTTGCACACGTGCTGGATAATCTCCGTCTAAAGCAGCAGGTACGGGTTCTTCGATAATGCCTGGACCCGAAGGATTTGGATCGGCAGAGATAATTCGGACTAGACTCGCATTAAAGGTGTCAGGGAGTGTGCAGCTAACTTTGACGCCAACGGTTTCACCGGGTCGGACCGACAAACGGTCGGCATATCCAAGTAAGGGGGGTATCGTTTCCGCTGTCATGGTTGTATCCAATATGTTGTTTTACTGCTACCTGTTCAGTTTATGTGCAGTCAGATCGATTGCGGTTGCGTAACAAGTTACGTTGAATTTTCCCGCTGATTGTTTTTGGCAGCCCCTCAACGAATTCAATTTGTCGAGGGTATTTATATGGCGCGGTAGTTGTCTTAGTGTGTTCTTGGAGTTGCGTAATTAGTGCGGGACTAGCGAGGCCAGGGTCGTTCAATATGACAAATGCCTTGACAATTTCACCGCGCTCTTCATCGGGTATTCCAACAACAGCGCTTTCCTGAACTGCCGGATGCTCAATCAGCGCATTTTCCACCTCCTGTGGCCCAATTCGATAGCCCGATGAGCTGATAATGTCATCGGTTCGCCCACGGTAATAGTAGTATCCGTCGGTATCCTGAATCACATTGTCACCCGTTTTGAACCAGGTCTTATCGTTTCTGACACAGAACGCGGCGTTGGTTTTTTCGGGATCGTTCCAGTAGTAAAGCATGGTTTGTGTATTGGGCAGGCCTATTAAAAGTTCGCCCTCCTGCCCTGGTCGCGCCAATTTGTTTGAGTGAAGCAGAACACTTGTTTCAACTCCTGGTAAGGCTCGCCCCATCGAACCAGGTTTCACTGGCATACCGGGATAGTTGAGAACCGTCATCAGTGTTTCCGTTTGGCCATAACCGTCTAGTAACGGAACGCCGGTCAGCTTTTCCCACTGATCAAGTATTTCAGGATTCACCGATTCACCGGCGGAGACCGTTAGTCGAAGCGAAGACAGATCAAATGCATCGACAGGTTCTCGGACCAGACGCCGCAGTTCTGTGGCAGCGGCACAAAAGACAGTCACTTTGTATTTTTCGATCAGTTCGAAGCGACGTTTGGTTTCAAACGGTCCGTCATAGAAAAATACGGTACTCCCCTTGCTCCATGGTCCGAAGAGGATGCTGGTGCCTGCCTTTGACCATCCCGTGTCTGCTGTGCACCACATCACATCTTGTTCCGTTAAGGCTAGCCAATAGTGTGCAGAATAACGCCAGGTAAATAGGCTCTGCGCCGGGTGACAGACTCCTTTGGGTTGTCCTGTCGAGCCGGAGGTGTAATACATGATGGCCGGATCTAACCGGCTCATCGAGCAACTGTTAAATGTTTCGGGAAAGTGATCGACGATGGAGAAGTGATCCCATGATACATCCGCGTTTCCAATAGCGAGTCGGGCACTGAATTGATGATCACACTCTGCGAACTTGTCTATTTCCGAAGATAGTGTGACAGCCCCAACTGCACCGGAATGCTCTATACGGTAGTGCACATCTTTTGCTGAAAGGATAGTAATACACGGAATGGGGATGGCTCCCACTTTGAGACAGGCAATTAGGCAAATCTGCCATTCCGGGATTCGCGGTAGCATCACGATAACTCGGTCGCCTTTATGAATTGATTTTGATGTCAAGTAATTGGCAACTCGGTTTGAAGCTCTGGAGATATCGGCGTAGGAAAAAGTATGTTCGTTACCTTCTTTGTCGCACCAGACAAGCGCAATATTTTTTTCGTCGCGAGCAAATTGGTCGACGATATCCGCTCCAAAATTGAAATACTCCGGCACCGCCAGATTGTGCGCATCGTATGTCGCAGCGTAGTCCACCATATGATGAGGGTGACTCACAAAGTTTTCCTTAGCATTTCAAATTGGTTCACCAAACACTTCGCAAAGTCCGCTGACCACGTCTTCAACACTCCCAACCTTAATGGTGTGCATACCCAAGGCGCGCGCAGGTTTCAGGTTAATACCGAAGTCATCAAGAAAAACGGTCTCTTCCGGGCGTGCACCAACGCGGCTCAACACCAGTTGATAGATAGCGGCCTCTGGTTTGCGCAGCCCAACCTTCCAAGACTCGACCATCAGATCGAATTCCTCTCGTAACTCAGCAAACCGATCTTCCAGAATGCCACCTGAATGCCAGTTATTGGTCAACGCTGCAACCGTTTGGCCACGTTTTCTAAGCGATCGCACGACTTCAATAACCTGTGGTCGAACCCTCGCCATCTCATCGAAGGCACTCATTAAGTGTTGACTCGAAAAGGGGGTACCAGCCTTTTTTGATTGATGGTCCATCTCGTGACAGAAATCCGCCATGGAGATTTGACCTCGTTCCAAACACGCCCAAGGGCCCGTGTCTCCACCTTCAAGAATGACTTTGTTAACTGTCCCATGGCGCAATCCAACTGTTTTCTCGAAGTTGGTGATGACCTCTAGTGGTGATTCCAGAACAACCCCTCCCAGATCAAACAATACCGTTTTAATCAAGGCGAAGTTCCTAGCGGCGTTTTTCGAGTACCACTTCAGTTTGGCGCGCGACGCTGTGGTCCGGGTTCAACCATGACTTCTATTAATCGTGGCCTGGAATCAGTCAGAGCGGTATCGAACGATTGCGCGAAATCTTTCGGATTGGTAACCGTTTGCGCTTCAACACCGAGTGAGCGCGCAAGTCCAGCAAGATCGATCGTAGGGGCGTCAAAATCCATTCCGATAAAACGATCGTCGCCATGGAAAGCGATCAGGCGCTCTTTCAAAATGCGATAGCCTCTATTGTTGAGCATAACAAATGTGATCGGGAGATTGAGATGTGCGGCAGACCACAAAGCCTGAGGGCTGTAGAGGGAACTGCCATCACCCAGAACAGCAACAACGGGCCGGTCAGGTTGGGCCAGCTGCACACCGACAGCTGCTGCGATGCCCCATCCAATTCCCCCGCTTACCATTCCGAAATAGCTGTATCGATCACGCAACGGAACAAATCCCAGCAGGTTCTTTGCTCCCGTCAGTCCCTCGTCGACAATGATTGCGTTCTCAGGTATCGACTCGGCAAGCTGCAGCATCAACCAGTCCGGGTTGATGGGCATCTCATTTGCTAAGCCTACGGTTTTACCACGCATTTCTTCACGCCGCGCAGACCAGTTATTAGGTGCGATCGACTCTAGACGTTCGACAGACGTGAACTGCCCCTTCGCGTCAATTTTGTCTTGAAGCATCGGCACCAGCACCCGTAGGGTGACCCCGACATCGCTTCGAAGAGCAATTTCAGAGGGATAGTTTTTCCCCATTTCCCAGTCTCGTAGGCCGATCTGAACGATTGGCATGCCCGTTGGCAGGGGTTCGATTTCGCTCCAGACCGACATTTGTAAAACATCAGCGCCGATACAGATGAGCAGGTCATAGGGTGACAACGTTGCCTGGACCTGTTTCTGATCGCGCGACAGGGCGCCCATGAAGGCCGGATGTTCAGAGGGAAAGTGGGCGCCGGAGGGCACACTCTGTTGAAACACAGGGGCACCTAGCGCTTCAGCGAGTTGGATGGCTTCCGTTTGAGCATCACTTGAAATAATCTCGCTACCCACCAGAATCATTGGATTGTTCGCGGCTAGGATGCGCTCTGCGGTCGCTAACAGCGCGTCTTGGGAGGGTTGCACCAGCGTGTCAACGCGAGTTGCAGTGGCAAGTTCGACACCGGCAACCGCATTCAAGACATCGCCAGGCAACGACAGAAAGACGGGCCCCGTTGGAGCAGTAGTCGCGATTTTGGCAGCTCGCCGAATAACGCGTGGCAGATCTTCAACTCTGCTGATTTCGAAAGCCCACTTCACGACGGGTCGCGCCATTTCAACCAGTGGGCCATAAAGGAGTGGCTCGGTTAGGCCGTGTCCTTGTTCCTGCTGCCCGGCGGTTATGATCAATGGCGAGCCTGACATGTGAGCGGTGTACAGGGAGCCCATGGCGTTGCCAAGGCCGGGGGCGACATGAACGTTGCACGCAGCGAGCTTTCCCGAGGCCCGTGCATAGCCATCGGCCATAGCAACGACAACCGCTTCCTGCAGGCCAAGCACATAAGTGAGATCAGGGTGATCGTTAAGCGCGTGCATGATGGCAAGTTCGGTTGTGCCTGGGTTCCCAAAGATATGAGTCACCCCTTCATCCTTCAGCAGTGAGAGGAAGGTGTCACGTCCATAGTTTTCGTTCAAAGCGACGTCTCCTTGAAATCATTATGTGTCAGCATCAAACAGGATCCTTAGCTAGCCCTTCGACAACTGTCGTATTGGACATTGTTTGGAAAACCGTCGGATCGATCTTGATTTTAATTGCGCGGCTACCGCCTCCTAGTAGCACATAATCTAATGTCATAACTCGTTGATCAACCCACAGCGGTAATGTTTCTGGTAAGCCGAACGGTGTCACGCCCCCAATTTCCATATGGGTCAGTGTCCGAGTTTCTTCTGCCGACGCGAACGAGGCACGACTCACACCAAGACGTTTGCGTACGCACCGGTTTACATCCAGCCGTGTTGTCGCAAGTAACACACAGGCGACATAGCATTTAGGTTCGCTTTTACCTGCCGCAACAATCACATTGGCTGAATGTGATAAGGAGTAGCCGTAGTGAGCACAAAACTCGTGGGTATCTGCTAATTCAGGGTCACACGGGATAACTTCGTATTCCGCTTCCAATACATCCAATGCAGCAAGTGTTGTCTGGGTAGCATCGATAGTCATTGTTGTAGTGTTTATGAATAGTGATGTTGTATTCAGGGTCGATCAGACGAACTAATTGATTGGGCTAGCGTCAATGCAAGCAATTTGGGCCTATGTCCGTATCGTATACCAGTTCTCGCGCGAATGGCGTGGTTCCCAGCTAGCCTATCGGGCAGAACAAATTCATGTCCCCATCCTGCTTGATTGGTGTCAAGATGAGTGGTTTTACTGATGTCAGAGTGTGACTAACTTTGATGACAGTCGATGTGGGAGCTTACCTCAGGATCGACCGGGCGCGACTTCCTCCAAACCGATGCCAACCAGGGTTGTTGGTCACGTGGTTTTCCAACGGGGCGGTAATAGTGTTCGAGCTCACAGAACCCGGCATCCTCAACAAATTCTCGCCAAGTAGTGAGTGAAAGGAAGGTGGCGTAGCGGTCGTCTTCATCACGCTCAATATCGGGTCCTCTTGGATTCGATGCGAACAGCACCCCGTCTAATTTCAAACATGCATTCAATTGCCGCAGGACTCGACTGAGAATTTGAGAGGGCACGTGAAAGAGTGATGCGTTCGCAAAGATCCCGTCAAACGTTGCAGGTGGCAATTCCAATGAATCAAACCTTTGGTGTAGCACCGGACAACCGGTGAGTTGATGTGCCATGCTTACAAATGCCTCGCAGCCATCTAAACCGACTGGTTTGTGACCGAGTTTCGTGAAGGACTCCAGATCTCTCCCGGGCCCACATCCGAAGTCGAGCACTCGAAAGGGGGGCGTTCCTCTTATATGTTTGAGCAGAGATTCAATGTTCTGTGTGACGTCATGGTCGGCAGTGCCCGCCTGAAACGCAGATGCGACTTGCTGGTAATGATCGATCGTTCGGCGACAATGGTAGTCAACCTCTTGTGATGTCAGATGACGAAGAATCTTGCTCAAGGCTCTATTGTTCGCTGTAAAGGTTAGATACTGGCTGACAGGGACATGTTATCTTTCAGGTTCACTGTGAAATAGTGGCACTGGTGAATTGATAATGTCTCTCGTGAGGAAGGATCATTCGCGCCGGTGACTGCATCATATTGTGAAAGGACCATAAAGTCTGCAGTAGCCAACGCATAACGGATATTGTTCACTATTGCACTGGTTGAAGAAATTGAATCGAAACTGCAAGGAGTACTATTGATGAGCCGGCTCGCGCAGGCACTTTCACAATCCGAATTTGTAGTAACAAGTGAGTTGATTCCCCCGAAGGGAATAGACTTGGAGCCATTGTTTATGAAAGCAGATGCGCTGCATCAAGTGGTGACGGCTTTCAATCTGACCGAATCTCATACCGCCAAGATGTCCATGGATCCCGTCGCAGTGGGGCATCTATTGCTTGATCGTGGTATTGAACCCATTGTCCAGATGACTTCGAGGGATAAGAACCGTATTGCCATTCAGGCCAGCATGTTGGGTGCCGCAGCGCTCGGTATTTCAAACATCGTTATCATGGGTGGTGATCCGCCTCAGAATGGCGATCATCCTGAAGCGAAGGGGGTATTTGATCTTTACTCATCACAAGTCCTCGATGCAGCCAGTGCGCTCAATGCCGGTGCCGATTACATGGGGAATCTATTGAAAGGTAAACCGGCTATGAATATTGGTGCGGTTGTTAATCCTGGTGCTTCTGATCTCGGTGCAGAGATCGAGAATCTGCATCGAAAAATAGCAGCAGGTGCCGGCTTTTTTCAAAGTCAGGCTATTTATGATGTCGATGCATTGGCTACATTCTTAGATAGAGCAAATACAGATGCACCTATATTGGCCGGAATTATTCCAATCAAGTCCGTTCGAATGGCACGTTTTATGAATGAGAAGGTGCCGGGTATTGACATTCCGGAGCACTTAATTTCAGAGATTGAGGCGGCGGGGGATGATTCAGAGCGGTTGGCTGAGACCAGCATCGATATCGCCGCACGTATCGTTAGAGAAGTAAGGTCGTTGGTCAAGGGCGTACATATTATGGCGATCGGCTGGGAAGATAAGATTCCGGCCATTGTGCAACGCGCCACGAACTAATCATATTTAAGCGAATCGATATGAAGGACATGACAGGTGATATATCTTACGATGTAGATGAGCAAACCAACTTTGGAGCTTATACAGATTTTGGAAGGCTTCGCGCTGCCATCGTTGGGAGTGCGGATGGCTTGGCACTGCCCCCATTCAACCCCACGTTGCATCATTACAACGACGAGGTGCAAGCAGCGCTTCGACGGTCGGGAGATCAAGCCCTGTTAGTAGCTGAGGTGATGCCAGAACGTTGGCACAAGACAGTCGAGCAATTGGATCAGCTGGCCGCACTTTATGAAAGCAACGGTGTTCAGGTGTACCGGCCGCGTCCATATTCAGAAGAAGAGACTGAGTATCTTGCCCATCTCCAGCCTGGACACTCGTTGCTGTATCCCGCAGATCCTGTCTATACCCTCGGCAAACGATATTTTGAATTGAATATTCGACGTGCTTATCGTCGCAAAGAAGTGTTCCCTCTGCGTGAGATCGTTGCACCGATGATTTCCAGCGATGCTGAGGCCAGCCATGTCGTGATGCCGGCACCGCAGCCTTTTGAGCCTTCAAGTGGTGGGCCTGGTCCATATTTGGAAGGCGGCGACATCATCTGTTACCAGAATCACGTGTTTGTTGGTGAATCGGATATTGCCAGTAATCGAGCCGGCACTGACTGGCTGGAGAGTCACATTACGCCTGAATATCAAATGCACAGAATGCCGATGAAAGGTACGGTTCTGCACCTTTTAGGAGCCATGGTATTGATACGTGAAGGATTGTTAATACTCTATCGTGACGAGTTGAATTGTGACCTCCCTGAGCCATTGAAAGATTGGGATGTAATAGAAATTTCCGAGGCGGAAGCAAGGGCGTATGCAACTGTGGGCGTCAGTCTCGATGACGAGCGTTATATTATTCCAGCGGGACTCCATCGCGTGAACGAAGAGCTTGATCGACGCGGTGTTCAGCCAATACCGATTGATTTTGAACATGTTGGTTACTGGGGTGGTTGCGTTTCCTGTGCAACCCAGGCCATCAGTCGTGACCCGTAGAGTGAGATGGGTGAGACCAAATTGCCTGAACGCTTAACGCCTCAGCAGTCAAAAGAGATTTTGATCGCCGTTGAGCAGGGTTTTGACAAGCAGGTTGCATTTACTCAGCAGTTGATGGCTTATCCATCTCTTCGAGGACAAGAACACTTAGCCCAAGAGTTTCTTTATCAAACGCTCGATGACCGTGGTTATGAGATGGATCGGTGGGCTATCGATGTAGACGAAATTTCAAGTCACCCCGGATTCTCTCCGGTCAAAGTTGATTACACCAACGCGATAAACGTGGTGGCGACGCATCATCCGGAGAGTGCAATCGGTCGTTCCTTGATATTAAACGGACACATCGACGTCGTGCCTACTGGACCGGAGACTATGTGGAATACGCCACCTTTCCAGCCAACCATTAACGGTGATTGGTTATATGGTAGGGGTGGTGCCGACATGAAGGCGGGTCTCGTTGCCAATATCGCTGCTCTGGATGCTTTGCGGGGCATTGGAATGCAGCCGGCTGCTCAAGTTTGTTTGCAATCAGTGACGGAAGAAGAATGTACGGGTAATGGTGCTCTTTCCTGTCTTGTGCGCGGGTATCGGGCTGACGCCGTATTAATACCAGAACCAGAAGAGAATATGCTGGTAAGAGCAAATGTGGGTGTCATTTGGTTTCGCCTACATGTTCGCGGCCGCCCGATCCATGTTCGTGAAGCGTCTTCGGGCGCCAACGCGATCGAGGCGACCTTTTATCTTTTTCAAGCTCTCAAGCAATTGGAAGAAGAGTGGAATAGCCGAAATCAAAGCTATCGCTATTTTGAAGCACTTGATCATCCAATTAATTTCAATTTGGGAAAAATCGAAGGAGGTGACTGGGCTTCGTCAGTTCCTTCTTGGTGTACGGCTGATATTCGAGTGGCCATTTACCCCGGGGTTGATCCGCGTGACGCCAGTAAAGAAATCGAGGATTGTGTTGCCCGTGCCAGTCGACATCATCCGTTCCTAGCACAGCAACAGCCGGAAATTGAATACAACGGCTTTTTTTCTGAGGGGTACGTGCTTGAAGAGGGCAGCGATGCGGAGGCAGTTCTGCATCGCGCCCATGCGTCAAGCTTCGGTGCGGATTTAAAGTCGTTTGTTACCCCAGGTTATTTAGATGGGCGGGTATTTATCTTGTACGATGACTGCCCGTGTCTGGTTTACGGTCCTGTTTCGAAAGACATTCATGCTTTTGATGAGTGTGTTAGCTTGTCGTCATTACGCCAGGTGACTGGAACCATTGCTCTCTTCATCGCCGAGTGGTGTGGCCTGGAGCCATTGTCGCCACATTACTAAACTAAGTTCTTAGCTGTCTTCAAGCTCCGCCCAGATCCCTTTGGCGATTCGGTGGCATTCCACAGCGACGGGAACTCCGCAGTAAATCGCGATCTGATTGATGATGGCACGCAATTCATCGCGACTGACACCGTTATTAATTGCACCGCGAAAGTGCAGTGCCCATTCGTGCATACGATTGAGGGCCGCCAACATCGTGAGGTTAAGCATGCTTCTGGTTTTTCGTGGCAGGGTCTCGTCTCCCCACACACCGCCCCAACAGTATTCGGTTAGTAGCTCTTGGAATTCTCCTGCAAATGCACCGGCATTGGCCAGTGCTGTCTCGACGTACTCCGTACCCAGTACCTCTTTTCGAATAGCAAGTCCTTTGTCGTAGCGTTGTTGGTCCATGTCATCTCCTTGTTTGTAACTGGTGAAGTGAGTTTGTCGTAAGCATTGCAGAATTCGACGTCATACCCCGGACGATGATGACGTCAGGAAGGAAAGCAGTGCCATATTAATTTGGTCTGGATCTTCGATCGGTGCCAGATGGCCTAATTGCTCGAAGATAATGACTGCACTATTGGGTAAGTCACTGATCATCCGATGAGCTATTTGCGGAGTCGAACCGGGGTCTAGTCCGCCAGCGATGACCAGAGTCGGACAGGTGACCTGTTTCAAGCAATCTCCTATGTCATCATCAGCACTTACAAAAATCCGATAAGCATCCAGGTAACCATCCAGATCATTAGAAACTAATCGATGTCGAATTTTGGCAATAGTGCTTGGGTTATTTTCAATAAACGAGGGTTTAAACCAACGATCAATGGCGGCATCAGCAATTGGTGAGAGGCCTTTATTTTCTGTTAAGGCGAGACGAGTGTGAACGCCAGCCAATTCCGCTGGTGTTCGTTGATAAACGGTATTCATTAACACGAGCTTTTCAAGTAACGTGGGGTGTTGAAACGCAAAATACTGCGCGATAACGCCTCCCATGGAATGGCCTATCAGTGAGACGGACTCCAGTTCCAAGTAAGCTAAAAGGTTGAAGAGTTGGTCGCTAAAATCTCTGATACCTCGCACATTCGGTTGACGGGGGGTTTCTCCGTGCCCCAGCATGTCATAACGGAGAATCTGGAATTGGTGGGAGAGCACATCCACCTGTGCATTCCAGGCATTAAGGTCTAAGCCAACCCCATGACATAAAACTACGGTGGGTAGTTGTGTCTGACCCTCGAGCCGGTAGGAAGTGCCGTCGGGGCTAAGATGTCTCATAGTAGGCAAGTTCCCAGCAGATGCATTGAGTGATCAGGAAGGTCGATTTCTCGAACCATGATGCGTCCTGTCGATACGCAGTATCGAGTTTATAAAGTTCTGTGAGTAAACGCTGACTATTCTTCAGCTGTGATAAGTTGTCCCCTCAGTTTAGCGGAATAACACGATGACTAAACCTAGTAAGGAAATTGTCGGTGCGCCGATTGTGATCGGTGGCCGCGAGTTAACCCTGTCAAAGGCTGTCAGGGCCGGTGATTTTGTTTTTCTCACTGGACAGGTGCCGATGCGAAACGGACACCCAATGACTTCGGGGTCAATTGAGGAGCAAACTCGAGCTTGTCTAGAAGATATTTCGGCCACATTAGCCGAGGCGCGCTGTGAACTTGGCGATGTGGTGAAGTCAATGGTGTGGCTTAAATCGCGCGATGACTTCCCCGGATTTAATGCTGTGTATGGAGAATATTTTCCAGAAGGACCGCCCGCACGATCAGCTCTAATCAGTGATTTTCTGGTGGACGTTCGCGTCGAAATCGAATGTATTGCATATAAGCCGCGTTGAGGAGGTCGATATGTCTGAGTTGAAAAACTACCAAATGTTTGTTGATGGCTCCTGGATAGATGCTGCGGGGGAGGCGTTATTTGAGAGTGTTAATCCTTCAACCGGCAAAGTATGGGCAATGATTCCTGAGGCCAGTGTCGCTGATGTTGATCGTGCGGTTCGAGCTGCGCATCATGCATTCGCTGAAGGGCCATGGTCCCAAATGACTGCAACCGAGCGAGGCAAATTATTGCGAAAACTCGGTGACCTGTTGGGCGAGCACTCCGAATCATTAGGCCGGTCGGAGACGGTTGATACAGGGAAACTTTTTAAAGAAACGCGTTGGCAGGCTCGTTATATAGCCGATTTTTTTCATTATTATGCGGGGCTGGCCGATAAGGTGCACGGTGACACATTGCCCATCGACAAACCCAATATGTGGACCATGACTTTACGTGAACCACTGGGTGTGGTGGCAGCCGTGGTGCCCTGGAACTCACAGTTGTTTCTGGTTGCGGTAAAGATAGCGCCGGCGCTAGCGGCCGGAAATACAGTGGTGTTGAAAGCATCTGAACATGCCTCTGCGCCAATGCTCGAGTTTGCAAAAGTTTTTGAAGAGGCAGGTTTCCCACCAGGAGTTTTCAATGTGGTGACTGGTTTCGGGGATCCCTGTGGTAAAGCCTTGACGTCCCATCCGTTGGTCGACCGAATCAGTTTTACCGGGGGTACCGAAACGGCACGTCATGTAATTCGAAACTCGGCGGAAAATTTTGCTCAGGTTTCGCTTGAGTTGGGAGGCAAATCGCCTCTGATTATCTTTGAAGACGCTGAGATTGAGAGTGCGGTTAACGGAGTCTTACTCAGTATTTTCAGCGCCAGCGGGCAGAGCTGCGTGGCGGCATCACGCTTGTTGCTGCATGATGCGATCCACGACGAAGTGCTTACAAGAGTCGCGCAGCGAGCGAGCGAGATTCGTATTGGTGATCCATTGGATGAGTCGAGTCAAATGGGCCCATTGGCGACTCAGGCCCAAATGGACAATATTGTGGCTACGGTGGCAGATGCTAAAGCTAATGGGGCAACGGTGATGCATGGTGGGCGTCAGCCGGCGACTCTCAAGCAGGGTTGGTTTTATGAACCTACCGTGGTCGCGTGTCCGAGTCAGTCGCTGTCAATTGTGCAGAAAGAACTATTCGGGCCGGTGGTCAGCGCGATCCGGTTCAAAGATGAATCGGATGCGATTCGTTTGGCTAATGACACACGGTTTGGTCTTGCAGCTGGTGTCTTCACAACCGATACGGGGCAAGCCCTTCGAGTTACCAAGGCCCTGCGTGCGGGTATTGTCTGGGTCAATACCTATCGGATGGTTTCACCTCTGGCGCCCTTTGGGGGTTATAAAGAGAGTGGTTACGGTCGGGAATCAGGACTTCAGGCAATTTATGATTACACTCGACCGAAAACCGTTTGGCTCAACACGTCCCCGGATCCGATATCAGACCCGTTCATGATGCAGTAATGCGCAAGGCCTTAATCGGTGGTAACGACTTGCTTGTAGTAGGTGTCTTTTTTGATAATTTTTCCCTGCCTAAACTCCCACAGGTCGCAGCCAAGACAGTCGATTCTGCCTGTGGGTGCGGTTCCAGTAACCCGCCACTCCGAAAGCGCTTTGTCCCCCATGATCCATGACTCGCCATCTCGCCACTGAATATCCGGCATGGATTGAAAGCGAGTTCCCAAGATCTCGCGAATCGCAGGTTTACCGACAAAACGTTCGCCGTGAGGTTCAGTACCCTTAGCTAGTAGGAATTCACTATCTTCTGCAAACCACTCCATGATGCCGTCCAGATCATGATCATTGAATGCGGAAAGTATCTGGTTCAATTGATCCATCGATACGCTCATTATTAGGGCTCCAAGTAAGTGATGTGACGCACAGATGCAGCGTTATCCACGGAGGCCCAGTTTACCGCGGGCCTCATCGGCGGAACAGGCGCGTCCGCCAAGTTCCGTGATAATGCGAATTGCCTTGGAGACGAGTTCGCCATTGCTCGCGTGCACTCCGCGTTCTAGATAAAGGTTATCTTCCAAGCCGACTCGAGCGTTGCCGCCCAGCAACATGGCCTGAGCCACCATGGGCATTTGCATTCGGCTGATTCCAAAACCCGACCAGACAGCATGCGCTGGCACTTGGGAAGCCATAGTCGACATAGTCGCTGTTGTGGCGTCGGCACCCCAGGGAATGCCAAGACAGATTTGGTACATTGGTGGGTCATCAAGCAAGCCTTCTTGCACCATCTGGTTGGCAAATCGCAAATGCCCTAGGTCAAACACCTCGAGTTCCGGTTTTACGCCAATTTCCCGGTATCGAGTGGCCATGGTGCGAAGCATGTTGGGAGTTTGTACGTAAATGACATTGTCATCGCTGAAGTTGATGCTGCCGCAGTCAAGACTAGCGATATCAGGTCGAAGTGCTTCAACATGAGCCATTCGAGTCTCTGCATTAACAAGATCACTGCCCGGCCCGGGCGTAGCGGGGTCATCGTCGTCAACGATCAAGTCGCCACCCATACCCGCTGTTAGATTAATCAGTACATCACGACCGCTGGCACGGACCTGTTCGACCGACTGCCGGAAGAGCTCTATGTCTCGACTGCCCGCCCCGGTCTCAGGATCTCGTACATGGATATGGACGATAGCCGCTCCCGCATCGGCAGCCTCGATCGCCGCGCTGGCGACCTGTTCAGGCGTTACCGGAATGGCTGGGTGCTTGTCCACTGTGTCGCCTGCGCCCGTAACAGCGCATGTGACGATTACTTCATAATTAATAGTCATACGGAGCCTCTCTAAGTCGATGGTTCTGTAGATGTCTCACGAGGCGATTGAAAATCAGGCCAACCGTCCTCGCCGGGCGGATACCAGTGTTGTGCTAGCACTTTCTGTATTTCCATTAAGCAACGGTCGCGTTTTTTCTCAAGTTCAGCGAATGGACGTTGACCGGTTTCTTGATCACAGCCCTCAATGATTCGCGTTTGCAGTGCCTCGGTTAATTCGGGCGCCTGCATATTGCACCATGGCAGCTCAAGTGCGGGACCAAATTGGGCTAGATTCTGCCGCATACCCCCTGGTCCGCTGCCAAGATGCCAGCCAAGAAGCGTGCCCATGAACGCCCAGCGTAACCCGGGACCACCGGTAATTGCTGCGTCGATTTCTGCGACAGATGCGATGCCATCATTGATCAAATGTAATGCTTCGCGCCAGATCGCCTCCTGTAAGCGGTCAGCGATGTATGCATCAATTTCTTTTCGGACTCTAAGTGGACGCATTCCAATAGAAGCATAAAAGGTGCCCGCTGCATTGATCGCCTGTTCATTGGTTTTTTCCCCGCCGACGACCTCGACCAACGGCAGGAGGTAAACCGGAGCAAACGGATGACCGACTAGGTGTGACTCAGGCCGAATGCTTTGAGATTGAATATCGCTCGGCAGCAAACCGGATGAGCTTGATGCAACGACGACGCCGGGACGAGTATGGCGACTGATTTCAGCATGTACGTCAGTCTTTAGAGTCGCTCGTTCTGGAACATTTTCTTGCACAAAATCTGCGTTAGCGACCGCTTTTTCTATATTAGACTCAAATACCAGGCGATCGCGGCTGGCGCCGGATGGCATGCCGATTTCTTCAAGCAGCGGCCAGGCCGCATCCACCGCCGCGCGCAGTTTCGATTCGCTTGAAGCATCGGGGTCAGTCACGCTGACATCCATACCGTTGGCCAGGCAGCGGGCAGCCCAACCGCTGCCAATCACACCCGCACCGACCAAGGCAATGTGCGTGATATCAGTTACGGCCGGAATCGAGTTCATTAGTCGTTCAACTTGGAGGTGAAATTATTTTCCACGAAAAACGGGCTCTCGTTTTTCAACAAATGCGCGGATTCCTTCGAGCGCATCTTCGGAACGCAGCATCTTACGATAAATAGGCAAGTCGACAGTGCGCATCGTTTGGAAAGATTGCTCAATTGTGTCGCCTTCAATCGCACGCAGTACCTCCTTGATAGTCTGAACTGCGAGCGGTGCCGATGCTGCAAGCTGGTCGGCCCAGG
This sequence comes from Gammaproteobacteria bacterium, assembly GCA_022451485.1. Classification (GTDB taxonomy): domain Bacteria; phylum Pseudomonadota; class Gammaproteobacteria; order Arenicellales; family UBA868; genus UBA11791. The sequence goes on from JAKUQS010000005.1 coordinate 57,106, forward strand.
CGCGCGCTCGAGTCATGAGTTCTGCTGTTGGGACGACCGCATTGACGAGGCCATGTTGATAAGCCTCGTTCGCTGGCATGCGTCGACCCAGGAGCAACATTTCGAGTGCCACGTTGTAGGGTAGACGCCGGGGTAGCCGTTGAATGGCTCCGGCATCAGGCACGATGCCGAGCGGCATTTCAGGCAAGGCGAACTCGACATGATCGGCCGCGATGACAAGGTCACACGCCAGCACCAATTCAAATCCTCCGCCAATTGCCAGGCCGTTCACCGCGGCGATTACGGGTTTGTTGAGATCCCATAGTTCAGTGAGGCCGGCAAATCCTCCAGGAAGGCCAACATCGTCCTCCCACCATTCATCCAGCTTCGTATCACCACGGTCTACTGCCTTCAGATCCCAACCGGCTGAAAACATACGCTCCCCGGTAGCAGTCACAATGCCGACTCTTAATTCGGGATCGTCACGCAATGTGACAACAGCTTCACTAATCATGCGACTCAGGTCATCATCAATGGCATTCACTTTGGGTCGGTCGAGGGTGATTTCAAGCACCGCACCACGGCGCCTGACCTGGACTTCGTTAGTTCTATCTGTCATCGGGGTACCCTGTCTACTGGATGAATTAATTCACATTGTTTGGAAAATTGCCTGCTTAAGCATCGAGTTTACGACAGTGCCACCTTTTTGCGCGTCTTTCTGTATGCAACAGGGGCTAGCCGCCATAACATAAGCGTTTGGAAGGCCGGGTTACCGAATGGGATAGATCGATGGATCTAGAACTTAGCGACGAACAACGACTCTTAGCGAGCTCAGTAAAGGCATTCGTTGATAGCGAATTAATGCCTTGGGAGGCAGAGAGTGATCGGGCTGGGGAAGTTTCTCCGGAGTTGGGTCGGCAGATTTCCGAGAAAGCATTGGCACTTGGTTTCTACGCGGCGAACCTGCCTGAGTCGGTGGGTGGTGGTGGGCTAGACAATGCCAGTCTCGCGATCATGGAGCGAGAACTCGGTAAGGTTACTCACGCATTGCACGGTTACGTTTGGCGACCTACGGAGTTATTGCTGGCGTGTGAGGGAGATCAAATAGAACGTTATCTCACGCCGTGCGTTCGCGGTGAAAAGACCGAATGTTTTGCAGTAACTGAGCCTGGCGCAGGTTCGGACATCTTGTCGATGTCAACACGGGCTACGAAAAAGGACGGTGATTGGATAATCAACGGTTCTAAACATTTCATCAGCAGTCACGTCTTGCCAGATTTTGCCATTGTCTTTGCAGTGACTGGAGAGGAGGAAACTAATCGAGGTCTTCGTAAGCGCATCACCGCATTTCTTATTGATCGTGGCCACCAAGGCTTTGATATTCAGCGTGGACCACGTTCTGTGAGTCAACGTGCATACCCGACCTATGTATTGTCATTCAACGAGTGTCGTTTGGGTGCGGATCAAGTACTCGGCAGTGAAGGGCAGGGCCTTGAGTTGGCCGACAAGTGGATAAAAATGGGCCGTGTCTGGGTTGGCGCTAATTGTTGTGGCCGCGCGGAACGGTTACTTGACTTATGTGCAGAATGGGCAGCTAGCCGTAAACAGTTCGGCCAGGCAATCGGTCGTTTTCAGGGAACTTCGTTTAAGTTGGCTGATATGGTGACTGAACTGCAAGCGGCTGACCTTCTCGTTATGCATGCAGCTCGGAAGGCTGATGCTGGGACGATGGTTCCTGCCGATGCGGCAATGGCGAAATTGTATGCCTCGGAGATGTTGCAGCGGGTAGCCGACAATGCAGTCCAGATTTTTGGAGGAATGGGCCTGATGGAAGAAATGCCGATAGAACGGTTGTGGCGCGATTCTCGCCTTGACCGAATCTGGGAAGGTACCTCCGAAATACAGCGTCACATTATTAGCCGTCATGTACTTCGCCAATGGCAAGGGTGATGAGTGACAAACGTAAGAATCTCGAACGATTATTGTCGCCGCGTCACGCGGCGTTTGTCGGGGGAGAGGATGCGTTGCATGCCGCGATATGCTGTGCAGAAGGTGGGTTTACCGGCAAAATTTGGGGGGTAAACCCTGGCAGAAGGACATTGGGAGACTTCCCCTGTTTCCCCAGTGTTAGTGATCTGCCCACGCCGCCCGATGCGGTTTTCCTGGCAGTACCTAGCGCGACGGCGGTTGAGGTAGTGGCACAACTCGCGACGATCGGGGCCGGCGGGGTGGTCTGTTACACCGCGGGGTTTGGGGAATTAGGTGGCGCTGGTGCGAAACTTGAGAAAGTGCTCGCCAAGGTTGCGGGAGACTTGGCATTGGTTGGTCCCAACGTGTTTGGGTTACTTAATTATCTAAGCGGTGCGCATCTTTGGCCGTACGCGCATGGTGGTAAACGGGTTGAGCGGGGAGTAGCTCTCGTATCGCAAAGCGGCATGTTGTCTGGTTACGTCACGACCAATCAGCGTTCCGTAGACTTTTCGTATGTGATCGGCGCTGGCAATCAGACTTGTTTGGGTGTCGAGGATTACCTTGAGGCTCTGGTCGAAAACCCAGCAGTGAACGCGTTTGGACTATATGTTGAAGCCTTACGTGATATCCCTCGGTTTACCGATATCGCGATACAAGCATTGGCCCATCATAAACCGATTGTTGTGTTAAAGGGAGGTGCGTCGGAGGTGGGGGCGGCCACCACCGTGACACACACCGGGTCACTTGCTGGCACGGATTCCTTTTACCAGGCACTTTTTGATCGGCTGGGTATCGTCCGTGTGACTACACCCAGTCAGATGCTGGAAACGCTGAAACTGTTAACGGTGGCCGGCGCCCCCAGTGGAAAAAAACTGGCAGCATTTACTTGTTCTGGTGGCGATGCTGCCATGGTAGCTGATGGAGGCGCCTTGTTGGGTCTTGAGTTTTCGCCGGTTTCCTTAAGTACTCGAAATACTTTGAATGAACTATTACCGTCGATCGCGACGGTCTCCAATCCACTCGACTACACAACCCCCCTTTGGGGCAACGAGCAAGTACTGACAAAGGTATTCGATGCCTTGGTCCGCGATGACTGCGATATGGCGCTATTGGTGCAAGACTATCCGCCCCTCGATATGAGTCATGATGTCCAAATGTATCGCACCGATGCTCGTGCCTTTGCTGCTGCTACTTCAGCCGCAGGAGTGCCGGCTGCGGTTTGTAGCGTGTTGGCAGAGAATTTTGATGTAGAAAGTCGTTCGTTGATGTCGCAACAGGGGGTTGCGCCCTTACAGGGTCTGGGCGACGCGCTCACGGCTATAGCCGCTAGCACAAATTTCACACAGCGTTGCGAACAGATTGTTTCTAATCGGAATGAATTGCGATTGACCCCAATCCAGTTGATTGACGACACCCCACTTACAGTTGATGAATGGGAGGGAAAGCAGTTGTTATCTGCGGCAGGTATCCAGGTGCCACGTGGGCACTGCGTGTCGTTTGACTTGGTGGAGGATGCTGCGGACACGCTGGGTTATCCTGTGGTGCTGAAACTCATTGGGACCGGTTTTGAACACAAGACAGATGTTGGAGCTGTACGAGTAGGCCTGGAAAATCGCGCAGCGGTCAGTCGCGCATTGGTAGAAATGGTTTCGTCGATCAGTACAAATTCCCCATCGTTGGTGTTGGATAAGGTGCTGGTCGAGGAAATGATGCCCGCCCCACTAGCGGAGTTATTAATTGGTGTGCAAAGTGATCCGCAATTTGGACAGGCGTTGACCCTTGCGAGTGGCGGTACGTTGGTTGAATTAGTCCGAGATAGCCAAACTTTACTTTTGCCCAGTAGTAGAAGCGACATTGAACAGGCGTTATTGTCCTTGCGCTGCAGTGTCTTGCTTCGGGGTTACCGTGGCCAGAGTAGTGTGGCTATCGGAGGGTTGATTGACGTTGTGTACGCTGTGACCGAATTTTCCGCACAATACCGACATCGAAAACTGGAGTTAGATATTAATCCGTTGTTTGTGCTCGAAGATGGCCCTGTCGCGGTGGACGTATTATTGCGATTCATTCCTGATTAGTCAGTATCAGCGACTGTCTTCAGTTCAGATTCCCCCATTAGTCTAGCTGGATCACGATGAATCGGGTTGAAAGCCGGGTGGGTATCGAAGTGTTCAGGACTCTCAATACAAACAAAGGACGCGCTGCTTCGCGTGAAGACCTCACGATCTATAGCGTACCAGAATGTTGGTGGATCAAATGTTCCACCTGAAATGCCTATCGAGTCCGGCCTAGTGCCAATGGTCCACCAGACCGTGGTGCCGCAGTTTGTACAGAATCGCGTGTCGAATGCCCTGCCGGACGCAGTCGTCAGGTGGTGAGTCTTTACCGCGCCGTTGCCCAGTTGAACTTGGTCTTGAGAAAAGTAAACAGAGACGCCGAAGGTACTGCCGCTTCGCAGTTGACAATAGCGACAGTGGCAGATCGATGCGACTTCTGGTGTTCCAGTAACCTGGTATCGAACTGCACCACACAGACATCCCCCTTCGTGAATATGGCTCATGTTTTTCTTGGCGGCTCTAGGTATGTGTGGATAGCTTCTTCATAGCTAGAGGCACGAGTGAGTTGTCCGATTAGCTCAGCGCTTGGAACATCGTTCAGTGTATCGGTTACCTGTCCTTCACGCAGGGCACGCAGGGTGTCGTAGGCAGCTTTGATAGCAGCCATGGCTGGTTTGTGACTCTGCAGCGCGATGCGCACACCAAGGTCTGAGAGATAGTCGCGATCCAGCATTTCGTTGGGTGCGCCGCCGAGGATAATGGGGGCCCGTAATGATTCCGCAATGGTCTCGAGATCAGACCTTGATTTGATACCGACAAGAAATATCATATCGACCCCCGCGTCTTCATAGGCGCGACACCGGTCAATGCAATCTGCCACACCGGTGATTGCCGTAGCGCTTGTTCTGCCGGCGATAACAAGGTCAGGGTCGTGGCGAGCGGAGATCGCGGCCTTCATTTTTCCCACCGCCTCGGGCCGTGAGATTAAACGTGCCTTTACACCGTGAGCATAAGGGCGCGGTAACTCCGTATCTTCGATAGAAAGAGCGGACACTCCAGAGTTCTCAAGTTCTTCGACCGTTCGCATGACATTGAGTGCGTTACCATAACCATGGTCTGCATCCACCAGTAATGGCAGTTCTCCAGCACGACAGATACGATACGCCTGGGACGCAAATTCGGATAGCGTCAGTACGATGTGATCGGGTGCACCGAGTACCGTCAGCGATGCAATCGATCCTGCAAACATACCGATTTCATAACCAAGGTCTTCGGCTATCCGCGCCGATATTGAGTCGTAGACCGAACCGGGATACACACACTGTTCGCTGTTGATTTGGCTGCGAAACCGGTGGCGCCGTTGTGTCCATTTCATCGTCAATATGCTCAGTATCAATAATAGGGTGAAGCCCTGATCCTAAAATGCGAGACCCACTACAGGGTGTGGACAAGTTTTCCTAAATTAATGAATTTCATATTATCTTCTGGGGTCGGTGTGGTGCATTTCAGCGTGAGCGATAGTTCGTAGGCTTAGTTTGCCAAGTCTTGCCTAGTTCTTCAAAGACGGTTTGTCGGTCTAGGGTTGAGTCGATTAGATCGTCCAGATAGTCTAGGGCACTGTCTACTTGCCAAAGCTACTGCATTTCGTTGGAGTAATACAAAGATGGATGATGCCCGCAGTAAACAGATGAAGCTTTACCACCGTGTTGATCGGGTATTCAATGAGCTAAGAGCTATTGGTATGGGAGATAACGACCCAATTCCAATTGAGTTGTTGTGTGATTATGACCAGTACCATTACTTTGGAACCGACGCGATAGATGAGGCAGTCGAGTTATTGGGAATAACAGCAGAATCGCAAGTGCTGGAGGTCGGGTCAGGAATTGGTGGGCCGAGTCGCTATCTTGCCCACCGCCAAGGGTGCAAGGTCACGGCCTTGGAGATACAGCCGGATGTCGATGCCACGGGACGAGAACTGACTCACCGTTGTGGACTTGATGACCAGGTAGATCATCGTTGCGGCGATATGCTTGATGGCATTGGATCTAGGGGAACCTATGATGTCATTGTGAGCTGGCTTGCGTTTCTTCATATTCCCGATCGAAACACACTCTACCGCCGATGTTTTGAGTCGCTGCGCCCCGGTGGACAGATGTTGGTGGAAGACTATTTTGAGCGGGGCACTTTGTCTGAACGGGAACAACTGATCCTGGCCCGGGATATCTGGTGTGATCGTGTGCCAACCATGACCGATTATCGAGTTGAGTTGAGTGATGCTGGTTTTGAAAATATCGTATTGACTGACATGACGAGACCTTGGCAGTCATTTGTGATGGATCGTTTCCAAGGGTTTCGGGCGGCGAGTGACCGCAATCGATTGGTGCACGGTGACGCAATCGTTGACGGGTTACATGGTTTTTATGAAGTCGTGGTTAAATTATTTCAGGACGGTAATCTGGGTGGAATCCGGTTTACCGCCAGTAAGCCTGTGTAATTTTTGTATTGATTATCGGCATAGATAAATGAAAGATTTCTCTGGCAGAGCAGTTGATGATGTGCGGAAGTTTAGAAATGCCCTTGCCACGTTTGCGACAGGTGTAACAGTGGTTACTACCCGTGACGGTGAGGGAGCGCCCCAGGGGTTTACTGCTAATTCTTTTACCTCGGTGTCGCTGAACCCGCCCCTGATTCTGGTATGTGTTGCACGAAGCGCTAATTGTTTCCCGATTTTTGCTGCCTGCAAACACTTTGCTGTGAATATTTTGCATGAAGAGCAAAGGGCGGTTTCTGAAGTGTTTGCTGTGGGTACGGGAGATCGTTTTAGTGGTATTGACTGGGAGTGGTCGCCATTACGAAGTCCGCGCCTACGTGGAGTAGTCAGTTGGTTGGACTGTAGGACTGTTCAGTCGATCGATGCTGGAGATCACATAATTCTGGTTGGTGAGGTAGAGCATTTTGATTACAGTCAGGAGGCCCCGCTGGGGTACTGTGGTGGGAATTACATCTCTTTCGATCTTGCCGGTAAAGCGTTGTTATCCACGTCGACGGGTGATGCGGTGGAGGTGGGCGCCATCATTGAATACGACAATTGTTTGTTTCTACAAAAGGGTCCCGCGGGAATCCTAAAATTGCCATGTGCCGACCGATTGGGGGTTCAGGGCGATGATGCGGGGCTTTACGGCTTACTGGCCAGTGCCGGCGTGACGGCAACGTTATCCTTTGTATATTCTGTCTATGAGGATGAAACGCGTCACAGTCAGTGTATATATTACCGTGGGGTTGCCAGCGATCTGAGTTGTTCGGCCAAAGAGCAGCTGCTACCGATTGATGCCATTCCTTGGAGTGAGTTCGATGACCCAGCGGTGGTCTCTATGCTCCAACGCTATGTGCGGGAGAAGAAAAACGATGCATTTGGCATCTATATTGGCGATGAAAAGCAAGGTAGAGTTGAACAATTAGCGACCCAAGTGGTCGAGTAAAAAGGGTCATCCACAATGGGAAAAGTACTTAGCAAGCAAGCTATCGAGGAGTTCCATAAGAAGGGCTACCACCTGCCGATTCAAGCGGTGTCCAGAGAGGCGGCTGTTGAGATGCGTGGACAGTTAGAGGCCTATGAGAAGAGTGCAGGTGGTGTATTGCATGGGGCGCGCCGGTACAAAAGCCATTTACTGTTCAAGTGGTTATCTGACCTCATTCGTACGCCCACTATTCTCGACGCGGTCGAAGACCTTATTGGCCCAGATATTCTCGTTTGGTCGACTGATTGGTGGATCAAGGAAGCGCACTCTCCACAGTTCGTTTCTTGGCACCAGGACAGTCAGTATTGGGGGCTTGATACCAGTAAACTGGTTACGGTATGGGTCGCATTGTCACCATCAACGAGAGACACTGGATGTATGCGTGTTCTCCCGGGGAGCCACAAGGGACCGGATCTTGAGCATGTTGAAACCTATCATGATGACAACATGTTGACTCGGGGCCAGGCCATCTTGAACATTGATGAAACACAATCCGTGAATCTCGAAGTGGATACCGGCCAGGCTGCTATCTTCGCCTTTCGCATCGCACACGCATCGCATGCAAATTCTAGTGAAGATCGACGCATTGGTTTGGCTATTCGTTACATTCCGCCGGATGCGAGGCAGACGCGTTCGGATCACGACAGCGTGGCATTAGTCCGTGGTAGCAACATCCACGGTTTTTTTGAGGTTGAGCCGGAACCACAACATGATTTTGATCCGGTCGCCGTGGCATTCCACGAAGCGGCAGCGGAAGAACGACGAAAGATCCTTTACCATGGAACCGGTTTGAGTACCCATCGTACCTGAGCGATCTACGCGAGTGACCGTCGTTTTATAGACTGATCAGCATCACTATGTCGCGTCTTGATGGAAAAAAGTCTGATGCGATCCATGGGGACATTCAGTTGTCGCTCGATCCAAGCTGTTACTGGGATAAAAGTTTCTTCGAGACGGAAATTAGATCGATTTTTCGGCAAAGTTGGATCAGCGTTGGGCGTTTTGATCGAGTGCCTAATCGGGGCGACTATCTGGCGCTTGAGGTGGGCGGTATCCCTTTGATCATCACGCGCGATGATGCGGGGAACCTGAACGCCCTAGCCAACAGCTGTCGGCATCGAGGTACACAATTGCTGGATCCAGGCAGAGGCCATTGCCAGCGCATCATTTGTCCCTTTCACGGCTGGAGCTATGCGCTTGATGGTAGTTTGTTAAGTGCTCCGAAAATGTCTGGGGTAGCAGACTTTGATCTGGCTACATACCCTTTGCAACGGATTCCAGTCGAAGTGCGGGCTGGGTTTATTTTTGTCGATCCACTGGGTCAAGCGGGAGACATCGACGACTGGTTGGGGGACTTCGAAGCGCTTCATATGCCCTGGGATATTTCGCGCCTGTTAACGGGTTACGACACTTCCCTGGAAGTGGGATGTAATTGGAAAGCGTTTCTAGAAGTTTTCAATGAGTATTATCATTTACCTAAAGTGCATCCTAAATCCTTTTCTTTGTACTACGCTACGCCAGATCCGGGTGACCAAGTTAGGGGAAATTTTGCGACGCAATTTGGTCGTCATCAAGGTACTCGTAGTGTCGCTAAGGTGAGTGACGGTAGTAAACCCCTGCCAATATTTCCTGGTTTGAAAGGGCGCAATCGAAACGGAACACGTTACACATGGTTGTTTCCTGGGCTTTCTTTTGCGGTTTCTTCTGATGCGCTTTGGTCGTTTATTGTTGAGCCGTTATCACCGGAACGAACGCGCGTTACTTTGGGAGTTTGTTTCGCACCTGAAGTTATGCAGGAAGACGATTTTGCCGAGCGGCTTGCTCCCTACCGTCAGCGGATGCAGGAAGGGCTTCAGGAAGATCTAGAAGTGCTTAAACGGCAACAGCATGGACTGACTTCACCATTGGCTCATCCGGGACCTTATGCCCCCGTGTTAGAGGACAGTGTTCAGCAGTTCCATGGTTGGCTCCGCCATCGCTTGCCTACGATAACGTGAAAGATACCTGTGTATAGAAAAAGCTACGACAGCAAGCGTAGCAGCCCATTAAGTTTGATTAGGCTGACTAGCTGTTGGCCTTGTCCGCGTGGGCCGTTATCATCCAGATGACTGTAGTTGCAATGTTTGGGTCATATGGGGGCTACAAGAGTTGCCCCTCAATGGGTATTGTGAAAATTAATAGGATGCATTGGAGACGTTAGTGATATGGTGAAAAGTGGTTGGGGTGCAACAGACAGTACGTCATTACAATCGGCAGACGTCGATGTCATTGTTGTCGGTGGTGGCGGTGTTGCGGGTCTGTATCTTCTCTATCGCTTAAAGGGGTTGGGACTATCGGCAACTGCTTTTGAAGCTGGTCAGGATGTCGGCGGTACCTGGTACTGGAATCGTTATCCGGGTTGTCGCTGCGACGTGGACAGTCTTGAGTATTCTTATTCTTTTGCCAGCGATCTCCAACAGGAATGGCATTGGCCGGAACGGTACGGGACGCAACCGGAAATTCTGAGATATCTCAGTCATGTGGCCAATCGTTTTGCTCTTCGCCGCTACATCAGATTCAACACACGAGTTACATCCGCTGTGTTCGATTCGGAGAGCAATCTATGGACCGTCGTAACTGATCAGAACGATACTGTTCGTGCACCTTTTTGTATTATGGCGACAGGAAATCTGTCGACACCGAGGAAGCCAGATTTTCCAGGTATTGATATGTTTCAGGGTGCTTCGTATCACACTGGTCTTTGGCCGCATGAAGGGGTGGATTTCACAGGCCTTAAAGTAGGCATCATCGGCACAGGATCATCCGGGGTACAGTCGATTCCGCACATCGCGGCGCAGGCTGAGCATCTCCATGTATTCCAACGAACAGCCAACTTCAGTTTGCCGGCACGAAATGCTCCAATGGATGCAGAGATCGAAGCGATGCATAAGGTGGAGTACCCAGTTCGTCGCCAGGCGGCCTACGACACGCCGTTTGGGATCGCAGGATATCCTCCGCCAGAAAAATCAGCACTGGAGGTTTCAGCTGGTGAGCGCGAACGTATCTATGAGAGCAAGTGGCGGTATGGTGGCAGCATCAGTTTTCTTTATGCCTTTAACGACCTATTAACGAATAAAGCGGCGAATGACACGGCATCAGAGTTTGTTCGACAGAAAATTCGAGCCACAGTTAAGAATTCGAAAGTCGCTGATTTGTTGGCGCCGACCACCCACCCGATTGGTACAAAACGCCTAATACTGGATACTAATTATTATGAGACCTATAACCGAGATAATGTGACTTTGGTTGATGTAAAAGGTGCGCCAATTGAAGAAATAACCAGGACAGGTCTGCGCACCACGAAGGGAAGCTATGACTTGGATGCAATAGTTTTCGCGACTGGTTTCGACGCCATGACCGGTGCCATGTTGGATATTGATATTCGTGTGTCTGGTGGCCCGGCTCTCAAGGACTCGTGGTCTGCTGGACCTCGAACCTACTTGGGTCTGATGATTGCTGGCTTCCCTAATCTGTTCACTATTACCGGTCCTGGGAGTCCCGGTGTTAAGAGCAATATGATGTTATCGATCGAACAGCATACTAATTGGATTGTGGATTGTCTCCAACATCTGCGATCGCGTCGTCATCGGCGAATAGAAGTTGAGCCGGAAGCAGAAGAAAATTGGGTCTCTCACGTGAGAGAGGTGGCCGATTCAACTTTGTATCCGCTGGCTAACTCTTGGTATATGGGTGCCAATATTCCCGGTAAACCCCTTATTTTTATGCCATATGTTGGTGGCGTTCACATGTACAAGAAAAAATGTGACGAGGTGGTCGCCAACGGTTACGAGGGCTTTGCGATTAGCGGATAATTGGTTCAGTCAGCTGAAAATTTTCCGTGATGCTTTAAGAACTCAATCACTTTGGTGCCAACATCTGAGTAATAGAGATCGTTATGACCGGCACCGGGAACGAAGATTGCGGCTTTTGGTTCACTGGCTGCCGCAAACATTCGATGCCCATGCTTTGGATTAATCACTTGATCTTTGTTGCCATGTAAAATTAGTAATGGTGCGTCAATTTGATGAATTTTAGAAAGGCTTTCAAAACGATCTCGAGTCAACCAGCCTGCCGGCAGAAACCAGTAGTGATCCTGTGCGACGTCGGCAATCGAAGTGTAGGGGGCTTCTAAAACCACTGCCGCAAATCGCTTGTTGCTTGCTTGATCGATCGCGAGTCCGCAGCCCAGCGATTCCCCATACAGCGCAACTTGTGAGGCGGGGAAGCCATGATCTCGAAGGTAATGAATCGCGGCCGTGGTGTCTTGTTTAAGTCCTGATTCTGTTGGCTTGCCAGGATTTCCTCCGTACCCGCGATACTCGAGGAACAGAACATTAAAGCCCGCTTCCATCATAGACGCGAACTTGGAAAATCGATAACCCGCGTGGCCCGCATTGCCGTGCAAGATGATGATGACTGATCGTGAATGGGCATTTTGACTGGCATACCACCAGGACCTTAGGGAGAGGCCATCGGCGGTAGTGAGCGTGATGGGTTTGATACTAAATGCTTGGGCAGCAGCAGCGGCATCAGGAGTCGTTTTGTCAGGCAAATAGAGGAACGATCGTTGGAAGACGAATAGTAGTGTTGCAATTAACGTATAAAACCCAATGATTAGGTACAAATACGAAAGTACAGGCTTCATGAGCAGATGATCAGAAGGGGTGGTCGTTTTTGATTGTCTACGTTCCGACAGTTAACGTGGCGACGAGGCGCCTCAGTGTTGCGATGACGCTAAGGGCAACGATTCGCCCAGTGCGAGGATTTTCCTCTGAGGGGATGTTCTCCATCTTGAGTTCAAAGCGGGCGCTGTCGGCTTCGACTCGAATGCTATGGGTGTTGCGATCGATAGTGGGGTCCGCCCATATCTCGAGTTCCGTGCGTTCAGGACCAATACCCGCAATACCGAGTGCTACGGCTACATTGACATTGGCAGGAAAACCTTTGATGCCTTGAGCTGCCGAACCAGAAAAAACACGTAGCGGTTGATTAAGGTTTTCAACGTCAATATGATTTTCAATCAGGTACGGTGAGCCCGCCAGTCCGGTTGGGGGTTTGCGTGTAACCATGGTGACACGGTGAATCGTTCCCTCGGCTGCAGCACGTACCGCATCGAGTCCTAGTAGCGCACCACTTGGTGCAATGATACGCGCGCCGGATCGGTGTGCGGCCTCGATCAGGTGCCAGTGATTGAGGAGTGCGCCAATACTACTGGGAATAAAAATACGACCACGGGCAATTGCGGATTCGGCAACGCTTCCAAAGACAGCTGCGGGTGCGCATTCGATGACAACATCTGCCGAATCGGCAAGTTCAGCTAATTGCAGTACCGGGATAGAGCGGTCAAAAGTTTCGAGGTAGCGCTGCGCCCGTTCAACACGGTTGGCAGATACTGATACTAGGGTCAGCCCATCAATGCCCACATCTAATCGTTCTGCTATCTGACGGCCGATCGCGCCAAGGCCACCGATTGCCACTCGAAGTGGGCGTTTGTGTTGTTCTATCAAGAATCCTCCCAATTTAATTTGGGCTACCTGTATCGGATTGTGGTCGTTGCCAAATCTTGCGCCAAAAAAGGTAGCCACTCACGACCACGAGAGCCATGCCAATCAGTGGACGAGCGACACCACCCATCATGAACATCGGTAGGGAGACACTCGCTGCCATGGCCGGAGCGTAGATAGCCGTCCATTGGCGAACATTCCTGTGGCGTTGATAGATTGGGAAAAAGGCAGAGAAGATGGCCAGAATCAGGAAGAGCAATGACCAAGGCCGAGTTACAAATGGTGCCAGTTCAGTGGTGATCGCAAATGCACGTGCCAAGTTCAGCTCGGCGATATTGCCAAGCACGACGCCGAGGATCATCGGCGCGAGGGGAAAGCCGAACTGTCGCATCAGAAACCCTAAAATTCCAAACCAAAACAACGTCCATAAATCAAAAGTCACGTTGTGAATGGCAAACACACCAATCCCACAAAAACCGAGAATGACACTAGCTAAGATGTACATTCTTATCCGTGTCACTAGGACAAATATGCGCAGCATAAAAGACTGCAGGCCAATCATCATGAAGGTTGCAACAAAGAACGCGATAAAAATAGAGTAAGCCAGTATCGGTTCCTCGGTGATAAATGTGGGGCTTGGAATTACATCGTGGATTAGAAGTGCGCCTAGCATCACAGCCGTAGTGACATCACCGGGAATGCCAAGAGCCATCATTGTGATCAAGGCACCCCCCTCGACTGCATTATTAGAACTTTCTGGTGCGATGATGCCTTCAGGTGTCCCTGTGCCAAATTTTTCGGGATGCTTAGAGACTTTTTTGGCTTGGTCGTATGCAAGAATGTTGGCAATTGAGCCGCCGGCGCCGGGTAAAATTCCGGTGAATACGCCGATCAAAGCAGAGCGGACGACAGTGGCCCAATGGCGCAGCACTTTTCGTATCGCGCGCCGATGCTCGATACTTGCAAAGGTCTGGCCTCGCTCATTTAATGATTGGCGAGCAGTTTTAGGATCCCGCACATCACTTAACAGTTGACTGAAAGCAAACAATCCAATCAAGACCGCGATGAAATCAAATCCCTGCAGAAGTGCGTCCGACCCAAAATTGAAACGGGCCATGCCGGCCGCGTCGTCTTCGCCAATAGTGCAGACAAAGAGCCCCAAGGCGCCGGCAATGAGTCCCTTGATTAAGTCTTTTCCAGCGAGGGAAGCGGTGATCGTCAAGGCGAACATCACCAACATAAAGTAATCCCAGGGATTGAATTCGAGGCCAATTTTTGCAAGTTGGGGCGCTAACGTGACCAGCAGTATCGCGCTAATGATGCCACCACCAAAAGACGACCAGACACCGATTCCGAGAGCGAGTCCAGGTTGTCCGCTTCGAGCCATTGGAAAGCCGTCGAAGGTCGTCGCAACAGAAGATGGTGTTCCCGGAATGCCAGTCATGATCCCAGCCATCAACCCACCGGAGAGCCCGCCAACGAGCACGCTGACCATGGTGGCGAGTCCTTGGGATGCCGGCATACCAAAAGTAAAAGGTAATGTCAGGACAACCGCCATCGCAATGGTGAACCCGGGGATAGCACCGGCAATTAATCCTCCTGCGACACCCATCATCATTAGCATGATGGTCTGAAGGTTGGCGAGTTCGTTAACCGCGCCGATGATGTTTTCAACAATCATTGCCGATGTTCGGCTATGCCGGTAGGTTAGTTAAATGAAGAAAAGATGATGCCACTGGGTAACATCACGTCGAGCCCAAAAGTGAACAGGCTCCACATTCCGCCGACTGCCAAGATCGCGACCATCGAGTGCACCAGTAATTGGCGGGGACCCCACCCCCCCAGTAGGCCCTGAAGAAGGAAGACAAAAATAATACCAGCCAGCAACATGCCTAGGATGGGTAGCACGATGAGATAAGCGAGAAAGAGGCTGAAACAGTACAGCGGGTTTTGCCAGTATCTCAGCCAGTCCGATAAAGAGGTGGGCCGAGTTTTGGGAGTCGTAGAGGGGGTTGTATTGTCACGTCGAATCGATTGCACCAAATAAATGCAGCACAGCAGCGATAGGACGGCGAGAATGACACGTGGCCAAGTCGATGGCATCAGCACACCGTAATCGGGTTGCCGAATATCGAAACTGGCCCAAAAACAAACCCCGCAAAAAACGAGAAGAACGATAGCTACGAGGGTGTCCTGATTAAGACGTTGCATGGCTCAATCTATAAGGCTGATGCACGTGCCGGTCCGGGAGCGCAATGACCCGGACCGGCAAAATAATGGAAACGGATACAGATAGACAGCTACTTTTTGTACATACCAATTTTAATTGCCACCTTCTCATGCTGCGCGTACGTGAGTTCTGCCCATTTTCGATAATCCGCAGGTCCCACCCAGTTGATGCCTGTACCCTTGGCATCCATTTGCGCTAGCAGGTCCGCATCTTCAGCGGCTGTTTTGAAGACCTGTGACCAGTGGTCAATAACATCCGCAGGGGTGCCTTTGGGGGCAACGATACCGCGTTTTAGCGCATACACCAGGTCGACGCCTTGCTCGCGTAAGGTTGGCAGATCCGGCAATTGCTTGGAACGTGTCTCCGCAGCAATACCAAAAGCCTTGAGTTCACCGCCCTCTATGTATTTGCGACCGGACGCGACATTTAGAGTGCCTAATTGAATTGCGTTTGATAGAAGGGCCGTCATTCTTTCACGCGTACCGTCAAA
This sequence comes from Gammaproteobacteria bacterium, assembly GCA_022451485.1. Classification (GTDB taxonomy): domain Bacteria; phylum Pseudomonadota; class Gammaproteobacteria; order Arenicellales; family UBA868; genus UBA11791. The sequence continues at coordinate 72,891 of JAKUQS010000005.1, forward strand.
AGGTACATATTTAAATTTCATGCCTGTCAGGTCTTCAAGAATGAGCCACATAAATTGACTAGTAGAACCAAAAGTTGCACCGGTGAGGATGGTCCCGGGTGCGCTCTTGGCTGCTTTTTGAAGGTCGCCTAGACTGTTCCACGGTGTACCGCCACCTGCTCCCACGATATCTGGCGTGGAGGTCAGTAGTGCGACCGTGTCGAATGCCGGAAACGTAAAATCGATACGCCCGTTAAGGTAACTCGTGATGGCACTTTGATGAATGGCAAATAGCGTGCAGCCATCGGGCTTTGCTTTACGCGCTTCCTTTGCACCCTTGTTTCCACCCTGTCCGGGCACTGTTACGACCTTAATCTTGGGCGTAACATCAAGTTGTTGTATGGTCTTTTCAAAAATCGAGAAAAGAACATGAGTGCCGCCACCGGCTTTCCAGGGGACGATGAGTTTGGCTGTCTTACAGGGAATGTTTGCCGCCGATGCGGGGAGAGAAATCAGGCCGAACGCCAACACAGCGATCCAGGCTACGCTGCGAAATAATGATGTCATTTTTGTGCCTCCTAATTGGTTTGCAGTACTGTTATGCCATGAAAGGATCCAGGAACCGACATTGGTCCTATCTCCAACGAACTGAAGACTTGGCCATGTCGAACCCGAAAGTCCTGGCGGCATTGTTCTCTTCTTTCGCTAAGCAATCAAGGTCAAAGCACCCAGAACTTGGGGATCCTGAACGATGCGACCGCTGAGGGCCGCCTATAGCATGGAAACTTGCGCTTTGTGGGCAGATTTACGCTTGCTTTTGTCGCAATGACTTAGGAAATTCAAGGGGTTTAGGCGCAGCTAAACCTGCAGCGCGCGTGCCCGTCGTGTTATAAATACCCGGTGGTAGCCTTCCCCGGCTCTGTTCGGCTGGCTTGGAGTATCGCTACGGCGATGATGACTTGATAAGGCTAAATTATAAATTGAAGATGCTAAACGGAGGGAAATAGATGATATCTAAACACTTGCAATCCTTTGTGCGAATCGGAATGAGCGCACTCTTAGCGAGTACAGTTCTGGGATTCAGTGCAGGATCAGTGATGGCGGAAAAAGTACTTCGCGTTGCGCCTCATGCGGATCTCAAGAACTTAGACCCGATCTGGACTACTGCATACATCACGCGTAACCACGGTTACATGGTGTATGACACTTTAATTGCCATGGATGGCGACCTTAATCCGCAGCCGCAAATGCTGGAAGGTTGGGATGTTAGTGACGATGGTTTGACGTATACCTTTACTTTGCGTGATGGCCTGAAATGGCATGACGGTGCACCGGTCACATCGGTTGACTGCATCGCCAGCATCATGCGTTGGAGCAAGCGCGACGGGATGGGTCAGAAACTCGCGGACTTTACAAAGTCCTTGTCACGCATTGACGACAAGAGCTTCAAGCTGGTGTTGAATAAGCCCTACGGTTTGGTGCTTGCTTCACTTGGAAAAATTTCTTCCAATGTACCTTTCATGATGCCTGTTCGTTTGGCGATGATGGACGCGTTTGAAGCGGTGCCTGAAATTGTTGGCTCTGGTCCGTTCATCTTCGATAAGGATGCGTGGGTGCCAGGCAGCAAGGTTGTCTATAGAAAAAATACTGCTTATGTGCCACGGTCTGAGCCGGCAAGTTACGCCGCTGGTGGTAAGCGTGTGCATGTGGATACGGTTGAGTGGATTTATATCCCGGATGCCGCAACCACAATGAACGCGCTGGTTGCTGGGGAAATCGATTTTTGGGAAAGCCCCGCGGTCGATTTGGTACCGTCGATGGAAGGCAACCCAGACATCACCATCAAGGTCATCGATCCGTTAGGGACCCAGGGTTGGTTGCGGCCTAACCACCTGAACCCGCCATTCGATAACCCCAAAGCCCGGCAGGCGCTGACGCATATGGTGAATCAGGAAGATTACCTCCGCTCTATCATTGGCGACGAGAAGTTCTGGTCGACTTGCCCCGCTTACTTCATGTGTGGCACACCACTTGATACAGATGTTGGTTCTGAGGCATTGGTGAAGCAGGATCTGGAAAAAGCCAGGGCGCTGCTCAAAGAAGGTGGTTACAACGGCGAAACATTGATTCTGATGGATCCAACGGATATTCCGGTGCTGCATGGTGCTTCGTTGGTGACAGCACAGATGTTGCGTGATATCGGTGCCAAGGTTGAAGTGCAGGCCATGGACTGGAGCACATTGACATCCCGGCGTGCCGAGAGAAAGTCTATTGCTGACGGTGGTTGGAATATCTTCCACACCTATTCCACCGGTGCCGATGTATCGTCGCCAATCGCCAATATCGGTATTTCGGGCGGTTGTGTAGAAAAGGCGTGGTTTGGCTGGCCGTGCGATAGAGACGGGCCTGACAGCCTGGAGGGTTTGCGCGACGCATTCAGTGAAGAAGCTGACCCGGCGAAGCAGAAGGCTATTGCCACAAAGCTTCAGGCACGAGCCTACGAAGTAGTGCCGTATGTCAATTACGGTCAGTGGTTTCAGCCGACGGCATTCCGTTCTACGCTCAAGGGTGTGTTGATCTCACCTGTGCCGTTTTTCTGGAATATAGAGCTTAACTAGAGCCTGTTTGTGTTACGTAGATAAAGTTTTAACCTGCGATGTTTGCCTACGTAATCCGCCGTATCTTGGCCACCATCCCCGTTATGGGGGTGGTGGCCATCTTTGTTTTTCTGCTGCTTCACCTGACTCCCGGTGATCCAGCTGCGGTCATAGCGGGTGACTATGCGTCTCCAGCCGATGTTGAACGCATTCGTGAAACACTGGGTCTTAACAAACCCTTACATGTTCAGTTCTTTGCCTGGACGGGACGGTTATTTCAGGGCGATCTGGGCATCAGCATTTTTTCCAAGGTGCCGGTGATCAAGCTGATTGGACAGCGTATTGAACCGACCTTGGCGCTGGCAACGACTACGATTATTTTCGCGGTACTGGTCGCAGTGCCGTTGGGTGTCCTCGCGGCGTGGAAGTCGGGAACATGGATTGATCGGTCGGTGATGATCTTTGCCGTACTGGGATTCTCCGTGCCGATTTTTATCATTGCTTACTCCATGATTTGGACGCTATCCATTAGCCTGCATTGGTTTCCGGTACAGGGATACAAGTCATTCCTAATCGAATCGGGTTTTGGGTTCGAGGGTGTTTGTCGAGATACTGGTCGATCAGGTTGCGGTTTGTTGCCATTTTTTCGACACATCGCATTGCCTAGCATCGCGCTGGGGCTGGTCTATGTGGCGCTGATTGCGCGTATTACGCGCGCCAGTGTCATGGAAGTCCTTACCGAAGATTACATTCGCACCGCACATGCCAAAGGTCTGTCGTCACGAGTAGTGCTCATAAGGCATGCACTGAAGAACGCGTCTGTTCCGATCGTGACCATCATTGGTATTGGTATCGCGCTGTTGCTGGGCGGGGTCGTCGTGACGGAAAGTGTATTTAACATTCCCGGTCTTGGAAGACTGACGGTCGATGCTATTTTGCATCGGGACTACCCGATCATTCAGGGATTGATCCTGATATTTGCAGGCGTGTACGTGCTCATTAATTTATTGGTTGATATTTCTTACACTTTTCTTGACCCACGGATCCGTTACTGAGGCAAGATGGAGGCGATAGCGGATCAATCGGTAGTAGTGCGTGAGTCTTTGGGCGCGCGAGTCTGGCAGTATTGCCGGCGTCATCCGACGATTGTGATTGGTGCGTTACTGTTGTTGGTGATGTTGATGATCGCCTTGCTGGCATCGTACCTGACGGTCGATCCGATGAAGCTCAACCCGATCAAACGATTGCGCGTCCCGGGTGAAGGCATGTTATTCGGCACGGATATGTACGGGCGTGATGTTTTTGCCCGTACTTTGCATGGCTCGAAGATTTCGTTGTTGGTTGGCCTGAGTGCAGCTGCGGTCAGCACCTTTTTCGGCCTGACGATTGGTCTGATGGCGGGATATAACCGATTGTTCGACACCATTGTGATGCGGTTCATGGACGGCATCATGGCGATCCCCTCGATACTCCTGGCTATTGCCCTGGTATCCCTGACAGGGGCCAGCGTCGGAATCGTGATCGTTGCCATCAGTATCCCTGAAATTCCGCGGGTAGTTAGGCTAGTGCGGAGTGTGGTGCTAACGATTCGAGAACAACCTTATGTCGAAGCGGCTATTTCGGTCGGCGCTCGACTGCCAAAAATTTTGCTTCGCCACATTTTGCCTAATACCTTAGCGCCGCTGATTGTGCAGGCCACCTATGTCTGTGCTTCTGCAATGATTACTGAAGCCATTTTGAGCTTTCTCGGCGCGGGTACACCTCCGGATATACCAAGTTGGGGGAATATCATTGCCGAGGGGCGGCAATATTTTCAACGTGCCCCCTGGATTATTTTCTTTCCTGGGATCTTTCTGACGATCACGGTGCTTGCGGTGAATATTCTTGGTGATGGATTACGGGATGGGTTGGACCCACGAATTGCCCGGCAGATGAGATAGATAGGCCTGACGCGTGACAGATACCGACTCACAACCGACGAAAGACCCTGTGCTCAAGGTTGATGACCTGCGCACTCATTTTCGCACCCTAGATGGCATTGTCCGGGCCGTCGATGGTGTGTCGTTTGAGGTTGGCAGGGGAGAGACGTTAGGTGTGGTCGGAGAATCTGGCTGCGGCAAAAGTGTCACGGCGATGACGATATTGCGTTTGCTGGCGATGCCGCCTGCCAGTATAGAAAGCGGTGAGATTTGGTATGGCGATCGCGATCTTTTGAAACTGAGCGAACCTGAGATGCGGGCGATTCGCGGCAACGATATTTCGATGATTTTTCAGGAGCCAATGACCTCGCTCAATCCAGTGCTTACGGTCGGTAGACAAATTGGCGAATCCATCCAATTGCACCAGGGCGCAACCAAGAAAGAGGCTTTAGATAAAGCGGTTACCGCACTTGATCTCGTCGGCATACCGGAAGCTGCGCAGCGTGCCAATGAATACCCCCACCAGCTGTCGGGGGGTATGCGCCAGCGGGTCATGATCGCCATGGCACTGTCTTGTAACCCACGTCTCTTGATTGCTGACGAGCCAACGACTGCGCTGGATGTCACTATTCAGGCACAGATTTTAAATTTAATGGTGGACCTAAAAGAGCGCTTGGGAACAGCGATCATTCTGATCACACATGATCTGGGCGTGATGGCAGAGATGGCACAGCGAGTGGTCGTCATGTATGCCGGCCGAAAAGTTGAAGAGGCACCGGTCGCCCAGTTATTTTCTGATCCGTTGCATCCTTACACGGTGGGGTTGTTGGGTTCGATTCCAAGACTCAATAGTTCTCTTGCAACTGAGGGCGCGTCGGTGCGTTTGCAGGAGATCGAAGGTACCGTTCCTTCATTAAGGGAAAGAATACCGGGCTGTGCATTTGCGCCACGCTGCCATGCCGCGACCCAGCAGTGTCGTGAACAGTTACCGGTATTAGAAGAGAAGGATATTGGTCATCGAGTGGCTTGCTGGGAAAGTGATCGCCTGCGGGGTCAGCATGGCTGAATCGATAGTCGAACAGACTAAGCAAAGCCGGCCGCCTGTTCTGGAAATTCAGGATCTGGCCAAACACTTTCCGGTCAGGGGCGGACTCCTGTCACGCGCGTCAGCCAATGTCTATGCGGTCGATGGAGTGTCATTTTCTATTGAAGCGGGTGAGACGTTGGGATTGGTTGGTGAAAGCGGCTGTGGCAAGTCAACCGTGGGCAAGACCGTACTTCGCCTGCTGGACCCCACTGCCGGTCGAGTCATCTTGAATGGAGAGGACATCACCAAGGTGCCGCGTGAGAGTTTACGGGAGCAGCGACGCCAGATGCAGATAGTTTTCCAGGATCCGTATTCTTCGCTTAATCCGCGCATGCCATCGGGAAGGATTGTTGGTGAGCCCCTGGAAAACTACGGCCTTAATTCGGGTAAAGCGAAAGACGAGGCAGTTGTCGCGCTGTTCGAGCGGGTCGGTTTACGTGCAGAACAGGCGGCCAAATACCCACACGAGTTTTCGGGCGGACAGCGTCAGCGTTTGGGTATCGCGCGCGCGCTGGCGTTGAATCCAGATCTCATTGTGGCTGATGAGCCGGTCTCGGCTCTCGATGTGTCTGTTCAGGCACAGGTCATTAATCTTTTGATGGATCTACAGCGTGAACTCAACCTCGCCTATCTTTTTATCTCTCATGATTTAGCGGTGGTTGAGCATATTAGTCACCGAATCGCCGTGATGTACCTCGGCAAGATTGTTGAACTGACTGACAAGCGAAGCTTGTTCGAAGCGCCGCAGCACCCTTACACCGAGGCGTTGCTGTCGGCGGTTCCGGTTCCTGATCCCACTCAAAAGCGTGACCGCATCATCCTTCGCGGCGATGTGCCAAGCCCGATGAATCCACCGCCCGGTTGCACCTTCCACACGCGCTGTCCGTATGTCGAGGACATTTGCCGGGTAGAGGTGCCGCCACTGCAGGAGGTTAGGCCGAGTCATTACGCGGCGTGCCATCTGCGTGAAGCCATCAGCAGCTGATCATCGGTGATTCCGATGCGGAATGATTTAATCGTGTTGATGGGGGAACACCGCTACGCGGTTGACTGCCCTTGGGGTGCACTCCCTGACGGTCAGTCATTCGGGCCATTAAGTCAGATCGCAGTAGATTCTTTCGGTCGTGTGTATGTCTTTCAGCGATCCAATCCGCCTGTGCTGGTTTTTAGTCCAGATGGTGTTTTGATCGACACCTTTGGCGAGGGCCTATTTAGTGACGCGCATGGGATTTTCGTCACTCGGGATGACCTGATTCTGCTCGTGGATCGTGATGCCCATGAAATCATTGCCTGCGAAAGCTCCGGCGCTGTGCGTTTTCGTTTGGGTCAGCGCCATCAACCCCAGTTCAATCAGCCGTTTAACCATCCGACTGATATCGCACAAGCGCCGAACGGCGATTTTTATATTTCCGATGGATACGGCAATTCCAACGTCCATTGCTTTGGTGCAGACGGTGTGTTTCGCTTTTCATGGGGTCGTCAGGGAAGTGGGCCGGGGGAATTCACAACCCCCCACGCGGTATGGGTCGATTCGTCAGAGCGGGTGTTGGTGGCTGATCGCGAAAATAATCGTGTACAGCTGTTCGATCTTGAAGGAGGCTTCATTGAGGCATGGAATGATTTTTATCATCCCATGGATATCTTTGGCGATGCGCAGGGCAACATTTTCGTTACCGATCAGATTCCGAGATTGTCAATGATGTCGAGTGAAGGTCGATTGATTGGGCGCTGTCGGCCCGTCCGTTTTGGTGCACATGGTATTGGTGGGGATGCCGATGGCAACCTCTACCTGGCTGAGACTGCCCCATTGGACTGCGTGACTCGATTGCGCTTGCTCGACAACTAATTGCATCACCAGCATCTGAGGACGAAAGATGAGTGAGTTCGTGGAACAGTGTGACGTGCTGATCAGGGGTGGCCAGGTAATTGATGGCACGGGGCAGCCGGCGCGTTTGGCAGATGTCGCCATCACAGGCGATCGCATCGTTGCGCTCGGCGCTTTGAATGTGGAGCGAGCAGAGCATGTGATAGAGGCCACGGGTCAGACCGTTGCGCCCGGGTTTATTGATGTCCATACACACGATGATCGGTTGGTCATGTCAAACCCTGAGGTCACTCCCAAGTTGAGCCAGGGCGTGACAACCGTGGTGGTAGGAAACTGTGGTATCAGTTTGTCTCCCTGGACGGGCGGGTACACACCACCACCGCTGGATCTGGTGTTTTCACCGGAGCCGGATGAGTACCAATTTCCGACCTTTGCTGCCTATGCTGAGGCACTGCGGAAACACCCGTCGTCGATTAACGTTGTGCCGCTGATTGGGCACTCCACGCTACGTTGCGGCACGATGGATGACGTCGATAGACCTGCTACCGATTCAGAGATCACGGCGATGAAGGAATCGCTTCGAGAGAGTCTCAAGGCAGGCGCCGCGGGGTTTTCCACTGGTTTGTTTTATGCGCCCAATAAGCCGGCGCCCGCAGCAGAGGTGGCAGCCATCGCGAGCGAGTTATCGGCTTTTAAGGGTATTTATGCTACGCATATGCGAAATGAGGGGGAGGGGTTGTTTGACTCACTTGATGAAACATTCGATACCGCCCGTCGTGCGGGTTGCGCGGTCGTGATTTCCCATCATAAATGCCAGAACGACAAGGTGTGGGGACGCAGTGCGGAGTCACTGGCACGAATTGAGGCGGCCAGTGCAGAACAGCCGGTCGGATTCGATGTTTATCCGTATGTAGCGGGTTCAACTGTTTTGCTGGAGGAAATGATTCAACCTTCCAAACGGATCATTGTTAGCTGGTCTGCGGCTGTGCCGGAGGCCGGCGGCAGGGATCTTTCTGACATCTCCGCCGAGTGGGGCTGTTCTGATGCTGAGGCGATGGCGCGCCTCCAACCGGGCGGTGGAATTTATTTCAGCATGGATGAAGCTGATGTGGATCGCATTCTCTCTCACCCGATGGGTATGATCGGGTCCGATGGCATCCCGCATGATGTGCATCCCCATCCGCGCCTTTGGGGAACCTTTCCCCGCGTTCTTGGACACTATGCTCGAGAGCGTGGGTTATTCAGCTTGGAGGAGGGTGTGCGCAAAATGACCGGCTTATCGGCCCAGACCTTTAACCTCAAGGATCGGGGACTGTTACAGGTGGGTGCGTTTGCCGATGTCGTTGTGTTTGATGCCAACACAATTATTGATACCGCGACGTTCGAAACACCCAAAAGTACTGCAGCTGGCATTGATACAGTACTGGTGAACGGTGCCATCGCCTGGCAGCAAGGCGCTGGAACGGGTCAGCGAAGTGGTCGTGTGCTGAGCAATCCAGGAGTGACTTGATGTGACTGAATCGCTGAATGCGAAGGAACTGCACGCGGACGCGACCGTCGTTGATGGCCTTGTTATCTCGAATTGGAGTCGCGAAGTCTTTGAAGATCTTCACGCCGGTGGTGTCACGGCGGTTAATTGCACCTGCAGCATCTGGGAAGGATTGCGAGATACGCTGGTCAATGTCGGCCGCTGGAATTCGTGGTTTCGAGATAACGATGACTTACTTTTGCCGGTCAAGGTGGTGGCCGACATCGCGCGCGCCAAGAATGAAAACCGGGTGGGCATCATTCTTGGTTGGCAAAACACCAGTGCGCTCGAGGATCGTGTTGAACTAGTTGATGTGTTTAAGACATTGGGTGTGGGTGTGATGCAGTTGACGTATAACACCCAGAACTTGGTCGGTAGCGGGTGTTACGAAAGTCGAGACAGCGGACTCTCTGATTTTGGCCGCGATGTGATTGATGAGATGAACCGAGTCGGTGTGGTTGTTGATCTGTCGCATGTAGGGGCCAGGACCAGTGAGGATGCGATTCGGCATTCAAAACAGCCGGTTGCCTACAGTCATTGTTGTCCGGCAGCGTTGTTGGATCATCCGCGCAATAAGACTGATGAGCAGCTGCGGTTTATTGTGGAACATGGCGGATTTGTGGGTGTGACAACCTATCCGTGGTTTCTGCCAAAGGGCGCGGACTCAACTGTGGATGACTGCGTTGCTGCTATCGATTATGTGATTAATCAGGTCGGCGAAGAGCGTGTCGGTATTGGTACAGATTTCACGCAAGGACAGGATGCCGCATTCTTCGACTGGCTAAGCCTGGACAAAGGCACGGGTCGTCGTTTGATCGTTCGTGACTGGGATGTTGCGCCGCAGCCGGTGGGGTTTCAGCGGCTGTCGGAGTTTCCCAATTTAACCGAAGCGATGGTTCGACGGGGTTGGTCTGAGCGTCGTATTCGACGAATCTTGGGCGAGAACTGGGTGTCGTTTCTGGGCGAGGTTTGGGGTAACTGATACGGGCGCGGTAGAAAAATAATCAAGGCACGACATCACCCAATTCCATCTAGGACTTATCCCGTGAGACCTTCCTCCCTGACAGTGACGTAGCCTTCTAGAAGGTCTAGTTCGTGTGCTGCCGGATCCCGTTCTCCAGGATCGCCATAGCCGCCGGCACCCGGTACTTCTAACTGGATTTGTGATCCTTTCGGTGCATTAAAACCGCCCTTGGTTAGCAAGGGTCGAATGGTGCCGTCCTGCAGTTTCAATGCGATCTTAGCTGGTGCGCCAGCTTCGCCACCGCGGATCCCGAACGGTGGCGATTGTGTGTGTTCTAGGCAAACGGCTGCACGTGAGTCATGATCAAGAACCGTCCAGGCCCGGCGGGCGCCGCACCCTCCGCGGTATTTCCCGCGACCACCGCTGTCCGGGGTGATTTCGTAGTAGTCGACGCGAACAGGAAAACTTAACTCAAGGATTTCGATTGGTGTATTCATGGTGTTAGAGATGCCTGATGCCACCACGTTAATACCATCCTTGTTGGGTCGTGCGCCTAGACCTCCTTTGATCGTTTCATAACTGACATAGCGTTGGCCATTGCGAGGGTCCAATCCGCCCAAGGTAATAATGCCAGAGGTGCCTTGGCTACAAGCCATAACATTCTCCGGCATAAAATCTGCCATTGCGCCAAAAGTCATGTCCGCAACCCGGTGGCTGATTTCGTGATTGGCGTAGACGACGGGAGAGGGAAATTGCGCATTGACGACTGTTCCGGGCGGAGCGCTGACGCGTATTGGGCGCCACGCACCGGAGTTGGCCGGAATCAGACTGTTGGGGTCAACGATCATCTTTAAAGAGCAGTAGACCCCCGAAGCGGTCACCGACAATGGGGCATTGAAGGGCCCCGAAACCGCTGGGTCGCTGCCGCTAAAATCTACTTCGAGCGAGTCTCCTTGTTTGCGGACCCGCATTCGAATAGTGAAGGTCGCGTCTTCGCTTTCGCCATCTTCAATAATGCCGTCACCATCACAGAAGTCACTGAAAACACCCTCACCATCTGGCAACTCGGACAGCATTAGCCGCATCAGTCGTTCAGAATAATCCATGACCTCTTGCATGATGCGGGTCAGTGAATCAACGCCGTACTTATCCGCTAGCGTGGCCAGTCGGCGACAGGCCCGATGGTTTGCGGCCACTTGTGCGCGCAGATCGCCGAGACGTTCATCGGGTGTTCTTACATTGGCCAGAATCAAGTCTTCAACGTTATGGTCAACCTGGCCCGCGTGGTAAAGCCGTATCGGGGGCATGCGAAGGCCTTCACCATAAATTTCGGTAACTGCTCCATAGCTACCTGGTGTTGCACTACCAATGTCCGGCCAGTGTGCTCGAACGCAGGTCCATCCGAGAATGCGGTCATCGTAGAAGGCGGGTGTCACTACATTGACATCCGGCAAGTGTGAGCCACCAAAATATGGATCGTTGTGTATAAAGACGTCACCTTCCACGGCCCGATCGGCGAATTTGTCGATCACGGCACGGACGGCATCTGGCATCGAGCCGAGATGAATAGGAAGGTCGGGCCCCTGAGCAACCATATTGCCGGCAGTGTCAAAAATTCCACAGGAATAATCACCCGCAACTTTGAGGATCGGGGAATAGGCTGTTTTGGCCAATACGATCTTCATCTCCTCGGCAGCTTTATAGAGGCTGTTTTTGACAACTTCGAAAGTCACTCGGTCGGCAGCTGAGCCCCTGGCTGTTTCTTTGGAGTCATTCATGACATGTAGGCTCGATGTTGATAAATCCGTACTGATCGTTGGAAGCGGTCCAGCCAGGTTGGACTACAATGGTACTGTCAAGAGATTCTACAATTGCCGGCCCGACAATCACGCTTGAAGGACCAAGGCCATTTCGGTCGTAGACGGGACAGTCGGTTTTTCCAATAGTGGGGAACCAGCAGCTACGCCGAGCCTTTTCACCTTTGCTTTGGGTTGCGGTTTGATGTCTGATTTCAAGCGGATCAAGCTTTCCGACTGCAGATAAACGCAAGGTGACCAAATGGACCGGTTCATTTGTGTTTTGATGGCCGTAGGTTTGTTCATGGCGTCTGTGAAAATCTGCTGCTAGCTGTTCCATTAGTGCATTATCAAATGGGTCATCAGGGGCTATGATGTTAAGTTCATATGCTTGGCGGGTATATCTCAGGTCAGCAGACCTTAAGAATCGCCAGCGATCTTCAGGGATGTCTGTCGCTTGAAGCATCCTTCGTCCTTCGGCCATCAGTTCCTGCCACACTGCTTCGACCGCAGCTGATCGCAAATTGCTCAGCGGTTGATATAGTGTTCTCGAGTAATCGCGACGTATATCGGTACCAATCAATCCTAAAGCCGAAAAACCACCGGGGATTGGCGGTACGATGAGTTTGGGAATTTCTAATTCCTCAGCAAGCGCAACTGCGTGCAATGGTCCCGCACCCCCAAAAGCCACTAAGCTGAACTCACGCGGGTCATGGCCACGTTCGATAGATACGATACGTAAGGCCTCTGCCATGCTGTTATTGACGATATCCCTAATTGCAGCAGCGGCTTCTTCTGCGTTTATCCCCATCGGTCGGCCGATGTGCTCTTCCAACGCCCCAACTGCACGCTCGTAATCAATTGGAAGACTACCGTCGAGCAATGAGTCCCTGTTCAGATAACCCAATACGAGGTTGGCGTCAGTCACTGTAGGGTTTGTTCCACCTTGCCCATAACATACTGGACCAGGTTGGGCACCGGCACTATGTGGGCCAACCCTCAGTGCACCGGCGGGGTCTATCCAGGCGATGCTGCCACCACCAGCACTGACTTCGGCTAAGTCGATTACTGGAACCCGAATAGGGTGACCCGTGCCGCTGACCCAGCGATTCTGACTGCCCGACCCCCCCACTTCATACTCGGCCGTCACTTCAATTTGACCATCACGTATTAGGCTGGCCTTAGCGGTGGTTCCCCCCATGTCAAACGAGAGCAAATCAAGTTGATTCAATTGTCGACCAACGAGTTGCGCTGCGATTACACCCGCAGCTGGACCAGATTCAATCGAGTTGACAGGCATTCTCAAAGCTTCATTTACGTCAAATACACCCCCGGTTGACCCCATCACATGTAGCTGTGGTAACCCAAGTCCGTCTAGAGCAGATTCCAACGTTCGCAGATAAGACTCGAGGATGGGCCCAACGTAGGCGCAAACAGCCGTTGTGCTAGTTCGTTCAAACTCGCGTACTTCTGGAAGTACTTCACAGGACAGAAAGATAGGGACATCGGGGAGTGCTGTGCGAAGTGCGCTGCCCAGTTGTTTTTCGTGGGTATCATTTAGAAAAGAGAACAACAAGGTCACTGCTATAGCTTCAACATCGAGGAGTCGAAGCTCGTCGATTAGTCCGGTAATCTCTGAGTTGTTGAGCGGCTTGATGACGGTTCCAGCAGCGTCTATCCGTTCGGTTACTTCAAGACGCCGGTGCCTTGGGATCAATGTAAGGGGAGGATCTTGAAAGAGATCATAAAGATCGGAACGAGCGGATCGACGAAGCTCTAAAAGATCGCGGAATCCACGGGTTGTAATCAGAGCAGTCTTCGCACCTTTTTCTTCTAGGACTGCGTTCGTGACAACAGTAGTCGCATGCGAAAGGAGAGTGACTTGGTCAGAATCTATAGCATATGTATTAATTGCTTGTGTCAGACCTGACAAAACACCAAGTCCAAAGTTGGAAGGGGTCGTCGGCGTCTTTGTGATGCCAATGATTCCATCTTCGTCGTTAACAAGAGCAACATCAGTGAAAGTGCCACCAATATCGACTCCAAGGCGCCATGCCATGAATCATTCTCCTAGGATCAGTGAAGGAGCATAGCGTGCACTTTCAATTCAGTCGATCAATGACATTAATATTGGATCACACGCACGCACGCTACTGCCTGTGGCCCATTCAGTTGTCCAAATGTGTTCGCCTTCGACGCCAGGCGACATTCGTTTCCATTGGAAAGCGGTGTCGGGCTGTAGCAGAATGCGATCGCGTTTTCTGGTGGCCACAAGCAGATCTCTCTGGGTTTTACTACTGTTTTAGCCGTTGCTTCAGCAGAGACAGAGATTGGTACTGAAAAATAGACTTCTTTGTCCGATAGATTGGCCTGTGCTTTCACTGGGAAGATTTCAGGGAGCTTGTCAAGCTTAATGTAAGCGAAGCGCAGGCGAGATGGACACGCTTAGCACATCAACAATAGCATCAAAGAATAGTGAATGTGTCATTCTCACTTAGGATTAATCGGTTCAGAGGATCCACGCCGGATTCTGTGATCGCAATGACACACTCGATACGAAAGCCACCACCGGTTAATCCGTGCAAGTCGAGCTTAATTGCGAGTGTCATGCCGGGCAGCAGATCAAAATCACTGTCGAGTGTGAGGTCCGGTTGTTCTACAACATCAAGGCCGACACCGTGACCAACACCTCTTTGACCTTTCGCATAGGGGACAAAGTTGTCAGCGTAGCCTGCAGGTTCGAGCCTCGCCAGCATCATGTCATAGATCGTTGATGCAACCGTGTTCGGTTGGATCAACGGAATCACCTCTTTGATGACTTTATGGCCAAATGCTAGCGCGTCAGCCTTCTCGGTGCTTGCCCCCGGCATTAAGACAGTTACACCGCCGTCATTACAGTAATTTCCAACGGCTGGGTTAAAGTCAACCAATACGAAGTCACCCGCTTCGATTGCCCGATCACTGGGCCGCCAGGCAGGAAAATTTGTGTTGGGCCCTGACATGACAACGGTAGCGGAGCCGAGATCAGCGCCCATCTTTCGACCAATGTATTCAGCCTCTGCAGCAACCTGTGTTTCTGTCTGGCCTATATGTATTTTCTTCAACAGTCCTGCCAGAACCTCATCGTCAATTTCGGCGGCTTGGCGCATGAGTGCAATTTCGTTGTCGCTCTTTACTTGCCGCAACTCTATGAGAAGATTGGTGCACGGTACGAATTCGGCATCACCGAGGTGCCTTTCGATAACACGGTAATTACTGAGTGGTAACAAGTTGTCACCGATGAGGCCTATGCGTGCATTCGTGTTAATGATGGAGTTAAACACTTCGGGAACAAACTCATCGAGACGGTGAATTGGACGCACATCTTCTATCCATACTGTTTTGACAGCAGAGTAGGCGTTTAATCGACCAATAAACAAAGTAGGCGGGAGATCACCGATTAGGCACAGCATTTGGGGTGATTCTTCGATTAAATTAATCGGTTTGTAGTTGGTGAAATAGGTTCCATTGCCTGAACGATATTCGTCAGAATAAATGATCAAAGCATCTAGATTATTTTCGTGCATCACACTGCGCATGCGCTCGGTGCGTTGGATCAGTTCTTCGCGTTGAATTTGCATATGTGTTCGCTCGTTTGCGGTGTGATAGCTGACAGAATAGATTATTACCGGTGGCGGCGACAAGCGGCAATGATGAAACAGTCATAACCTCGTTGGCAGTCGCGTATTGTTAAGACTTATCTTTTAGCCATGACCGTGATAGGGTTTCGCCGATGCCCTGCGTAGAAATCGCCTTGAACCGGAGAGATATTAATGAACACTGTCGCACTGGAGAGCTCGAACATCGTCGAGACATATCGTTCCAAAACCCGTGAGTCTGCGGCGCTATCTGAAGACGCTGCCGCTCAGTTCCCAAGTGGTATTACGCATGATTCAAGACACGTTAGACCATATGGCGTGTTTGTCGAGAAAGCCGTAGGTTCACACAAGTGGGATGTCGACGGTAACGAATATATCGACTATTTTGGTGGGCATGGCGCACTGTTGCTCGGACATGGGCGGCCGGAAGTGCTTGCAGCGATTCATGAGGCGCTGGATGAAGGTACGCATTTTGGAGCGAGTCATCCTAGGGAGCTGGCGTGGGCGAGGGTCATCCAGCGTCTTGTACCTACTGCAGATCGAATTCGATTTACATCCTCCGGTACTGAAGCGACTCACCTGGCACTAAGACTTGCTCGAGCCTTTACTGGCCGGTCGAAAATTGTTCGTTTCCTATCAAATTTTCATGGTTGGCATGACCACATGACTTCCGGTTACACGTCGCACTACGATGGTTCCCCGACTTCAGGTGTATTAGAAAGTGTGGCATCCAGTATTGCACTCGTCCCGCCCGGTGATATTGATGCCGTACGCACTGTCCTAGAACAAGATAAAGACATTGCAGCTGTGATTCTTGAACCGACTGGATCATCGTTTGGAATGGTTCCGATTCCGGAAGGTTTTCTGGAAGCACTTCGAGAGGTGACGGCGAAACATGGTGTGTTATTGATTTTTGATGAAGTTGTGACTGGGTTCCGAGTGTCACCGGGCGGTGCGCAATCGCATTTCAATATCAAACCGGATTTAACCGCGCTGGCGAAAATTCTTGCGGGCGGGTTGCCTGGCGCCGCTGTGGTGGGCGGGCGGGAGATCTTGGATGCCCTAGATTTTGATGCGGCACCGGCAAGTGGGCGGGAGAAAATTCAGCATCAAGGCACATACAATGCTAACCCGGCATCGGCTGCGGCCGGTGCTGCAGCATTATCTATTATTGAATCTACAGATGCCTGTAAGAGAGCGAATGACTATGCGGAACGATTGCGTGGAAGACTGAACCAGATATTTGTTGAGGAGCAGGTTCAGTGGGCAGCTTATGGTACCTTTTCTGGTTTTCACGTCTTTACTAACCCGATGAAACGAGTCATTGATCCGGAGAAATTTGACGCCGCTTCGGTAGACTGGAAAGAGATTAAAAGCAATCCGCCAGGAGTATCTGACAGGTTGCGCCTTGCGATGTTGATCAATGGTGTTGACATTACGGGGTGGCCTGGCGGGACCATATCGGCCGCCCACGATGAGGCGGATCTGGACAAAACTGTTGACGCATTTCGTGAATCGTTGCGTATGTTGCGTTCGGAGGATGTTATCTAACCGGTTAAATAAGGATACTGGCCTAGTTTTCACTAGTTATTGTGCAAATAGCGGTAGATGTGCCAACAATCCCCAAAAACCTTAATTGTTTTGAGTTTATATACTCGACCCAAGTAGTTATAGTCATTTCCGCGCAGGGGCAACAGAATAGGTAGTGTTACATCCTAGTGATGCCTTTGCGCCACTGGGGAGTGAGTTCGGTGTGATGGGAGGGGTTATTTGTGCAATGGAACTCGCTTCGAATTTGATTACGTTAGGAGGATTATTAATGCCTAAGCAAATAAGATCACGAACAGCGCTCGCCAGCGCTATCAGTGGATTGGTATTGGGTGCTTCGTTAATGGCTCAGCCGATAGCGGCTGTCGCTGGTAGCGTGGTGACGTTGTGGCACACTGAACCCAACCCCAAGACCGTTGGCGTGATGAAGGAAATTATCGCTGATTATGAAAAACTTAACCCTGGTATAAAGGTCAATCAGGAACCGATCCCCTGGGGTGATCTTGATCAGAAGATGCAGGCAGCCCTTGCGGCAGGTGCGCCGCCCGATGCGTCTCACGGCCAGGCTTATGTTGAGCGTTCACTATCAGCTAAGGGTCTGTTATTGCCGATTGATGAGGTTGTAGAGTCGATCGGCCCAGATGATATCTGGGATGTAGTGAAAAAACTGAATTATCATGATGGACATTACTATGGTCTTGCGCACGCGATTGGCACGGACGTTCATATCATTCGCAAGGATTACTACCGTAAGGCTGGTATCTCTACAACTGAGCCACCCAAGACATGGGATGAGTGGTTAGCACAGTTAAAGAAGCTGACGGTTGATACCAACGGTGACGGTAAGGTTGATGTTTACGGGCTGGGTCTTGCGGGCCCAGGCTTCTTTATCAACGAAGAAGTGTATATGTGGGCAGGGTCAAATGGCGGTCGCCTTTTCGATCCGACGGGTCGCCCGACGTTAACTGAAAAGCCGATCATCGAGATGCTCGAATTTTTTAAAGAGGTCTCGGACTGTTGTCTCGCGCCCGACTGGTTGAGTCACGGTTATCTGGATACCTTTGCGATGTTGGCGACCGGTAAAGTCGCTTCCATCCTTGGTTGGGGTCGTGGTACCGGTTATTTTGAAAAGTATGCTGCGGACGTGGTAGCGGCCGGCGATATCGGTGTGATGCCAGGGAAGCCAGTGGGCCCAAGTGGAAACGCTTTTCTCACACAGTTGGACTGCGAGCCTTGGATGATCTTTAAAGATGGTAAAAATCCACAAGGCGCGATTGATTTCCTCAAGTTCTTTTATCAACCTGATAATTACCGAAAGTACATCCAAACGGTACCAATTCATTTCTTCCCGATTCGCAAGTCGGTCCAGAATGACCCAAAGTATTTAGCGACTCCGGACCTTGGTACGTGGAAGTTCTGGGTAGATGCACAGAAGAACATTATTGGCAACCACGATCCCAAACCGCTGTTTGTGACCGAGTGGGATGATCTCGATCTGCCGTTCTTGCAGGAAGTCGCAAGCTCCGGCATCATGGTTGAGATGGTTACTGATGTGGTGGAGGGCAGGATGTCTGCCGCCGATGCGGCTGCAAAAGCGCAAAAGCGCACTGAGAAGTTAATTACGCAGTTAGGTTACAAGAAGTGGTAACGATGTGAGTTTTTGATTACTGGGGATTGCCGGATAGCAGATGCTGTTGGGCAGTCCCCAGTTGCTTTTTTACTTCCTTACGGTTTCATCGGTAGTTTCTATATGAACACAACCGTCACTACGGATGTTCCACGAATGCCAACTCGACAGGAAGCCCCATTACCGTCACGCGGCAGGCGTATTCCCGAGCATTACTGGGGCTATTTATTGCTTGCGCCAGCGGTAGCTATGGTGTTGGCATTGATTCTCTATCCGGTGATTTATTCTGGTTGGCTGAGTTTCCATTTTAAGCATGCCTATTTGCCTTTGCAGACCTTTATAGGGCTGGAAAATTACCGCGAACTTCTGCTTGATGGAGATGGGTTTTGGCGTAGCGTTTATTTGGGGGCGATCTATGGCTTTGGTTCAACCATCCTTCAGATTATTCTTGGACTTTCCGCAGCCCTGATGCTGAATGAATCGTTTTTTGGCAAAGCATTGATGCGTGGTGTCGCGCTATTTCCTTATATGGTGCCAACGGTTGTGGTTGCTATTCTGATGAAGTGGATTCTGAATGATGCGTATGGCATCTTGCCCTACGTCATGGATAATCTAGGTATTGGGCGAATTTTATGGTTCGGTTCCGATTGGGTGATGGTGACGGTGATCCTCGTCAGTACTTGGACATTTTTCCCGTTTGTTGTGATTGGCACTCTGGCCAGGTTGCAGACAATTGATCCAGAGCTTTATTCGGCGGCAAAAGTTGACGGGGCCGGAGTCATACGTCGTTTCTGGCATGTCACGTTGCCTCAGTTGGCTAACGTCTTATTTGTTGTTATTTTGCTGCGCACCATGTTTATGTTCACCAAGTTCGATGTGATTTGGCTCATCACGGGGTCTGGAGGCATAGGTTTCTATACCAAGACCTTACCAATACATACTTTTATGAAAACGTTTGGAGAGCTCCAGGTGGGCGCGGGTGCGGCGCTGTCAATGATGATGTTCCTGATGCTGGTTGTGTTTGCACTCATCTATTTCAAACTATACAAACGGGATGAGCACATTTGAATGCGCGCCTAAAAAAGATCCTCTCTCGCATCAGTTTTTACATTGGGGTAGCCACGTTTGCTTTGTTTTGCGGCTTCCCGATGATCTGGATGGTACTGACTTCGATCAAACCAGACGGTGATATTCTGCGAGCGACGCCTGTTTTCTGGAGCTGGGATACGCACCTTGATCACTACCGTAACTTGTTTGATCAGACAGATTTCTTGATCTATTTTGTCAACAGCATCACAGTGGCTACTTCGGCGACGCTGCTAACCATCGTTATTGCCACATTGGCGGCGTATGGTATTACACGCTTTCGTTTTACAGGCCGGGAATATATCGCCGGTGGCATGTTGTTCACGTATATGTTTGCACCGATTTTGATTGTGGTGCCGTTTTATATCTTGATGAAAAACTACGGCTTGATTAATACCAAACTGGGCCTCGTGCTCGCCTATACAACGTTTTCTTTACCCTTCAGTATGTGGCTGTTGCGGTCATTTTTTCAGTCGATTCCGCTGGATCTCGAAGAAGCCGCGATGACCGATGGTGCCTCAAGGCCGCAGGCGGTCGTGCGGGTAATTGTGCCACTGGCGTTCCCAGGCGTGATTGCGGTGTCTATCTTTACATTCATCGTGGCCTGGAACGACTACCTTTTTGCCCGAGTGTTGACGAGCGCAAATGACATGAAAACATTGCCAATAGGGATGAATGATCTGTATAACGCGACGATTACCGATTGGGGCATGATGATGGCAGGCGGTGTCGTCGTGACCGTGCCGGCATTGGTATTTTTCATCATGATCCAGCGTTATCTGATCTCAGGCTGGGGGGCTGGGGCAATTAAAGGCTGAGTCAATGCACCAGTCAGGTGTCAGTTTTCGCTAGCACACCACGAGTACGAATCCTTTGTTGATGAATCTTCGAATGCATCGAGGCCTGGTTGATGAGGACGAGGTCGTGATCGAGGTGGATGGCCACACAGTATCTGGACGACGCGGTGACAGCGTGGCGGTCGCGTTGCTAACGGTAGGTATTTCAACCCTTCGCCACAGCCCTCGGCTCGGTGCTCCGCGCGGCATCTTTTGTTTGATGGGCTCCTGCCAGGAGTGTCTGGTTATCGTTGATGGTCATCGACGTCTAGCCTGTGAGACAGTGATTGAGGCCGGGATGTCGGTTCGCACGACTGAGTTGCCATGAGCAGCCGGGTGGAGCTCGCTGTACTTGGAGCGGGCCCCGCCGGTGTGGCCGCCGCGCTTACAGCGAGCGAGTGCAACGTCAGTGTCTTGATCCTGGATCGATCCGCATCAGCGGGTGGGCAGGTGTATCGGCGCCCAACGGGTCCGTTAGGGACTCAACAGATAAAGAAATGGCCCGACGAGGTCAAAGGTGAGCGCCTTCGCGAACAGCTGAGCTCAAGCGCAGTCACCTGTCTGTTTGAGCGAGCCGTGTGGTCGGTAGAGCGGGGGTTCAGAATTGATACCGTGGGCCCGGCGGGAGTAGAAACGTGGGAAGCGGAGCGACTGTTGGTGGCATCGGGTACCACGGAACGTGTGATTCCATTCCCGGGCTGGACGTTGCCCGGGGTGATGGGTTTGGCAGCCACCACCGCGTTACTGAAATCACAGCGCGTGTTGCCCGGCCAACGCCCGGTTGTCGCGGGCAGCGGTCCTTTGTTGTGGGCGGTGGCGAGTGGCATTGTTGCCGGTGGCGGAATGCCCGCGGCGGTGATTGATCTGGCAGATACCCGTCGTTGGGTGTCATCGTTGCCAGCGCTTTTGTCAAGACCGGGCGATCTTTTGAAAGGATTGGGTTGGATGCACTCGATCAGACGTCAGCAGGTGCCTGTGATCTCGAATGCTACGGTTCGAAAGGTATGGCGGGAAGGGACATCGCTGATGGTGGAGGTAATTGAAAGGAATCGGGACGGCACGTTGCGCCGAGAGGGTCAGGAGAGGCACTTGTCGGCAGATGCATTGTGCATTGGTCATGGGTTGTTGCCCTCTACCGAGGTGACACGACTACTCGGTGCAGATCACGTGTTTGATGCGCAGGCGGGTGGTTGGAAGCCGGTTATCGACGATCAACAGCGGACGAGCATCCCCGGTTTGTTTGCGGCAGGAGATTGCACAGGGATCACAGGCGCCGAGGCGGCTCAGCTTGAGGGCCGATTGGCCGGACTGACGGTGGCCCATGAGACCGGACGGATAACAGACAGGTTGTACCGCAGGAAAGCACAGTCTTTGAGACGTCACACCCGGCGTGCGAGCCGCGCCGGCGCGAGTATGGCAGCGATGATGATGCCAGCTGAGCGTCTTATTGATGATATCCCTGGCGATGCGCTTGTTTGTCGCTGTGAGGATGTCACCTGTGCTGAGATACAAGCTGCCCTGGCTGCGGGGGCCACGGGGCTGAGTCAGATCAAGTCCTGGACACGGTGTGGCATGGGCCCATGCCAGGGACGCATGTGTGGTGATACTGTCGCTGCCATTGCCTCAAGACACCTGGGTGGTCGAACCGCGGTGGGGGCATGGTCGCCACGAGTACCGTTAGTGCCTTTGCCAATGGACGATTTCGTCGGCGCATTTACTTACCACGACATCTCGATTCCGAAGGCCGCGCCGTTGTGATGCTGTTGCACCCTGGCCCTTAGGTTGGTAAGCCCCGATGGGTCAGATTGAATACGATACGGCTGTGGTTGGCGCAGGTCTTATGGGGGCCAGCACCGCGTTGTTTCTTGCCCGCAGCGGTATGCGCTGTGTTCTTCTGGATCGAAGGGGTGTGTGCAGTGAGGCATCGGGAGTCAATGCCGGAACATTGACCATGCAGATGACTCGGGCTGATCTGATTCCCTATGCAATCAAAGGTTGGGAGATGTGGACGAACAGTCAAGAATGGCTGGGTATTAATCCGGGTGTGGTAGCGGCGCCTGGTTTGTCGTTGGCGTTTACTGAGGAAGAGGTCGCTACTTTGGAATACCGGGCGGCGGCGCGACGGGAGCGTGGCGCGCAAATCGAAATTGTGACTGCATCAAAAGCCCGTTCGATTGAGCCTGGGTTGTCGACAGAGGTGATCGCGGCATCCTATTGCCCGATGGATGGTTTTGCCAAGGCCAATCAGACCGGTTTCGCACTGTCTCAGGCGCTCAAGACAGCGCGGGTAGACATCCATGGTGCCTATCGGGTGGAGCGAGTAGAGCCTGAGGATGGTGGATATGCAATCATTGGCCAAGGTGAAACTGTTCGGGCCCGGCGTTTGGTGCTCGCAGGCGGGGTGTGGTTAGAAGAGATGTTGAACTGGTTGGCTGTCCGGATTCCGATCAAGACCCTGGTTAACCAGCTTGCTGTGACTGAACGAATCGAACCGGTGATGCGAACGGTGATTTGTATTGCATCGGGGTTGCTGTCCTTGAAACAGTTTGATAATGGCACCGTGGTCATCGGCGGTGGATGGCAGGGCAGAGGAAATCGGGCAACTGGGTCAACCCAGGTAATACCGGAAAACCTGATTGGCAATGTTCGTCTGGCGGTGCATGCAATCCCCAATCTGGTGCATACGCGTTTGGTTCGGGCATGGTGTGGATTCGAAGCGGAAACGGCCGATGCCATGCCGGTTATCGGTGAGGTGCCTGGCATTGCTAACGCGTTTTTGATCGGTAGCATTCATTCGGGATACACCAGTGGTCCATTCATGGCAAAGTTACTGGCAGAATATATCCTTGGCCATGAGCCTGAACTTCCGCTATTTGATCCACGCCGTTTAATTGATAATGAGCGCCGCCCAAAAAATGACGTCAACTGAACAGCGTATCTTTCGCGGGGTTTATGCTGCCACTGTTTGCCCGTTGCGGGACGATTTCTCTCCTGACGAGGTGGCACTAGCAGCGCATTGCCGTGCGGTGTCTGAAGTCAGGGGTATCAGGGGTTTGCTGGTCAATGGTCACGCAGGTGAGAATTTCTCCCTCGATCGACAAGAGCAGAATAAGGTGTTGGAGGTAGTACGTCGAACGGTTAATTCTGAGCAAGCCCTGATTGTGGGGATTAACCATGAGTCCAGTCTCGAGGCTGCCTTACAGGCGAAAGATGCCGCCGCGAGAGGTGCCGATGCATTAATGGTCTTTCCGCCAAATTCATGGGCACTTTCGGTGGCGCCGGAGACGATCATTGCTCACCATCAGTTAATACTACAAGCTACCGAGCTGCCGGTTTTTCTCTATCAGGCGCCTGTTGGGTCTGGTGCGATGGCTTATTCTGAGGCGGTTATCCTGGCGCTGGTTGACATGCCACAGGTGGTAGGCATTAAGGAAGGTAGTTGGGAAGTGGCTCGATATGAGGCGAATCGTCGCCTGGTGCAACAGTCGGCACCACACGTTGCTGTTATGGCATCTGGCGATGAACACCTGCTGACAAGTTTTGTGCTCGGCACCGAAGGCAGCATTGTGAGTTTGGCTGCGTTGATTCCAGAGGTCGTGGTGGCTCTCTATGAAGCCGTTCAGTCCGGAGAGCTTAAGACGGCGCAAGCAGCTCATGAAATTGTTTATCCGCTTGCTCGGGCGATTTATGGTCGTGACCCCGCGAGCCACGCTACAGCACGACTTAAAACCTGTCTTAAATTAATCGGGGTTTTAGAGTCAGATCGAGTACGTCCGCCCCTAGGGAAACTAGATATCGACGAGGTGAAAGCGTTGCAAAAGGCACTTGGTCAGGCAGGGCTGTGAGTGCTCGTGAGAGAAAGTGTTCGAATATCTTCTTTTCATCAGCAGTAAATCGGTTTTCTTGATCGGCATACTGATGCCATAATGAAATGATCGGCGACGGGGTTTTCAGCCTGAAGGATGACAATGTGAATTCAACTCAAGTTGTGCGATCAAACGACTATATCGTTCAACCGGTTTCTGATGCGCTCGGAGCGGAGGTCATCGGCCTGGATGTGTCGGAGCCGTTGGATGTTAGGACACTAGCGGTTATCCAGCAGGCCTTTATCGACCATCATCTGTTGGTTTTCCGGGATCAGTCACTATCCGATACGGCGCAGGTCGCTTTTTCGAAGCAGTTCGGGCAACTGGAAGCCTTCCCGGAAGCTGACAAGACCAAAAGCGCGATCGAGATTTATAACGTGGCTAATGTGTCACCGGAAGGCGAGCAGTTTGATATCAACGATCACCGTGCTATTTATCAGAAAGTCAACGCCCGTTTTCACACGGACAGTTCGTATCGCACGATTCCTTCGTTGGCCTCGATCATGTATGGGATCGAAGTGTTACCGGACAACGCAGAAGGTGGGGAAACGGAATTTTCCAACATGTTTCTAGCCTATGATGCACTCTCTGAGCGGCTTAAGGCACGCCTTGAACCGCTGCACATGGTGCATTACTACGAATTTGGCCGTCGGCTGTATCCTGAATTACCACCGGTGTCGATTGAAGAGCGACGCATGGTGCCACCGGTGACCCATCCAGTGATACGTGTGCATCCTGATCGAAACAACCGTCGTTCCCTCTTTATTACGACCAACGCGGGTAATGAAATTGGCGGCATGGCTCTGGAGGAGGGGCAGGGACTGCATGCCGAGTTGGCCGAGCACGTAGCGCAGCCACAATTCTGTCATCGCCACCGTTGGCAAAGGGGTGATTTGGTGATGTGGGACAACCGTTGCTTGTTGCACCGGGCCATAGGCTACGACATGGCAACGCATCGGCGTGTGTTGCGCCGTACAACAGTAGCTGGGGTCGGACCTATCGTGGGACCGTTCAGTGTCGCGCCATAACACAGGAAAAAAAGACGGCATCATGAAGGGCTCCGCGTGAGTAAGGGCGGGGTGCCTGATCTTCCAGTTGGCGTTGTCGTGATGGATTGGAAGGCGCCGCCGACCCCTTCGGCAAAGTCTTTGCAAGGCGACTACGCGAGGGTCGAGCCGCTGGACGTTGCCACACACAGTGATTCCTTGTTCGCGGCCTTTGCTGAAGCCGGTGCCCAATACGGCTGGACCTACATGGGTTATGGCCCGTTTGCTGGTAAAGCTCAGTTTGATGAGTGGTTGGTGGGGAGTTGTCTGGGTACTGATCCGATGTTTTTCTCGATTCTTCAGCGTAGCTCGGGTGCTGCGCTGGGTATGGCGAGTTTGATGAACATCAACCCCGTTGGTGGTTCGATCGAGGTAGGCAACATTCACTTTTCACCGTCATTGCGCAAAACACGGGTAGCGACTGACGCGATGTACCTCATGATGCGATATGCCTTTGAGATGGGCTATCGGCGCTACGAGTGGAAATGCAACGCGTTTAATGCCGCTTCGCGGGCCGCTGCGTTGCGGTTTGGATTCTCTTATGAAGGAGTGTTTCGCCAACACATGGTGGTCAAGGGGCGTAATCGTGATACAGCGTGGTACGCTTGCGTAGACCACGAATGGCCTGCATTACGTATCGCCTATGAAACTTGGCTCGCGCCAGCCAATTTTGATGACAATGGAGATCAGCGGATCACGCTGGCTTCGCTCACGGCGCCGCTACTGGTTGCAACAGGTTAATCTCCTGGTATCGGTTGCACTGTTAATAAATTAGTGGGTCAGTTGTCTTGCCGCAAGTTGTACTGCAGCGAGCGTTTGCTCCAGGTCGGTGTCGGTCAAAGCTAGTGATATATAAAACTTGCCCGGACTCTTGAGAATTTGGTTGGCTTGTAAGGTCGAATTGAAGCGCGCGGCCTTGCCGTGGTCTCCGCTACGGACGTCACGATAATTGCGGACCGCTTCTTCACGGAAAACCACATCAAACAGCGTTGGATGACCGACGACCTGGCCAGTGGTTTCATTGTTCCGCAAACACTCGTTGATGCCTTCCATGAGTGTTCTGCCATTCTTGTAAAGTTTTTCATACTGGCCTGGGCGGCGCAGAATTTCTAGCGTTTTTAGGCCGGCAACCGCGGCAAGCGGATTGCCGCTTAGCGTTCCCAACTGCATCAGAAAACGTTCCGAGCCTACTTTTTCTTTATCGAAATGTGCCATCAACTCGGCTTTACCAGCTATAGCTGCGAGAGGGAAGCCGCCACCGATGATCTTACCTAGCGTGCAGACATCAGGTGTTACTCCGTATAGGGTCTGCGCTCCGCCGTATGCAAACCGAAAGCCGGTAACCACTTCATCGAAAATCAGCACACTACCGTGCTCATCGCAGGCTTCACGTAAGGCTTCAAGAAACCCAGGTTCGGGTGGAATAATCCGCTGAAACGGCTCGACGATTACAGCTGCAATGGTTCCAGACATTTCCTCCATGATCGAGCGTGCAAAGTCAATATCGTTGTAGGGTGCGACAAGCATGTCATCGCGTACTGACCCAGGTATCCCTGCAGAGTCCGCGACGGCCACTGGGAAGTTCACCTGTCGTTCCGGTGCTAGACTCATTTGGCCTTCCGCACTCATTCCATGGTAGCCCCCTTCAAATTTGAGAATGGTGTCGCGTTGTGTATACGCACGAGCCAGTCGAATAGCGTACATATCAGCTTCGCTGCCGGTGCAGGTGTAACGAACCTGTTCGGCACAGGGCAGCGCCCGGCAGATTTCCTCGGCGAGTTCTATTCCGCGTGCATTGTGTGCGAAAAAGGTTAACCCTTTGGCCATCTGCTCGGATACCGCATCCAGTACTTCAGGATGCCCATGACCGAGAATCATGGGGCCCGAACCGGTCAGGTAGTCGATAAACTCGTTGCCGTCTTCATCCCACACCCGCGATCCTTTCCCTTCACGAATAATGATACTGGGGTCAAAATTTCCGAAGCCAGCGGCAGGCATCACTTGGCTTGCGCGCTTCAAAAGTTGCTCTTGACTCATCGTTGATTTTTTCCTGCTTGAGGTTCGCAGCGAACTATATCTTACTAACGATAGATCTCCCGCAACATACCCTCTTGACTGTGAGGGAATGGTGAGAGGACACCTATACGTAGTGACCTGCCCGCAGGTATTCGATGACCTGCTCGCTCAATATTGCAGGGTCGCTGTCGGCGTTGTAGAGAACAATGTCGGCATTTGTGGGTGCCTCGTAGGCAGAATCGATACCGGTAAAGTTCTTGAGCTCGCCTGTTCGTGCTTTGTTGTAAAGCCCTTTGGGGTCGCGTGCTTCGCAAACGTCTAGCGGAGTATTGACAAAGATCTCGATAAATTCCCCCTCTCCCAGAAGTTCGCGTGCCATTTCACGCTCAGCCTTGAAAGGTGAGATAAATGCGGTAATGACAATTAAGCCCGCATCCACCATGAGTTTTGCGACTTCTGCCACGCGGCGAATGTTTTCGACGCGATCATGGTCGGTAAAGCCAAGATCCTTGGTGAGTCCGTGGCGCACGTTGTCTCCATCGAGCAGATAAGTCCGGTTTCCAGTCGCGTGTAGTTTTTGTTCAATCTGATCGGCGATAGTTGATTTTCCGGCACCGGAGAGTCCAGTGAGCCACAGGACGCAGGGCTTCTGCTGATTCGCTGCGGCTCGAGCTGTCTTATCGACAATCATTCGATGCCAACCGACATTGAGCGAACGACGCAGTGCAAAGTCAATAATGCCGGCGCCGACCACGCAATCGTTACGAGGGTCAAGAATTGCAAACGTGACTGCTTTTTCGTTCGAGCTATCAGCGATGAATCCAACAGGTTCGTGGAGCGCCATCTTGCAATAGCCAACCTCACCGGCGGATAACGTCTTGGCGGCTATCTTCTGTAGGGTGTCAGTATCGATCC
This sequence comes from Gammaproteobacteria bacterium, assembly GCA_022451485.1. Lineage (GTDB taxonomy): Bacteria > Pseudomonadota > Gammaproteobacteria > Arenicellales > UBA868 > UBA11791. The sequence continues at coordinate 101,164 of JAKUQS010000005.1, forward strand.
GGTACGAGAGGTCGGTAATCTGCAAGCCAACCTTGGCACCAAAAAGGTGCGCTAGGTAGGTTCGTTCTGGGAGCATTCGATCCGTACCGGTCCAAATCAGATGCGTTGCGAACTGATCGGCGGCTGGTCCGCTCGGTTGGTCGACGGATAGGTTGGCATTTTGTGCCAGTTCAAGTTTGTCGGTACCCAGCGCTAAGCCGAGTTGACAGACTTTTTCTATTTTTTTGCGTTCGTCCATAGCCTATGGATTTAATTTCGTGTCATCCAACCTTGTCGATTTAGCTTCCGGGACAGACGACGATATTGCCGACATGGTGTTTGTCTATGAATGCCTGTTGTGCCTCGTGAAATCGGGAGAGTGGATAGCTGAGCGCCAGCAAAGGATTGATTTCGCCCCGTTCAATATACTCCACCAGGGTCTTGATGACCTCCGGTGGCTCGACTGTTGTGCCGGTGAATGTGAGGTCGTTCAAGTAAAAGGTGCGGAGATCAAACTCAACCATTGGACCTGCGATGGCACCGGCGCAGGTGTAGCGACCGCCACGCGCTATGACGTCGATTAATTGCGGCCAAAGCCTCCCGCCGACGATGTCTGCGACCACGTCGACCGTATCCCGGCCCGTTGCCTGGCGCAACGCGGATCGCAGATCGATCGGGTTGCGTTCCAGAACGGCAGCCGGTCCAATGGCCATCACCGACTCGGTTTTTTCGGGGCTGCACATAGCAATGGAAATCGCACCTCGCCGGTTCGCGAGTTGCACCAGTGCCGACCCGACACCACCAGAAGCCCCAGTGATAAGAATCGCGTCTCCCGCCTTGACGTGGGCTCGATCCAACATGTTTTCAGCCGTGAGGTAAGCCGTTGCGAATGTTGCCAGCTCGGTATTGGTAAGCGCGCAGTCGATCGAGTGAACCTGTCGGCCATCAACTTTTGTGAATTCTGCGAATCCCCCATCGTATTCGCTACCGAGGTAACCGGTCGTCTCAAGCATTTTTGGATCTCGCCAGTTACGAAACCAGACATCGACGAGTACCCGCTTGCCGATAAGGGTGTGATCAGCACCTTCGCCCGTGGCGACCACGACACCTGCGACGTCGGCGCCTTGGATGCGCGGAAAACGCATCGATTCGCCGCCCCAGCTGCCGTCTCGGTTATCAATCTCCGCCAGGTTATCTCCGCTGGTCGCCTCGGTATTGCTTTTTGAATACCAACCGGTCCGCGTATTGACATCAGTGTTGTTGAGGCCGCATGCCCCCACGCGTATGAGTACTTCATCAACTCCCGGGACTGGGGTCGGCCAGTCTTCATGTAATTCAAGCCGGTTCAAGCCCCCGTGACCGGTGAGAACAACGGCCTGCATGGTGTCAGGAATTAGCGCCAATGCCACTTTGCCCCATTTTCAAGTGATGTGCAGTTGAGTGCGCAGACGCTGACCGATTTAGCCGGCCAAGTATCATCCGGCGCGGCACCGAGTCCGGCTGTGGTGGGCGCAGTCACTGGAGGGTCTTTGCTGCGTGCATCTTGGCGGTCCAGCGCCGGGTGCTGGCATCTGGCCCATGCAGTGTTATTGAGGCACTCTGGTTCAACGCGTTGTCTGATCAGTCGCCCTGGCGCTTAAGAAACCCACCGAGCGCGGTGTTGAATAGGTTGGCTTGCTCAATATTTGAGAAATGCAGTGCATCAGGAATGACCACCAGTTCGGAGTTCTCGATGCAATCTCGAATGACTTCGTGAGCGGAGACGGGCGTACCCGGGTCGTCCTCGCCAACGATTAGCAGGGTAGGTAAGCCGATTGTGGATAAGCGGTCAGTTAGGTCCAGGTCTCTGATCGCTGCCGCACAACCGCAAAAACCATTGACGGCGGTGCTGCGGATCATCTGACGTACCTTGTCAACTTCGTCAGCACGTTGCGCTTGGAAACTGGCGGAAAACCAGCGGTCGATGGTTGAGGGCACCAGTGCCTCCATACCGTCACGTCGGGCCAGAGTAATGCGATCGTTCCATGCGGAGCGACCTTCGGGTGGAATGCGACTCGAGGTATCGCACAGGCTGAGTGAAAGAAACCGGGACGCATCATGCAATGCAGCGGCTTGACCGATCATTCCCCCCATTGATAGGCCGATGTAGTGCACTTGGTTAAGTTCCAGTGCATCGAGTAGGCTAAACAGATCATTGGCTAGCAAATCCAAGGTGTACTCGCCATCTGGCGCCTCTGTGTCACCATGGCCGCGGGTGTCGTAACGGATTACCCGGTAGTGTGATGTCAGGGCGGGCATCTGGAGGTCCCACATTGTTGTGTTGGCAGCTAGTGAATGACTGAGCAGGACAACAGGTGCGTCTTCAGGACCTTCAATCTGATAGTGAATTGAGATCCCGTTGGCAGTAAGTTGCATTGACGTTTCTCCAGGCACGGTTTACTTGGGCTGGTGGGCTGTTCCTTCAGCCACGCCCAACGTAGGGCATCTTTGTGGCCATAACAGTCATGAAGAGGGCATTTGCATCCAGTGGTAAGTCAGCCATATATCGAACTGCGCTACCCACATTGGAGGCGTCCATTGTGGGTTCGATCTCAGTGGTGCCATTCGGTTGTGCAACTCCAGCCTTCATTCGGGCAGTCATGGGTGTCTCGGCGTTGCCGATGTCAATTTGTCCACAGGCGATATCGTACTTGCGCCCATCGAGCGCAGTCGACTTTGTTAATCCGGTCATTGCGTGCTTGGTGGTGGTGTAGGGAGCGGAATCTGGGCGCGGTGTGTGGGCTGAGATCGATCCATTGTTGATGATGCGGCCCCCACGTGGGTTTTGGCTTTTCATCATTCGAAAGGCCGCTTGAGTGCACAGGAAGGCGGCCGTTAGATTGACATTCACTACGGTTTGCCACTGATCCAGGGTGAGATCTTCCAGCAGTACGCCAGGCGGTGCGCCTGTGCCCGCATTATTGAACAGTACATCAAGGCGACCGAATTGATCCTGCGTCCGTCGAAAAACCTCACCAATGGAGTCGGGGTCACTTAGGTCCGCGGGCACCAACAGGGTAGAGGAGACGGTTGAGGACATTTCCTGGACTGTCTCTTGCAATGTTTCAATGCGTCGGCCAACGAGTACCAGGTTATAGGCATCAGACAGGGCAATGGCAGCGGCGCGGCCAACACCACTGCCCCCACCGGTAATGATGGCAGTTTTAATGATTGTATTCATGGGGGAAGTCTCTGGAGCGTTAGGTGATGGACTATTCGTGTTTGAATAAGTGCCTGATCTTTCGAATGCTTTGCTTGCCTTTGGGGGCTCTCGGGCATACAGATAAAGATGGGGAAAATTATGTTCGAAATAGGTTTATGGCTTATGACTCTTCGCTGCGTTGGCGCCCGCGATTTTCCCAAACACCGCGCCATTCATAAGGCCGGTACCGCCAGGATAGTTATGATAGAAAACGCCACCCACCAGTTCGCCGGCGGCAAACAGTCCGGGGATAGGCTCAAGGTCTTCGTCCAGTACTTCACCGGTTGGAATAATGCGCAGCCCACCAAATGTAAAGGTAATGCCGCACGTAACGCCAAAGGCCTCATAGGGTGGCGAGTCTAACCTTGTTGCCCAGTTGTGTTTGTCCATGGGCAGTCCTTCGGTTTTCTTACCATCCTTGATAGTGGGGTCGAAAGCAATATCTTCACGGACCGCTGCGTTGTAGTCAGTCACTGTGCGCAGGAAATTTTTCTCATTCATGCCGTGTTCAGTGGCGAGTGTGTGTGCCAGTGCCTCGATCGTGTCAGCCTGCACTCGGGTGATTTGCTTGATCCGGTATTCATCCCGCATCAGGTGGGTCACTTTGCTGTCGAACACCTGCCATGCCGTTTGCTGTGGTTGTTGAAGAATGACGCGACCATATTTCGCGTAAGTGTAGTTGCGAAAATCGGCCCCCTCATCGAGAAATCGCTCTCCATTGAGGTTGACGCATAACGAAAATGGGTAGGAGTGTTTCTGGAATAGGTCACCAATTCCCAAATCTCCAAATTCTGGCGCATTCAGTTCCCATGCAACGGCGTGGCAGCCAGACCAGTTACCGTAAGGCGCAGCGCCAATATCCAGCGCCATACGAATTCCGGCTCCGGTATTAAAGCGTGAGCCGCGAACTTTGGCGAGTTCCCAACCAGGCCCCAGATAGCGGGTCCGCATTTCTGGGTTAGCTTGAAATCCACCCGCAGCAAGCACGACGGCACGCGCATTGATTTGGTACGTTTCTCCCGCCTGCTTCACTTCGACTCCGGTGACACGGTTGTGTTCGCGGGTCAACCTAATTGCACGGGCGCCATAGCGGATGTCGACTCCAAGGTCGCGTGCGATATTGGTCTCAGCCTCAACGAGCCCAGGCCCACCTCCCCGCGCCTCTACGGTCAAACCGCCCCAGAATCGGAATACGCCATCGATTTTGAATGCTTGACGTTTGTACATGGGTACAAAACGTACCCCGTGGCTATGTAACCACTTAACAGTCGAACGACTTTGGCGAACAAGCACTTCTACAAGGTCAGGGTCACAGCGAAACTGTGTTACGCGAAACATGTCGTCGAAGAATTGATCTTCTGTGTAAACACCGAATTCCGTCGTGCGGATTTCCTCGTCGGAAAGATCACAGATCTCGCGCAAGTCGTCCGAACCGTTGTAAGCGAAGCGAATAGCACCAGCGGTAAATCGACTGTTACCGCCGCTTTCTTCCTGCGGCGCGCGTTCTAATACCAGCGTGCGGGCGTTATTTTCTGCTGCCGAAATGGCAGCGCAAAGCGCAGCATTACCAGCGCCGATGATGCATACGTCAAACGAGTCGATCATATCTAAGGGCATGCTATGGATTGGAATCAAACCAAAGAGTCTACTCGATGGTTGTCGCGGTGATGTAAGTATGCGCGAATAGCTCGGTGCGCTCATCGGGGCCTGGTGCATTAGTGAAAGCGTGTGTTTCTGTCACGTGTATTCAGGGGTGAGCCGCGAGGTCAACGACCGGATGTTGGCAACGGCATCGCAAGTTCACTTATCGCTTCTCATGTTGACGGCTGGAACGTGGTTATGCCGGGCGATGATGAAGCGTACCGAGCTTGGCCTTTGTTGCGACCGCTATCAGAGGGGTATGGGCATGGACGGAACTGAGGCGTCTAAAAAACGCCAGTGCCGGTCTGGGCATTTGAGGCGAGTAGGGTGACGTGAAGAATCGTTGGTCCGATAGATGTGGTTGATAGGGTATAGAAAAAGTTTCCCCTTAATTTTTTAATGAAAAATACTATAACTAATTAAAACGAAATAATAAAATAATAAACCATATCGAAGCGGGTTAATTAGGAATATCATCCACTAGCTGGGTCAGCCGTTTCGGCCTAGGGTCACATCATCTTGGGTGAGGGTGCGGTACATCTGATTGAGGAGGCATTAACGGGGTGAAAGAACACTATTACTTTGACAATGCGGCCACTTCCTGGCCGAAACCTGAGGCGGTCTATCAGTATATGGATCAGTTTTTCCGCGCTTACGGTGTCAATCCGGGGCGATCCGGGCATGCGTTGGCTGTCGAAGCCGAAACCATGATCGTACAAACTCGCCGCTTAATGGGCGAATTTTTTGGTTTCACGGGTGATTCCGAACGTGTCGTGTTCACACAAAATGCAACCGATTCATTGAATCTATGCTTTAAGGGCTTAGTGGAATCTGGCGACCACGTCATCATTACGCGGCTGGAACACAATTCGGTATTGCGTCCGGCCAATCACATGGAAAGAGACAGCGGCGTATCGGTCACTCGACTTCGCGGTGACGGCGCGGGCTATATTGATCCAGAAGATGTGCGCAAAGCCATCACTGATAAGACAAAAATGGTGGTAGTGAATCACGCTTCCAACGTGCTTGGGACATTACAGGACATTGAAAGTATCGGTCGTGTGGTGGCAGAAACCGATGCACTTTTTGTGGTCGATACGTGCCAGACTGCTGGGGTTGTTCCGATCGATATGGATCGTTGTCATATTGACGTACTAGTCTTCACCGGACACAAGGGGCTTTTTGGACCCTCGGGGATGGGTGGGATGATTGTTGGAGAAGGGGTTAATATTCAGCCAATGAAGACGGGTGGTACGGGGGTCAATTCCGTGTCCGACTTTCATCCTGATGTCTACCCGTATCGACTCGAAGCCGGAACCGTATCGATACCGGGCATCGCCGGATTGAATGCAGCCCAGCGCTGGTTTGCTGAACTGGGTAATCAGTTGCTCGATAAGAACGGCGCTGAGTGTGCACCACATCAAGAGGCAACTCACGTGGCTTTGACTCATATTCATGAGCAAGAAGTTGGCGTGACTCGTCGACTGATTGAGGCGTTTGCCGACCTACCCGGTGTGGTCATTTACGGGCCGCGAGGCAATAGCCCGAGAGTTTCTACGTTCACTATTAATATCGGGGAAATGCCGGCCGAACAGGCTGGTGCGATGCTGGATGCGGACCACGGACTGTGTGTGCGTCCTGGGCTACACTGCGCACCCTTGGTGCACCGAGATTACGGTACGCTAGAGCGCAACGGATCGATTCGTTTTGCCCCGGGATTTTTTACTGATGATGAGGACACTGGACTGGCACTTGAGGCGGTGACCGAGCTGGCGGAGTATCAGGCTAGTCGGTAACTGTGCTGCTGTTTCTTATCTAGCACTGAGAATTATTGTGAAATGAAATATTACGAGAGCATTGTCGACCTGGTTGGGAATACTCCTTTAGTCCGTCTCAACAATATTGTAGAGCCGGGTATGGCCCAGGTATTTGCCAAGATGGAAAACCTTAACCCCACTGGTTCTGTCAAGGACCGAATGGCTGTCAACATGGTTAAGCGGGCAGAGGCAGAAGGCTTGTTAAATCCGGGTAGCACGCTGGTTGAGAGCACTTCTGGTAATACCGGCCTTGGGCTTGCGATGGTGGCGGCGGCCAGTGGTTACCGCTGCATTGTGACTATTCCAGACAAGATGAGCCAAGAGAAAATCGACATGCTCAAGAGTTATGGCGCGGAGGTGATTGTCACTCGAACGGATCTCGATCATGATCATCCCGACAGTTATGTTCAGGTGGCAAAACGTATCGCGCGGGAAACGCCCGGTGGGTTTTACACTGACCAGTACTACAACATGAACAACCCTGAGGCGCATTACCTGACGACTGGGCCAGAAATCTGGGAAGACACGGATGGACAAATTGATTGTTTGGTAGGAGGTATTGGAACGGGGGGTACGATATCAGGTACTGCACGGTATCTGAAAGAAAAGGCCGCTGAGTCAGGACGTAACATTCGTGTTGTGTGTCCCGATCCAGAAGGCAGTATTTATCAGGATGCGTTTTACCGGGGCGAATGGAATGATCCCAGTCTTTACCGGGTTGAAGGGATTGGCCACGATTTCATGGTTGGAACTTTGGACTTTTCAGTCATTGATGATGTTGTTCAAGTATCAGATCGCGATTCTTTTTTTATGGCCCGTCGGTTGGCTCGACAGGAAGGCATTTTCTCAGGTGGTTCAACGGGCACTGTCTTCCATGGGGCATTGGCTGAAGCGAGAAAACTGGGTCCTGACGCCATCGTGGTGGCCATTGTTTGTGACTCTGGTGATCGTTATATGAGCAAAGTTTTTAACGATGAGTGGATGCGGGATATGGGTTATTTCAGTCCCCGCGATGATGTGGGTACGGTAGCCGATTTACTTGAGTTTGTGGGTAAACCCGTTGTGTTTGCTGAACCTTCGGATCCGATCAAGGATATTGTCGACAAAATGGCGAGGCTCGGAATCTCGCAGATGCCGATGACGATGGGCAAAGGTGATCTTCGAATGATTGAAGAATTGGATATTCTTAGAGCCGTTGCCGGAGGTGAGCATTCCCTCGACGATTGTGCGCGGGAGATAGCCAAACCACTCAATGGCCAGGTTCAACCAGACACCCGTTTGTCTGATATTCAGGTCGTGTTCGAGGAGAACAACGTGGCTATTGTCGTTAACAATGGCCAAGCAGTTGGTGTTGTCAATAAAATCGATGTTCTTGAATTCATAACCTATCAGCGACAGAAAGTTGCGTAACTGGATGGTTTCTATCTGAGGAGATAAAGAGATTGAAGTTTGATACCAAGGTAGTACGTGCTGGCATTTCCCCTGACCCCACGACAGGGTCAATTCTGCCCCCAATTTATGAAACCGCCACTTACGTTCTCGAAGAGGTTGGCAAAGATCGAGGCTTTGATTACACGCGCTCTTCGAATCCGACGCGACAGGTGTTGGAGGCGAATCTTGCAGCGATTGAAGGAGGGGAGTACGCCATCAGTTTTGCTAGTGGCATGTCAGCGGTTGATTCGGTATTAAAACTGGTCAGCGCCGGCGATCATGTTGTTGCCGGAGATGATGTTTACGGCGGAGTAACCCGCCATTTCGACAACATCTTGGTTCGTTATGGCATCGACTTCACCTATGTCGATTCGACTCAGCCCGAAGCTGTTCGTGACGCGATCACTCCGAAGACCAAAATGCTGTGGCTTGAGACTCCAACCAATCCATTGCTGAAGATCACTGATCTTCATGCCATGGTAGCGATTGGCAAAGAACACGACCTTATCGTTGGCGTCGACTCGACGTTTGCTACACCGGTATTTCTGCGCCCGCTTGAGTTTGGTATCGATATTGTGATGCATAGTACGACTAAGTATTTGTCAGGACATAATCAGCTGATCGGTGGCGTATTGGTGACCAATCGGAAAGATCTGTTTGATCAGATGAAATACGTCCAGAAGACGATCGGGGCTGTTTCAAGTCCTTTCGACTGTTGGCTTAATCTGATGGGACTCAAGACTTTACATTTACGCATGGCGCGACATGCTGAAACGGCCGGGAAGGTCGCCGCGTATCTTGAAGCGCATCCAAAGATCGAGCAGGTGCTTTACCCAGGACTTGCTTCTCATCCCCAACACGAGCTTGCCAAGGAGCAAATGTCGGGTTTCAGTGGCATGATTTCCTTCGAATTGACCGGAGGTACCGAGGCGGGGCGTCGCCTTATGAATGGCGTCAAACTCTTCGGTTTGGCCGAGAGCCTTGGTAGTGTGGAGACGATGATTACCCACCCGGCGACCATGACCCACGCCGAGGTTCCAGTGGAGGATCGGCGAAAACGTGGGTTAAGTGACGGACTGGTCCGGCTATCTGTCGGGATTGAAGATCCGGAGGATATTCTCGACGATTTGGATCAGGCATTGGAAAAGGCCTAAACCCAGACTCAGATAGCCAACTCGGTGACGGGAATTATGCAGACTGTTTTTCCGCGTTGAGTATTCGGCGTGTGCTGTCGACACCCATGGAGAGCAATTCGCGACCTCTCATGCCGCCGTGTTCTGTCGCGAGTCTTGGCCTGAGCCAGTTGGAGTGGTCCGCGGACCTAAAGCCAATCGAGTCCAGTCATGATTCCCGTGAGGGTAGTTCACGGATTTGAAATGGTTTCTTTTTCTGTGGCAGACTGATTTTGTTGGAGCGTATCGGATGATACCTACCCTTCATCTATCTAAAGTGATAAGCGTTAGTCAGGATAACGGGTTATTCATGTCGGTTGCGATGGTCAGTCGGTAGATGCCGTGTCGTGGTTATGAAATAAGAATCGCGTGGCATTTAATCAGCAAGTAGTTGCGTAATCCACAACAGATTGCGCTATCCTGTGTCGCCTGACATGAGTACTTTGCTAGATAACATTGTCGCCCCACGCTGCTTGCCGAATTTGTATTGCCGGTTTAGATCATGTGGTCGACGCAGACAGATTGGGCGTTATCGCCTCGCTATTCCCTAGAACTCGTTATGCAATCGGTTTTTGATGTGGTGGTTGTTGGCGCCGGGGCGGCCGGATTGGCCGCCGCCAGAGACCTGATTGAGGCGGGGCTGAGTGTCATGGTGTTAGAAGGTTCCCACCGTATCGGTGGTCGCGCATTCACCGAACACCTTCCGGACGGTAGTCCGTTTGATTTGGGTTGCCACTGGATGCATTCGGCCAGCATCAACCCATTTGTTGCCATTGCTGACCAGCTTGGATTCCGTTATGACATTCGCGAAGGGTATGGTCTGCAATTGGTGAACCAACACGGTGCATGGCTCGATCACTCGGCCAAGGCGCGTTTGTCGCGGGCAAGTGATGAATGGACTCAGGCCATTAGAAGATCCTTCGATCAGGGTCTAGATCACTCTCTTTATGAAGCGACTGATCAGGAAGGGGAGTGGCGGGATCTGCTGAATTACTGGGTTAGCCTTGACACGTCTGTTGATGTCGATCAGGTCGCGGTTGGTGACTTAATTAATTACGTGGATACCAATGAGAACTGGCCGGTGATGGATGGCTATGGTGATTTAGTGGCGCATTGGGCAAGAGGGATTCCGGTCGCATTAAACTCAATCGTCACTGAAGTCGACTGGAGTCGCCAGGCTATTCGAGTGCGTTCTACTCGGGGCGACCTATCGAGTCGCTTCGTCGTAATGACGGTTTCCACAGGGGTTCTCAATGAAGATGTGATTCGTTTTATTCCGCATTTACCAACCAGCACACTAGATGCAATCGCAGGACTGCCGCTGGGCAACTACAACCGCATTCGGTTATCCATAGCAGCGACTCTCTTCGATACTGAAATACCAGAACGGATTGTGTCAATGCCTGTTGCTGACCAGCCGATGTCACTCAGCATTCGACCTTACGGTCGTGATTGTGTAATTGGACTGGTCGGTGGACGCTATGCCGATTACCTAGAGAAGGCAGGTCAAAAAGCATCGAGAGCAGTGGTCTTAGATCATTTGCGCCATGTCTTTGGTGGGGATTTGTTGCGCCATGTTAAGGGTGACCGCCAATCGGCCTGGCGCGGTGATCCATTAATTAAAGGTGCTTATTCGGCCGCAGCCCCCGGCCAATCATTTCAACGTGCTGTGTTATCGCAGACGCTTCACGAGCGTTTGTTATTTGCCGGTGAGGCCACCTCACCTGATCAGTTCTCCACCTGTCATGGTGCGGCACTGACGGGGCGTCGGGCCGCCGCTGAGATCATCTCGTTGTCGCAGCACTGACAGAACCGGTAGTATCGATCTATAGTTCGAGAGTTTCGAGTGTTGATCGGTCGACACGTTACGACGAGGAACATAGCGCATGATTCGCACAGGGGACGAATACAGAGATTCGATCCGCGATGGCCGGGAAGTCTGGATTAACGGTGAGCGGGTGGACGACGTAACCTGCCATCCAATGTTCAAGCCGCTAGTTGACGTACGCGCGCGAATTTATGATATGCAGCACGAGCGTCAGTTTTGTGATGTCATGACCTATCAGGAAGGTGGAGATAGTTTCGCGGTTGGATTGAAACTCCCACACACGCAACAGGACTGGCACGACAAGCGAACTGCCACCGATCAGGTGTTAGATGAGGTTGGCGGTGTGGTCACTCGTGTGGGTGACGAAACCGTCGGTGAAATGTGGTCGCTCTACGATGGCCAGGAACTGCTTAACGAAGTCGATCCGCAGTACTCACAGAATATTCGAAACCATATTGCCAGCGTGATCGATACCGACCCATTTCATGTGTCCGCCAATACCGACCCCAAAGGAGATCGCTCTAAACGTCCGCAGGAACAAGATCCTGACATGTTACTGCACGTAGTCCGTGAAACTGATGCGGGTATCGTGGTGCGTGGTGCCAAATATGAAACCGCCGCCCCTTACGCTAACCAGGCGTTTACCAAGCCGACGATTGCCAACTGGGGTAACGATGCGTTGTCCGATTATGCGGTTGGGTTTATTTGTGATTTAGGATCGCCAGGCATTCGAATGATCTGCCGCACCGGGTTCGCTGGTCGTGGGTCGATCGAGGATTACCCGCTGAGTAATCGCTTTGATGAAGTGGATGCATTGGTGGTGTTTGACGATGTGCTGATTCCCTGGGAGAACGTCCTTTTTTACCGTCATACTAAAGCGGCTGTCTACATTCGCTCCACGCTTCATCGATACAGCGCTTTCGCTTTTGTTCAGCGAAGTCTCCGCATGGCAGATTTCATGATCGGTGCCGCGTTGTTGAATGTTCGCCAGACCGGTCTCGACAAGCAACAGGCAGTGCAGGAAAAATTGTCCCAGCTGGCAGTCTATCGAGAAGGTATTAATGCGCATCTCACGGCGGCGGTTGCAACGGCTGAGGAAAGCCCCGGCGGACTGCTAATGCCCAATCAGTCGCTTCTTTACACGGGGAGAGTGCATGCCGGGACGGGGTTACCGGCTATGATGCATATTGCCCGTGAACTTTGTGGCGGCCAGATCTGTGTAACGCCTGATGCCGCAAGTTTCCATCATCCTGAGACCGGTAAGTGGTTGAAGAAGTTTTACTCCATTAATGAAGAATGGCTGGCAGATGATCGCAGGAAGCTGCTGGTTTTCGCTCGCGACTTACTGAATTCGGACTACGCTGGTCACCGGCTTACTTTCCAATTGTTCGCACAGTCGCCCCCGTTTGCGAATCTTGCTGCGGTATATCGTAATTTTGACTGGGGCGGCCCGTTTGCCTGTGTTACTCAGGCAGCTGGCTTGTCCAGTAACGTGACGGTAAAAGATCCGCCTGTCGCTGATAGCAGTGTCAAAGGATTGTTTTCCAGCGGACCACGGAGGCCATCTAAAAGCGCGACGCTATCTGAGGATAAGGGTGATGGTGCATCAACCAATCAGGCAATTTAATACGCGAGACACCTACTCTGAACAGTGTCTGGATAATAATTTGTGCGTGGCCAGGTCGGCCGGTATCTTGATAGCGCAAAGCGTATTGGTTTGGGTGATCCGGTAGCCTAGGAAAAATAAGCAATGGCCAATGTGAAACAACTTCTTGAAGCGGTTGGTAGTCAATTAGACCAAGTGTGCAAAATCGTGATTTACGTTACCCACATTGATTACCGTGATGTGGCTTACCCCGCTGTGGGTCGTTGGTTACGGGGTGTATATCCAGTGTCTACCGGTCTAGTGGTTTCTGCATTGGGGCATCCGGAGTGGTCGCTTGAAGTGGAGGTCACCGCGGTAATTCTGGATGAGTCCTAGTGTGCTTGCATGCGCAACAATCGCTGGCCAAATGCCGATGACACAGAACGAAACAACGCAAACCATTCGACTTTGGGAGACTCAGCGCCAGACTGATGGCGCTCCGTTGTCGTTGCCCCCTAAAGCGTATACCGACCCAGGGTTTTTCGCTCTCGAGGTGGAGTCTCTCTTCCGCCGGCAGTGGCTGTGTCTCGGTCGCGTCGACGAGATACCGGCGCCAGGTGATTTTTTCACACTGGATCTACTGGACGAACCTTTGCTGGTCGTTCGCGGCGATGATCATTGCGTTCGCGTTCTTTCGAATGTCTGTCGGCACCGAAACACGATAGTGGCCAGCGGCAGCGGCAATGCGCGCCGATTTGTCTGTCCTTACCATTCATGGAGCTATCATCGAGATGGCACTCTTGACCGCGCTCCCAACGCGACACCAGACCAATTGGCGCTGTTAGACAACTGTCGTCTCGAGTGTCTTCGCAGTGAGATCTGGCAGGGATTCATCTACGTTAATCTTGATAACGAGGCTAGTCCTTTAGGACCGCGGTTGACCGCATTGGATATTTTGTTGCAGCGTTATCACACCGATACCATGCACCAGGTATTTTCAACCCAGGAGACGTGGGCGACTAATTGGAAAAGCCTGATTGAAAACTTCATGGAGGGCTATCATCTATCGACGGTTCATCCCGAGACGTTGGCGCCCATGGCACCCACTCGCCTGTGTGAAAAACTGGATGGCGGACTCGATTGGACAGGTTACCGGGCACATTATCCCGAGAATTTTGACGCTGAAGTGGATAATCCAGACCTCACGCTCATGGAGCAGCGGTGCTCCACGCTGTTTTCTGTGCTTCCAGGCCAAGTAGTTTCGCAACGGGCCAATATGTTGGTTTACCTGGCACTTCAGCCACTTAATGCAAATGAGGTCTGTGTTCGTTGGGGGTTGTCAGTTTACGATCGGAATTTGTCGGCTGGACAGATTGATCAGTTTGTCGATGGGTGGAAGGCGATTAATCGCGAAGATCACTCCATACTTACTCGCGTGCAAGCTGGGCTTCGCTCTAGAAATGCCATCGCAGGGCCGTTGGGGAGAAGCGACCACGAGGGCACAGTGATTGATTTTCATAATTATTTGGCGAGACATTTGTTGACGAGACGCAACTGACCTTATGACTGTTTCTAGCGCGTCCTGCTGTACAGAATCCGAAGGGATAGGGGCGGTTATTGCTTCGTCGAGTATCGGTGTTGTGAGTCGCTGTGCATTTGTGCGCACGGGGCGGGGGCAGCACTTATGGGCGTCGGATTATTGCATTCATTAAATACCCATTGAAAATAAATGTTTGATCTAACCCGCAAAGTGGCCCTGGTTACCGGAAGTGGTCGAGGGCTCGGTTTTGAAATAGCCCAGGCTTTGGCTATGGCTGGTGCTACCGTTTTGGTGAACGGCAGGCGCAGTGTTCAGGTGACGCAGGCGGTTGAAAAGATCCAGGCGGTAGGCGGCACGGCTGAGTCGCTGATTTTCAACGTCGCCGATGAGACAGCGAGGGATACCGCATTGACGAAAATCAAGCGTCTCCATGGTCGATTGGACATCCTGGTCAATAACGTTGGCATGCGGGATCGCCGCACCATCGATGAAGTCGAAGCGACTGATTTTGAGGCCTTGTTGCAGGTTAACCTGACCGCCGTGTACGCACTGAGCCGTTCAGCAGCCACTTTCATGCGGGCCCAACACGCCGGGCGAATCATCAATATGAGTGCGCTTGCCTCGGCCGTTGGTTTGTCCCATGGGCCCAGTTACGCCGCCTCTAAAGGCGGTCTCGAAGCACTGACGCGCATGCTGTCCGTGAGCCTCGGCGAGTACGGCATCACAGTCAACGCGATTTCACCAGGGTATTTTGCAACGGAAACCAACGCGACCATGCAGGCCGATGATGCTCTTCGTCATAAGCTGGAGGGTAGGACCTCACTTGGGCGCTGGGGACAACCCCATGAGATTGCTGGGGCTGCCGTATTCCTGGCATCCGATGAGGCCTCCTATATTACGGGTCAAGTGTTAACCGTTGATGGAGGCTGTGTCTCCCACTTTTAGCCATGCCACTACGGCAGGTTGGTAAGGATTCCAGCCTAACGTGTCTATAAGAAGGTGGTGCCGCCGTCAACCATGATCGTCTGACCGGTGATAAATTTCGATGCATCGGACGCCAGAAATATGATGGTGCCAACCAGGTCATCTGTCTCCAGATTGGCTTGCAACGACTGGTTTTTCGCTATCACCTCGAGTGCTTTGTCGCGCTTCTCGCCCATATATTCGCTGGTGCCTTCCGTCAGCACCGCGCTTGGTGCGACCGCGTTGACACGAATCCAGTTGCGTCCGAGTTCACGAGCCAGGCTCCGAGTCATTCCAATGACCGCCGCCTTAGACATCGCATAGTCAAGCGCATAGGGCATGCCATAAGTAGCCGCAAGTGAGGAGATGTTAATGACGCTCCCGCCTCCGGCATGCTGTATTGCGGGTACGCAGGCCTTACAGCATTGCCATATACCTTTGATATTGACATTCATCACTCGATCCCACTGTGTTTCGGGTATCTGGTTAAAGCGTCCACCGTCGATGTCGCCATAGAGCGCTGCGTTATTAACCAGACAGTCAATTCTTCCAAACGTTGCCACGGCCGCGTCGGCCATCGCTTGACAGCTCTCCATATCGGTAACGTCAAGGTCAAGACCAATTGCTTGCCCCCCAGCGGATGTCACCGCATCAACCGTGGCATTCGTGTCCCGGATATCGGCGGCAACTACGCTTGCCCCTTGTTTCGCTATGGCTTCACAGTAGGCTCGACCAAGACCGCGCCCACCGCCGGTTACCACGATCACCTTGTTAGATAATTGCATCATCCATTCTCCTCGTCAGTCAGTGTTCTGGTCTCCCATTTGAGAGACAACCCTGTTTTTGTTATTGATCAGGAGTCAGAGACAAATTGATTGTCGATTGACTCGAGTGACAGTCACTAGTGGGTAACTCGCCGGTCATGTCGGTAGCAACTGACCAGATGGTCATTTACCAAGCCTGTGGCCTGCATTAGGGCGTAACAGATGGTTGTACCGACAAAACAAAATCCGCTGCGCTTGAGCGCTCGGCTCATCGCATCGCTTTTTGTAGTATTTGCAGGCACCTCGGATTGAGCCCTGAAGTGGTTGTCGACGGGCTTGCCGTCCACGAAATCCCACAGGAAAGTATTCAATGTATAACCCCTTTCATAGAGGTTTAGCACTGCCTGTGCATTTTTTCGTATTGCATACAGTTTGAGTCGGTTTCGAATGAGGCCGCTATCGCGCAGTCTTGCCTCGATTGAGCGATCGGGCATTCGTGCAACGCACTCGATATTGAACTGGTGGAATCGTTTTCGGTAATGGTCGCGTTTTTTAAGTACCGTGATCCAGCTGAGACCTGCTTGTTGCCCCTCCAGACACAACTGCTCGAATAAAGAGCGTTCATCATGCAGTGGTACTCCCCATTCGTCGTCATGGTAAGCGCGATACACCGGATCTTCTCCACACCATGCACACCGTGTGAGTTGGGCGGTGGCCATGGTCATGCGCTGAGGTAACCATCGTCACACATCAACATGTGTCCGGTGACGAGTTGTGATGCATCGCTTGCGAGAAACACCGCAGCACCAATCAGCTCCCGCGGTAATCCCGATCGTTTGCGGATCATGCGTTGTTCGATGAAATCAGAAGTCACCGAGGTTGAGTGTCTCGCGTTGGTGGTCAGCGGAGACTCCATGAGCGTGGGTCCGATTGCGTTGACGCGGACACCTCGATCCCGCCATTCAAGGGCCAGAGCTCGCGTTAACTGCAGAACACCGCCCTTCGATGCCAAGTAGGCGCTCGCCCACGGGTACGCAACGTATGAGCCGATCGATCCCATATTGATGATGTTTCCCCTGCCTTGTTCCAGCATGACTGAGCCAAATGACTGGCAGGGTATATAGGTTCCTTTTAGATTGAGTTCGATAATGCGATCGAACTGTGCCTCTGGAAAATCTTCCGCCGGACTGCGATGTGCGCTGCCGGCACTGTTAACCAGAATATCAATGTGGCCAAGGCGGTGCTGCAGATCTTTTGCTGCACTGTCGCATTGCTTTTTGTCGGTTACGTTCAAGGTCAGAATTTCACCAGTACCCCCCGATGCATTAATAGTGTGGCAGACACGTTGTGCACCTGCGGTGTCGATGTCTACTATGACGACGTGCACACCCAATTGACCGAAGCCTGTCGCAATTGCCGCACCCAGGCCACTCGCTGCGCCGGTCACGATAGCGACTCGACCTGCCAGGTCAAAGAGATTGCCCACGTAACCGGGCGGTACCAGTGTGTCGTCGTCAGTCATGACGCGTGTCACGCCTATTGTTCATTCTATGAGCACAGTGGGTGTTACGCGGCAAGTAGGGTTGAACATTGCTGCCGAGCAGTTTTGGCTGCTCTGGCGTCACCGGCCAACTCGAGTGCGTCGGCATAACGGCGCCAGGTATGTGGATTTTTTGGCTTCAAAGCAATACGCTCTGCCAGGAGGGCCCGGGCGTCGGTAGCCCGATTCCCTCGCAGAGCGGCCTCCGTTAACACCAGAGCAAACAGATCTCTCTGGGCATGACTTCCACCGATCGCTATCACGTCGTATCGTGCGGGTAATAGGCGTTCAAACGCTGCGTCAAAGCGTCCTTCGTGAAAACTTACAATAGCCTCAGCCAGCGTGAGACCAACACGGGCAATGACCTGGCACTGCGTGTCATCACGCTGCGCAGCTTGCCGTAATGACGTGAGCATTTCCTGGATAGCCTCAGTTCGACCGCCACGCGCCAACGCCATGATGAAATGGGCATCGGCAAAGTACAGCAGATGCCCCTGGGTACGTGGTTCGCTGAGATCAGCCAGTTCCTCCCAGCGATTGCCAACATCGATGCCACGGTTCTCAAGGCGCCACAGCATCGCAATCGCATTCGTCATGTCAAGATATTCCTCAGTTTGTGTCGCTCGAAACTGGGTGTCGTACAAGGTTAGCACCTCGTCATATCTTTCTTTTTCTAACGAGAAAAGTGCGCGGTGCCACCAGACATGAAAAGTAAAATTGTTCATGCCCGTCCACTGTTTGCTGAGTTTATCGATCCAGGCTATACCTTCGTCGTGACGCTCCTGCATCTCGAATACATGAGTCACCGCATGGGTCGCCCAGATATCTGAGGGGTTGTCGTCAACTGCCTCACGCCCCCAGCGCTCAGCGGCCTGATAATCACCGGATTCCTCAAGCCCAAATGCATAGAGGCCCTTGATATAACCGTAACCCGGTATGCTCGTATCCCAGTGTGGTAGAACACGCGCTGCAGAATCTCTCATGCGCCTTGCATCGCCCGAATAAAAATGAGTGAAATGCGCTAAGCGGATGGCCAACACGTCGGTGGGGTGGTCCAGCAGAATTTGCTCCCATGCCGAATTCGCACCCTGCCAATCACCATCACACCATCGCCCTAGCGCCTGGTGATGAAGTTGTTCACGTTTATGCGAACCACAGGCGGAGATGGCGCGGCCTGTTGCTTCATGGCATTGTCGCGCCTTTTCCTCGAGCGCGGGTACCGCAAAGAGTTTCATGAAATAGCCGCGTAGGATATGTAGCATCGGCATATTGTCGTCCGCTGCCAAGCCCTCTTTGAGATGTGTACCCGTCGTCAGTTGAAACCCAAGGTATGCGTTAATCGTCGCGTCATATGAGAGAACCGCTTGTTCATTGGCCGCCGTTAGGGGTAAGCCGCGTTGGTCGTAAAACATAATGAGAGCTCCTGTGCCGATGCACATTGTCAATGCTGAGCCCAACGGGTGCAACGTGGCGATGAGGCGGATGTAATGAGTATTTCCAGCTATGATTCGGTCTTCAATCTAAGGAGAGTCATGCCGTGACAGTCGAATTGTCTGCCGATCAACGGGCCCTGCAAGCGCGTGTGAGGGAATTTTCCCAAGACCACGTGCGAAAACGAGCACTAGAAACAGACCAGAGCGAGCAGTATCCCTGGGACATCGTTGAAAAGATGGTGGAGTCAGGGTTTTTTGGAATGACGGTCCCGACAGCCTATGGGGGGCAGGGTCGGTCCTACTTGGATGCCGTCCTTCTGATTGAGGAGATGGCGAAAGAGTGTGGTGTCACCGGCCGTATCGCGGTCGAGGCCAACATGGGAGCTATCAGTGCGATCATGGCTTACGGTTCTGACGAACAAAAAAAACTGGCCGCTGATTTGGTACTGGCGGGTGATAAGCCAGCGATCTGCATCACCGAGCCCGCTGCCGGCAGCGCGGCAACAGAGATGACAACCCGCGCTGATAAGCGCGGTAATGGTTATGTGCTAAATGGTGCGAAGCATTGGATTACTGGTGCGGGCGTATCAAGACTGCATCTGATCTTTGCAAGGGTATTCGACGAAGCGGGGGAAGAGCAGGGTATTGGTGGCTTCATTGCACTAAGAGATGAAACAGAAGGGCTTCGCATTGGTCGACGTGAGCCCACCATGGGATTGCGGGGTATTCCCGAAGCCGAGGTATTTTTTGAAGAGATGGTGGTCCCACCAGCCAATCTTGTGTTACCGCCACGTGGCTTGAAAAAAGGATTTGCGGATCTCATGACGGCCTACAACAGTCAACGGGTCGGTGCTGGCACGGTGGCATTTGGGCTTGCGCTCGGTGGCTATGAGCGGGCTTTGGCCTATGCCAATGAACGCGAACAGTTTGGTCGGGCGATTGCTGAATTTCAGGGCTTGCAATGGATGCTCGCCGATATGTCCATACAGCTTGAGGCCAGCAGGGGGCTGATTTACCGCGCGGCAAAGAGTGCGGAAATTGACGGGGCGTTGGGATTTCCGGACGCACTGCTGGCGGCGCAGGCCAAGGTGTTTGCTTCCGAGATGGCGATTAGGGTGACAAACGATGCCTTACAGGTATTTGGTGCGAAGGGGTACTCGCGCAACACCGGGATTGAACGAATTGTGCGCGATGCACGAATGTTCACTATTGGAGGTGGCACTGCGCAGATTTTACGGACCATGATTGCGAGTCGCATCCTGAACCGTAAGCTGCCGCAGCGGCGAGACGGATACGCAGATTAGTAGCGTACTCCTATCCGTAAGTTCCGTCCCAACTATCGGGTTGTGAATTGGCAACGGTTCCGTCCGGGTTCATTTCTGGACGGTTGAGTGTAAAGACGGTGTTTGGCCTTACCACTGCGTATTCCATGTAGCCCATGCGTGCAATGGGTTGCATGGCGCCGGTGTTGACAATGCCGTCTTCGATATACTCATCATCGATATAAATGCCGATTACCTCTCCAATAACGACAAAGTGGCCACTATCAGTGCCCGGTTTCACGTCGGGTAGTTCGACGGTCTTCCAGTGACGGCACTCCAGTGCTGCGGGGCTCTCTTTGACTCGTGGGGGGCGTACGAAGTTGGACGCGGTTGCGGTTAACCCACCGAGGGGGAATTCATCAACTGCGGAGGGAACTGGGGCAGAGGAGAGGTTCATGCCCTCACGGGTGTCCCAATTTGACATCGAACAGGTGAATTCACCGGTCTCATGAATGTTACGCACACTATCCTTTATATTGGCTGAGGCAAACATGACGTAATGAGGTCTATCGCTGATGGCATTAAAAAAGCTGTACGGCGCTAGATTGCAGATGCCGTCTTCACTGACGCTGCATATCCAACCAATCGGCCGTGGTGCGACTAGGGCCTTGAAGGGGTCATGTTTCAGGCCATGTTCATTTTTTATTGCATCGTAGTACATGAAGGTAGGAATCCCAGGTCGGAAGAATTGTTTGATGTAGAGTTTACTTGTCCACGAAACCTGAGAACAGGTCTCATTATGATGGCATCTTGGATGCATAGTTGAGCGGAAGTGAGCGGACAAGTGAGTTCATTTAATATTGGAAGCGTGTCAGGCGAACTTGTTAATCGAAATGTCAGCCTGTCTTAAATGGTGATCAGATGCTTTGCGTATTACCATCGCTTTGGGCGTTAGACTTTACTTTGAAAAAACACCACATCTGAGAAAGGGGCGTTGAATGGCACTTGATGAGGCGACACTTGGCCAATTGCGTGAAACAGTTCGACGTTTTGTTAGTGAGCGGCTGATTCCGTTAGAGGCGCAGGTAGCTGAGGATGATGTTGTTCCTGAGTCTGTGGTGGAGGAGATGCGAGCGTTAGGGCTATTTGGTTTATCCATTCCCGAAAAGTACGGTGGACTCGGTCTGAGCATGTTTGAGGAAGTTCAGATCGCTTTTGAGTTTGGCCGCACCTCGCCTGCGTTTCGATCTGTGATTGGTACAAACAACGGAATTGGTTCGCACGGAATCATTATCGATGGCACCGAAACGCAGAAGAATTACTACCTGCCACTACTCGCTCGTGGTGAGATTATTAGCGCGTTTGCCCTGACGGAACCGCAATCGGGTTCGGATGCGGCGTCAATATCAACTACGGCACGTCGGGAAGGTGACGAATACGTCATTAATGGAACCAAGCGCTATATCACTAATGCCCCGGAAGCGAGTTTGTTTACGGTGTTTGCGAGAACGGCGCCAAAGGCTGATGGGGTTAAGGGTATTTCCGCGTTGTTGGTCGAAGGTGATACTCCTGGCATCACGATCGGTCCCTGGGATCGAAAAATGGGACAACGAGGTGCGCACACGGCTGATGTCACGTTCACGGATTGCCGAGTCAGCGCAGATGCACTGATCAGTGGAACTGAGGGGGTGGGTTTCAAGACGGCAATGAAAGTGCTTGATCGTGGGCGTATTCATATTGGGGCGGTGTGTGTGGCAACGGCCGAACGCCTGATTGATGACAGCTTGCGTTACGCGATGGAGCGGCAACAATTTGGTCAGCCAATCGCCGAATTTCAGTTGATACAGGCGATGCTCGCAGATAGTCGAGCCGAAACGTATGCTGCGCGTTGTATGGTGGAGGAGACGGCACGTCGGCGGGATAGCGGATTGCCTGTGGTGACTGAAGCGAGTTGTTGCAAACTGTTTTGTGCTGAGATGGTGGGTCGTGTGGCTGACCGAGCAGTGCAAATTCATGGTGGTGCAGGTTATATGGCGGAATACGGGATTGAGCGTTTTTACCGCGACGTCAGGTTATTCCGCATCTACGAGGGTACCAGTCAGATTCAGCAATTAGTGATTGCCCGTAATATGATGCGGGAGGCTGCTGAATGATGTAGTGCCGTGGACAGCCGTGGCCTTATCGCTCGCCATTCAACGATGCATAAAGCACCGAGGTTGTGGGTGCTGTGTTGGCCGACACAGATCGCTCATCCCGAAGGGTCAATCTCGAGGCGTTGAGGTGGTTGACGGCAGACCAAACGATGAAATGTCAGTGCCGACTCTTTCCCAAACATTACCTCTGACGATTCGCTTGTGGCTGATCCTGCCGATAAATTTGCAACTCGGCGTTTGAGCTGTTTTTTCTGACCGCTGGCACGCAAAGAACATAGAGATTGGAGTCCACCCACATCGCCCTGATATCAGGATGATGTGAAAGGTTAGCCCCGTCGTTATTCAGATACGGTAACGGGAATGAAAGGGTTGGGCAGCGCTCGCGTAGAAGTTGCAAATGAGGTAGGTATGGCGCGACTAGTCGATACCTTTAAAGTGGATATCACAAAGGCGTGTAAAAGGGTTAGGATGGGGCTAGGTTTTCCATCACCCAAGTATCGGTCTACTCAAGAGATTATCGGAGCTTCTATGAGCGCAAAAACGATTCAGAATATTGCGGTTATTGGATTAGGGACCATTGGTCATAGCGTAGTGCAGATGTTTGCGGTGTCTGGCTGTTACGTTCGGTGTTTTGATCCGTCATCGTCAGTGCGAGATGGACTTGAGAATCGTATTCGTGACAACCTTAACCAGATGGTCGATGCCGATCTTTTTATCAAAGGTGATATCGAAACCGCATTGGCAAAGATAACGGTTTGCGATACAGAAAAAGAAGCACTGGTAGGTGCTGAGTTTGTTTCTGAAGCAGCCAGCGAAGAATTAGGGTTAAAACAGACATTGTTTTCTCGTATGGAAAAAAGTGTGGATGCGGAAACTATTTTGGCGAGTAATACGTCGACACATCCGATGACCGACATCGCTCGGCTGATGCAGCATCCCGATCGCGCAATCGTCACCCATCCATTCAATCCGCCGCACATTATCCCAGTGGTCGAAGTAGTTCCGGGCGAACATACGAGTGAACAAACGATCGAAGTGGCTACGTCACTGCTTAGGCGTGTGGGCAAGCAACCAGTGCGTCTTAACAAAGAGTTACCAGGATTTCTGGTTAATCGAATTCAAATGGCAATGATTCGGGAGATATGGGATCTGCTTGATCAGGAAGTGGCGACAGCGGAGGATATAGATCTTGCTGTCCAGGGTAGTCTTGGGTTTCGGTTAGCCGGGTTGGGTCCCTTGAAGGTATGTGATTTTGCTGGTGTTGATTTGTGGGCTCAGGTATTCAGTAACCTGGCTGACGAGATCACTTCTACGAATAAATTGTCTAAAGGAGTCAGGACTCTCGTTGAGAGAGGGGATTACGGCACCAAGAGCGGCCGTGGGTTCTTTGATTATTCGGCACCAGGTGTTTTGGAGGCACAGGTCACTGCTCGGGATAGAGGATTCCTGGAGGTCCTGAAACTGTTTCATCAACGACCGATCCCGACAGAAAACTGAAAATGTTGCAGGCGCACGAATCATCGAGCATAGGGGCATTGTTTCGTGAGCGTGCTGGCATCGATTGCTCGGCCGTGGCGTTGATTGAGGGGGATCGCCGAGTGTCCTATCGTGAACTCAATGATCGAGTTAACCGGTTAGTACATGTGCTTGTTGGGCGCGGTGTTCGTTCTGGAGATCGAGTCGCAATTTTGGCGAGAAATTGTGCCGCGTATGTAGAACTGGAGTTGGCGGCGGCAAAGCTCGGTGTGTTGGTTGCGGCACTCAACTGGCGGCTGTCGGCGAGTGAGTTATCGCACTGTATAGCATTGGCGGAGCCCAGTTTGCTGATTGTGGCGGAGGACTATATCGACACGGCGTCTAAAGCAGATAGCATGAATAGCCCTCAAATAATCCTCGGCGCTGAGTATGATGCATGCCTCGATCGAGCGGACAATCACGAACCCGTGATTCAATGCGGAGGTGAGGATGGCCTCGTTATCCTCTATACCAGCGGAACGACTGGCCGACCAAAGGGTGCCGTCATTAGCCACCGTGCTCTGATTGCGCGCGGAGCCGTTTTTGGAATGGATCTTGGCATCATGCCGCACGAGACATTTGTGGCCTGGGCTCCATTGTTCCATATGGCATCGACTGACCAAGCGCTAGCGACATTGATGCGCGGGGGCTCGGTAGCCATCATCGATGGCTACGACGCAGAGGCATTCGAACGCACCATCGCTTCTGAAAATATCGGTTGGTTACCTTTGATACCTGGGATGATTGAACGCTTGCTCAAGGACTTTGACGGGAGAGCTCTACGAATACAGGGCATTCGAGTAATAGGAGCCATGGCGGATCTCGTTGCCATGCACCACATCATGCAGGCTACTACGGCACTGAATGCCCCCTATGTTAATTCATTCGGTTCCACGGAGACTGGGTTACCCCCAGCGAGTGCGGGACTAATTCCGATAGGTAGCGATTCTATCGACTTGGCAAAGCGACAGAGTTCGCTCTGCGAGATTCGTCTTGTTGACGTAAACGATCAAGATGTCCCGATGGGTATGCCAGGGGAATGTGCTATTCGAGGTGCGACCCTTTTCAGTGGCTATTGGCGGGAGGAGGAGGTGACGAAGGAGGATTTCCGTGGTGGTTGGTTTCACATGGGTGATATGTTTATACGTCGTGATGACGGTCAATTATCCTTTATGGATCGCGTCAAGTATTTGATCAAGTCAGGTGGAGAAAATATTTATCCTGCCGAAGTTGAGCGTGTGTTATTGAGTGACCCCGGGGTTGACGATGCTGTGGTGGTCCGCAGACCTGATACCAATTGGGGTGAAGTGCCGGTTGCTGCGGTCGCAGTTAATGATCCACGCGTTACGACTGATCAATTATTACAGCGGTGTGAGCGCCAATTGGCGCGGTATAAATTGCCAAAAGAAATTCGATTCGTTCCCTTCAATGATCTTCCAAGAAGCGCGACCGGCAAGGTGCAGCGCCATGAGGTCGAACCTTGGTTTGTGGCCGAAGGACCGCAGTCTGACAATCTAGAGTAAGGCTGAGTCCCATCCGCCTATAGAGATCAAACGAGGTTATTTCCGAGTATCAACGCGCTAGCTGGAAGTCTCCAAGATTAGGCTCTCGAGTCATGTGGAAGTAGTCGACGAGTCGCCAGGGCGATACGGAAACGACGCGGCCGCGACTGTTCTTATACCAACTATCGACTCCGGGGTGTGACCAGACCAGTTGCTCATGTTTCTCATCCAGACGGCGATTGTAGTCCTCGTAGGGTTCTCGGCGAACTTCGATTTCACGATAATCGTTTGCGATCATATGTGTGATGCACTTGATGATGTATCGCGATTGGCATTCGACATGAAAGATATGACTGCCACCATGGGCCAGATTTGTATTGGGGCCATAGAGCACAAAGAAATTGGGAAAGTCGGGTAACGTCATTCCCAGATGTGTTCGCGCATCATCTCCCCATAATGCAGTCAAGCTCTCTCCTGACCGGCCGCGGATATCCATCGGTTTAAGAAAATGTGTTGCTTCAAAACCGGTTGCATAGATGATGACATCAACTGGGTATTCGATATCTCGGCTATCTACGATACCCTTTTTGTTGATTTTCTTTACAGGTCCAGTAACCAGTTCGACATTTTTCCGTTTCAGCGTTTTACACCAATTGTTGTCGATCAACATACGCTTGGCGAATGGCGGATAATCAGGGATCACTTTTTCGATTAAGTTGGTGTTGCCCTCTAATGCCGCAGTCAGTTTATGGGTGAAGAGTTCGCGATGTCGATCATTTTCAGCATTCATTGACCTCGCTGGATGCGGCCACGAGGAATCTCGGTGCAATGATTCCCAAATGCCATCTCCGTAGACCCAGAACAACTTAAATCGATACCAGTTTCGATAGTAGGGAACATGATGAAGCAGCCATTGTTTTCCCCTACCGACTTGTCGATGATAGTCATCAAGAAAGCGAACCCAATGCCGGGTCCGTTGAAATATCGTAAGTTGTTTTGCTCGAGGCGCTATCTCCGGGACAATCTGCATCGCAGAAGCGCCTGTTCCAATGACGCCGATGCGGGCATTAATAAGATCTTCGTCATGATCCCAACGAGCCGAATGGAACTGAGTGCCTGCGAAAGTATCTTTTCCGGCAATATCAGGAATCAACGGGCGATTCAGCTGCCCCACCGCACTGATGAGGAAAGTGGCCTGCAGGTCGGTTAGCATTCCCTGGTCGTCTTTGGTTTTCACATGCCAGCAACGATCTGCTGATTGATATCGCGCACTGACGACCTCGGTATTGAATCGTACGTGAGGTCGCACATCGTACTTATCGACGATAGTGTCAAGATAGTCGTAGAGCTCTTCACGCTTTGAATAAAAGTCGGGCCAATCATGATTGGGTTCGAACGAAAAAGAATAAAAGTGATTTGGCGAATCAACACCACAGCCCGGGTAAGTATTTTCAAACCAGGTTCCACCAGGCGAGGCGTTTTTTTCAATAATGGTATAGGGCAGGCCAAGTCGACTGAGATGAACTGCCATGCAGATACCTGACACGCCACATCCAATAATAAGACTGGACAACTGTTCTGTCGTCGAAGTTTGTGGCGGACCATCCTCAGTCTGATGGGCGTGTTCAGCATAGGCGCCAAGTCCCATATCCTCTAATAGCATCGGAATATATTCTGGTGCCACCGACTCCCCGACAAGTAGACCAGCAAGTTGTTGTAGTCGACCGTGGTCAGGCAGATGCGGCAGTTGAATGATTCCATCGCGGAGTTTTGTTAGCACTGAGAATGCCCGATCACGAATATTCGCTTTACCAGCTTCTGTTATCCGGTGGGTCCCATCGATAGTACCTCTGGACGGACGTTCATCAATATCAAGTAGCCCGTCCCCTTCACCTAGCTGCGTCAATACAATGAGCAAAGTGGGGAGGTTGGCTTCACGGATGGCCGAGCGGAGTTCTTCATCACTAATTGTTGCTGGGATCTGAGCAATCATTGATGCACGTTACGATTAGCGCCGGGGGCGCAGAAAACAAAGGTTGGCAAGAACATATGACGACATATAAGTACTGTCATATGGGACGCCAAAGCTTCTGCGAAGCAATATTCGCACCTGCTACTAATGACTTAAATTTTTCAACTGCAATGGCCGGATCAACTTTCCCCATACCGGCAAATGTTGCGAACCCGCAGTCGGCACCAGCAATGACTCGTTCTCGACCGACCAGGTTGGCGAACTGCATAATGCGTTGGGAAACGAGTTCGGGATGTTCGATATAGTTGTTGACGCTATCAATTAGACCCGGGATGAGTATTTTGTCGTCAGGTAGTGATTGACGACGAAATAATTCCCATTCGTGTGCGTGTCGTGGGTTTGATGATTCGAGTAACAGTCCGCCCGGTTTTGCTGCCATTATCGTGTCAAACAGTTTCTCTAGTGGTATGTCGTGGTGATGTGGTCCTTCATAGTTTCCCCAACAGATATGCATCCGGATGCGATTTCCGGGAATGTTGGTTAACGCGGCGTTTAATACCTCCACTTGTATAGCTGCGCGTTTTAAGAAATCAGTCGAAGACAGTTGTCTATATTGTGTGTGTCGACCCATCGCTAAATCCGGGCAATCAATTTGAAGCATGAAACCAGCAGCGTGGATAGCCTCATATTCATGACGCATCACAGTGGAGAGTGCTTCAAGGTATTTGTCATCGTCAGAATAAAACTGATTCGTGTGAAAAAGTGAAATAACACCGGGTGATGCGGCGTTCATGAAGACGTCGGCAATATCGCGATGTTTAGTGGCCTCACTGAGGTTTTGAATGTCTCGTTTCAGCGGTTGGTCAGTCAACACTTGAAGGGGTCCGGTACAGCAGGGTCGCACAAGCCGACGAGTTCCCGCCGCGTTGGCCTGTACCTTTCGATACTGAGGGAACGGTGACAGGTCATCAAAACGGAGTGATGGGCTTTCTCCACTAAAGCCGGCAAGGCGTTGCTGGATGTAGGTGGAATAACCAGTTTTGCTCACTTCGCCGTCGTTTACGATATCAATGCCCCAAGCCTGTTGCGCCGTAACGCTTTGGGCAACAGCCGCGGGGAGTTGTTTCTCTAACTCTGTTTCAGCATCGGAGTCTCCACATTCTGCTTTAACGAGTAGATTCTCAATCAACGGCGGTCGTGGCAGGCTGCCAACGTGAGTTGTCAGGATTCGGTCGTAGCTATAGTGCATTAGCGTTTTGTCTGTTTAGCAATAGCAGCAATCAGGACAGTCGCCAGGCGGGCGATTGCGCGGGCACCGAGCCCCTGGATGTCATTTTCGGGTACAAATTCAACGAAAGTGGCGCCAACAATTTGCGCGCGTTCGGACACACCTTCAATTAGGTCGAGCATTTGCTGATAACTCACTCCGCCCGGTGCTGGGAGAATTACGCCAGGCACGAGGGATGGATCAAGACCGTCGACGTCGATAGACAAGATGACCTTAGCTCCATTAGGTATGTTATTGATCGCAGGCTGCATACCATTCTTTGCGATATCTCGGGCCGTGATGATTGATGAGCCCCATGATTTAGCATCGCTGATTTCTTGCCGTCGAGCACTGCCTGGACCGCGAGCTCCTATTTGCAACATTTGTTTTATATGCTCCATCTCAGAAGCGCGGCGCATGGTGGAAGAGAAGCCATGCGTAATTCCATGAACCTCGTGGCGCCAATCAATATGTGCGTCCACCTGGACTATCATGAGTGGATCAGAGCCAGCGTAGGCATGGAAGAAAGGAATTGGTACGGAGTCGTCGCCGCCCAGCAGGATAGGAATACTTCCATTGGAAAGAACAGCAGATACTACTTCCGTAATTCGATCACGATTTTTCTCACCATCATTTAGGTCGCCAGGGACATCACCGCAATCCACGACTGATGCGCCGCCCAGTATCTCTGTCATGGCGTCAAAGTCGAATTGCTCATGATTGGCGCTATACCAGGAAAGCGCGCTTCTTACGTACTCTGGTGCATTGGCCGAGTGACTTGGTTTTCCCGGTGTGTAGGGAGTGCCGTGTGATGCACCAATAATAGCAACGTCGCTATCGAGGGAAGCTAAGTCTTCGACATAAGGTACGTCACAGAACGTTTTCGATGGAATAATCCGTTTGATCAAATGCATGTGCTCCCGAGGAACTTCCACTGTCTATTGTAGAGTTTTCCTTGGTGTGGTGGGGTGGCTGGTTATAGACTGATGCTGAGATGGTGTCGAAAGGCAGACTCTGCGCTGAGAGATTGGTAGAGTCGTCCATTGTGTGCTGATCAGCAGTTAAGTCTGTTTTTCACTAGATTTTTTGCTAAATAATTTGAGGACATATTGAGCTATGGGTCGGTTTGAAAATCAAAGTGTGGTTATTTCTGGGGCCAGTCGCGGTATTGGACTCGCCATTGCTAAGAAACTGGCAGGCGAAGGCGCGAGCATCGCGATACTTGCAAAAACGACGGAGCCGCATCCAAAGTTGGAGGGTACTATCTACACTGCGGTGGAAGAAATTGAAGCGATCGGTGGGCGTGCGCTAGCTATTCCAACAGATGTTCGAAGTGAAGAGGCGGTACAGTCTGCGATAGACCAGGCAGCATCAGCGCATGGTGGTATCGATATTTGTGTTAACAATGCCAGCGCCATCTCGTTGACCCCGACTAGCAAAACTGCCATGAAACGGTTTGATTTGATGTTCGACGTCAATGTTCGTGGGACGTTTCTACTCTCACGTGAATGCTTGCGTTATCTCCCTGACAGTAATAATCCCCATATTTTGAATATCTCGCCGCCTCTAGATATGCATCCGCGATGGTTCGGTCCTAATGTTGCTTATACGATGTCTAAATTTGGAATGAGTCAGTGTGTATTGGGAATGGCTGAAGAACTGTCAAGGCAGGGAATTGCGGTAAATGCGTTATGGCCACATTCGGTAATCGCAACGGCGGCCATCACAAACGTCATTGGCGATAAGGCCAGTTTAGCCTTCTGTCGTTCACCTGAAATCATGGCCGATGCGGCTGCCGTCATTTTGGCGCGAAATGCGCGGGATTTTACCGGGCAATTTTGTATTGATGATGTGTTGCTTGCAGAAACTGGTATGACGGATTTCAGCGGTTATCGAATTGATTCCGGTCAAGCATTGTGGAGTGACTTTTTTGTGCCAGACGGCACGCCGGAAATTGAGCCGTTAGTGATGCCGCCCGATCCGAGACGCTTAAAGTAAGGTGAATAGCGGCAGGAAGGGGATCATGCAATGGGGAGTGATTGCGCTCCGCGTACTAAACGGCCAGGTAACTCTCCGGTATGTGCGCCGTTGGTGAGTGTTTCAATGCCTCCAACAAATGTGTGCAGATAACCTTCTGCGTATTGAATTAGGCGCTTGCCGTTCGCCGGAAGATCGTGCAGGAGTCGAGGTTTCTTGACACGAATCGCTGTTGGGTCAACGATATTAATGTCCGCCCGATACCCTGGTGCCAGTACACCACGATCAAGTAAGCCAAATGTTTGAGCGGTTTTAGAGGTTTGTTTCGCGACGAGGAATTCGAGATCTAGTTTAGGTCCTCGGACACGATCACGGCCCCAGTGTTGAAGCATAAAGGTTGGGTACCCTGCATCACAGATTGTTGCAACATGAGCGCCCGCATCACCCAACCCGCAAATGGTATGCTTTGATGTCAACATTTCATGTAATACATCAAAGTTACCGTCAGCGTAGTTTTCAAAAGTATGCAGCAGGAAATTCTCCCCATCAGCGATACTAAGTAAATCAAGTGCCAGCAGCCACGGGCTGATGCCCATTGACGCTGCTCTCGCCCGAATCGATGTGTCGGGCATCGGTTCATAATCAGGCACTTCGCTCAGTTCGTAAGTGCGATCAAAGGCATTTTCAATCCAGCGACTGTGGGAGTCATCGAAAGGTTGTTCGCCCAGTTGTTTGCGAAGCGCCTGATTAGTTCGCAGATTCAGGGCCTGTTCAGCTAAGGATAGTTGACTGATCTGTTGCCACGCAGGGTGGCTGGAAAATGGATTCACGCTGCTGGCGAGACCCATGAGAATACCGATTGGTCGACAACCGACTTGTCCAGTAATTTGAAGGCCTGCTGCGTTCGCGTTGGCAATGTGTGACAGTGTTTCTCGCCATAGATCAGGTTCCGCATTAATTTGGAGCAGTAATACAGACAATGGTCGCCCTGAAAGGCGGGCGGCGTTGATCAAAATGTTCATCTCGCCTGGCCCCATATCAGAATTACATTCGATGACGCCGGCATTGGCTCGCCGCATGGCTTGCGCTATCGTCGCGAGTTCGGGCTCGGTTGCCGATAGACTGGGTGTTGGTCGACCGTCAGCGGTGCGATGTTTTACGGTGCGGGACGTTGAAAAGCCGACTGCTCCAACGGTGAGTGCTTCTTCTACGATTTGTCCCATTGTTTGCATTTCGTCATTGCTGGGCATGATGGAGTGATCGGCACCCCGTTCTCCCATGACATAAAAACGCAGCGGGCCGTGAGGCACTTGGGCGGCGACGTCCATCACTTTAGGACTCGCATCGATTCGGGCGAGATATTCCGGGAAGGTTTGCCAGCTAAAGTCCATACCCTCGGCCAATACACTGCCGGGTATGTCTTCTACGCCTTCCATCAGGTTGATCAGATAATCCTCACTGCCTTTGTTGACTGGCGCAAAGCCAACACCACAGTTGCCAAATACTGCGGTGGTCACCCCGTGCCATGAAGATGGCGTGAGGTACGGATCCCAAGTCACCTGGCCGTCGTAATGCGTATGAATGTCAACCCACCCAGGCATAACAAGTGCACCTGCCGCGTTAATCTCACGATGACCGCGACTGACGTTGTCCCCGACGGCAGTGATGCGGTCCCCATCGATAGCGATGTCAGCTGTGCGCTGCGGTTGGCCGGTACCGTCAATGACGGTGCCACCACGAATGACAATATCTGGCATCGTATGATTCCTTCTAAGCGAACGAGGTAATTATCAAGTGTTGGGTGTTGTGTCTAGTATGGTGTGTTGAATTTTCTGAATTAGCAAGCTGCAATCGGCGCCTCGTCACCGACGATGGTCGTTCGATGCATAATTCGACGTTGGGTCTGATTGTCAAAGGGGGTGACCGCATGCATTGTGCAACGGTTATCCCACATGACGACGTCGTGCTGTCGCCATTGATGGCAGTACACAAAACGATCCTGTGTAGCATGAGCAATCAGCTCATCGAGTAATGCCATCCCTTGTTGCCCCGGTAACTGCACAATGCCAGTCATGGTATGCGGACTCAGAAAGAGTGAGTACTTGCCTGTCTCGGGATGCATTCGAACTAGTGGATGGATTACAGGTGGTAATGGAGTGTATTCGCCACGATGCTGCCTGCTATATAGCTCGTCTGAAAGTGAGAGGATGTGATCATGGCTGTGAGTAACAGTCAGGCCAGCGATTCTACTTTTGAGTTTTTCATCGAGTGCTTCATAGGCAAGGCACATGTTTGCGAACAAGGTCTCACCACCTGGCGAGGTCACTTCGATGCCATGGAGAATGGAGCCTTTACTGGGGATGTGGCGGAAAGAACTATCTGTGTGCCAGCGCCATGACAGATTGATGTAAAGCCATTCGTTACTTTCTTGAGGAAGAATATGGCCAGCTTCATCGACATTAGACACACGATAGATTTCGGGGTGATTGGATGCGCGGTGACTGATAGAAGGATGTCGCTCCATTCTTCCAAAGTGCTGTGCGAATTGGATATGTTCCGCGTCACTAATATCTTGATCCCGGAAAAGCAGTACGGGGTGTGATAGCCACGCTTGTTTGACGGTATGGATGTGTTCCGGGTTCAAATGTCTGGCAATCGAATGCCCAAAGACTTCAGTGCCTATAGCTGGATGCAAATCTTTGGTGGTTATGTGATTCAACATCAAAAGAGTTTAGTTAAATAACGCTTGATCTTGATTGCTAGAAGTTATCGTAGCTTAGTCATAACGGCCTAAGACTTCCCGATTCACCACGGCCGCGGGATCAATGGTCCCGTCAAACACGTCCAACACATTTTGAATCATTTCAATAGCGGTTCTTTTCAGGCTTTCCTGTGTGACGCCCGCACTATGTGGGCTGACAATCACATTGTCGAAGGAAAACAATGGGTTGTCGCTTGTTGGTGGCGCGGGTTCTCCGACGAAGACATCAACGCCCGCGCCTGCAATAGCGTTAGATCGTAGTGCGCTGACCAGAGCAGTTTCATCAACGACGCCGCCACGGGCGGTATTAATGACAAACGCGTTTGATTTCATTTCTGCGAATTGTTGTTCCCCAAGAATTCCTCTCGTCTCGTCATTAAGCGGTGTGTGAACAGTGATCGCGTCTGCCTGTGTCACGCCGTGATTGAGATCCGTGATAACACGGCATTCGGCACGTTGGATTATTTCTTTGTCGACGTACGGGTCGTAAACGCTGACCTCCATACCGAATGCGCGGGCACGCGGAGCGACTTGTCGACCGATTCGTCCGAAACCAATGATGAGTAGATGTTTATCGGCAATTTCCACACCACGGCCGGTTCCTCTTAGCTGGGCAAAGCCTCCGGCACGGGTTTCCTGATGATGATAGACACCTTGCTTAGCCAGGCTCAGGAGCATGAACATTGCGTGTTCCGCGACTGATACTGCGTTGCTATGAATGGCGATGGCCAGCGGGATACTTCGCTTGGTCAAGGTGGCTACGTCAACTGAATCATAGCCGACCCCGTGACGTGCAACGACACCGAGATGAGGTGCTGCATTGATCACGTCGCCGTTGATCAGGGCGGTACGCACAGCGATGGCATGGGCATCGGTGACATTGTTGAGTATTTCTGCTGGTGTCTGAGATTCAAGAATCTGGTACTCAACATCGGGCCGAGCGGCTAACAGTTCGATGCCGGCCGGATGAATATTCGGAATGACCAATACTTTTTTCTTATTGTCTCCCAATGGTTTTTTCCCCGTTTAATGGATGTCCGTGGCATTGGCCGTGGCTTGTTTTAGTTTCTTAATGTCGAAGTCATTTGCCCGGGCAGCCTTTAGGATCACGGCTTCACGCCGAGTCAGAAGATCAATGGCGGCTGGTAACGCTTTGACGGCATCAAGAGGAATCACTACTGCGCCGTGGCGGTCTGCATGAATAATGTCACCTGGATTGACCACCATCGAGAAGATATTGACTTCACATCCGTATTCAACGACGTGTACATGGGCGTGACTGGGTCCAATCTTCCCCGCCAGTAACTGAAAGTCGGGTGCACAGGCATCGAGATCACGGATAGACCCATTGGTCACAGCCCCGAGACACCCCAGGCCCTTATGAACGGCGGTATTCACCTCACCCCAGAATGCACCAAATCCAGGATGTGGGTCCAGGTCCTGAATCACGCTGACGGTGGGTCCGGGTGATTCGGCAATATGTTCATAATAGCCAGCGCGCTGTGCCTTGACCAGTTCGCGGTCGATAGTGGGGGCAGTGACTGCACGTACGGTAGCTGTGCGTGCATAGCCAACGATTGGAGCCAGCTGAGGGTCGAGACACATCATGTGTTCAGTGGTGAACCCGAGGGCACGACGCTCCGGGGTTACCAATTCCAACGCGTTACAGATTGTAGGTGTGTCCCATCGGCTTAGGGTCGACAGGTCGGCATGGGTTACATCGGTCATCCTTTAATCTCCGCGTGCAAGTTATTCGGGCAAATCAACTCTATCATGCGACAGTTAGTATGCTTTCGATCAGATATAGATCAAGAGTGACTGAGAGATTGAGTGCGTTAACACCATGTGCTGTCGTAATCTCGGCCCAACATATCAGTGGTATCTCCCGATGAGTCGAAGAAGCGATTGGGTTTGATGAAAATGCCTAAGATGAGTGCCCCCTCAGGTGCGTGGGCAGCGTGGCGGCTTCCAGCGGGGCGCCATACAAATTGGCCTGTCCCGACAGCGCCATCTTCGTCGACCAAGCTACCGTCGATAACGTAGGTCTGTTCTATTTGAACATGCTGGTGATCAGGTAGCGTTGAACCTGGTGCCATTCGAACCAGCGCAGTAAGCAATCCTGTGTCCGGCTCAATTAATAACGTTTTAAAGTCGATTCCAGGGAATTGGGATGGCTCCCAGGGTAGCCCGTCGACGTTAACAAACCGAGACGCAAGTGGCGCCAGGCCTTCATGATTTGGTGCACCGGGTGTGATGGCAGTCATCTTTACAGTCCTCCAGATAGGTGATCCCACGTACATGAGCACAAACTGGTTATCAAAAGGGAGTTTAGGCAGGGTTCTCGCAGATTGATGGTGATTGGTAGAGTATTTGATTATCAATCGTGATTTGCACCGGGCGCTGATAAGTCGACAGATTCGCTGTGTTGACATCGACGCCGATACCCGGCCGGTCAGGTATCGCTATTTCTCCATTGGCATCTGGGCTAATGGATCGCCCTGCAATAGCGGCTCCAAGTTCACTGAGTTCCGCCGGATACTCTGCTAAGTTGTGAGATTCATGGTCGGCGAACGGGGCTAGTGAGGCTGCTAGTGCAAGGTCCGATGTAAACGTATGGTTGACGAATTGACAATCAGCAGCGTGGGCCTCTATGGCTAATCTTCTACTCGGGCCAAGGCCACCTATACATCCAGCGTCAATTTGTAAGAATCTAAGATTCGCTTCGTGCATCAGTGCCACTGCGTCTTCTTCGTTCACCGCACTTTCACCACCGGCAAGCCGAATTTCAGGATACTGACGGGCAAAATTCCGATAGGCAACGCGGTCGTGGTGAGTAAAGGGTTCTTCAAGCCAGTGTACGTTGGCGTCTTCCAGCAAAGTCCGTCGGTGGGCGGCATCCTCAACGGCTGTAGGACCTCGCCAAATGCATCCGGCATCGACCAATAAAAACGTATCCGGCCCTAAACCCTCTCGAGCTGCCATTAATTGATCTCGATCTTGTTCGAGGTCTTGTCCAAATGAACCCCACCCAAACTTCGCAGCGCGGTAGCCTGAACTACGGGTATGGCGTGCTTTTTCAAGAGTGAGTGCTGGCGTCTCGCCAAAGAGCTGTGATGCGTAGGGGGTTTTAGGATGAGAGACTTTTTGCCCTAGCAGTGCCCAGGCGGGTTCTTGCAAGCGCTTGCCCAGCAGGTCCCAGCAAGCCATTTCGACACCAGAGAGGACATGAATGGCCTGCGCCAGACGCTCGCTGCCTACGCGTGCCATCTGATAGATGGCATCGATGTCGGCGGGAACTGTCAAAGGGGCGCCGATGACCGCATCGGCAACGGGTAGGCAGGCCCCATGAGAGGGCGGGCAAAAGAAAGCTGCGATTGATGGTAAGGGTGCAGCTTCACACTCACCCCAACCTTCGTCATTCCTACTGCGCACCCGGACTAACAATGCATCCTGACTTCCATCTACATCCAGATTGATATGCGGCATCGACAGATAGAAAAAATCGACTGCATCAATGACCGGTTTGGGAGAGGTCATTTTTTATTTGGGGTGCATTGAATCAGGCGTAGGTCGACAGCTTAGTGCGATGGGCGTTGATGAAATCCCAGTCATAAGTTACACCGAGTCCTGGGCCGCAAGGGACAGTAACATGTCCATTAGAGTCTATAGTGTCTAGTTGATCACTATAGCCACACGCGTAGACGGGCGGTACTGCGTTTGGGCAGTCGGGCCCGACTAGAGCCAACTCGTAGTAATTGGTATTTCGAATAGAGGCCGCAATCGCCCGATGAGCAGGGCCTGACGCATGAATTTCGCAGTCTAGTCCTAGCGATTCGGCAAGGTGCGCAATTTTCATGGCGCCAGTAATCCCCATATCGTATTCGGGATCTGCACGCAAAAAATCAGTTCCACCAGCTAATACGAAATCAGCCTTCGGTTCAACACCACGGACATGCTCAGTCTGCAGTAATGGGGTCTGGATCATGCTGCGTAAGCGTTTATGCGCAAATGCTGATGTGCCGGAATCACGAAAGGGATCTTCGTACCAGAAATAGTCTGCCTCGTCACAGGCACGACCTACATAGAGCGCATCAGCGAAGGTGCGTAGTTCGCAGGCTGGGTCCAGCATTAAGACCATACGGTCGCCGACAACCTTACGACAGTGCAGAACATTTTCCGCCTCTTCGTGGCGGTCGCCGTCATGCCAGCCATGTATCTTGAATGCCCGATAACCCATTTCATGACAAGCCAAAGCAAAGTCACCAAAGGCTTCTTTACTGTCGAGACCGCCTTGTCGATCCCCATGATAAGTAGAGGCGTAAGTAGGGAGGTGAGTACGAAACCCGCCCAATAGTCGAGTAATCGAGACGCCGTATTTGCGGCCGGCCAGGTCCCACAATGCGATATCGATCGGCCCATGGCCCATGTGATCATGTTGTCGAATTTCCCGTTTGAGGTCGTCGTAGATGGCCTCTCTCATCTCGGCATCGCGACCGATCAAAGCTGGAGCCAGCATATGGGTTTGGGCGAGCGCAGCCTGCGTGCCGACCCAGTGCGTAACGTATTCACCTTTGCACCCGTCGGTTGTCAAAATTCGTACAGCGTACTTGCTAATTTCTGTTGTGGCACCTGGGCTATACCCAAGATTGTAAATCGCTGATTTTTCTTTCTCGGCAACACCCAGATTCTGAGCCTGAAATGTAAATTCATGAACTTCTACGCGATCAATAATGGATGACTGCATCTTCTGCTAATTCTCCGGTAAGGGCTCTAGGGTGTTTGACCAGAAATCGAGTGTCGCAAGATTTGCCGGATCGGGCGGTAAGGATGGGCCACGGTCATAGACGGGTCCTAA
Source organism: Gammaproteobacteria bacterium (assembly GCA_022451485.1). Classification (GTDB taxonomy): domain Bacteria; phylum Pseudomonadota; class Gammaproteobacteria; order Arenicellales; family UBA868; genus UBA11791. The sequence continues at coordinate 139,362 of JAKUQS010000005.1, forward strand.
CTGCAGGCGTCGCGCGGCCAGTCGTTTTCCGTAGCAGAGTAGATGGTCGACGGTCAGCATAAGAAATGACAGCAGCGGTAAGACCTGCTTGAAATGATCAGTGGCGCCTGTGACATCGCCAGCATGCCAAAGGTCGAAAATATTAGCCTGGACATCACAGCATTCCACCCCCGGAATAGTTCCGGCACAGCCGGCTCGCAGGTTATCAATCAACTCCACGCCGTTGCGACCATTGAAGACCGTAAACTGGTGGCCGACTTCTTCCATGAGTCGGCTAATGTAAGGTGACGGCCCTTCAGCCTTTAGTATTTTAATCCGGGGGGCCCGTTCTGCCAGATCAAGCATGGCCTGGTTGTCTAGGCCGATCCCGATATATTCAGGCGCGTTCTGAATTCCGAGCGGTATCTTCGATGTGCTTGCTGCCTGACAAAAGAAATCAACAAGCTCGTTAGTCGTTGCGCCGCGAACAGGAGGTGGTTGTAACACGCCCCATGTGGCGCCTACCTCGCAGGCGTGGGAAATCGCGCTTTGCTGGCCCGACAGCGTATTGTCTGTTAGCGTGACAGAAACCGGAACGCGGCCGGCTGTGTCCTCTAACGTCCATTCGAGCAGTTGGCGTTTTTCTTCGGTTGACAACTTGTTGCATTCGCTGGCAAGGCCACCGACCGCGATGCCGTGGGAGCCGGCTGCTATTGTCGCATTCACCTGTTTTCGATGCGCGTTGCGATCTAAAACATTGTCACGGGTAAAGAAGGAATACAGCATCGGATAAATGCCGAAAACCTTCATGTCCCGTGCGCCTCTCATCGTATATGCCATTCCTCATCAAGTGGAATAGCACCGACGAGTTCACCGTAACCTGCCCCAGTCGTCCCCCCAGGGTGCGGGCCGAAATAACGCGGGTCCTGAGGTTTCGATTGAGCCTGGTAGCGGACATCACATGACAGGCGAATGCGTTGGTCCGAGTCTACGTTATCAAGAGAGCCGTGCAGTAAGTGCATACCAAAGACAACGATATCGCCAGGTTTCATGTGACGAGTGAGGAGGCGGCTGGGTAGCTGCTCGGCCAGTTCAATTGGGGTTTCTGACCACGAGGCTTTCTTGTCTTTGTCGCGCGCGACGTCAAAACCGGCGAGGGCATTTTTTACCCGGGGATGCTGGTGACTCTTCTCCATAACAAAAAGTGGTCCTAGATGAAGAGGAATGTCACCGAAAGAGATCCACACTGTGACCACCTTATCAGTCATACGGGCAAAAAATCCCGAGTCGCTGTGGAGCAGCGTTTTTCTGCCAAAGTTCGACGCACGCAGGAAGAGGTAATCCTGTGGAATGCTGGCTTCCTCTAGGAGTACATCGCACAATTCATGTAATGCGCGCGAATGGGTGACTCGGCGCAAAGCCCAACTTTCTGAAATCTCACGCCAGAATTGTCCGAGGTCTGCGATCTTTTCTCGCCTTTGACTGGTTCCGCTATAGATACCGTCGGCCGGTGTTCCTGTTATTTCACCCGCCTCGTCAAGTCTTGAGAAAACGGCCTCTCGAATCGCCGATACATCGTCCTGAGTAAAGAAACCGGGCAGGCAAACGTAAGCATCTTCCGCAAAACGTCGTTGAATTTCACTGGGATCCGCATCGACCGCTGTTTCCTGCATGGACGCGATCAATTGGAGCGGTGGTGTTTCACCCAGCACTTTCACATCTTTGATATCGAGACTGTTCATTGACTTCGGGTTCGGTTGGTTAGGCAGCGGTGTCCCCTAAACGGGATGATCTTGAAAGCGTGCTCTTACGCTTCCTGAAATCCGGCTGGAGTTCGAGGCCCAGGCCGGGGCCAGTCGGTGGAGTGATGGTACCGTTTTCCAAGGGTGGTAGTTCGGTCACGATGTCGGCATACCAGCCATAGTAGAAGGCGCGAACGATCTCCTGAACATAGGAATTAGTGGTCGCCTGGCAGAAATGAACGGAGGCTGTCAGGACGACAGGTCCATTGCAATCGTGAGCCGCAACCGGTGTCAGGTAAGCGTTTGCTAGCGCGGCACAGCGGCGAGCCTCGGTGAGGCCGCCGCACCAACCGATATCAAGTATCAGCAGCGAGAGAGCTCCCGTGTCGAGAAAGATTTTGAAATCTTCAGCACCACCTCTGGTTTCACCCATCGCGATACGTGAGCGAACAGTGCGTTTCAATTCTTGTATGCCTACAGGATTGGTGAGAAATACTGGATCTTCAATCCAACGCACATCGATGTCGTCCAGTGCTTGGCAGATGATCAATGATTCGGAAAGATTCCAGACTCCGTGGAGTTCAGCACTGACCTGCATACGATCCCCGTATTCTTTTTTGATTTCTTCAAATGGCCATAAGGCTTTTTTTAAGTCAGTTGGGCTGATGAACTGGCCTTGACTTGCTTCAGCGGAAAAATCGAACGGCCAGATCTTCATCGAACTAATGCCCATGTCGAGAAGACTTCCAGCGAGCCCCACCGGATCATTCAGGAAACGGTGCAAATCCTCATAGTCATCAGCTGCCGTAGGCGCTTGAATACCAAAGTTCTCAGTTGCACCGACTTTGGGCCCTCGAACGTAACGATAGCCGGCACACGTATTGTAGACAGGAATTTTGTCTCGTATTCGACCGCCCAATAAGACAGACACGGGTTGATTAGTTGCTTTTCCAAAGGCATCCCACAGGGCGATATCCAGTGCCGAACGCGCCCGCAGTTCCACGCTGGCACCGACAAATCCGATGTATGGACGCGCACGATAATGAACAGCCTCAATATCAATGGCCGACATTCCCAGGACGTTCGGGGCGAGATTAGTATGAATGTAGGCTTCTACAGATTCGGCAGCATAGAAAGTTTCGCCGAGCCCTACGAGACCATCTCTTGTCTCTACCTCTAGCCACAACATGTTGGGATGATCTTCCGATCGGTAAGTTGTCAGTGCGGTGATGGTCACGATGTTGTTTTAGATAAGAGAATGAGTGTTCGGGAAAGTATGACTAGTCATAAATGGATCCGCTAGAAGGCACGGTCTTGTTGGGCCCGCTGATTCTCATAAATTGATCCTTGAAACTCTGCAGCGGGAAGGGGCATACGGACTGGTATCGCCTCAAGACGTGGTGCTGTGCACTCTGATCCCGATATCAGCTGGTTGGTAAAGGATTGAAAATCTGAAATACCCATCAGGGGCCAAGCGTCCGCTGCTGCGTACGAGATCAAAAGAAGAGGCCGAGGTTGAGTGGATTGGTTCACTGCTGAGCCGTGCAGTGTGCGCACGTGATGGATGGTGACAGAGCCAGCGGGCCCGAGTAAGGGTACTGCATTTTGAATTTGATCCACGACCTCGCACGCCGCGATCGCGCCACAAAAAGCACCATCAGTATGGTGATCATAGACCGGTCCGCGATGGCTACCAGGCACCACCATCAAAGGGCCGTTGTCTTCGGTTAAATCATCCAATGCTACGCCTACCGCTAGAACAGCATCGTTGGTATGGGGATAAAAAGCCCAATCCTGATGCCATTCGACTGCCGCACCGTATGCTGCTGACTTGATATTGATCTTAGAACTGTGGAATCGCACGTGTGTCCCTAATAGCGTGCGCAGAATCGATAGTAATTTTTCATTACGAGCGAGCGTGCCGTAGGTATCAAATTGTTGGACAGGATCTTTGATCCGTCGAACTCTCGGCGCGTCCTTTGGATTGTGGGAATCTTCCAAGTCGTGAATCGAGTCACTTTCGGATTTGCCGCGTGCTGACTCGATAATTTGGTCAGTTGTGTTGCGCAATAACTGGACTTCGCTGGCATCAAACAAAGATGGGACCACTACGTAACCATGGGTGTCATAGTGTTGTTTTAGCGCGGTATCATTCGTCATCCGACTTTTCCCAATCAAAAATACTAATTCCGTATTGTCCTAATTATGTGTCGCGTCAAATGTATTGATAAAGGATAGCCGTTGCTTGAAATCCCCATCGTAGGTCCGTTAGGCTAGCGACTCAGTCAACTTCAGACATTAAGGTGATGAAATGACCAAACGCGACTTGTGGACTTTCGCGACCGGTTGCGTGCTGATAGCCGTAATTACACTCGTTATGTTTCTTACCTCAGGCGCACTTTAGCTCATATTCGATTTTTGTTGCTTCCACAGTTATATGAATTGCGTCAGCCACAGCGCTGTTTCAGGATAGATAAGCACCACTGCCAATCCAATTAACTGAAGTCCGATAAATGGCCACATGCCCATGAAGATTTGGTTTAGTGTAATTTCAGGTGGTGCGACAGTCTTTAAATAGAAACAAGCAGGACCAAATGGTGGACTCAGGTAAGACACCTGCATATTCATCGTAAAAAGAATGCCAAACCACACTGGGTCATAGCCAAGGGCAACTATCGTTGGTACAAAGATGGGCATCGTGAGTAGACAGATACCGATCCAATCCATGAACGTGCCCATTATGATAAGCAGGCCCATCATCATTAGGATGACAACAATCGGCGCTACCGGGAGAGTTGTAAATAGCTCCTGCATATAGGCCGTGCCGCCCATAATGTTGTAAATCCCAACCAGCGCGTTGGCGCCGAAAGAGAGCCAGATCAACATGCCGACGGTGCGCATAGTTTGGAACAGCGCATCTCGTAGCATTGGGAAACTAAATTCTTTTCGAAAGACTGCTGAAGCAATCGCGCCAACCACGCCAACCGCCGCCGCCTCGGTCACCGATGCAATCCCACCGTAGATTGAGCCCAATACCCAGACAATGACACCTATCGGAAGAATTAAACCTTTAATGAGCCGGATCTTTTCCGCTCGGTCTATTGTGTCGGCGTACCCAGCCGCGGACGGTGCAAGACTCGGTTGGAAGTAGCAACGGATAATGATATAGAAAATATATAGCGAGGCCAGCATGAGGCCCGGTATAGCGCCAGCGAGGAAGAGTTTGCCGATGGAGACGTTTGCTACCAGTCCGTAGACGATCAGCACCACGCTAGGTGGAATCAATGTGCCCAGTGAACCGCCAGCACAGATGGTTCCCGTCGCGAGCTTCTGGTCGTAGCCCAAGCGCATCATTTGCGGTAGTGCCAGTAGACCGAGTAGCACGATCTCGCCACCGATAATTCCCGTCATGGCCGCCATGACAACAGCGACAAGTGTCGTTTGGACAGCAACTCCGCCACGGAGGCGGCCAGAAATCAGAAACATGGCGTCATAGAGATCCTGCGCCACGCCTGACTTCTCAAGGATACTCGCCATCATGACAAACAAAGGTACCGCTACAAAAACATACTCGGTAACAAAGCCGCCGACGCGGCTCGCTACTAGAGGCAGACCCATGAAGGGGTCGCCTGAGACGCCATAGAAATGGTACATCGTACAGGCGATGGCGATGCTCAACGTGGTGTACACCAGAGGTACGCCACAGGCCATCAGAAATAGCATGGTGGCAATGATGATCAGTGAGATGGTTTCAATGCCCATGGTGTCAGCTCTGCTCAGGGTTCTTGTAATTCTTGAGGTGATTGATCAAAAGAATCAGGTTGGCAATGAAGACGAGTACCGCTCCAATTGAAATACCTGGCTTGATCAGCGCCTGTAGTGGTGGATCCCACGCGGATCCGGTTTTTTCCCATACCATGATGGCCATTCGAGTCTGCCGTAATGACGCGTGAATCAACAATCCGATGCACACTGCTCCGAGCGTCATGGCGAAAAGGTCGAGATACCATTTGATGCGTGACGAAACAATTTGATAGAGCGCGGTGATACGAATGTGTGCTCTATCCTGTGTGACGATGCCACCGGACAGCAGGTAGCAGAGGCCACAGAAACAGATTACCAACTCATGGGCCCACAGCGTCGGTGCATTAAAGCCGTACCGCAGTACGATTTCCCAAGTTGAGATGATGACTGCAAAGAGATAAAAATAGCTGATTGAGCGTCCTAAGAAGTCGATCGCGTTCTGGATTGGTTTTGCATTGATCAGCGCTACCACAAAGGCAATACCGATTAAAATCCAGGGCCAATACGAGAAGAGTGCTTTCATCAATTCAATCCCGGTTCGGTCTTCTTAGGGTTAGTATGGAAATGTTTTGAACCAATGCGAAACTCTTCCAAAATTTCCTCTGATCTTTAAAGAACCCGGCCGAGGCTTAGCCGCGACCGGGTTCCATGCCTGCTATGTGACCACGTTTCCGCTATAGCATGCCGCGTCGTTTGAGAAACGCCTGAACACTCTCAAAGGCTTCTTTAGCCAGCGGACTACTGGCAGCGTAGTCTGCCCACGCACCTTCGGCGATTTTTCTCAGTTTGTCACGTTCGGCCTGTGACCAATCGATAATGGTCAGGTCACTATTTGCTCTGTCCTTAGCAACGAGTTCCGTATCACTGAGTTCGAGTTGCTGCATCAGATCGACCACTTGTGCCCGATACCATAGATCAATTGCAACTTTGTCAGCGGCGGACAACGCGTCATAACGTGCTTGATTCACTGTTAGCTGTAACGTCGGCATGGAGTGAATACCAGGATAAATCGGGAACTTGGCGATGTCATGATTTCCTACGGATTTGTCTTCTGTGTAGGATGAATAATCGGCAGCCTGAATTACGCCCTTTTGCAGGGAGGTAATTACTTCCGATGCTGGCAGCCCGACGGGGTTCGCACCGGCACGTTTGAACACTTCAGCCGCTAAGCCTTCCGGGCTACGAAGCTTGACGCCCTTGAGGTCTGCGACACTCTTGATGGGAATCGTGGAGGTGAAAGATTCACGAGCGTAAGGTGAGCACCCGACCACTTTGACCGTGCTGTCGGTATATTTGTCAAATACCTTCTGGAACATCGCCAGGCCACCGCCCTGATAGCAGTAGGCGAACTGTTGCCAGACATTGTCATAGGCAGCGATAAGATCGCCGAGCACAGCAAAGGCTTTATCACGACCACCAAAGTAAACCGTTGCCGTGTAATCACCCTGCAAGATATCCTGACCCACAGCATCAATAGTTTGTGTATGCGGAACCACCGCACCACCACCGACAAGCTGAATGTCAATCCGACCTTCGGTCAGTGTCTTGAGCTTTGGTGTCCAACTGTCAAGGTGCTTAAAGATAAACGAACCCGCAGGCATTGACGTTTGAACGGTCCACTTATCGGCCTTAGCGACCGACTGCAATCCAGCTGTTAAGACTGCGGCAGACAATAAGATTGATAGGCGTTTACTAAATTTCATACATCTGTCCTCCTGATCCACTGATATGGTCCTTTATGCCTCTAGCCTCCTAAAGGCCTGAAACACACGTAAATCGTGCCGGCACTTTGCCTGCATGATCATTCCTCATGGGAACTGCACCAGCATAATGGAATCTGGAAGCGATTCCAAATATGAAACAACGGAAATGAACAGAAACTCCGTAGGGTATTTAGTCGACGGTAGCCGGTCTATGACGGATCTAAAAGTGGCAACGGTATGGACCCTATGTCGCCATCTTTTTAACAAATTGATGTAATGGAAACGTTTCCGCGCTAGAAATGGCTACGGAAACGATTCCATTTAGCGGTTACTGGACGTTCAACCCGTAGATGCTTCCAGAGTGCTTGTTAATCCGATCACCTAAGGCCATCAAGCCGATATAAATACGCTAAATGGTTATTCAAGCACAAACCCTATGTGGTTTCTCGAACGATGATTTGATATCCAAGATCGATGATCTTCTCAGGGATTATTTCACCATTAGCCATTGCCGCTAGGTTACGCGCAGCAGTTGCACCAATTTCCCATCGAGGGACGCGGACGGTGGTTACTGCTGGCGTGATGCCAGATGCGATCGGCAGGTCAACAAACCCTGCGATGGAGAGTTGGTTTGGAACCCAGATACCCCGTTGCTGACATCGAAACAATGCGCCGACAGCGTTGAAGTCATCGGAACAGAAAATGGCATCTGTATCGGGTTGTTGCTGAAGTATGTCGTCTAGGACTTTGCCAGACTGGTGAAAGCCAGAATAGGTAGATGACCCTTCTATGCTGTCGTGAAGATTTGTTTCTAGACCATGAGATTTCATAGCTTCTTCATAACCATGAATACGCTGTTCTAAGCGGTTATCGAAGTAACGGGGTGCGCAAAGCATCGCAATGCGTCGGCGTCCTCGGTTTATCAGGTGGGTGACAATGTCTCGGGCGGCTGCCTGATTGTCAAAACCCACGGAGATGCCAATGGGGGTTTCCTCTCGTCCCCAGCATTGTGCTACCGGTATATCGGCTGCTTTGAGTAAGTCGTATACGATAGGGAGGTGATTGCTGCCCGTCAAAATTAAACCTTCGGGTCGAAGCTTTAGGAAGGCTTTCACCAGCTCGGCTTCTCGCTCCATATCATACTTAGTTTGTCCAACCAGTACTTGCAAATTACGAGCGTTAAGTTCACTTTCTGCACCGTCGACCGTATCTGCAAAGATCGACTGCTCTAAAGTTGGAACGATAATGGCCACTATTCCGCTGCGCCGAGACGACAGCGCACCAGCCAGATTGTTCGGCACGTAGTGGAGTCGCTGGACCTCTTCTTCGACTCGTTGGCGTGTTTGTTTTGAGACACTCGTCGAGCCCGTTAAGACGCGCGATACGGTGCCTACACCGACTCCGGCGGCTGCGGCGACATCTTTAATAGTAATAGTCATTCAAGGAAAAGACTTATCAAGAGTTATCTGCCGTTAGACTAAACGTTTTATTTATGAGTGTTGATTCAAGTTTTTTATGCTTTTATTAGTAACAATGTATGCGTAAACGCAATGTGAAATAAACGGTAAGATTGTCATGGGATTGTTGTTGCGATTGACAAACAAGAACCGCGGTAACAAAGTGGTCACAATTTAAGCTCTTGCGCGAATAAGAAGACCTAACGGAGGTGTGACTCATGGATGCAATGAGTAAAATTAGTAAAACTTATAAAGAAAAGGGTTATGTGATTTGTGACAATTTGTTACCCATGAGCGTTGTTGAAGAGTTGCAAAATATCACTGACAAAATAGTTAATGCGGGTGCCGCGCTGACCGCATCAGATGAAGTCTATGAAATTCTGGATGATTTAGAGACAAAGCAATCGCGTATTGAACGGATTAAGTCTCCCCACACGTTTGAGCCTTGTTTTGATGCGTTGATTCGACGTAAAGAGATTACCGATGTTTTACATGCGTTACTTGGGCCGGATATTAGGTTACAGAACAGTAAGCTGAATCTGAAAGGCAAAGAGGGCAGTGCGCCGGTTGAGTGGCATCAGGATTGGGCGTTTTATCCGCACACCAACGATGACGTGTTGGCTGTTGGGATCATGATTGATGATATGACTGAGGACAATGGGTCTGTGCTTTTCGCTCCGGGGACACATCGAGGTCCCGTTTATGATCATATGTCAGACGGCTTCTTCTGTGGCGCAGTGGGTGCGGATGTTGCCAAAGACTTACCCAATGTTTCAGACACCGTTACCGGTAAGGCTGGGACCGTAACCTTTCACCACGTTCGTCTACTGCACGCGTCCAAAGCAAACTTGTCGGGTGATCCACGACGTTTTGTTCTCTACGAGGTAATGGCGGCAGACGCTTGGCCGCTTGCCGGTTGTTCAGCTGTTTTTGAGAGTTGGGACAGCATGAATGAGCGCATGGTGATTGGAAAACAGTCCGATGTTCCACGACTCGTTGATGTGCCCGTGCGCATACCCCAACCGCTGCCACCCAAAGTGTCATCTATTTTCCAGTTGCAGCGTGACGGGACGAACAAGTACTACATGGATGAAACGACCAGCTAAGTAGGGGTCTATATTTAGAGGGATGAACGTTGCCCATCTGAGTTGTGACTACTACCAATAAAACAGCATGAGTACCATGAGTTAGAGTGGCGTTAGTCCATAGAGCCTGATTCAGAGTGAGTATATATGCGAGTAAGTATTGATAACGTTGTTTTACTGGAACCGGCGACCGAAGCTAGGGTTGAAGGGCACTTGGTGATCGAGGATGGGGTGATTCGAGAAGTCTCGTCTTCTCCAGGCAACAACGCGGACATTCGAATTGACGGGCGCGGAAAGACGGTCATCCCAGGGTTAATCGACTGTCACGTCCATGTAACGGCTGCCACTGCGGATTTTCCGGCACTTCGACGCTGGTCGCCGGCATATACCACGGTGCGAGCGCTAACAATCTTGTCCGCCATGATTCGGCGAGGTTTTACGACCGTCCGCGATGCGGGCGGTGCCGATTGGGGACTCGCGCAAGCTATTCAGCAAGGTCATGCTGTCGGACCGCGCTTGCGGTATTGTGGCCAGGCCATCTCGCAGACTGGAGGTCATGGGGATATGCGCGAACCAGGCGATGTGGTGCATGATGTCTGCCATTGTGCAGCGGGTTTGGGACGCATCGCTGATGGGGTCGCCGCCGTAAGAACCGCCTGCCGGGACGAAATTCGTAAGGGTGCAACTCACATCAAGATCATGGCATCCGGCGGGGTGTCGTCGACGACGGATCGCTTGGATAGCACGCAGTTCAGTATGGAGGAACTGCGTGCGTCTGTGGAGGAGGCTGAAGCCGCAAACATTTACGTAATGGCACACGCGTATACAGCCCGGGCCATCAACCGCGCACTAGAAGCTGGGATTCGATCGATTGAACACGGAAATTATCTCGATCAGTCGAGTTGCGACTTGTTTAAACAACATGAGGCGTATTTTGTTCCAACGCTCGCGACGTATTTTGCTTTACCCAAAGAGGGGCTCGCAGCCGGTCTACATCCGAGTATGGTGGCAAAAATTGGAGATACACTTGATCGGGGTCTAGAGGCGCTTGAATTGGCACACAACTCAGGTGTGTCGATTGCCTATGGAACCGATTTGCTTGGCGAGATGCAGAAGTGGCAGTTACATGAATTTGCACTCCGCCGCGAAGTAGTTGGTATCGCAAACGCACTTAGATCGGCTACCAGCGATGCGGCACGTTTGCTAAACATGGAAGGGCAGGTTGGTACCTTGGCACCCGGTGCTTTTGCCGATGTGCTATTACTTGATCAGGATCCGCTTGAAGTCCTCGATACGCTTGAAAATCTTGAACAACATTTAAGTAAAGTTTTGGTCGGTGGTAGCGTTGTCTATAGTGCAAATTGATCGCAGTTAGCTGCTCAGCCCATAAACATTGTTTGCTACGTCGTCACTGATTTTTTCGTCTCGTAAATCTCGCAGTACGGCATCTTTGTCTCGATTCTTTGGCTCGCCGAAGCCGCCTGCGCCAGCCGTCTCGACACGCACGCAGCCGCCTTTAGGAACTTCGATAGTGCATTTAGAGGGAAGATCACGATGTTCACCTTCAGGATCAAAGATGAATTTGGCACACGATCCTTCGAACCCACCCATTAAACCCCAAGGGGCAAATTTTCGTCCATCTGAAAGCACAGTCCAGGAACATTCTGCATAAGGAAATTCGAAGTCACGCCGAATCGCCATTCCGCCGCGGTAACGCCCTGGCCCGCAGCTGTCGGTAATGAGTTCGTACCGTTTTACGCGAATGGGATAGTGCAGCTCAACCTCCTCTATTGGTGCGTTTTCAGTGTTCTGGATATTTGTTTGGACGCCATCAGGGCCGTCTTTCGTCGGGCGAGCACCATTGCCGCCGGCAATGGTCTCCATATAGCAGTAATACTCTCCCTTTCGGGGGTCAGGTCCACCAAAGCCGATGTTAACGATGCAGCCTTTGCCGGCGGCTGGAATACGATCGGGCATCACTGGGTGTAGCGATCGAAAAATTACCTCGACCATGCGCGAAACCAATTCCCAGCCGCCGACAACAGCCGCAGGTCTCATGGCCGTGCACACGAGTCCGTCCGGCCCGTCAACATGGATACGGTTCAAGAAGCCGTCGTTGACCGGGATTCCGTCGTCTACTAAACAGCGTGCAACGTAAGCGATTGCACATTTTGCCATGGGTCGTACACAGTTGATCGGGCTCAGCCGTTGTTGTGATGAGCCTGATGGGTCAAGGTGTACATGACCGTCTTTGATTGTGACTTTCATGTTGAGCCTCACCGGCTCATCTGAGAAACCATCGTCATCTCGAAAGCCTTCACCTTCGTAGGTGCCTTCTGGAAGCGCCCGTATAGCGCGTTCTGTCCAGCGATCCGTATAGTCGATTAGTTCATCGAAAAAGTCTTCCAACAGCGAACCACTGTATTTTTCTACTAGCGCGGTGAGGCGCCTGGTGCCCACAACGTTAGCCGATAGTTGAGCCCGCAGATCCCCGTTCGTTTCTCGAGGGGCCCGAATATTCGATAGGATTAATTTAATCACATTGGAGTCAATTTCTCCCTGCTGAGCAATTCTGGTGGGGGGCAAAATAATCCCTTCCTGGCAGAGCTCCTTGTTCACTCCTAGACTTGCCGGCGACGACCCACCGACGTCGACGTGGTGGGCCATGTTGGCAACATAACCCAATCTTTTACCTTCGACTTCAACTGGGCTAATGATCGTAATGTCGTTTAGATGGCTGGCCCCGCGGTGGGGATCATTGACAATGATCGCATCCCCTGCGTTGAGGTTGGAGGCGCCAAATTCTTCTATCGAAACGGGAGTAATAGTCGACATCGCGACCAGGTGAGCCGGTTGCGCAAATGATTGCGCAATACATCGAAGCTTCGCATCAAAGAATGCGCATGAGAAATCGGCTCGCGTCTTTATGTTAGTGGAAAACGCGGCGCGCCTGACGGTGACCGCCATTTCTTCAGTCATATTGATGACAGCGTTCCGTACGACCTCGAAGGTGACTGGATCCATACTTGTTCGACCAGTATTCGTGTTCGCGATTGTCATAGTTTAAATCTCTGATATCGGGAGTTTTACGTATGGTTGATATGAATAACGAGGTTGCCAGATTGTTCGGCCTCGACCTCAACTTCTGGTGGCACGACAATTGTTGTATCCATCTGTTCGATGATTGCGGGTCCTGTAAAGCGGTCGCCAGACATCAATAGTGAACGATCATAGAGATCGACTTCGATGAGGCCCTTTGCCTCCGAAAAATAAACTTTCCGCTTCCCTTTGATCGCGCGTTTAGCGGGGCCGATCGCATGGTCTAGTTGTTTAAGTACAGGCCGGTCAACTTTTCCGATGCCGACTACTCGCAGGTTAACGAGTTGTGTGGGCTCCTCTTCATTATCAAAACCATAACTTTCAGCGTGGCGTTGATGAAATGCTTTCTCCAATTGGCTTCCGGTGTCTGTGTCGATTACGCTCGGCACATCAACTCGTAGCTGAAAAGACTGACCCACGTAGCACATTCCCGCCTCACGAATGATCGTGATGTCTTCCTCTTGCACATCTTGCTCTTTTAAAAGGTTACGAGTTGATCCTTCGAGTTCCTCATAGATTTCAGCTAACTGTGTGGGATTTACATCTGCAGTCGCCTGCATTTGGGTTCTTACCACTTCGTGCTTGAGATCAGTCGCCAACATACCCACTGCAGAATTCAGGCCAGGTGTTGGGGGAATTAGCACTTTGCTGACTCCCAGAGCTTTCGCAATCGCGACCGCCTGCATGGGTCCGGCGCCACCTGACGGTACCATGACGTAATCTCTGGGATCGATGCCTTGTTCAACCGAGATAAAGTACAGAGCGCTGACCATTTTGGCGTTGGCGATATCGATAATCGCGTTTGCCGCCTCTAGGAGTTCAAGTCCCGAGGGTTCCGCCGCATATTTAATGATGGCCTGCTCCGACAAGCTAACATCCAGCGCGGTTTCGCCTCCAAGGAAAAAATCAGGGTTGATTCTTCCTAATACAAGGTTTGCGTCTGTCAGTGTTGGTTGATCTCCGCCAAGCCCATAGCAGGCGGGACCCGGATCGGCACCCGCACTCTGTGGCCCGACAGTTAACGCACCGCCAGGGTCTAGGTGGGCTATGGATCCGCCGCCGGCACCGATTTCAACTAGGCTGATAACAGGGGTAAGCACAGGGTACCCCTGGCCTCGCTGCGCGGTTACATTGGCGACCGCGCTCGAACCGACTTCGAATTGTTCGGCGATTTGGGGCTGTCCGTCGTTGACCACTGCAAGTTTCGCAGTGGTACCGCCAATATCAAGCGCAAGTAAATTGCTATACCCAGATCGCGCTGCAACGAATGCAGCGCCGATAACCCCCGCCGCGGGCCCCGATTCGACCATCTGAACGGGTTGTCGTTTGGCAACGTTGGCGGCGATGATCCCGCCTGAAGAACTCATCAGGTGAAGACCACTGTTAATGCCCCGTAGATGGAGCTTTTCTTCGAGGTTGGCGATGTAGGGGCCTACGCGGGGTAATAAAACAGTATTGACGACGGTTGTGCTGGTGCGGGGATACTCTCGATATTCCGGGCTAATATCCGACGAGAGAACGACCGGAATTTGTGGACATTCTTCGGAAAGAATCTGTTCAACACGTCGTTCCGAGTTTGGATTCTTGTACGCGTGCAGCAGGGCCACTGCCACTGCTTCGACTTCTTCTGCTGCAAAGAACCTGGCCACTGACCGGACTGATTGTTCATCGAGCGGTGTGATGGTTTCCCCATCGGGTCCGGTTCGTTCCCCCACACCTTGACAGAGATACCGCGGAATTAAAGGCACCGGTTTATCATAGAAAATGTCATAGAGCGTTGGCCGCGTTTGGTATGCGATCTCAAGCACGTCGCGAAAGCCGGCGCACGTAATGAGTCCGGCCTTAGCACCTTTTCCTTCGATAATCGTATTAGTCGCAATAGTGGTGCCATGTACCGAGAACACAATTTCAGCCGCATCGATACCATGCTCAGACAGTGCTTTCTCTATGCCGTTCATGCAGCCGACGGACGGATCTGAAGGCACAGTCGCAACTTTAGCAACCAACATCTCGCCGCTCGATTCGTCAACCAGGACCACATCGGTAAATGTTCCGCCGGTATCAACCCCTATGCGGTAGCGTCGTTTGAGTTTAATCATCGGTTTACGTTATACCCTGTTACCGCCGAACGCCTGATTAAATGATTTTCCAGAGGCGAGGCGGTCGTAACTAAATTGGCGAAAATCATCAAGCACTTCATTGTCGACAATCCAGTCCGCGAGCTCGCGCCCAAAAATCGGTCCGGTTTTGAATGCATGGCCACTACCTCCGGCTGCATCATAGTAGCCGTCGAGTCCGCTGCGTGGACCGACAAACGGAATCCAGTCCGGGGTTACATCGTAGAGTGCAGCGTAGGCGTGGAGTAATTTTGAACCTTGGAGTGCGGGTATGCGTTGGCACCAACGATCCCGTAGATCCATCACAAATTCCTCGTCAGCGGATTCTTTGTAGTTATAGGGATCGACGTCAAAGTAGGGTTTAGGGTAGCCACGACCAAACAACCAACGCCCTTCGCCCATCGGGCGCATGTACGTAGCCTCTATTGGATTGGAAACAGGTGTTGTGGGGAGTTCGCGACCTGGAACCACTTCCCAGACAGTGTCTTGTTCTCGCACGGCACGCATCGGTAGATCTAATTCAGCGCTGGCTGCGAGGAACGTAGACCACGGGCCGGTAGCATTAACAACCGCCCCCGACGCGATAGATTCGTCCTCGAGAATGATGCCCGTAATACGGTCACCTGTACGGGCAAGTGCCCGCACTGGGGTTCGTGGGCGAAATTCTCCACCAGCTTTAGTGAACGCGCTGACGAATCCTTCGGTAGTTTGAACCGGGTCAGCGTAGCCGCTTGAATTTTCCACGACGATAGCGCCAATCCCATCGGATTCAAGCCATGGAAACCGTTTAGCCCATTCAGACTCCTCGACGAAGTCAGTGTCGATACCTAGGGATTGGTGCATGGCTACCAATTCTTTCGCCGTATCGACCCAGTCTGGTGGAACAAGTTGTGTGAAACCTGTCGCGTGGAATCCTCCATCAACGCCAATTTCTGCTTCCAGATTATGAAAAAGTTGTACTGCCTCTTTGGCAAGGCGGGCCATAACAGGAATTGAATAGTAGGATCTTACGATTGCTGCGCTCTTACCCGTCCCACCACTCGCTGGGTCGCCGCGATCGATGAGTAAGACTCGATCCACTCCTTTTTTCTTGAGAAAGTGAGCTGTACTCGCGCCTATGATGCCTGCACCGACAACAATTACATCGTAACTCGCTTCTGCCATTGTGGTAGTCCCCTTACATCGTTTTAGTTAGTGACTCTGGGTAAACACTGCGCGGGTAAAGTTGACCTTCAGATTCCTTTAGACCCACATACCAACGGAAATTTAAACCGCAAGACTCTCTGCCGCAAATTAATACCCTGAGTTATTTGCGGAAAAGTGTTTGAAGCAGATCTTTAGAACGAGTCGTCTGGAAAATTCATCATCGTATCTGCGCCTGACATAATTGCAGCGAATAACGCGCCCGTCTGAGGTAAAACACGTTCCATATAATGTTTACCTGTGGCAAGTTTGGCGGCATAAAAACCGTCTGAATCGTTGCCGTCATGTTGTGTAGCTATTTCTGCACTTCGCGCCCATAGGAAAGCGAGTGTGACGAGACCAAATAATCGTAGGTACTCACTAGACGCGGCGGCGGCCTCATTCGGATTTTTTAATCCAGTCTGTGCGATGTGTCCAGTTGCAAGTTGCAGTCGACCAAAAGCTTTGGCCAGTGGCATAACGAAGGGTTGCAATGCGGCCGTGAACGCGTGTGACTCAATCCATGATTGAACAGGGTGGAAAAACTGACGCAAATAACGACCCGTATGTCTCGGGATTTTGCGTCCCACCAGGTCCAATGCTTGTACCCCATTGGCACCCTCATAAATCTGGGCTATACGGGCGTCTCGCACATATTGTTCAACACCATTCTCTCGAATATACCCGTGTCCGCCGTAGACCTGGAGCCCCATATTCGTGATATCAAAGCCGTAATCGGTAAAGAAGGCTTTAGCGATCGGTGTCATCAGCTGGACAAAATCATCAGCGGAACTTCGTGTTGCCTCATCCTCAGCCCGCTCCCTAAGATCGAGGTGCCGTGCAATCCAGGTGGCCATTGCTCGATTGCCCTCAGTTAGTGCGCGCATGGTAAGCAGGTTGCGCCGGATATCGGGGTGAACGAGGATGGGGTCGGCCGGTTGATCTGGATATTTGGTGCCCGCTACTGACCGTCCCTGTAATCTTTCGCGGGCATACTCGACCGCCGCTTGGTAGGCGCTTTCCGAAAGCCCCAATCCCTGCACACCCACTCCAAGGCGGGCGTCGTTCATCATCACAAACATCGCTTGCATCCCTTTGTGCGCGCTCCCGATTAACCAACCGGTTGCCTGGTCAAAGCTTATGGCACAGGTTGCCGAGGCTTTGATTCCCATCTTGTTTTCTAAGGCGGTGCAAAGAACACCATTGCGGTCCCCAGGATCACCGTCAGGGTTGGGTAGAAACTTTGGCACCAGGAAAAGACTGATACCGCGAACGCCAGTAGGTGCATCAGGCAGTCGGGCCAGAACTAGATGAATGATATTCTCGGTTAGGTCGTGTTCGCCTGCCGTTATAAAGATCTTGTTCCCGGTCACTCGATAAGAGCCGTCCGCATTGGGTTCCGCGCGAGTGCGTAACAGGCCGAGGTCGGTCCCACATTGGGGTTCGGTCAGGCACATTGTCCCTGACCATTCTCCGCTGGTCAGTTTAGGCAGATAGCGTGTTTTAAGCGTGTCGCTTCCAAATGCCGCGATGGCACGATAGGCGCCGCGGGTAAGGCCGACATAGGTGCCAAACGAAATGTTTGACGAACACACCATTTCTTCCAACAAAGTGCTGATGGCAGCGGGAAGGCCTTGGCCACCGTATTGTGGGTCATTGGATAGTCCAATCCAGCCCGCTTCGGCGTAGGCACGGTAGCACTCGCGCAAACCGCTGGGTGTTGTGACCTCTCCTCCCTGGTGGTAGCGACAGCCTTCCTCATCACCACTGCGATTAATCGGGAAAAGTTCGTTTTCACAGACTTTAGCCGCCTCTTCAAGCACAGTATCAATGAGATCAGGTGTTGCCTCTTCAAAGCCTGGCAAGGCGCTGATGTCGCTCGAATCAAAGAGTTCGTGGTAGACAAACCGCATGTCTCGCAGTGGGGCAGAATAACTGGCCATCAGAAGTCCTGTGTCTTGTGTGGGTTAGTTGCGAAGCGGTTTACCGCTCTCGAGCATGTGCTCCATTCGAGCGAGTGTGCCGGGGGTCTTTAAAAGCGCCATGATCGCATTGCGCTCAAGGCGTAATACATCAGCCTCGTTAACCGGTGTGGTTGGATCCGCTTCGCCGCCAGAGAGCACATAGGCGAGCTGGCTAGTCACAACCTGATCATGTGATGTTGCTTTTCCAGCCTTGCACAGATCACGCACCGCCATTGTCATTGCGGTACGCCCACTTGGACCGGGAAGCCTTATTTCTGGAGGCGTGGGTGGGCTGTAATTCGCTGCGAGTCGTCGTGCCATGGCCTTGGCGTCGGCCAGTAAACGATCCCGGTTCATGCTGATGTTATCTGTAGGTCTGAGAAAAAGCAGGTCACGGGCTTCCTCGGCCGAACGTGACACGTTCGCCATGCCGATTGCTTCGAAGACCTTACCTACAGCCGCCATGGGACCCTGCGGGCATTTGGGATTGTTTATCCAGCGCAGCAGCATTTCTTTGCAGCCGCCCCATGCCGGCACGAGTCCCACGCCAACCTCCACCAAACCCATGTAGGTTTCAGCGTGCGCCTGGATTGCGTCGCAATGCAGAAGCACTTCGCAGCCTCCGCCAAGCGCCATGCCGGAGGGAGCGCCGACGACTGGAAACGGCGCATATTTAAGCGCCTGGTAGATGTCCTGACCCTGTTTCACTGATTTTCCAATCTCGGACCAACCTGCGAGGTTGGCAGCGAACAGCGCCTGTCCAAGATTTACACCTACGGAAAAATTATTGCCTTCATTGTAAATAACCAATGCCTGAAAGCCTTTCTTTGGAATGAGCGTAATGATTTCGCTCATTACCTTGAATACCTCGGCGTCCAGGCTGTTCATCTTGGTGTGAAATTCCAGGCACAGCACCTGATCCCCCAGATCCCACGCGCTGGCTGCGCTGTTGCCGGCAATGCGATCTCCCTCTCGCTTGATGTCAGACAACAGTAGGACACCTTCGGCGCGCGAGATGGTGTTGTAACGACCACTGTGGCCAAAGGACTCAAGTGTGCTGTCTTGATTGCGGTAGAAGTTGCCTTCACCTACAGCGGTGACCAGCCCGGGAACGGGCATTCCGTCTTGCTGTAGTCGGTGCGAGAACCAAGCGGGCCCCAATTGGTCAATGAGTTCAAACGGTCCCCATTTCCACGCGTAGCCGGTGCGCATGGCTTCATCCACATCTTGGATAGTGTCCGCGATCTCCGGTACAAGCGAAGCGGCGTAACTCAACGTATGGGACAAAACACGCCAGGCATAACGTCCGCCTTTGTCCGGATGCTCGACCAGGGCACGAAGTCCCTGGCGCCCTGCCGCGACGCTCTCCAGGTGGGACGGTGTGCTCGGATGATACTCACCTGTTTTCAGATCAATCGATTCTTTTACCCGCTTGCCGCTTTCTGTATTCAGTCGATAAAAACCACCTTTGCCTTTGCGACCGGTAAAACCGGTTTCGATCATCTGATCGATGAATGGCGAGGGTTGGTGAATGTCTCGGTATAGGTCTTCTTCCGGCAAGGTGGCCAACATAGATGCGGCTACGTGAGGCTGTAGGTCGATGCCGACGAGGTCCATTAAGCCAAATACGCCGGTTTTCGGTATGCCCATGGGGCGGCCGATGATGGCATCGGCTTCTTCGACCGTTAAACCGTCTTCAAATGCAAATCGGACTGCGCTTTCCATCCATAGAATGCCGATTCTGTTGGCAATAAAACCGGGTGTGTCTTTGCAGGTGACTACGCTTTTGCCGAGCGTCTGGTCTCCGAAGATGCGCAAGGACTGGAGGACGTTGGGGCGGGTCTGTGGTCCAGCAACGACCTCGAGCAGGCGCATATAACGCGGCGGGTTAAAGAAATGGGTAATGGCAAAGTCTTTGCAAAATCGTTCTGGAAGATCTTCCGTCAGTTTTTCAAGGGGGATAGTGGATGTGTTTGAAGACACGATCGAGCCAGTTTTTCGCTCGGTTTCGATTCGCGCATACAAGTCACGTTTCGCATCCAGGTTTTCTATGATGGCCTCGATGATCCAGTCGCACTCACCCAACTGATCCAAATCATCTTCTATGTTTCCAGTTACGATGCGCCGCGCGTTTTGTTTGTGCATAAATGGTGCAGGATTCGTCTTAAGCAGTCGCGCCACTGCCGCGTCAGCAAGCACGTTGCGAGCGTTGGCACCATCGGGAACGACATCGAGCAACACCACGGGTAGGCCGGCATTGGCCATGTGGGCTGCGATGCCCGAGCCCATAACACCCGCCCCGATAACGCCGACCTTTCGAATGTCGGTCACAGCTAGAGAGCCTCCATGACTGTGGCAATGCCTTGTCCACCGCCAATGCATTGTGTGGCAAGCGCATAGCGGCCGCCGTCGCGTTTCAGAATTTGAGCTGCCTTGCCGGTAATGCGTGCGCCGGTTGCGCCCAAAGGATGACCTATGGCAATTGCACCACCATCCACGTTGACTTTTGTTACGTCGAGTTTGAGGTCTCGAATAGAGGCGATCGATTGAGTGGCAAAAGCTTCGTTAATCTCGATCACATCAAGGTCAGATGCGTCAATCTCAGCTCTGACAAGGGCTTTGCGTGATGAGAAGATAGGTCCAAGTCCCATGGTTTCCGGTTTGCAACCAGAAACAGCAATGCTACGAATGCGTGCAATCGGCTCAAGACCTTTGCGTTCTGCGTACTCCTCACTACAGACCAGAGTGGCAGCGGCACCATCAGTTAGCGGCGATGCGGTGCCCGCAGTGACCGTGCCGTTCTCGTCAAAAGCGAGTTTCAGACCAGACAAGCCGTCTACTGTGGTGTCCGGGCGCAGGCAGCCATCGGAGTCAACGACATTGCCATTGACTGTGATCGGCACGATTTCGTCTGCAAGCTTTCCCTCGCTTTGCGCTTGGGCTGCTTTCTGTTGACTCGCTACCGCAAAATCTTGTTGCTCTGCCCGGTCGATGTTGTATTCTCGTCCTACGTTTTCGGCGGTTTCTCCCATCGACATATAGGCACCCGGTACTGTTTCACTTAGGGTGGGATGAGGCATGGGGTTGAAACCGGTCATGGGTACACGGCTCATGGATTCGACGCCTGCGCAGATATAGACATCGCCAGCGCCCATCTGAATGGCGCCGGCCGCATTGTGGATCGACTGCATAGACGAACCGCAGAAACGATTAATCGTGGTGCCGGCAACAGAGATAGGTAGCCCCGCCAGGAAGACCACCAGCCGGGCCATGTTGAAACCTTGTTCTGCTTCTGGAAACGCGCAGCCTAGAATGAGGTCCTCGATGTCCTCGACATCGACGCCCGTGCGTTCTATCAATCCCTTCACTGCTTCGGCCGCAAGGTCGTCAGGACGCACTCGCGTGAGATCGCCTTTGTGTGCAAAGTGAAATGGTGTCCTGGCATAGCCGGCAATCACGATATTTTTCATCACAGATCTCCCGAGAAAGTCATCAGGTGGGATCGTCGCGGATGAGCAAACTAAGTCGCTCCCCCGTCGACAGCCCGTGGGTGTTAGTTATGTTGTATGGAAAAGCAGTGGGTGGAACACACTGCTTTGGTTTAGCCTAGCGTGCGTTGTGTTTCCTCTTCAACCAATTCCTTCTTTGAAAGCTTGCCGATCATAGTCTTCGGCAGTTCGGCGCGGAACTCTATCATTGACGGACGCTCTATTACGGAGAGTTTGTCAGTAAGAAAATCCAGCACTTCGGTCTCGGTTAGTGTCATGCCATCCTGCAAACGGATAAAGGCCTTGGGTGCCTCGCCACGGTAATCATCGGGGATGCCAATAACGGTCACTTCAGCGACAGCCGGATGTAGATTGATCGCCTCTTCAATATTGCGCGGATACACGTTGTAGCCGCTGCACAAGATCAGGTCCTTAATTCGATCGACAAGAAAAAGGTGGCCTTCCTCATCCATATAACCAACATCTCCAGTCCGGAGCCATCCGTCACGAAGTGTTTCTTCAGTCTCCTCGGGCCGTTGCCAGTAACCCGACATGACTTGCGGTCCTCGAATCCACAGTTCACCGCGCTCTCCGACAGGCACAGTTTGTTCGGAATTTTCGATATCGTGGATCGCTATTTCAGTTCCCGGCACAGGCAGTCCGATAGAGCCTTCCTTATTAACACCGTTAATCGCGTTGCAGGTAGCGACAGGTGAGCATTCCGACAGACCA
The DNA here is from genome assembly GCA_022451485.1 of Gammaproteobacteria bacterium. Taxonomy (GTDB): domain Bacteria; phylum Pseudomonadota; class Gammaproteobacteria; order Arenicellales; family UBA868; genus UBA11791. The sequence continues at coordinate 161,714 of JAKUQS010000005.1, forward strand.
TATCCTTCGACTAGTCGACAACCCGTCAGTTTTTCAAATCGAGTCTTCACATCCAATGGCAAGGGCGCGCCACCAGAGATACAAAAGGAAATGGAAGATAGGTCATATTTGTCCAGCTTAGGCGCTTCGTTGATCGAGGTGTAGATCGTTGGCACGGCTGGGAATAAAGTAGGATGCTTATCATGGATGGCCTTGAGCGTCTGGTCGCGGTCATAGCGCGGTAGCAGGATCATTTCTGCCCCCGCCGCCACCGCAAAATTCATGACGCTGGTCATGGCAAATACGTGGAAGAGTGGCAGAACGCCGAGTATTTTCTCTTCCCCTGGACGAAGGTCTGGGAACCAGTGCAACATTTGTGAGACGTTTGCTGCGAGATTACCGTGACTGAGCATCGCTCCCTTGGGAGCGCCAGTTGTACCACCCGTGTATTGCAAAACAGCTGTATCCATTGGCTCCACGGGCGTTGCCGGCTCGCTGCCGTCATTGTCAATCAGCGAGTCAAAGCGGATATGTTGGTCATCCGATGGAATGGTTGCAATCTCTTTTCTCTTTAAGAGACGAAACAGAAAGCTTTTCACGCCGGGAAGTATCCCGGCCATAGGGCAGACGATGATGCGATTCAATTGGGTCTGTTTCAGCATGGCACCGACTTTGGGATAAATCAGTGCGAGGTCGAGCGTCAGCATGATTTCGGTACCGCTGTCGTTGATCTGAAACGCAAGTTCCCGCTCTACATAAAGCGGATTAAAATTCACCACCGTGCCGCCAGCGCGCAGAATAGCGAAGTATCCGATTACGGCATAAGGCGTGTTGGGTAAGCACAACCCGACGCGTGTTCCTTTCTGGACACCCATCTTTTTGAGCCCCTGCGCTGCACGTGCGACCAGTGTGTTCAATTCCTGGTAGTTCGTTTTACGACCTAGGAAATCGATCGCCGGTCGGGATCCATAAAGCTTGGCTGTGTCTCCAAGGTAAGTGGTGAGTGTGCGTTGATCGATAGTGCCTGACCAGTCAACGTCGGCAGGATAGTGTGCGATCCAGGGTGTGTGGGCGGTGTCAGTCATGAATAGGTGGGTGATTCCGGGGTAGGGTTTCGAGGCCTTGGGATATTACCCTTCGTGTGCCAAGGCTGTCACAGTCGTTCCTCTACAGACTGTGAAGGGATTGTCCTGAATTCACAATATGTCCATAATAGTAGACGTATGGACGAACAAGATGCGATCGCGACATTGAGTGCACTGGCTCAGGCTAGCCGTTTGCGCGCCTTTCGCTTATTGGTGGAGCGAGGAGAGACTACAGTGCCCGCAGGCGAAATCGCCCGCGAACTGGGTATCCCACATAACACGATGTCTGTTCACCTTGCGGTGCTAACGCGCAGCGGTCTGATTGATTCACATCGTGAGGGTCGTTCAATTCGTTACGGGATCAATGTTGATGGAATAAAAAGCGTGTTGCGATACCTGGTGGACGATTGTTGTGGTGGGCACCCTGAGCTGTGTAGTCCGATAACGGAACTGTTGAATCCGGCTGCATATGCAGGGGCGAAGTCTCCCGACCGTATGCAGAGATCGTAGCGCAATATATGGAACCATGTGTTCGAAATGTTTTATTTCTGTGCACCGGAAATTCGGCACGGAGCATTCTTGCAGAGACTATTTTGAATGACCTTTCGGGCACCAGTTTCTGCGCGTTTAGTGCGGGCAGTCAGCCTAAGGGTGAGGTGCATCCATACACAGTTGATTTGTTGCTTGAACGCGGCCACCACCAGAGGATGTGGCGGTCAAAAAGTTGGAACGAATTTGCTCAACCAGATGCGTCCCGCATGGATTTCGTAATCACTGTTTGTGATGACGCAGCTGGCGAAGCATGTCCTGTCTGGCCGGGTCGACCCGTCAGCGCACACTGGGGAATTCCTGATCCGGCGGCCGAAACAGGCTCTGATTTACGTTGTCGACGGGCGTTTGCCCAAGCCTATGACCAACTGCTGTCGTTGATTGAGGTATTCGTCGCACTTCCCCCAGAGCAGGTCGGGTCAGAACCGCTGATGCTTACGGTGGATCACATGCTTCGCAAAAAAGCCCCAAACGGATGAAAATTGATGGCGCGTACTGAGCTTGCCAGAAGACTGAGCGCTGAAGCGATTGGCACGGCATTCCTATTGGCAACCGTAGTCGGTTCGGGAATCATGGGCGAAACGCTTTCAGGTGGTAACGATGCGATCGCGTTGCTCGGCAATACCGTTGCCACGGGCGCCATACTGGTAGTGATTATTCTGGTATTTGGTGACGTTTCTGGGGCGCACTTTAATCCCGCAGTTACCATGGTCTTTTTTATTCGGCGTGAGATCAGCGGTGCGATTGCGTTGGCGTACATAGTGGTCCAGGTGGTTAGTGCGTTGATGGGGACGTGGGCAGCCCATTTCATGTTTGAAGAGGTCATCATGCAGTTCTCGACTAAGTCTAGAACCGGCCTGTCGCAGTGGTTCTCTGAAGGAGTTGCTACCTTCGGTTTGGTGATGACCATTCTTGGAACTTTGCGATGGCGACCCGATCGAGTGCCCTATGCTGTAGGTCTTTTTATTACTGCGGGTTACTGGTTTACTGCATCCACTTCTTTTGCCAACCCGGCTGTTACGATAGCGCGCGCGTTTACGGATACCTTCAGCGGCATACACCCGCCCCACGTGCCTGCATTTATTGTGGCTCAGTTGGTTGGCGCACTGCTTGCCGCAGGGGTGATGGCTTGGTTGTTCCGGCGACCAGCTGTTGATGGATAGCGTTTTGTTTCGGCCTGACGATGCGCTTAGAACCCCGTGACCATGCGATGATCGCCTGATGGCAGATCACTCAGAGGCTTGCAGGGTGGGATTCCTTGGTTGGCAATGTCGACTGAGACAATGGGCGGTTCGTGAGGAAGGCGGGCGGCCCTCGGAAGGTATGCGTCCGGATATCTGGGTGTCTGGAGTGAGCCAGTCCAGCGGGCAGTTAACGGTACTGATTAACAAGTCAGACGCGAAACCGGCGCTTGCACAGTTTCGGCACATTGTATTGAAAACCCATGATCCTAAGGATCGTTATTCTGGTGCCCTGCGTTTTCTTGGTGAACGCTACTATCAGCGTCCAGATGAGTTTGTGGATGAACTCACCGCCTTATGTCAGGTTGACACGCTGCTAGTGCGGGCATTGGTAGCGAAACAGAAGTGTGCGCTACGTTTCGACGCACACAACCAGACTTATTACTTGCCGTGTTCTGTGCGATCAGTGGCTAAGGAGGAAAGTCTCTACCAGCTGACCTACTGGCATAACCGGCTCTTCAATTCGAACATTCCCGCTTCGATCGTAGTGCTCGGCTTCCAGCCGGATTGGGCGAAAGCTGAAGCCGACCCGCTGCCATTGGCAGTATGAGGTTGAAGTAGAAGTCTGAGACTACCCGATCACGCCGCGCAAGTCCCTGCGGGCCTGGTCCAGATGTTGTTGTATGGTCTTCGTTGCGCCGTCCGCATCGCGACTGATGATGGCTGCGAGCAGTCGACGGTGCTGTCGGTTGTAACGATTGATTCGCTTGGGGGTCAGTATCTGATCTTTCATCGCGCGCCATTGCGCATGACTGCGGACTTCATTAAGGAGTTGGTAAAGCCAAACTAACAGTGGATTGTGGGTGGATTCGGCAAGGGCCAGGTGAAACTCACTGTCGGCCTGGGTAAACTGCTCAGGGTCGTGATCACATTGTTCAAGTTGATCCAGTGCTCTGGTCATGTGTTCGATATCGACCACGGTGGCATTAGTCACGGCGAGTCGTACGATCTGAAGTTCGATACCCGAACGTACGTCAATGAGTTCTAGCGGGCTGGTGACATCGGCGATATCAATACGATCAGCGAATTCGCCATAACGGACGTAAGTGCCGCTGCCAGCCCGCTGTTCAACCAGGTTCATCGTGGTCAGGCGTTGCAGTACCTTGCGAATGGTGCCACGCGAGGCGTTGAAATGCTCAGCAAGTTGGCGTTCCGAGGGGAGGCGCTCTTTAAATGTGTATTGCCCGGCAAGAATCGCCCGGCGGAGTCTGGTGGTAAGCCCATCTGCGCCGTTGTTCTGCCGTGGGGGAGCTGTCGAAAACGAAACCAAGCGCTTCGCTTCCCGTACTGGATGCAAATTGGCCATGGTTAGTGAAATTGGTCTAAATCTGGTTTCATCTGCGCTCACTATAGATGCTCATGGGCTTGGCGTTCAAGTTTTATCTTTACATCAGAGCACGCGGAGGATACCTGTATTGACAGTGCTCGCCCGAGTTGGCTAAGTTGGAGTCGCTGGTCAACCGTGGTTACCCTCGATTGGTATAAAAGCGGTTTACACACGGGAGTCGAACACAGGAGTCGGAGGAGATTCACGATGGCGCAAAAGAAAGTAGCAAAAAAGAAGACGACAAAAAAGAAGACGACAAAAAAGACAGCACGTAGCCGAAGTGCTGGGCGTGAGTCGACTGATCTCGAAGCCTATGTCAGTACAAGAGGCCGGGCTGAACAGGTTCGCCGGGTGAGAGAAAAAATTAAGGAACTGGGAATCACCTATATCTATTACCAGTTCATTTCGGTCACGGGTCGCATTGTTGGTAAAGGGATCCCGGCAGACCATTGGGAGCGTACCGCAGAGCGAGGCTTTCAGCTGGTGTATGGCTCAACCGCCAACCTTTTCGTCGATCGCTATGGGGACTACATCGGTTATGGTCCTGAGGCGATGGAACTGGTCGGTATTCCCGACCCTGAAACGTTTTGTCAGCTGCCGTGGGATAAGCGAGTGGCTCGTGTGTTCTGTGTTTGTTTCCGCAATCGTGAAGAACGAGAAAATCCAGGCCAGGCACTGACGTCTGATTGCCGCGGTAATCTAAAACGATTCCACCAAGAGTTCCAAGATAACTACAAGATGGACTTTCGTGTGGGTACCGAGCCTGAAATGATGTGGTTGAAACGCGGCGAAGATGGCAAACCGGACGGTGGTTTTTCAAATCCTTATTGTTACCACATTGATCAGTTCGAATCGCTGCGCCCAGTATTTTTAAAAGTGATTGAATACTGTCATGCGATGGGGTTGGATATGATCCAAGGCGATCATGAAGACGCACCCGGCCAGTTAGAATTAAACTGGACTTTCGATGATGTGGTTCGTAACGCAGATCGTCTTTCTACCTACCGGCAGATCTGTGCCCAGGTGGCTCGGGAAAACAATTTGATTGCCTGTTTTATGACGAAGCCGTTTATGGGCGTTTCGGCGTCGGGTTGTCACACTAATATTTCTCTTTGGAAGGGTGGGGGAGAGGCTGTAAATCGCCTGCATAACAAGGTCCTGCCAGGAATGGATGACGTGTTTACGTATCGCACAGGCGGCGAGAATACCTTTATGCCGGATACCGATGACATGCAGATGCCGGGCAAGATTGGCCTGCAGTGTGTGGGTGGCATCGTTAAGCATCTAGGTGCATTGACGGCGATCGGCTGCTCTACAGTGAATTCTTATCGCCGGTTGTGGGATGTCGGGTTTTGGGCGCCGGTTTTTGCAGATTGGGGTTATCAGAACCGAACCACTGGGCTGCGCATTTCGGCTCCGGGTCGATTTGAATACCGCGCAGTAGATTCAATGGTGAACCCTTACCTGATGGGGTCGGCTTTACTGAAAGCCTTTGAGGACGGTATCGATAACAATATTGACCCAGGCGAACCGGAAAACCGAAATATTTATCAGGCAATGGAAGCGGGCAAACAAGTCAAGAAGTTGCCGATGACACTTGGCGATGCGCTGGCACGTCTAGCGGACGACGAGGTGATCAAGTCGTCCATGCCCGATGAGATGTATAAGGTTTTCCATTGGTACAAGAACGACGAGTGGGAAAAGTTTATGGCGACCGTCACGGATTGGGATATGGAAACCTACCTCGATTGCCTGCCCTGAGCGTATAGGACAACGGTGACTTCTGGTGGAGTTAGAGAAAGGATGACCTGCGTGAAGGTTAATGCGTTAGAGGGGATACATTTATGTGCGGCATAGCCGGATTGATACATCGAGGTAAGCGTTCTGACATCGGGTCAGAGCTGTCGTCCATGTTGCAGTCACTTAAACATCGAGGGCCGGATTCGACTGGGTTCGCGTTGTACGGGATGCCAGAAGATGGTGAATTGGTAATGCGCTTCAAAGTGGCCGAGCAAGAGGACATGCAGCGTGGGTTCAAAATTCACGATGAAGTAAAAGAGCGACGGGCGTTAGTTGACCAACGCATGTTAGAGATGGGTGTCGACAAGAAGGATGAGGAGCAGGTGACCGAGTATGCGTATCGGTATCGCTTCAGTTTTGATGGTGATATGAAACGCCTTGCTGACTACATCGAAGATATCGAAGGTGCTGAGATCCTTTCTGTAGGCCACGCGTTGGAACTGGTGAAGGATTTGGGCGATGCTGATACGGTTTCTGAACAGTACGGACTAACTGCTTTCCAAGGTACGCATGCCATTGGACATACTCGAATGGCGACCGAATCAGACGTGGATATTCGCTCGGCACATCCTTATTGGGCTTATCCATTTAACGATGTTTCAGTAGTTCACAACGGGCAGTTGACCAATTATTGGATGTTCCGGCGTGCTATGGAAAGGCGGGGCCATCGTTTTATGTCTAACTGCGATTCGGAACTGATTGCCGTGTATTTGGCCGACCGAATGGATGCAGGCGATGATCTTGAGGCTGCGATGGTTCGCTCAGTGGATGAGCTAGATGGTGTCTTCACTTATGTCGTCGCTACCGCTGATCGACTGGGTATGGCAAAGGATGTGATGGCTGCTAAGCCCATGGTCTTGTATGAGAGTGACGAATTCGTTGCACTGGCTTCTGAAGAAGTGGCGATTCGAAGCGTGTTTCCACATGAGATCGATACTTATGATCCATACGAGGGAGAGGTGAAGGTATGGCAGAGTTGAAAAATACGCATGCCCCGTCTGCGGGCATGCATACTGAGCAGTTATCGGGTCGTACCCAGCAGGTTTTTTTCGACGTCGAGAGCCGGGAGAATGAGGATCGTTTTCTCTATCCCGGGGCGTTTGAGGTTGACTTTGATAAGCATGGAGAAATCGATGCGGCAGATCTAACCGCACGCGACATAAATACCCAGATTCGCGATTTAATGAACGAAGGGGTGGGTTCAATCACCATCAAGAATCCTGGCGCTAAACACTCGCTAGGTGTGGGTTTGCTGAACCGACTCAATCTGACGTTTGAAGGGAGTCTCGGTTATTTCGGGTGCGGGTTGAACGATGGGCCGAACATACGAATGACGGGTCGTGTGGGCGGGGCCTGCGGTGGAAACATGATGGGCGGGACGGTAGTGA
>JAKUQS010000050.1 GCA_022451485.1 Gammaproteobacteria bacterium
GTCCTCAGCTCGCATGATCTCATAGGTCTCTCGACTCTTTAACACTCCGTCCTGGTGAATGCCTGACTCATGTGCAAAGGCGTTAGCTCCAACGATCGCCTTGTTCGGTTGCACCGGGAAACCGGTAATACTAGAAACCAAGCGACTTACTGGGACAATATGTTGCGTTTCAATCCGTGTGTCGCAACTGAACATATCCTGTCTCGTACGCACTGCCATAACAATTTCTTCTAGCGAAGAATTACCCGCACGCTCGCCCAGCCCATTAATGGTGCACTCAACCTGCCGAGCACCGGCCGACACGCCGGCCAGAGAATTGGCCACCGCTAGGCCCAGATCGTTATGGCAATGCACTGAAAAGATAGCCTTATCCGCATTATTAACATTGGCCATCAGATATTCGATGAGTTGACCAAACTGGTGAGGCAATGTGTAGCCAACAGTATCAGGAATATTGATCGTCGTTGCGCCGGCCTCAATCACGGCCTCGATAACCCTACACAAAAAGCCCGGGTCTGAACGGCCGGCATCCTCGGGAGAGAACTCGACGTCATCTGTTTCATTCTTCGCCTGCTTAACAGCAGCCACCGCCCGTTCCAATACGTCTTGTGGTTGCATCCGCAACTTCTCGCGCATATGTAAAGGGGAGGTCGCGATAAAAGTATGGATTCGCGGCGATGCTGCTGGCTTGACCGCCTCCGCTGCCAGCGCCACATCCTGTTGGTTAGCTCTGGCGAGCGCACAAATTGTGGTTGTTTTAATTTCCGTCGCTATCGCCTTTACCGCAGCCAGATCGCCTGGGCTGGCTGCAGGGAATCCTGCCTCTATCACGTCGACTCGCATGCGTTCGAGCTGGCGGGCAATGTGCATCTTCTCCTCGGCGGTCATGGATGCACCAGGGCTTTGTTCGCCATCTCTGAGGGTGGTATCGAAAATAATTAACGGTTCTTGCATCTTGGCCTCCATAGACCACAAGTACTTCGAGCATGGAATCAACCCTGCACAGCTCTGGGACGGCTGTCGCGGACCGCGGTATCAATGTTAAACGACACGCCGGGGCCGGCGGATTCAGGATTGTAAAGTATTGTTTTGTTAGGGAAGTTTATGCGCTGCAGCAGCGCAGAAGCAGCGACGCCAAAGCAGTTATCAGAGCCGCAGACGATATGACGTTCTTGCCCTTCAAGATCAACCGTGTTCTGTTTGATCTATCCATCGGTCCAGTATAACCGGCCACCGGATCTTCTCAAAATCAGCCACCCCGACCCGAAGACGAGGAATCGTCCTCCGTTACCTCATCAGATCCCTCAGCATCCTTAGTGCTCGCGTGTGCCCGCCGTCCAACTAACCAACCGATCGGTCCGGAAACGAAAAATGCCAGTGACAGCACACTGAGTACAGTGGGCGGATCAAATGAAACCAGGATAAATCCCCCCACCAGCACCAGCACCGCTACAAAAGGAACCCGGTTACGCAGATCAAGATCCTTAAAGCTACGATACGGAAGCGTGCTGACCATCGCCAATCCCAGCAGTAACATAAGGATCATTGCCGCGACCGTTAAGAGCTCACCTTTGAATTGATATGACGCCAGCGTCCATACGCCACTTGCCAAAACAGCGGCCGCCATCGGGCACGGTAGCCCCTCGAAGTATCGCTCACTCTTACTGCTTTGCGTATTAAAGCGCGCCAGACGAAGTGCGGTCGCTGCGACATAAAAGAAAGCAATCAGCCAACCCATCTTGCCAAGGTCTTTGAGACCCCACTGGTAAAGCAACAAAGCAGGAGCCAACCCAAAGGCAATCACGTCAACCAGACTGTCATATTCCTTGCCAAAATCGCTGACCGTGTTGGTCATTCGCGCAACCCGACCGTCGAGTCCGTCAAGTACCATGGCTACCATAATGGCGATCGCAGCCGCTTCAAAATGACCAACCAGGGACTGAATGATGCCGTAGAAAGCGGCAAACAACCCTGCCGTAGTTAGCAGATTGGGTAAGACATAGATTCCCCGCCGGGAACGATCACCGAAATTTACGTTACTGACTTTTTTGGTCACTTTGCCTACCTCGATCGCAGATATGCAATCGTATCAGTTCCGGAGAGAACCCACTGTCCCAAGCGAGTGGCAATGTCCGCCTCTAACGGCAGGTAGACGTCCACTCGTGAGCCAAATTTAATGAATCCATACCGTTGACCGGTAGTTACCCGCTCTCCGTGTTTGATGTCACATGAAATACGCCTAGCGATGAGGCCAGCAATCTGTACAACAACGATATCCTCGCCAGTCGGTGTTTGGACCCACAGTGCGTTGCGTTCGTTTTCTCTAGATGCCTTGTCCAGGGCCGCGTTAAAAAATCGCCCGGCGTGATACCACTGTCCTCGAATGTGACCGGCCATAGGAATACGATTTGAATGTACTGAAAAGACATTCATGAAAATCGACACTTTGAGCGCATCTCGGTCAAGATAAGGATCTCGCATTCGCTCGATAGCAACCACCTTGCCATGAGCGGGTGAGACGATCGCACCTACAGCCTCCGAAATCTCTCGAGGGGGGTCCCGAAAAAACTGGATAACAAAAAATAACACCAACCATAGTGGCCAAGCCCAGGCAGCGCCAAGAGCCCAGTGCAACACGACAGTGACTGCCGCCCCAACCCCAACAATTGACCACCCCTCCCGCGCAATGATCACAGCCCGACGACCCGCATCAGCCTAAGGTTATCTAGAACCTAGTTAACGTCCTTATCGACCAGTTTCCCCTGTTGAATCCAGGGCATCATTGCGCGCAACTTCGCGCCCACTTCCTCTATCTCGTGAGTCCTCGCTTGATCCCTTAGAACGTCAAACTTTGGCGTATTCGCACGGTTCTCATCCATCCATTCATTAGCAAAAGTGCCTGCCTGAATCTCACCAAGAATTCGCTTCATCTCCGCCTTAGTCTGGTCATTGACGATTCGGGGACCCCGCGTCAAATCACCATATTCGGCGGTATTCGAAACCGAATATCGCATATTCGCTATACCACCCTCATAAATGAGGTCAACAATCAACTTCGTCTCATGTAAGCACTCGAAATACGCCATCTCAGGTGCATATCCCGCCTCGACCAGGGTCTCGAAACCCGATTGGATAAGTGCGGTAATTCCACCACAAAGCACCGTCTGCTCTCCGAACAAGTCCGTCTCGGTTTCCTCTTTGAATGTTGTTTCGATGACCCCAGCTCTACCGCCACCGATACAGGCCGCGTAGGCAAGTGCAACATTTCGTGCTGCTCCCGTTGCATTCTGCTCAACGGCAATCAGACAGGGCACACCACCCCCTTCAACATAAGTCGATCGCACCAGGTGGCCTGGCCCTTTGGGCGCAATCATTGCCACGTCAATATCGGCTTCAGGTTTGATGAAACCGAAGTGAATACTGAATCCATGCGCGAAGGTAAGCAATGCGCCCGATTTCATGTTCGGCTTGACTTCCTTGTTGTAAATCTCCGCCTGCAACTCGTCAGGCAACAGTATCATGACGATATCGGCATTAGTGACGGCATCGGGAACCGTCGCCACCTCCAAGCCTGCTTTTTGTGCCTTGGAACGAGACCCTGAGTCTTCGCGAAGACCGACTACAACCTCAACGCCACTATCGCGCAAGTTATTCGCGTGGGCGTGCCCCTGAGAACCGTAACCGAGGACCGCCACCCGTTTATCCTGGATGGCGGAGAGATCTGCGTCGCTATCGTAATACACTTTCATGTGATGTTTCCCTGAGAAAATACGTCTGATTGGCTAAAAACTACGCTGTGTTCGGCGATGTAACTCACCGCTTTGTCAGGTGCCACGGGTAATACCCGACACTCCCGACCGGACTAACTCACTGATCTGCGTTCGACCACATGCTTCGACAAACGCATCGAGACGCTCACCGGTGCCTGTTATTTCAACTGTACAACTCGATTGACAGATGTCGATGATACAACCATTGAACAACTCTACCAGCACCTTCAGGTCATTTAATGGAAGTTTCGTCAGCGCGACCTTCGCCAGCAACATCTCCCTTTCTATATGTGCGCCATCGGTCAGATCGATCAGTCGCACCACATCGACCAACTTATTCAGCTGTTTTGTTATCTGTTCAATAACAAGATCCGATCCGGACGTCACGATAGTCATATGCGATAGGGTCGCGTCGTCAGTTGGAGCCACCGTTAATGACTCAATATTGTATCCACGAGCCGAGAATAGTCCGGCAACCCGACTTAACGCTCCTGCTTCATTTTCGAGCAGGATCGAAATCACCCTACGCATTGATTAGGCCAACTCACGCTCTTCATGTATTTCGCCATGCGGAGAGGGCTTCAAATGCATTTCGTTATGCCCTGCGCCAGCGGCAATCATGGGGTAAACGTTTTCGGTCTGGTCAGTGATGAAATCCATAAACACCAGGCGATCATTTGAATCAAATGCCTCTTTCAAGGCTCCCTCGACATCGCCAGGCTGATCGATGCGCATACCGACATGTCCGAAACTCTCGGCCAATCGAACGAAATCAGGCAATGCGTCCATGTAGGAGTGAGAATAACGGGACTCGTAGAAGAATTCCTGCCATTGACGGACCATGCCCATATACCGATTATTCAAGGCAATCACTTTAATGGGAAGGTCGTACTGCTTGCATGTCGACAATTCCTGAATGCACATCATGATACTCGCTTCACCGGTGATACAGGCAACCGGCATTTTCGGATACGCTAACTGAATACCCATCGCCGCTGGCAAGCCAAACCCCATCGTACCTAGGCCGCCCGAATTCACCCATCGGCGAGGCTGATCAAAACCATAGTATTGTGCAGCCCACATCTGATGTTGACCAACATCGGACGCGACAAAGGCCTCGCCTTTTGTGATCTCAAATAACTTCTGAACAACATACTGCGGCTTAATTAATTCATCGCTTGCATCATAATTAAGACAATCAACTCCTCGCCACGCATTAATCGTATTCCACCAAGCATCGATTCCGCCAGAAACCAGCTTATCTTTCTGTTGGTGAATCAAAGCAATCATCTCGCGCAACACCGGCGCAGCCTCGCCTACGATCGGCACCTCGACACTGACATTCTTACCGATAGACGATGGATCCACATCAACATGAATAATACGAGAGTGCGGCGAAAATAACTTGAGGTCACCAGTCACTCGATCATCAAATCGAGCACCCACCGCGAGCATCACGTCACACTCGTACATGGCCATGTTGGCCTCGTAAGTACCATGCATACCAAGCATACCGATGAACAGTGGATCACTAGCAGGAAAAGCACCAAGACCCATCAATGTGTTCGTGCACGGATACTTAAGTTCACGCACTAACTCGCACAACTCCGATGCGGCGTCACCGTGTATGACACCACCACCGGTGTAAATAATAGGCCGCTCCGCCTGCAGCAATAGCTCCACTGCGCGGGAAATCTGTTTGGTATGTCCTTTTTGAACGGGTGCATAAGAGCGCATTTGAATCGATTTCGGATACTGATATTCTGCTCGAGCGGCTGTCACGTCTTTGGGTATATCCACCACGACTGGACCTGGACGTCCCGTAGTTGCAATGTAAAACGCCTTCTTTATTGTCATTGCCAGGTCGTTCACATCTTTGACGAGAAAATTGTGTTTGACACACGGTCGAGTAATGCCGACCGTATCCACCTCCTGAAAAGCGTCATCCCCTATCAAATGTGTGGGCACCTGGGCGGTCAACACCACCATAGGTATCGAATCCATATAGGCCGTCGCAATACCTGTCACCGTGTTGGTCACGCCCGGGCCCGAGGTCACCAACACTACTCCAGGCTTACCGGTCGCGCGGGCAAAACCGTCAGCTGCGTGGGTGGCACCTTGCTCATGCCGCACCAGGATATGCCGCACTTGCTCCTGTTGATACACCGCATCATAAATATGCAGTGCTGCCCCGCCGGGGTAGCCAAATAGAAACTCGACACCCTCGTCTTTCAAACAGGCCAACACAATCTCTGCACCGGTTAACTTCACTCGCGCCCCCTAAACTCTTTAATAAGGAAACAGCACTATATGTAGACAAACTACTACGATGAATCAAGTATATACAGCGTTTTTTAAATCTGCAAAATCATTTTATTCTGCACATCATTGAGTAGTCGGGGTTTATATCCACCTCACCCCGGCCAACATAGCGTAGAGATCGCTGATCTGGGTATATTTTCGCTCACGCCCCAACCTATAGGGAGGAGCCAGGAATACGGTATAGTGCGCCGCACAAGGGGACCCAACCATTGGCAAACAATTCGACGCCTTGGTCATCAACACAATTTTTACACAATGGATATCACTGGACCGGTTGTTCTGATCTCTGATCTACACCTGACAGCCGAGGACCCCACCGGGCTTGAATGCTTTTACGCTTTTGCACAGCAACTCCAAGGTGTCGAGCAACTCTATATCCTAGGTGATCTTTTCGAATATTGGATTGGTGATGACAGTGCCGAGGCCCTTGGCCTAACCGGCGTGTGCGTCGCGCTCAAGAGACTTCATGAGTCAGGCACCAAAATTACCCTCATGACCGGTAACCGGGATTTCCTGTTGGGTCAGGATTTTTGCAGGAGCACCGGTTGTCAGCTCTTACAGGAACCTGCCGAAGCAGAAATTTCAGGTCACCTGATACTTCTGCAACATGGCGACAAACTGTGCACAGATGACATCAACCACCAGCGGCATCGCGCCATAGTAGACCAACCTTCGTGGCGGAAAAATTTTCTCAATAGAACTTTCTCGCAACGCCAGTCTCTCGCCCAAGCGGGTCGATCACAAAGTGAAGCGGGTAAGCGTTACAAATCCGCCGACATCATGGATGTCAACGATGCCGCGGTCGAAAGCAGCCTTCTGAATAGCCGATGCTCCCTCTTAATTCACGGTCACACCCACCGCCCCGGCATTCATGCTGTTACATTGAAGAATCGGACAGCGTGGCGTATCGTTTTAGGCGACTGGTCCGCAGGTCCTAGTTATGTGTCCGCTGCATCACAACGCATAGACTTACACTTTAAAGAACAGGTCCTGTCTCTTTCTCAATCGGAAGAGGATCCCACCTTGCGACTGCATCACGAGAGTTGAAACAGAGCCTGATAGTTGCTCTAGACGTCTTTCAACAAAAGGAAGCCACCTCTGTTGAATCAAGACTATTTGATGCGCTTACATGTTTAACGTCATCACGACGCCGCGCCTCCACTGCCGCAAGATAATCATCGTTGACATCACCGGTGACATAAGTGCCATCAAAACACGATGTGTCGAACTGAGTAATTGCCGGATTACCAAATCGGACCGCCTCAACAAGATCGTCTAAGGTTTGATAAAACAGACGGTCTGCGCCGATCTCAGCCGCAACCTGCTCAACGCTGCGCTCACGAGCCAACAACTCTTCCGCCGCCGGCATGTCAATGCCATAAACATTTGGGTAACGTACGGGTGGCGCCGCCGAAGCAAAATACACCCGCCGCGCCCCCGCGTGTCGCGCCATTTGAATGATTTCCCGTGATGTTGTACCTCGAACAATTGAATCGTCCACTAACAATACATTCTTGTCGCGAAATTCGAGTTCAATCGCATTCAGTTTGCGACGGATTGATCGCTCCCGCTGCACCTGCCCCGGCATAATAAACGTTCGCCCGATATAGCGGTTCTTGATAAAACCTTCTCGGTATTTAATATCAAGGACATTAGCCATTTGCAGAGCCGCTGTGCGACTGGTGTCGGGCACAGGAATGACGACGTCAATGTCATGATCGGGCCATTCCTGTGCAACACGGTGTCCTAACTTTTCGCCCATACGCAGGCGACTTTTATAGACCGCAATTCCGTCCATCATCGAGTCGGGACGAGCCAGGTAAACGTATTCAAAAATGCACGGAGAACGCTGTGCTCCTGGCACACACGTCTGGCGATGAATATTTCTGTGCAAATCAACAAATACCGCCTCTCCTGGATCGATGTCGCCAATCACCTGGTAACCCAAAACATCCAGCGCAACACTTTCTGACGCCAACATTACCGAAGATTCAGGTGAGCCTGTTCCCCGCTGCCCGATAACCAATGGACGAATCCCGTTTGGATCGCGAAAAGCCAATAGGCCATATCCCACGATCAACACCACAACGGAATACGCCCCGCGACAACGATTAAACACCTCCCGTACTGCTGCAAACACATCCTCTGGTCTCAATTTTAGCGTGCCCGAATCAACGGCATTGCGCAATTCATGTGCGAATACGTTCAGAAGAATTTCCGAATCTGATCCTGTGTTTAGCTGACGTAGATCCTCACGAAATAACTCGTCTCGCAAAGTCTCAGCATTGGTAAGATTTCCGTTATGACCGAGAGCCAGTCCAAACGGTGAATTAACATAAAACGGTTGCGCCTCCGCCCGGTCGTCAGATCCGGCGGTTGGATAGCGCACATGGCCGATGCCGTAATGACCTAAAAGCTGGGCCATATGTCGATGATGAAAAACATCGCGCACCAATCCAAGATCCTTACGTAAATGAACACGCGTGCCTTCGCAGGTCATGATGCCAGCTGCATCCTGACCCCGGTGCTGAATCACCGTCAATGCTTCGTAGATCGATTGGTTAACCTGTCCCGGCCCAATCATGCCGACCAATCCGCACATCGCCCTATTGGCCCTCCATTCTCAGCGCCGCGTCACCCTTTACATTGCCACCAAACACACGTTCTACCACTATATTTTGAGCCGGCTTTATCAAAGGCTCAAGGTACCGCGCAATCTCAGAATCCTGATACCACGGCGCTTTGGTTGCCCCCACATAACCCAAGACAGTGACCAGCACCAAGATCAAGATCAGCGCCCTTGTTAAACCAAAGATCGCGCCAAAAAACCGATCCATGGCGGTTAGTCCGCTGATTCTAAACAAGTGGTACACCAACCGCCCGACAATAGACAATCCGACCAATGTGCCGAGAAAAACTAGCAAGAACGACACTAAATAACTCAACCGTACGGAATCTAACCACTCAAGCAACCGTTCTGCCAATGGGTTAGCGTAAAGATACGCCAGCCATATGGCCAATATCCAGGCCAAAAGAGAAAGCAACTCGCGCACTAACCCGCGAAACAGGCCAAGGCCTAGCGATATCCCGATAACGGCTAGGAGAACAAGATCGAACACGGCATCACTGGCCACCGGGATATTATCCATCGGTTCTAGAACCCAAGCCCTCGTTAGGTTGACAGAACGGCGCCCCGGCACGCGCGCCGCACGGTAACCACGTTTCCCCATCAACCAGTGACAATATAGCACCCACCACCTGGAAGGACCCGAAGACGACAATCCGCTCTCCTGGACGGGCGTCTTTCATTGCCGCCCGGTAGGCCGTCACTGGACCGGCATAAGGCGAAGTACCCCCACGCGCGATCCGCCCAATCGCAACAGCCAGTGCTTCTGCCGGCACGGCCCGATCCCCCGCCAATCCCGCGACATACCAATGGTCGATCCAAGAATCTAGAATTTTGACGATTTGATCCAGATCTTTATCGCCAAATAATGCAAACACTGCGCGGGTCTTACTCGAAGTTGACGATCCTTCAAGACATTGTGCAAGCGTTCGGATGGCCGCAGGATTATGTGCAACATCGAACAGTTGATCGACCGCTCCTGGAATTCGTTGCAAACGCCCGGGCAAAGACCATTCTGCCAGAACCTGCCTGACCTTCTTCATCGAGATCGTGATAAGTGACTCTAACTGAACTAAAGCAGTCAGAGCCGTCGCTGCATTTCGAACATGTGGTTCCAACCACTCCTTCGGCTTGGGAAGCCCAGAGACCTCTCTGGGCGATAGCCCCTGGCGAGCGTACGGCGCTCGCCAATCCCAACCTTCAGAAGTGACTTCACCAGAAAACTCTACACCGATAAATAATCCTTGGCACCGGAGTTCCCGTGCTCGATCCACTAAGGGCAGCGGCGGTTTGGGATCACCGATCACCGCGGGTCGACCATAACGCAAAATCCCAGCCTTCTCTCTCGCAATCGCCCAACGAGTCGTGCCCAACCAGGACTCATGATCATGATCAATAGCGGTAATAACCGAAACATCCGATGACCAAATATTGGTCGCATCTAATCGACCACCCAAACCCACCTCCAACACGATGACCTCAACCTGCCACCGGCAAAACAGGTACATAGCCGCTAACGTACCAAATTCAAAGTACGTCAGCGGGATATGTTTTCTCGCCGTTTCCACCGCTTGAAACGCATCTAAAAGTGTCTTGTTATCAACCGCCTGCCCATTCCAGCAAATGCGCTCGCCGTAACGTACCAGATGCGGCGAGGTATACGAACCCACCGATAACCCGTGTGCGGTCAGCACCCGCTGGCAAAAATTCACTACCGAGCCCTTCCCGTTAGTTCCGGCTACCGTTATTACCGGCACGGTCGGAGCCAGTTTCATACAGTGGGCCACACGCCGAACCCTCTCCAGCGTCAAATCGATAGAACGACTATGAATGGTCTGAATATAGGATAACCAACCCTCAATATCTAAGGGTAGCGCATTGCGCGATCGCACACCCATAAGCGCTAGCCAGCGGCCCTCACAGGGCAACTCCGACTATGACGTATCCCCCCGTCGAAGCAGCTCCATCGTCTGTGGAGATGGCGGGGAAAATCCGAGCAGTAACAGCACCTCGGCAAGGCGCATTCTGATTTCCCTGCGATCGACGATCATGTCGATAGCGCCGTGATCCAATAAAAACTCGGAACTCTGGAACCCATCCGGCAAAACCTCTCTCACTGTCTGCTCGATAACTCGGGGTCCGGCAAAACCAATCAATGCCTTCGGCTCCGCCATAATGATGTCACCCAACATGGCGAGACTCGCGGACACGCCGCCCATGGTGGGGTGTGTGAGCACGCAGACAAATGGCAGTCCCGCGGCTTTTAGCTGATTGATGGCGGCTGTCGTCTTTGCGAGCTGCATAAGAGAGAAAATAGCCTCCTGCATGCGCGCACCACCACTGGCAGTGAAACAGACCAAGGGCGAGGACTCATCCATTGCGCGGTGAACCGCCCGAACGAATCGCTCCCCAACAACCGACCCCATCGAACCACCCATAAAACCAAATTCAAAAACCGCGGCAACCACCGGAATGTCTGACACGGCACCCGCCGCGACGAGCAATGCCTCGTTTTCACCACTGTGACGAGCGGCTTCAGCCAATCGTTCCCGATATCGCTTGTTATCCTTAAACCGAATCGGATCAACGGGACGCAACTTCTCTCCCACCTCATCCAACGTTTCAGTTTCAAACAAATCCAACAGCCTCGCCCTAGCACCCAGGGCCATATGATGATCACACTTCGGACACACCATTAGATGTCGGGATAACTCAGCCGCGTATAGCACCGAACTGCAATGGTTGCATTTTTGCCATAACCCCTCGGGCACACCACGTTTCACTAGGCGAGCCGTGTGCTTGATCTTCGGCGGCAACAGCCGCTCCAGCCAATTTAATGCCACGACACACCCCGATTATTCATGAACATCACCTGCGCTCGCATCGTGGTCACGCACTGCACGAGCGAATCTGGCAATCTTATTAGCATCCTTGATGCCTGGTGTGGACTCGACTCCAGAACTCACGTCCACCGCATAAGCGCCCGACAAACGTATCGCTTCCGACACCGTTTTCTCAGTCAACCCACCCGCCAGAATCACTGGAATCTGCTGGATTGTTCGCGCCAGATGCCACGGAAACGTTCGACCGGTTCCCCCATACAGCGCCGAATCATGGGTGTCGAGCAACATAGCCCCCGCGTCTGAGTAACCCGCGCAACGCGGACCCAACGCATCTTCGTCGCCGACCCGCAGCGTCTTAATGTAGGGCACACCGAAGCTGCTGCAAAAAGTGGGTGATTCATCACCATGAAACTGGAGAACGCTGACCGCCACGCGCTGTAGTACCGCATCGACCTGATCTGCGCTCGGATTGACAAATACGGCAATGACATCGATTAACGGCGGCACTTGAGCGGCAATAGCCGCAGCGACTGTGATGTCGACATAGCGAGGCGAGGGGGGGTAACAAATTAATCCGAGGCCATCTGCACCCACGGCCACAACTTGGTCAGCATCCTGAAGCCTGGTAATTCCGCAAATTTTTAGTCGGGTTCGCACGCACTAGGTTTCCCGTGAAAATCGATGCGATCAAGCGCCGCACTCAATGCAGTGCTTGACTCAGAATCTACCGTGTGATGTTACCAGAAGCGACAAGGACTCATCCTCGGAATCCCTGCATAAGTATCCGGATAGATCGCGTTAACTAGATAAAGTCCGGCAGCCGGCGCTGTTATTCCTCCCTGAGTGCGGTCTCGACTTTGCAGAACCGACTGAGCCCAACTCACCTCTTTTTCTCCAGCACCGATCGCAAGCAACACGCCCACAATATTACGCACCATGCGTTGCAGAAATGCGTCGGCCAACAGATCAAACCAGATCCAACCATCGACTTGCTGAATATCCAGGCAACGCAGCTCTCGAACTGGACTATGGGCCTGACAGGACGACGCACGGTAAGCACTGAAGTCGTGCCGCCCAAGCAATGCCCGGGCAGCACTGCGCATACGCATCAAATTAAATGTTCGGTAATCCCACGTCACCAACTGGCTAAGGTAAGTTGGGGGAATCGATCGATTACATATGACATAGCGGTAAGAACGCCCAATGGCTGAATACCGTGCATGGAACTTAAGGTCGACGGGGCGGACCCAAGACAAAGTCACGCCAGTGGGAAGCCGCGTATTGGTGCCACGTAGCCACGCCCGAAGCGGGCGAGATTGCGCGGAATCGAAATGGATCACTTGCCCTATGCCATGCACCCCCGAATCGGTACGACCGGCTGCAATCACTCGAACCGAATCATCTGCCACATACGATAATGCCGACTCGACCGCCTCCTGCACAGAAGGCTGACCACACTGATATTGCCATCCATGAAATTGACTGCCATCATATTCGACACCTGCTGCGTAGCGAGATCCCTCTAGACTCATCTTTCACAACTCCCCTGTGATTGCCACTGTTTCTGCGATAGGTGCTGTAGAATCAGGGTCCAGTCATACGGCTAACTTGATCCACCCGGCAGGACAGTATAGCGAGCCTGACGCGGCCCTTTTAAGAATTAACCGGAGGCCCCTCATGAACACCACAGTCGAACCCTCACCCGAGACTTATCGTGGCGGGCCCGATGAAGATGGACATTTTGGGATTTTCGGTGGCCGTTTTGTCGCGGAAACCCTCATGCCTCTGATTCTCGAGGTAGAAAAAGCCTACGACGCAGCGCGGAATGATCCGGAGTTTCAGGCTGATTTTGATCGCTATGCCAAGGATTACATTGGGCGACCCAGCCCGCTGTACTTCGCTGAAAGCCTGACCCGCGAACTCGGTGGAGCTCGAATTTATTTTAAGCGTGACGAGCTTAACCACACCGGAGCCCACAAGATCAATAACACCTTGGGCCAAATCCTACTCGCACGCAGGATGGGAAAACGTCGCATCATCGCAGAAACCGGCGCCGGTCAGCACGGCGTGGCCACGGCGACGGTCTGCGCGCTGTTTGATCTGCCTTGCGTGGTATACATGGGTGCAACTGACATCGAACGTCAAGCACCTAACGTATTTCGAATGAAACTACTTGGTGCCGAAGTCATCCCAGTGCACAGTGGCACAGCCACTCTAAAAGACGCCATGAATGACGCATTGCGTGACTGGGTGGCCAACGTTGATGACACCTTTTACATTATTGGTACCGTTGCTGGGCCGCATCCCTATCCGGCAATGGTTCGAGACTTCCAGAGCGTCATCGGCGTCGAAACACGGCAACAATTAATGGCGGCTGAAGGCCGTCTTCCGGACTCGCTGGTCGCGTCTATAGGAGGTGGATCCAATGCGATGGGCCTTTTCTATCCATTTCTAGACGATGAGGTCCAGTTAATCGGAGTTGAGGCGGCCGGCCACGGTATCGATACCGGCAAACACGCCGCATCCTTAACGGGCGGAGTACCGGGAGTGCTCCATGGAAACAGAACCTACCTATTGCAAGATGACGACGGACAAATTATCGATGCCCACTCCATCTCAGCCGGGCTCGATTACCCCGGCATCGGACCGGAACATTCCTGGCTCCATGAAATGGGTCGCGTAGATTACGTGTCCATTACCGATGCCGAAGCACTTGAGGCCTTTCAGGTCTGTTGCCGTTGCGAGGGCATCATTCCTGCTCTTGAGCCTGCCCACGCATTGGCCCACGTCATCAAATTCGCGCCGCAACAGACGATCGATCACCTGCTGGTAATGAATCTATGTGGCCGTGGTGATAAGGACGTATTCACGGTCGCTTCGGCCCTTGGTGTCGTACTGTGAGTCAAATTCACGATTTGGAAATTCCCTCTCGGCTTTCCACGCGGTTCGAACAAGTACGTGCTAGCGGGCGCGGCGCGCTGGTCACTTTCATCACCGCAGGGGATCCCAATCCTTCAGCCTCAGCCAATTTGTTACAACGCCTGCCCGCCGCGGGCGCTGACATTATTGAAATCGGTATGCCCTTCTCGGACCCCATGGCCGATGGACCATCCATTCAGGCTGCCAGTCAAAGAGCCCTGGCGAACGGCATGACACTTTCTAGAACGCTAGACATGGTCAGTGACTTCCGTATCCGCGACAGCGATACACCGGTAGTGTTGATGGGATACTTCAACCCGATATACCGTTATGGCCCGCCGCGTTTTATCGCTGACGCGCTGAGTACGGGCGTTGATGGTTTGATCATCGTCGATCTGCCACCTGAAGAAGACCAAGAACTGTGTCATACGTCACTC
>JAKUQS010000051.1 GCA_022451485.1 Gammaproteobacteria bacterium
CGCGTGCCAGCATGTCGGCATCTCCCGTAGTATCCACGACTACTTTGGCAAGTATTGCCTGACGACCCTCTTTGCTTTCAAAGATCACGCCCCGCATAACGTTGTCTGCAATAATCGGCTCGACCGCCCATGAATGAAAGACGAGACGTACGTTCTGCTCCGCAACCATGCGCATTGACAAGGTCTTGAGTGCTTCAGGGTCCAGGGTTGGCGACCATGTAACAATGTCCTTGTATGCAGCAGCGCGTTGCTTCCAGTAAGCTGTTGTCGCCGCGTCCTTTGAGCCCCAGTCTTTTCGTGCTGGTCCCATCACAGCATCTTTGGGCAGTCTGTCGAAAAAATCGCAGGCAAGTCCAGCGATTACCTGATTACCCGTCCAGTCGGACATTCGATCGATCCAGATGACTAGACCACCGGTGGCCAGGCCACCAAGATGGTTGTAGCGTTCGACCAGCATGACATCGGCACCGAGTCGTCCTGCACCAATGGCAGCAGTTGTTCCGGCTGGACCTCCCCCAACAACCAGAACGTCGGTTTCCGCAAAAACCGGAATGTCCCGCGCGGCTTCATGGTAAGTGCGCGTCGGGCGGGAGTGTCGTTTCGGTCGATCATTACTGTCAAAGATTTCAATACCCTGCTCTTTGCTGATCATGTTGGTCAGGTTATCGCCGCTCATGGCAGTGTTCCCCTTTATTGTGGTTTTGTTCTGTACGGCCAACGCTCCTCGAGTTCTGTTTCAAAGTCGAGGAGCAAGCGACGATTTCGCTAAGGATGAAAAAGAAAGGTAGATGTTCCACTGATGAGTAGTGATCGCACTAAGTAATTAATCCGGATGATGCCAAGACATCTCCAAGCCGTTTAAGGGTGTCAGCCTCGTCGATGGGTAGTAGGGGTAAGCGCGGATATCCCCCTGGCTGGCCCATCAAATTCATGCAGGCTTTGTACTGAGCTTGTGGAGTCCCGAAAACGCCACTCCAATCAGGACGAATGAGACGAGTCATCAGATCGCCGTACTCTTTCGCTATAGATAATGCTGCGTCATTATTCGCGCGTTGTACGTTTTGGTAGAACCCCACGCCCAACGAGGCTGCAGTAGGGCCTCCATCGATGTTGCCATCGCCACCGATGTTCGTAAGTACAGCATGCCCTTGCTTGCTTATGAACGGTGCGAAGACACGGACATCGCCCACGACACACTCAAGTGTCTTAATCATTTGATCGTGGTTCGCAGTACTGTCTTTAAGTGCGACTACATTTGGTATCTTTGCCAACTGGATGGCGGTTTCATAATCAATTTCTACATTTGTTCCGCGCGCCCAGTTATAGACCATGATAGGGAGAGTTACGTACTCCGATAAATCAGAAAAAAATCTTACAATCTCGCGGGGTGATGGGACACAGTAGGGGGGCGGTGTAGATAAAACGCCATCTGCGCCGATGTCTTCAGCGTGTTTTGCCAGCACACCGCTTTCACTAGCCGTAAAAGTAGTACAGCCGATGACTATAGGAACGGTGCCTCTCAGTTCCTCAACAGCGATTTCCGCGACCAGCTGTCGTTCGGTAACCGATTGGGAAAACCACTCACCCGAAGTGCCGTTAATGAGTAACCCTTGTATGCCAATCTCTGCATAAAGACGTAATCCGTCCCGTAGCGCAGACTGATCTAACGACCCATCTTTTTTGAACGGAGTGGTGGTAGCAATCCAATAACCTTCCCAATTGACGTCATGTCGATCCATTATGAGTCCTACTGATTGAGTTGATGTGGGGCCAAGGTGTTCGTTAGTTAGGCATTGATGAAACAGAAGCGGATCGCGTGATGCTATCCATGAAAGTTAAATTCAATCTTGATGCCGTGAGGGTCATAACAAAAAATTTGCTGAAGATCCATGTCTGGCACGGATTTATGTTCGAAATCGATATCGTTATCTTTTAGTCGTTTAGCAACGGAATCAAAATTTTTAGCGCGGAACGCGACATGATCAATCGTTCCGCTGTTTTCGGGTTGTAATTCATCGGTTTGAATGAAGTGCAGCACTGGGGAGTCGCTTAAATAAATCCAAAGACCTGGAAAGTCGAAAGGGGGACGAAAGCCCTCTGTGAAATTCAGCACTTCAACATAAAAATGCCGGCAGGCGGCTAGATCGTTCGTTAATATATTGACATGGTCAAGAGACAGCACATCACTTGTTGTTTCGTTAGACATGGTTGAGTCTCTGTTTAACTTGATCGCATTACCGGACCGTTAACTCTATGGTAGATGAAAATGACTAATCATGGTATTGCACATTTATTAACCCCCCAAATCCCGCGTTTTCGTACTCATCATACCGTCGTTGTTTGATTTCACGGCATGTGTGTTAAATCGCTACGGATAATGTGGGTTTTCGGATTCTTTGATAAGCAGCCCAGGTGGTCGCTGCGATGCTTTCTGGTTGATCGATTGTTTGAGTGATGAGTCAATTAAAGTTGACCCGAAATTAAACATTTGGGTCAGAATGAATATATGAACGTTGATGGTGAGAGAAAATGAGTGAACAGCATATTGGTTTTGTTGGGCTCGGTAATATGGGTGCGCCCATGGTTGAAAATTTCCTAGCGGCAGGTCTTACAGTGACAGCGTTCGATATTGATCCATCAAGGGTCACTCCGCTCGTTGACAAAGGTGCGGTTCAAGCTTCAAGTGTGGCTCAAGTCGCGAGCGAGGTCGATGTTCTGTTTTCAAGTTTACCAACAGCAGAAAGCGTTGAAGAAGTCGTTACTGGTGCCCACGGCTTAGTCGAAGGAGCGAAAGCTGGACTAATCTATGTTGATACTTCAACGGTGCCGCCACCCTTGTGCGCAAGATTAGCTAGTGAGCTGACTGGTCATGGGGTAACGATGCTTGATGCACCGGTAAGCGGTGGCAAAGCTGGTGCGCATGCGGGAACACTCAGCATCATGGTAGGCGGGCCAATAGCGGCCTACAATAAATGTCGACGATTATTTGAAGTGATCGGTAGCGTTATTGGCCATTTCGGCGAGAAAGTGGGATCTGGTATGCATGCAAAAATGGCCAACCAAATAATGGTGGGCATTCATCTGGCGGCGCTCTCGGAGGCGATGGCGTACGGTGCGAAGGCAGGCTTGCAACTCGACAGGCTTGCAGAATTGCTGCAGGCTGGTCGCGCAGGCAGTGAGATACTCAGTGTAAACGGACCACCGATTTTAGCGGGTAATATTGAGCAAATTGGTGCCATGGGACCAATGACGCTGCTTCATAAGGACATGCACTGTATCGTGGAGAGTATGAAGGAAATGGGCGTGCAGGATTCGCTCAGCAAGAAAGTGCATGCGATGTATGACAAGCTGATTAACCAAGATCGGAGTGCTGGCACGCCAATCAGAGATGGGATGGGATTAATCTATCTATATGAAGAGATGTTTGACGTTAATGTAGTAGATGTATCGTGAGTTATGTGACGCATGAGTCATGAATGTCGATACAGGTAGATCTCCGGTAAGTGCATTGCCAGATCGGCGAGAAGTGATATTGCCTACGGGTCGCGTCTCTTATCGTCAGGCCGGTAGTGGTCCTGACATAGTGTTTTTGCATGGCTTAGCCGGTAACAGCGGTACTTGGATGCGGCAATTTGAATACTTTGCCGATCGATTTCAAATTACGGCCTGGGACGCTCCGGGGTATGGATGCTCCGATACGGTGACGCCTGAAATTGATGTTTATGGGGATGTGTTAGGGGCTTTCACGGCGTCGCTTGGTATAGATCGATTTATATTGTTGGGGCACTCGATGGGCGGTGTGGTGGCGGGTAACTTTTCTGGGCGGTACCCTGATCGAGTGGCTGGACTAATCTTGTCCTGTACACATCTAGGACGTAATCAGCGCCCGAGTGCGCCGCTAGGTGCAAAATATCTTGCGCGCTTAGCGCAATATGAAGAGATGACTCCCTTCGAGTATGGACGTGCTCGTGCCAGAAGCATGACCGCGCCCGGATGTGCTCCGCAAATTCTGGAAGATTTTGCTCAAATTGCCGCGGAAACTCGAAAGGAAGGTCTTGAAGCAGCTATGCGCGCTATTTCTGAGGCTGATAACAGGACACCATTTGCTTCCCTGGATATGCCCGTGTTGGTTCTTGCCGGTGATTTGGATAAAACGGTGCCCAAGGCGCTGACTGAAGGTCTGATTGCTGCGGTACCGGAAGGCGTGCCGTCATTTTCGGTTCACTATCTGCCAGGTGTTGCCCATGCTCCCTATATGGAGGATGCCGAAGGGTATAACAAGTTACTGAGTGATTTCCTATTATCGCTTTAGAGGATGTGGTTGTCGTTGTTATTTGTGTCGACCTTTGTGAGTCGTGAGTGCGTTGCGCGATCGCAGTGCTATGACGAGACGCTATTGGTTTCGCTATTGCATGAGATTAGTTCTATGGCGCAGTCAGCGTTGATCGTTTGGGCAGGACTCCTTTTGAAATCGAATGATGGGTTGCGAGAAACTCCGCCGTGACGAGCGCATTTTTTGTAGGTATTGCGGTTGGGTTTTCTTTGATAGTGGCTATTGGCGCCCAAAACGCGTTTGTGTTGAGACAGGGACTACTTGGTCAGCACGTCTGGGTGGTGGCGATTTTTTGTGCTTGCGCTGATGCGCTTCTTATTGCGGTCGGGGTGGCAGGGCTGTCGTTTTTACTAACCGATGCGCTACATTCGATATCGAGGTGGTTATTTGCTGGGGCAGCCCTGTGGTTGTTCGGCTACGGAGTCCTGCGTTTATTGAGCGCTGTTAATGGCGACTCGATCCGCTCAGGTCATCCAGTTAGCGGTGGGTTGATGGCAACCCTGTGGATAGCAGCAGCGCTAACTTTTGGGAATCCACACGTTTATTTGGACACGGTTGTATTGATTGGCACGATATCTTTGCAATTTAGTGGGATGGCAAAGTTTGCGTACGCGCTAGGTGCGACTACCGCTAGTTTTATCTTCTTTTTCACATTGGCATTTGGTGCGCGAATGTTTGCGGGGCGAATGCAACGGCCCGGTGCATGGCGGATACTTGATGGCGCGATTGCGTTATTAATGTTCGCGTTGGCTGTTGGTATGGCGCGAGCCGGAAATTGGCTATGATCCGGTTTTATGGGTATCAGACAAGGCGCCCCCGAGCCAGCGGGGCATTGGTGTGTTTTAGTGAGATTTCGGCGTATGCGGTCTAAGTTTTCTTGCCTTTTGCTTTTGTGTGGTTTGTTCACTGTGGCGCCCGCCGCGAGTGCTGGCATTCTCGCCAGTGAGTCGGATCACCGGATTTACGAGGCGCTGGTGTTAAGTAACGGACTTCGCGTCGTGTTGATTTCGGATCCGACGACAGATAAGGCGGCTGCCTCGCTTGATCTGAATGTCGGCAGCGGCAGTGACCCAGACGATCGCGAAGGGCTTGCCCACCTGTTGGAACATATGCTTTTCTTGGGGACCGATCGTTATCCTAAAGCCGGTGAGTATCAGGAATTCATCCGCAGTCGTGGCGGGAATCACAACGCCTATACATCGGTCGATCACACTAATTATTACTTCGATATCGAGGCATCACATCTGGCTGGAGCGCTGGATCGATTTGCACGATTTTTCGTGGCACCAACGTTGGATCCTCGGTTGATAGCCAGCGAGCGTTCGGTTGTTCAAGCGGAATATTCTTCTAAGCAAGAAGCAGACGGGCGACGCATTTGGGTGGCGCGACGCCAGGCGCTTGATCCGGCGCATCCCCAGGCCGGTTTTGCGGTCGGTAGCGAAGAGACGTTGGCAGACCGACCCGGAGATCCAGTGGCGGATGACCTACAGGCATTCTATTTGCAGCATTACCATGCTGGACGGATGGTGTTGGCGGTGCTTGGGAAAGAGCCTCTGAAAGAGCTCGAGGGGATGGTGCGATCGCGTTTTGACGACGTCCCGGCTGGCACGAGTCGTGCTCTTGCTGATCCGGTGGCCCTGTATGCCGCTGACACGATGCCTCTGTGGCAAATTGTCGAGCCCAAAAAAGAACTAAGACAGCTCAGTTTTATTTTCCCGGTTCCTTCTACACGCAAGCTATACGCAACCAAACCCCTTTCCTATGTGGCCAATTTATTGGGCCATGAGGGACCGGGTTCCTTGTTGGCTGTGTTGAAGGCGAAAGGCTGGGCAGAAAGTCTTTCGGCCGGGCCGGGAATGATGCGTGATGCCGAAGGGACTTTTGAGATTGTTATAGGGTTAACACCAACGGGTTTGGAGCATATTGAAGCGATTGGTGAAATAGTATTTGATGCGATTCACCGAGTCCGTGATGGCGGTGTCGATGGGTGGCGCTATGCCGAGCAGAAACAACTTGCAAAGATGCAATTTCGGTTTCAGGAAGCCGTTGAACCGATTGCTCTAACGCGGGCGTTGGCGGCGCGATGGCATGAGTATCCACTTGAAGATTTGCTTTATGCGGGTTATCGGTACGATGGACTGGTTAAGGCTCAGGTGATCGATTATCTCTCTCGCATGACGCCGGAGAATCTACACCTGCTATTGGTTGCGCCCGGTCAAGAAACAGATCAAGTTGATCCCTGGTATGGTGTGCGTTACCGGTTGACACCCTTGCCAAAATCCTGGGTGGCAGCCTGGCGGGAAGCCGCTCCCGTTACCGCTTTGTCATTGCCCTCGGCGAATCCATTCGTGCCGAATGACTTTTCCCTGCGCGAATCGCCTGATACGACGCCACACCCCAAGCGCATAGTGATTGAGCCGGGGTTCGATCTGTGGTTTGATCACGATCTTGAGTTTGGGTTGCCCCACAGCAGTTTGTACTTCAGCGTTAGATCTCCGCAGGCAAGGGGTAATGCTCGCCAGCGTGTGTTGACTGAGCTTTATATCGCCTTGGTGAACGATACGCTTAGCGAGTTGACTTATCCTGCATTCCTGGCGGGGGTGAACTTTAAGCTTTACGCTCACCGCCGCGGTTTCAGCCTTCGTATTGAAGGGTTCAATGATCGGCAGCCGCAGTTGCTCGAAGCTATACTCGACAGGCTGGCCAAACCAGTAATAGACCCGACGCGCTTCGAACGTCTGCGCGAAGATCTTGTGATTCGATTACGGAATCGTCAACGTGGAGATCCAACGCATCGAGCGATAGGAGTCCTACACAGGTTACTGTTAGAACGTTCGTGGCCGCCGTCGGCATTAGTGACGGTGGCTAAGGCGATAACGATCGAAGAGATTAAGACTTTCGCTAAAACACTTTTTTCCGAAACCAACGCTGTGATGTTGGCTCATGGCAACATTTCTGAAGCCGAGGCCCATGCCGCAGCCAGACAATTCAGCGATCGACTGCTGGCGGCAGGGAAACGCATCGAGGTACCGCGTGATCGGGTTGTTCGCTTAGATGGAAATGGTGGGTTGACGCGACTGATGTCGCTTGATCATCCTGATGCGGTCGCGGTTCGTTATCGGCAGGGAGCGGATCGCAGTATCGCGGAGCGAGCCCGGTTATTAATGTTGGGGCAGGTCATTGGTAGCGCGTTTTATGACCGGCTAAGGACCCAACAAAAACTCGGCTATGTGGTCTTCGCTAGCGCAATGCCGTTGATGGAGGTGCCCGGGATGGTGTTTGTGGTGCAGTCGCCGGATCACGGACCCGCAGCCATTCAGGCGGCTATAGATCAATTTCTCACGAGTTTTGTAGAAGACTTCAAAGGGATTTCACCGAGCGAGTTTGAACAACACCGGCAAGGCTTGCTGTCTCAGTTGCTACGTTCGGATCAACAACTGACGGAGCGAAGTGATTATTACTGGAGGGAACTTGATCGACAAGCGTATCGATTTGATACAAGAAGCCGCCTCGTCGATGGCATTCGGGCGGTGACCCCAGCGGATTTGGCAAAAATGTTACGCGTGATGCGCGGAGACGATGGGGCCCGGGAAATTCGAGTGAATGCATATGGAAGCGGGCACTCACGGCCAACCACGGTGGCGCGTGAGATTAAAGATGCGGTTTCTTTTCACCAGGATTTATCGTGGTATGAAGTCAAGTTTCAGTAAATTGTCATAGCGAGAACCGATCAGTGTCCTACACAACCGATGAACTCGTACGCGGAGCCGAGACGGTTGGTAATGCACTGGCAGCTGTGGGCGCATCGGTGGTCACGGTCGAATCCTGTACTGGTGGATGGGTCGGCCAATGTCTAACCGGGGTGGATGGGGCGTCCGCGTGGTACGAACGAGGGTTTGTAGCCTATTCCAATCGGTCGAAAATTGAACTGCTGGGGGTGGACCCTGGGTTAATCGACCAGCACGGTGCGGTCAGTAATGCCGTCGTTTTGGCCATGGTTAATGGTGGCCTTGAGCGGAGTCATGCAGATTACGGTATCGCCATCAGCGGCATTTCTGGACCCGGTGGTGGATACCCGGATAAGCCAGTTGGCACGGTCTATTTTTGTTGGAAGGCACGCAACGGAGACTCTATCTGTGAGCGAGTGGTCTTCAGCGGTGACCGCCAAGGGGTTCGCCGACAGACGGTCGTCCACGCGCTGAAAGGTCTGTTGCGGGCGATCGAACGGGGCGCCTGATTTGTGCGATTTAACACAGTGATTTGGTGCTTTAATTTGTATGCCGACCTCGTAGGATGTGAAATAATCACCTCTACTGCTGCCACACTTGATGGGGGCTCAAACGGACTTATCCCGGCGCCGACTTTGATCTGATAGCGGCCGTTTTGTCGGGGTCAGGTCAGTTAGGCAATACGCGGAATCACGGAGAGACGTTTCTCATGGAAGAAAAGAAGCAAAAAGCACTAGAGGCTGCTCTGGGGCAGATAGAACGGCAATTTGGTAAAGGATCGGTCATGCGCCTCGGCGATAGTGATGTGTCTCATGACGTTCAAGCGGTATCCAGTGGGTCATTGGGTTTGGATATTGCCTTGGGTATTGGTGGATTCCCTCGAGGTCGGGTCATTGAAGTTTACGGGCCCGAGTCCTCTGGTAAAACCACCCTCGCTTTGTCCGTGGTTGCCGAAGCACAGGCGCTCGGCGGCACGGCGGCTTTTATTGATGCGGAACATGCGTTGGACCCAAGTTACGCCGGTAGACTGGGGGTCAGTATCGACGACCTCCTTGTGTCCCAACCGGACACGGGTGAGCAGGCGCTAGAAATCGCCGATATGTTGGTACGTTCGGCCGCGGTCGATGTCATCGTGGTCGATTCAGTGGCTGCCTTGACGCCCAAGGCGGAGATTGAGGGTGAGATGGGTGACTCCCACATGGGACTGCAGGCACGCTTGATGTCTCAGGCATTGCGCAAACTTACCGCCAATATCAAGCGCTCGAATACGATGGTTGTTTTCATCAACCAGATTCGAATGAAAATCGGTGTCATGTTCGGCAACCCAGAGACAACGACCGGAGGCAACGCGCTGAAGTTCTATGCGTCTGTGAGGCTGGATATTCGCCGCATCGGCGCGGTCAAGAAGGGCGATGAGGTGTTGGGCAACCAGACGCGTGTCAAGGTAGTGAAAAACAAGGTAGCGCCGCCCTTCAGACAATGTGAGTTTGACATTCTATATAACCAGGGGATCTCAAAAGAGGGCGAGTTGATCGATCTTGGAGTTGAAAACGGCATCGTAGAGAAATCGGGTGCCTGGTACTCCTACGGTAGCGATCGTATTGGGCAGGGACGTGACAACGTCCGTGAATTTCTCAAAAAGAATCCAGATATTGCTGACACTATAGAAAATGCGGTCCGTGAGGGAGTGGGTCTGGCAGCAAGAGCCCCGACCGCGGTGGCCGCAGGGAGCGCCGGTACGGTAGCTGAAGAGGTGGTCGGAGAAGTCGAAGCCCTCGAGGCTGGCTGATTCCTTGATCGCGTGAACGACGATGACAGCGCTGGTCGGGCCCGTCACTCGGCGTTGCGCTTGTTAGCACGGCGTGAGCACAGTCAGTATGAGTTAAGACGAAAGCTTAAGGCGCGAGGCTATGGCGAGGGCTTAGTGGATGAGCTACTGACAGAATTGGTCACCGAGCGTTTGTTGTCGGATACTCGTTATGCCGAAGCGATGGTCACTCATCGCGCGAGTCGGGGTTACGGTCCACTTCGAATTTGCATGGAGTTACGCGATCGGGGTGTGGCTGAACGTATCGTTGACAAGGCATTGCAGGAGGCTGAAGTTGACTGGGACGAGCGTCTGCGCCATACCTATGACCGAAAATATGGGGAGATGGCCGTCGAGAGCTTCAAGACCTGGGCCTCACGGGCCCAGTTTCTGAAAAACAGAGGGTTCAGTGTCGATGCGATTCGCCGTGTGATCGGAGATCATGGCGCGCCAACACCGAATGCCCGACGGGCAACCAAAGCATGAAAACCAACGACATCCGCCAACGATTCCTCACCTATTTCGAGGAAAAAGGACACACCGTTGTCTCTAGTAGCGCGTTGGTGCCGCATAACGATCCCACGTTGCTTTTCACCAACGCGGGGATGGTGCAATTCAAGGATGTTTTTCTAGGCAATGAGCATCGACCTTACCAACGTGCGGTGACTTCTCAGCGCTGCGTCAGGGCCGGTGGAAAACACAACGACCTGGAAAACGTAGGCTACACCGCGCGACATCATACCTTCTTCGAGATGTTGGGCAATTTCAGTTTTGGCGATTATTTCAAGCGCGATGCGATCGAGTATGCGTGGGAGTTACTCACAGAGGTATTCGGGTTACCACCGGAAAAGCTCTGGGTCACGGTTTATGAAAACGATGACGATGCGGCGGGCATCTGGCTCAACGACATAGGTGTACCGGAAGCACGTTTCCGGCGGATTGGGGCGAAAGATAATTTTTGGGCAATGGGTGACACGGGGCCTTGTGGTCCTTGTAGTGAAATATTCTATGACCATGGCCCAGATGTTTTTGGTGGTCCGCCGGGTAGCAAAGATGAAGACGGAGACCGATTTGTTGAGATATGGAATCTCGTGTTCATGCAGTTCAATCGTTCGGCTAACGGAGTCGATACACCGCTGCCTAAGCCGTCTGTTGATACGGGCATGGGGCTTGAACGGATTGCCGCGGTTCTGCAAGGTGTCCACAGCAACTACGAGATTGATCTTTTCGAGGCCTTACTCGAATCGGTAGCGCACTTGTTAAGTATCGAAGACCACCATCATCACTCACTGCAGGTCATTGCAGACCATATTCGTTCCACTGCATTTCTAATCTCAGATGGGGTGATGCCCTCGAACGAGGGTCGAGGCTATGTGCTGCGGCGGATTATTCGACGGGCCATTCGTCACGGTTATCAGTTGGGTCATCGGGATCCCTTCTTGCACCGCCTGATCTCGCCACTCATTGTACAGATGGGAGATGCGTCAACTGAATTGGTTGCCGCCCAAACGATGGTTGAGCGGGCGCTGGCGCAGGAAGAGGAGCGGTTTGCAGAGACGTTGGAACAGGGGCTGCGCATACTTGACCAGGAAATTGCTACTTTGACTGGCACAGTCATTCCCGGTGAGGTGGTGTTTCGTTTGTACGATACCTTTGGTTTCCCAGTTGATTTGACCGCGGATGTTGCGCGCGAGCATTCGTTGACAATAGACGAGGTAGGCTTCGAGTCGGCGATGAATGCGCAGCGTGAACGAGCCCGGGCGGCCAGTCGGTTTCAGATGGGTGAGGTCACGTCGGTGCATGTCGCCGATACTATCTTCCTGGGGTATACCTCGATCGCAGGCACAGGAGAGGTGATTTCTATTGTGCATGATCAGGCTGAAGTGGACGTGCTAGAGGCAGGTGCCCGCGGAATCGTAGTTCTCAATCAAACTCCTTTCTATGCAGAAAGTGGTGGCCAGGTCGGCGATCGGGGTGAACTGCGAGTGGGTGATGCGGTGTTCGAAGTTACGGATACCCGTTATGTCAGTGGCAGGGTCGTGGCGCATATCGGACAGGTTGCCAGCGGCACCGTATCGATTGGCGATAATGCCTCTGCGCAGGTTGACTCCAACGCCCGGGCTGGTACGGCGAACAATCATTCGGCAACACATCTATTGCATGCCGCGTTACGGGAAGTGCTGGGAGATCATGTTCAGCAAAGGGGGTCGCTGGTTGATCCTAATCACCTTCGTTTTGACTTTGGGCATCTTCAGGCGGTATCAGAAAAAGAGCTGGATTGTGTCGAGGATTTGGTCAACCAACAGGTTAGAGCGAATCACAAAGTAGTGACCGAACTGATGTCGATTGACAAAGCGCGGGCGCGTGGTGCGGTCGCGCTATTTGGTGAGAAATATGATGATGAGGTTCGCGTTGTCGAGATGGGGGGCTTTTCGATGGAGCTTTGTGGCGGGACGCACGTGGGTCGAACGGGTGACATTGGTCAAGTGCGCCTAGTCGCCGAATCAGGTATTGCGTCGGGTGTTCGGCGTATCGAAGCGTTAACCGGGGAGGCAGCGCGGCGTCACATAGCCGGCAACGAGGCTGTTTTGCGCCGTTTGGGTGTTCAGTTTCGTAGTGGCACGGACGAGCTTGAAGCCAAAGCCGGTCAGCTGCAGACGCGAGTGAAGGAACTCGAGCGCCGGGTCGAACAACTGCAGGCCCGGACTGCGGGGGGCAGTGATCGCACGGTGGTGGATATCGATGGGGCGCGAGTGATCATTGCACGTCATGATGACATGGAGTCTCGTTCGATGCGGGCCGCACTGGACCACTTGCGAAACGAAGTGGGCACGGGCGCGGTCGTCATTGGTGGGGTTCGAGAGGGCAAAGTGACCTTGCTCGCAGGGGTCACAGCAGATCTGGTGGGCCGCCTGCATGCTGGCGAACTGATTCGCTATCTGGCTCCCATGGTGGGAGGCAAGGGGGGTGGCAAGGCTGATATGGCCCAAGGTGGAGGCCCGAATGCCGCCGGTCTGGACGATGCCCTGGCGGCCGTCTCCGACTGGGTTAAAGGACGGTAATGTCGGGGAGCTTTACCTGAGGGGTTAAAGCCGCTTTAATTCGCGCCCCGAAAGGCGGTATTACCTACTATTCCTGTTATGGCGCTCATTGTAGAAAAATTCGGCGGCACCTCGGTTGGCGACGTTGACCGAATCAACGCGGTCGCAGATCAGGTAGCACACACGAAGACGTCTGGCGTACAGCTGGTAGTGGTGCTTTCAGCGATGGCCGGAGAAACCAATCGGTTATTGGATCTCGGCGCACGAGTCTCGCCCGCATCGGAACACCGTGAGATTGACGTGCTGATTTCGACGGGTGAACAGGTCACGATTGCTTTACTGGCGTTGGCTCTGGAAGCGCGCGGGGTGCGGGCGCGTTCGTACACGGGGGATCAGGTGCGGATTGTGACTGACAATGTTCATGGTAAGGCACGTATTCTGGACATTGAGACCCACCGTATTGAAGCGGATCTGGCTGAAGACCGAGTCGTCATCGTCGCGGGATTCCAGGGACAAGATCTCGAGGGCAATATAACGACGCTAGGCCGGGGTGGGTCTGACACGACTGCGGTAGCGCTCGCGGCAGCGCTGAATGCGGGTGAGTGTCGCATTTTCACTGATGTCGACGGAGTCTATACCGCTGATCCCAGGGTAGTACCCAATGCTCGGCGCTTGAGTCAGATCACGACGGAGGAAAT
This sequence comes from Gammaproteobacteria bacterium, assembly GCA_022451485.1. GTDB lineage: Bacteria > Pseudomonadota > Gammaproteobacteria > Arenicellales > UBA868 > UBA11791. The sequence continues at coordinate 13,608 of JAKUQS010000051.1, forward strand.
GCTGGAGTTAGCCAGCGTTGGTGCCAAGGTGTTGCAAACGCGGGCGGTGGAGTTTGCCGGTAAATACGGGGTTACGATAAGGGTTTTGTCTTCGTTCGAAGAAGGCCCTGGCACTCTGATTAGTCAGGAGATAGATGAAATGGAACAACCGCTGATTTCTGGTATCGCTTATAACGGCGATGAAGCGAAACTGACCATCACCGGAGTTCCGGATGAGCCGGGGGTGGCATCGCGAATATTTGGCCCGTTATCAGACGCGCATATCAATGTAGATATGATTATTCAGAATGTCACCGGGGATGACACTACGGATCTCACGTTCACTGTGCACCGAAACGAATTTGCCAAGGCCAAGGAGATACTCGATGCGACCGCACAGGTGCTCGGAGCGAGTGAAGTCATTGGCGACCAGACTTTGGCGAAAGTCTCAGTAGTCGGTGTCGGGATGCGCTCGCACGCGGGCATTGCAGCAAGAATGTTTAAGACCTTGGCAGACGAAGGTATTAACATTCAGTTGATATCGACTTCTGAGATCAAGATTTCGGTGGGGATTGCTGATCGGTATCTAGAGTTGGCTGTTCGGTCCTTGCATAGAGTGTTCGGACTGGATGAATCACCAGAGCATGAGATGCTTGGGCCCGCCGTTGATTAGTGGTTTTGTGTCATTGGATAAAGCCGGGCGAGTGCAATCCGCTGTTGTAGAATTAAGTTTCTAGGTGTTGGAGAGGTGGCCGAGCGGCTGAAGGCGCTCCCCGCTAAGGGAGTATGGGTTGACGCCCATCGAGGGTTCGAATCCCTCCCTCTCCGCCAGATATTTTATTGGCTTCTCCATGGATTAGATATCGTTAGGTTAGTTTAGGTTTGGGAAGGTGCGATTATTTGGCGGCTTAGAGTGCGGTGTTATTCCGATAACGACAAAGTGCTCGTTTGGGAGCCCCGCTTAGTTTGATCTGTCGTTGCGCTCGCGTATTGAACGCAGGATGGTGGTTAAAGCGAGAGACGTGGTCAAACAACGATATGACCTTTTTTC
>JAKUQS010000052.1 GCA_022451485.1 Gammaproteobacteria bacterium
GTGGAGATGGTGATGCCTGGAGACAACGTAAATCTTAAGGCGAAGTTAATTGCGCCGATTGCGATGGAAGAGGGCTTACGGTTTGCCATTCGAGAAGGTGGTCGAACAGTAGGCGCCGGCGTCGTCGCCAGTGTCATTGAGTGAATGTGGTGAAGGTAAGAAAAGGTAAGAAATAGAACAAAGAAAAAAGCAGGATCAAATTGCGGGTGGTGCTAGATCGAGGATTGCGGTACGCCACAGGCCAGTAGCTCAATTGGCAGAGCGGCGGTCTCCAAAACCGCAGGTTGGGGGTTCGATTCCCTCCTGGCCTGCCAGAATTGAATTGTGATGTAGGGAGAGTCAGTGGCGGATAAGTTAAAACTCGGATTGGCTGCGTTGATAGTGATCGCAGGGATTGCGGGCTTTTACTGGTTAAACGACGCGTCAGCTCTTTTGCGCGCGGCGATCGTGGTGTTCGCTGTGGTGGGTGCTGGGGCTGTCGCGTTGGCGTCGGAGCCTGGACAGCTTGCCTGGCAGTTTGCCGTAGGTACTAGGGCTGAAGTGCGCAAAGTTGTGTGGCCGACACGCAAGGAGACGGTACAGGCAACGCTGGTTGTGATTGTGATGGTGATTATTGTCGGGCTTTATCTGTGGTTGTTGGATGTTTTTTCTTTTTGGGCTATTTACGATCTCATACTAAGGGCTAGTCGATAAACTGTCGTGACTGATTTAAACGAAATGCGTTGGTATGTGGTTCAGGCCTTTTCCGGCTTTGAGAAGCAGGTCCAACGATCACTTAAGGATCACATCTCGCGTAATGGCATGGAGGAAAGCTTTGGCGCAATTGAAGTGCCAACTGAGGTTGTGATTGAACTAAAAAGTGGTCAGAAACGAACCAGCGAACGGAAATTTTTCCCAGGTTACGTGTTGGTTCAGATGCAAATGAGCGATGATGCCTGGCATTTGGTCAATTCGATACCGCGTGTGACTGGGTTTGTCGGTGGTGGAGGATCACAACCCGTGCCGATCTCCGACGAGGAGGTGGGTTCAATACTTCAACAAGTTCAGGAAGGTGCTGAACATCCTCGCCCGAAGTACACCTATGCCCCCGGAGAAGTGGTCCGTGTCGTCGATGGACCGTTTCAGGATTTCAACGGTATGGTCGAAGACGTCAATTTCGACAAAGAGAGGCTGCGAGTGTCAGTCACTATTTTTGGTCGTTCGACTCCAGTCGAACTGGCCTTTAGTCAAGTGGAAAAAGGCTGACAGACAATATGGAGAGGTATGACATGAGTATCCAATCAGTGTGTGCTTGGCAAATTAATACCAGCGTGTCTGTATGGGGGTCGAGTCGTGGCTAAGAAAATTGAAACTTACATTAAGTTGCAGGTGCCAGCAGGTGAAGCAAAGCCAAGTCCACCGGTCGGGCCAGCTCTTGGACAACACGGCGTCAACATCATGGAGTTCTGTAAAACCTTCAACGCAGATACTCAAGAGATGGAAGCTGGGTTGCCGGTGCCGGTGATCATCACTGTTTACACAGATAAGAGTTTTTCTTATGTGCGCAAGACAACACCGGCTTCCGTGTTGTTGAAGAAGGCGGCCGCGGTGGAAAAGGGCAGTGCAGAGCCAAATCGAGACAAGGTCGGAAAAGTGAGTCGTAATCAGTTGGAGGAGATTGCGAAGGTCAAAATGCCTGATCTTAGTGCCTATGACATGGATCAGGCTGTTCGGATTATTGCTGGCAGTGCGCGCAGCATGGGCATCGAAACCGAGGGGGTATGACATGAGCAAAGATGGGAAAAGATATCGCTCTGTGACTGAAGGAAAGGATCCTCAAGCGGTTTATGATGTCGATGAGGCGATTGGCCTTGTGCGAGGTAGTGCCTCCGCACGGTTTGACGAGACCGTGGATGTTGCGATTAATCTAGGAGTTGACGCAAAGAAAACCGATCAGAGTGTGCGTGGTTCAACGGTGTTACCCAGGGGGATTGGGAAGACCGTTCGTGTAGCCGTTTTTGCTGACGGCGGGGATGCAGATATGGCACGTGAGGCAGGGGCCGACTTGGTTGGCTTGGATGACCTCGCTGAAAAGATCACGGGCGGTGAAATTGATTTCGACATTTGTATTGCCACACCGGCCACTATGCGGGTGGTGGGGAAGCTTGGGCAGATATTGGGACCGCGCGGATTAATGCCGAATCCCAAAGTCGGGACCGTGACGCAGGATGTGGCCAAGGCCGTTAACAATGCGAAAGCGGGGCAGGTGCAATTCCGACTTGATAAAGCGGGTGTTATTCATTGTCCGATTGGTAAGGCATCTTTCGAGCCTGAAGCGTTGAAAGAGAATTTGTTGGCGCTGATGGGTGCTCTACAGAGAGCCAAGCCATCGGCGGCTAAAGGTCAATATGTTAGACGCATCACGCTGTCGACGACTATGGGTCCGGGTGTCAAAGTGGATCGCGCTTCGGTGGTCAGTTAAGCATGTGTCGAGATTTGAGGAGCTTGGATGGTGCGTTCGTCAGGGCGGGTTGGCTGGCGGGTGTGGTGTCTGGTTCGTCGAAGACCGCGGGTGCACACAGCAACTGATGGTTGCCGTGTGCTTAATCTGGCTATAAGGCCCGCGCAGGCGGTGGCCATGTCCTCATTTGTAAAGGGGGTCAGGTCATCATCACATCAATCCGACGGAGTTAGTACGAAATGGGATTAAACCGGGAGCAGAAGAAGACTGTCGTCAGTGAAGTGTCGCAGACTATGTCTGTGGCCCAGGCTGCCATTCTGGCTGAGTATCGAGGGCTTACTGTTGCCGAAGTGTCGGCATTCAGAACTTCGGCCAGGGAGAGCGGTGTCGCTGTGCGTGTGGTGAAGAACTCACTTGCTCGTCGTGGCGTGGCTGGGTCTCAATTTGAGTGTCTTACCGATCATTTTGTCGGTCCTCTAGTCATGATGACATCGGAAGATCCGGTGGCCTTGGCTAAGATCGTCACTGAGTTTGGTAAGGATCATGAGGTGCTTAAAGTCAAGGTTGGCGCGATGGAGGGGGCATTAATTGATGACCAGACCATTAAGGCTCTGGCCCGCTTGCCTGGTCGTGAAGAATTGCTGGCGATGTTGGTTGGAACAATGCAAGCGCCCATGAATAAGTTTGTTCGTACGCTTAACGAAATACCCGCCCAGTTTGTGCGCGTCCTGACTGCTGTTAGGGATAGTCGAGAGGCTGCATGAACGGTTACGAATACCGTCTAGGGACTTTTAAGTCCAGATATTGGAGAGATACAAATGTCACGTGAAGAGATTCTTAATGCAGTTGCTGAAATGTCAGTTCTGGAGCTATCTGAACTGATTAAAGAGATGGAAGAGAAGTTTGGTGTTTCTGCCGCTGCAGTCGCAGTCGCGGCTCCCGCAGGTGGGGGGGCGGCAGCCGATGGTGCTGCCGAAGAGCAGACTGAGTTCGATGTAGTTCTGGCCAGCTTTGGTGAGAAGAAAGTGGGTGTCATTAAAGCGGTTCGAGCGATGACTGGTCTTGGGCTAAAAGAAGCAAAAGATCTGGTGGAGTCGGCTCCGACACCCGTGCGCGAAGGGGTTACTAAGGATGAAGCCGAAGAAGCGAAGAAACAGCTGGAAGAAGCGGGCGCCACAGTCGAGGTGAAGTAGATGTGGCGGTGGGCGCGCCTGACTGGCGCGCTGAGATTTATGGAATGCGCAGCTGCGCTAACGCGGGTGTGCCTTCCTTATTGCCCTGGGAAAGCCGCTTGGTGCGACTCGGCATCATCGGCGATTGCGAACAATGATCGAGGAACGTGAATGATTTATTCCTTTACTGAGAAGAAACGCATTAGAAAGACATTCAGTAAGCAGGCCGGTGGTGATCTTGTGCCGAACCTACTGGATATACAGCGCGGGTCTTATCGCAAATTGTTGCAGAAGGACGTCGCAACTCAACAGCGCATCGATCAAGGGCTGCAGGCTGCTTTTAAATCAGTGTTTCCGATAGAAAGTTACAACGGATTAGCATCCCTTGATTTCGTGAGCTATCGACTCGGTGAGCCGACTTATGACGAGCGCGAATGCAAGCGGCAGAGTCGAATTTACTCTGCACCCCTGCACGCTGTGTTAAGACTGATGGTGTTCGAGAAGGTGGCTGGCGGGGAAAAAGTCATCCACGATGTTAAGGAGCAAGAGGTGTATATGGGTGAGGTGCCACTGATGACCGAGGATGGCACTTTTATTATCAATGGCACCCAACGAGTTATCGTCTCCCAATTGCATCGTTCTCCAGGGGTGTTCTTTGATCACGATAAGGGAAAGACACACGCTTCGGGAAAGCTGTTGTTCTCCGCAAGAGTGATTCCTTATCGAGGTTCTTGGCTTGATTTTGAGTTCGACCAGAAAGACCTCATGTATGTACGCATCGATCGACGGCGCAAGCTGCCCGCGACGGTCATCCTCCGTGCATTGAATTATTCAACTGAAGAGATTTTGGGGTTGTTTTTCGATACTGAAACAGTGCGATTGGCGGCTGAAGGGGTAGTGATTGATTTTGTGCCGGAGCGGCTTCGCGGTCAGGATTTTGATTTCGACATCACCACGCCCTCTGGTGAGGTGGTTGTCGAAGCTGGCAAGCGAGTCACGGCACGTCATGTTCGCGCCCTGACCAGTTCGCGAGTTAAGCGATTGCCAGTCTCGGACTCCTACCTTGCACGGAATGCTGGTATGGGCCTATCTAAGGTTCTTTCCAAAGCGGTAGTTGATACCAACACTGGAGAGGTGCTGGCAGAGGCCAATGACCAATTGACAGCCGAATTGTTAGCTAATTTTCGAACTGCGGGCGTGGATGAGATCGAAATTATTTACGCCAATGATATCGATCACGGCCCATTTGTGTCGGATACCTTACGTGCTGATGACACTCGCAGCGCACTCGAGGCGCAGATCGAAATCTATCGAATGATGCGACCGGGTGAGCCGCCGACTAAGGATTCTGCTGAGCAGTTGTTCAAGAATTTGTTTTTCAACACCGAACGTTACGACCTGTCCATGGTTGGGCGTATGAAACTTAATCGGCGTCTCGGGCGCCCTTCAGATGAAGGGCCTTCTCACCTCACGCAAGAAGACATCATCGATGTCTTACGGGTGATCGTGGGTTTAAAGAACGGACGAGGTGAGACTGACGACATTGATAATCTTGGTAATAGAAGAGTTCGCTCAGTCGGTGAGTTGGTCGAAAACCAATTCCGCGTCGGCCTCGTTCGTGTTGAGCGGGCTGTGCGCGAACGGTTGACTGTCGCGGAGTCAGAGAATCTGACCCCACAAGATTTGATCAATGCCAAACCAGTCTCTGCGGTGATAAAAGAGTTTTTTGGCTCGAGTCAGTTATCCCAGTTCATGGATCAGACGAATCCTCTGGCCGAGGTGACTCACAAACGACGGGTTTCTGCGTTGGGCCCCGGTGGTTTGACACGGGAGCGGGCCGGATTCGAGGTTAGAGATGTACATCCCACACATTACGGCCGGGTGTGTCCGATCGAAACGCCGGAAGGTCCGAATATTGGGTTGATCAATTCGCTGGCAGTCTATGCAAGAACAAACGAATACGGCTTTTTGGAGACCCCCTACCGTAAAGTAGTGAACCGGCGAGTGACCGATGAGATTGAATATCTGTCAGCAATTGACGAATTCAAATTTGTGATTGCTCAGGCTAACGCACCTGTCAGTGATCGGGGTGTGTTGTCGGATGCACTTGTTTCTTGTCGATATCAAAATGAATTCACTCTATCGACGCCGGACAAAATCGATTACATCGATATTGCCCCGTCGCAGATTGTTTCTGTTGCTGCATCGTTGATTCCGTTTCTCGAACATGATGACGCTAACCGTGCACTCATGGGTTCGAATATGCAGCGGCAGGCGGTGCCAACGCTGCGTAGTGAAAAGCCATTGGTCGGCACTGGTTTTGAAAGAAAAGTAGCAAGTGATTCTGGGGTTGTAGTGATCGCTAGCCGGGGTGGTACGGTCAATTCTGTCGATGCTTCTCGCATTGTCGTCAAAGTAAATGATGAAGAGATGGGCACAGATGACGCTGGCGTAGATATCTATAGCTTGGTCAAATACACACGGTCTAACCAAAATACCACGATCAATCAGCGTCCTCTGGTTAAGGCCGGTGATCGTATCAATGCAGGTGATGTGTTGGCCGACGGTCCTTCGACTGATCTTGGAGAGTTGGCTTTGGGTCGAAACGTGCTCGTCGCTTTTATGCCGTGGAATGGATACAACTTTGAGGACTCGATTCTAATTTCCGAACGGCTGGTTCAGGACGATGTCTACACGTCGATTCACATTGAAGAACTGCAGTGTGTCGCTCGTGATACGAAACTTGGGTCAGAAGATATTACGGGCGACATTCCGAACGTGGGTGACTACGCTCTTGGCAAGCTGGACGAAGCCGGCATCATCTATATCGGAGCCGAGGTCGAGCCTAACGATATTCTAGTCGGCAAGGTCACGCCAAAAGGTGAGACACAGTTAACTCCAGAAGAGAAGTTGCTGCGTGCCATATTCGGTGAGAAGGCGTCTGATGTGAAAGACACGTCTCTGAGAATGCCCTCTGGCATGTCGGGGACTGTAATCGATGTGCAGGTGTTTACCCGTGATGGTGTTCAGAAAGATCAGCGGGCGTTGGATATCGAGGATTATGAGCTTACGCAGATCAAGAAAGACCTGAATGATCAGTTCCGTATTGTTGAAGACGATGCTTACGACCGTATTGAGCAGTTACTGATTGGGAAGGTCGCCGAAGGTGGTCCTGCAGGCCTTGAGTCAGATGCCAAACTCACACGGACGTACCTGAAGGATGTGCCTCGGGATAGGTGGTTTGAAATCCGAGTGCGTGATGAGGAAGTGAATCGCAACCTTGAACGCATTCGTGACCATCTGTCTCTTCAGGATAAACACTTCAAGGATCTTTACGACCAGAAGCGTGCCAAGCTCGAGGCCGGTGATGAAATGCAGCCGGGCGTACTCAAGCAGGTAAAAGTGTTCGTCGCTGTCAAGCGACGACTCCAGCCTGGTGACAAGATGGCTGGACGTCATGGAAACAAGGGAGTGATATCAAAAATCGTACCGGTCGAAGACATGCCGTATATGGATGACGGTACGACTGTTGATATTGTGTTAAACCCGTTAGGTGTGCCATCTCGAATGAACGTGGGACAAGTGCTGGAAGCGCATCTGGGTTGGGCTTCACACGAATTGGGTAAGCAGATAAGCGCTATGCTCGATCAGCAAGCACCGCTCAGTGATGTCAAAACTCAACTGAATAAGGTCTATAACGGTGACGGTCGACCCAATGGCGTTGCATCTTTAACAAATGATGAAGTGATGGAATTGGCCACTAATCTCCGCGGTGGCGTACCCATGGCAACACCGGTGTTTGATGGTGCATCAGAAAGCGAGATCAAGAGTATGTTGAGATTAGCTGGGCTTCCGGAGAGTGGCCAGGCTGTGCTCTACGACGGTAGAACCGGGGAGCAATTCGATCGGGCGGTGACGGTGGGTTATATGTATGTGCTCAAATTGAATCACTTGGTTGATGACAAAATGCATGCACGCTCAACCGGTCCATACAGCCTGATCACGCAGCAACCATTAGGCGGCAAAGCCCAGTTCGGAGGTCAGCGGTTCGGTGAAATGGAGGTTTGGGCATTAGAGGCTTACGGTGCGGCTTATACCTTGCAGGAAATGCTAACGGTTAAGTCCGACGATGTGTCGGGTCGGACCAAGATGTATGACAACCTGGTTAAGGGAGATCACCGAATGGAAGCAGCCGTGCCGGAATCATTTAATGTGTTGGTAAAGGAAATCAGGGCGCTTGCCCTCAATATTGAAAAGAGGGAAGAACGTTAGTGCTGCAAATAATGCAACACCGACTACCCAATAAAGCCCGGAATAAGTTTGAGGAATTTCAATGAAAGATCTCTTTAGTTTGATCAACAAGCCTGACACGAGTCACGACTTTGACAATATCCGCATTGGTATTGCTTCGCCTGACAAAATTCGGTCATGGTCTTTCGGTGAGGTGAAGAAGCCCGAGACCATCAATTACCGGACGTTTAAGCCAGAGCGCGATGGTCTGTTTTGTGCGAAGTTGTTTGGACCCATGAGCGACTACGAGTGTTTGTGCGGTAAGTATAAGAGGCTCAAACACCGTGGAGTCATCTGCGAGAAGTGCGGGGTGGAGGTCACGTTGTCGAAAGTGCGGCGCGAGCGCATGGGCCACATCGAACTCGCGAGTCCGTGCGCTCATATCTGGTTTCTGAAGTCGCTGCCGTCTCGGTTGGGCGTATTGCTTGATAAAACCGTGCGGGAAATTGAACGAGTGTTGTATTTCGAAGCGTATATGGTCGTCAACAAATCTGATGACATGTGGCTATTGCCAACCATCAGGGAAGATCATGAGTGGAAGGCCGATTTCGACACAACAGGGTTACTCAAGCGATTGATTAAGGCTGGTGTGAGTGCAAAGGATATTCAAAATCTCCTTGAATCACTGAAAAGCGAACAGTTCGGCGAAGACGAGTGGTACGAGGGTGCAGTGGTTCTCCTTAAAAAGACCATTAAACTTTTAAAGAAGGATGAGCCTGAACCTAATTCGAAATCGAAAAGCGTTTCTGAAGAAAATGAGTTCGATGCCCGTGCGGCAGAAGATGAAATTATCGCGCAATACCTGCAGGATAAAAAACTAAATCAAGGCGCATTGTTGAGTGAGGACGAGTATCACGAGCGCATAGTACTTGAGTCGGGGCTTGAGGCAGCTATGGGCGCTGAGGCTATTCGAAGTCTACTGAAATCGTTAGACCTCAAGTCGGAACGTGACACACTTCGAGCCGAATTAAGTGAGACCAAATCGGAAACCAAGTTTAAGAAACTGACCAAACGATTGAAGGTTGTTGAAGGGTTTATCAATTCAGGGAATAAACCTGAGTGGATGGTAATGGAGGTGTTGCCGGTCTTGCCCCCCGATCTGAGGCCCTTGGTGCCGCTTGATGGTGGACGATTCGCAACATCGGATTTGAACGACTTGTATCGTCGAGTGATTAATCGAAATAATCGATTGCGTCGATTGCTTGATTTGAATGCGCCGGCCATCATTGTGCGTAATGAAAAGCGGATGTTGCAGGAATCAGTTGATTCATTGCTCGACAACGGGCGGCGGGGAAAGCCGGTCACGGGGTCCAATAAGCGTCAATTGAAGTCCCTGGCCGACATGATCAAAGGCAAGCAAGGTCGTTTCCGTCAGAACCTGCTGGGTAAACGGGTAGATTACTCGGGGCGATCTGTCATTGTGGTTGGTCCAACGCTGAAGTTACATCAATGTGGGTTGCCGAAGAAAATGGCACTAGAGTTATTTAAGCCCTTCATTTTCTCTCGGTTGGAGTTGCGTGGCCTATCGACGACCATCAAACAGTCAAAGAAGATGGTGGACAACGAGGAGCTTGAGGTTTGGGACATTCTCGAAGAAGTGATACGGGAGCATCCTGTATTGCTGAACCGAGCACCAACGCTTCACCGGCTTGGTATTCAGGCTTTCGAACCGGTGCTGGTTGAAGGTAAGGCAATCCAACTGCATCCGTTGGTGTGTACTGCCTACAATGCAGATTTTGATGGCGATCAGATGGCGGTGCATGTCCCCCTGTCGATCGAATCACAGTTGGAGGCACGATCGTTAATGATGTCTTCCAACAATGTGCTCCATCCGGCCAATGGGGAACCGATCATTGGTCCCTCGCAGGATATTGTTCTAGGTCTCTACTACATGACGCGTGAGCGGGTGAATGACCGTGGTGAGGGTAGTGTGTTTGCTGACGTTGCGGAGACGCGCCGAGCTTATGACACGGGGCAGGTGTCGCTCCATGCCAAAGTTAAAGTTCGTATTGCGGAAAAACGATTCGGCGAGGATGGTGGTTTGACCGAGATAGTCATTCTTCGTGATACAACGGTTGGGCGTGCGTTGTTAATGGAAATTCTTCCTGACGGGTTGCCCTTTGATCTGGTGAATAAGACGCTGCGCAAGCGGGCGATTTCGATGGTTATTGATGAGTGTTATCGGCGAATCGGTTTAAAGGAGACGGTCGTTTTCTGTGATCAGTTGATGTATGTGGGGTTTTCGATGGCAGCGAAAGGCGGGGTATCCATCGGTGTCGATGACATGATCGTGCCGGACACTAAGCCAGAGCGCCTCGCAACAGCAGAGCACGAGGTAAAAAGCATACAGGAACAGTACAGCTCAGGCCTTCTGACTGATGGTGAGCGGTATAACAAGGTTGTGGATATCTGGACCCACGCCAGTGAGGTGGTAGCAGATGAGATGATGAAGGAGATTCAGCATGAGATGGTTCTTGACGTTGATGGCAATGAAGTAAATCAAGAATCTTTCAATTCAATCTACATGATGGCTGATTCTGGTGCGCGCGGCAGTCCAGCGCAAATCCGACAACTGGCCGGCATGCGTGGTTTGATGGCTAAACCTGATGGGTCCATCATTGAAACTCCAATCACCGCTAATTTCCGCGAAGGATTGAATGTTCTTCAGTACTTTATCTCTACCCATGGCGCCCGTAAGGGCCTGGCGGATACAGCGTTAAAAACAGCCAACTCAGGATATCTCACTCGTCGACTGGTCGACGTCTGTCAGGACTTGGTTGTGAATGACGATGATTGTGGGACGAAGGAGGGCATTCTTCTCGAAGCCGTTGTTCAAGGTGGAGAGGTCATGGTTCCATTAATGGATCGGATACTTGGGAGAGTGGTCGCCGAAAAAGTGGCGAATCCACAGGGGCAAGTCCTTTTGAAGCCGGGTGACATGATTGATGAGGCTGCCATACAGTTGGTAGAAGAACACAATATCAATCAAATCAGGGTGCGTTCACCGGTTACGTGTGAGACTCGTTATGGTATCTGCGCTACATGTTATGGACGTGATCTCGGCCGGGGACATCTAGTTAATCGGGGTGAGGCGGTGGGGGTCATGGCGGCACAGAGTATCGGTGAACCTGGTACCCAGTTGACTATGCGTACTTTTCATATCGGAGGTGCAGCGTCCCGGGCGGCTACGGCCAGCAAGGTCACGGTCAGGAGCGAGGGGACTGCCCGTTATGGTCGCTTTCGGGTTGTCAGGCGCGCTGATGGCAGGAACGTTGTGATATCGCGATCCGGTGAGTTAGTCGTTCAGGATACTTATGGTGTTGATCGTGAGCGATATAGGTTGCCTTTCGGTGCCGAGTTAACGGTTGATGACGGTGATACGGTGGTTGGGGGTCAGTTGGTTGCTAGCTGGGATCCGCATACGCATCCCATCATCACTGTGGTACCGGGCAAGGTCAGTTTTAAGAATATGGATGATGGCGTCACAGTGACCCGTCAGGTGGATGAGCTGACCGGTTCGACAACGTATGTGGTGCTTGATCCGAAACAGAGACGTGGTGCCGCGCAGGAAATGCGTCCTGCTATTGAGATTGTTGATGCCAGTGGCCGAGCGAAAAAAATCCCTGGAAGTGAACGCGAAGCCCGTTACCAGATGCCTCCCGGTGCAACCATTACGGCGGTTGATGGACAGGCGGTAGACGCGGGTACCGTGTTGGCGAGGATCCCACAAGAAGGTTCAAAAACACGGGATATAACCGGTGGTTTACCTCGAGTGGCGGAACTTTTTGAGGCTCGAAGAGCAAAGGAACCTGCCATTTTGGCAACCCATAGCGGTCTAATCTCTTTTGGTAAGGAAGTGAAAACCAAAGTCCGTGTTGTCATCACAGATGACAAGAATCGAGAACATGAGATGCAGATTTCGAAGACTCGCCCAATTAGTGTTTTTGAGGGAGAACACATCGAGCGAGGGGACGAAATTGTTGAAGGGCCTCGAGCCGCTGCAGATATTTTGGAGTTACTCGGCGTGGAGCAATTGACGACATTTATTGTTAACGAAGTGCAGGAGGTTTACCGATTGCAGGGCGTTAAGATCAACGACAAGCATATCGAGGTAATAGTCCGCCAGATGCTGAGAAAGGTACGAGTCACAAAACCTGGCGAGACCCGATACCTAAAAGATGACGTGGTTGAGCGTTCCACTATGTTAAAAGAGAATGATGAATTCGTGGCAGATGGAAAGAAGCCTGCTGTTTTCGTGCCTGTACTGCTGGGTATTACCAAAGGGTCACTCAGTACCGAGTCGTTTATTTCCGCGGCCTCTTTTCAGGAAACCACCCGTGTTCTGACCGATGCATCGATGCAAGGGAAGACAGATCACCTGCGTGGCCTCAAAGAGAATGTCATTGTCGGCCGCCTCATCCCTGCTGGGACCGGATTAGCATTCCATGAAGAACGTCGTCGGCGACGGGCAGAAGTGGTGGCCGAAGACAATGAGCGCGAGGAAATGATTTTTGGCACTGAGCCAGGTGAAACAACCGATCTAGGGAGTTTAGACATAGAGGAGGCAGTAAATCAGTGATGGCGTCCAGTTGGGGTCGAACGCTGCTTATAGGCCGTAAATCGTGATGAAACTTGACATTTCTTCGAGGCCCGGCCTAGAATCGCCGCCCTTTTGCAAGATTCTTCGGGGTTCCTGATGGAGACCCTGGGAGAGGCTTATGCCTACTATTAATCAGTTGGTCAGAAAATCACGGTCCCGGCACCAGAAGAAGTCGAATGTGCCGGCACTGGCTGCGTCCCCCCAGAAACGGGGCGTTTGTACACGTGTATATACGACCACACCCAAGAAGCCGAATTCAGCATTGCGCAAGGTGGCTCGGGTGCGATTAACCAACGGTTACGAGGTAACGAGTTATATCGGCGGTGAGGGACACAATCTGCAGGAACACTCAGTGGTGCTGATTCGAGGTGGGCGAGTCAAGGATCTGCCCGGCGTTAGGTACCACACGGTGCGTGGCACATTGGATACGTCTGGCGTCGGTGAGCGTCGACAGGGGCGGTCGAAGTATGGTGCTAAGCGACCTAAAGCATGAAGGCGGCAAGGGTGTGCCACGGGGTCCAGTTCGCTTAGGCAGATATTAAATGGGCTTGGCTGAGTAGTTTGCGGCCGGGTAAATAAAGTGCTCAGTTTTAGGATTGAGTGAAAACAAGCCGCGACGGTAACCAGACGTTGCTAGCGGCAAATAGCGGTTACGCCAGGATTGGATGAATCAGGCGTTGGTAGGGTTACGCCAACGGCTTTAGCAGATGACCTTGATTGGAGGAGATCACTTGGTATGGACGTTTTTGAGGCATATGGTGTTTAACGAACGCAGATTATCCACTCATTGAAAACGAGAATTGATTGGGAATAAATAGGGATGCCAAGGCGTAGAGAAGTACCTAAACGAGTGATGTTGCCGGATCCGAAGTTTAAGGATCAGACAGTCGCTAAGTTTATTAATGTAATTATGCTCGATGGTAAGAAGTCGATTGCCGAGGGTATTATTTATGGTGCGCTCGATATTATCCAGGATCGTGGAGCGGAGAAGCCGCTCGATATTTTCTACCAAGCGCTGGAAAATATTCGGCCAGTCGTTGAGGTTAAAAGTCGACGTGTCGGCGGGGCCACCTACCAGGTGCCAGTTGAAGTTCGGCCGAGTCGCCGTAACGCGCTCGCTATGCGCTGGTTAGTTGAAGCGGCGCGAAAGCGTGGTGAAAAATCGATGACACAACGTTTGGCGGGTGAACTGATGGACGCGGCTGACAGTCGAGGCGCTGCCGCGCGCAAGAAGGATGAAGTTCATCGAATGGCAGAGGCAAATAAGGCTTTTTCTCATTATCGTTTCTAACAAACATAGCAGACTCGACGCGCAACCGAAATTTACTATTTAAGGCATTACTCAGGACACACCGTGGCAAGAACCATCCCTCTCGAGCGCTACCGCAATATCGGTATCATGGCTCATATTGATGCCGGTAAGACGACAACGACCGAGCGCGTCCTTTTTTATACGGGTATCTCCCACAAGTTAGGTGAGGTTCATGACGGTAATGCGGTTATGGATTGGATGGAGCAAGAACAAGAAAGAGGTATAACGATTACCTCGGCTGCTACCACGTGTTTTTGGCAAGGCATGGAGCAACAATACCCCGAGCACAGAATTAACATCATCGACACGCCTGGGCACGTCGATTTTACGATTGAAGTCGAGCGGTCCCTGCGTGTTCTGGATGGAGCGGTTGCAGTGTTTTGCGCAGTCGGTGGCGTCGAGCCACAATCTGAGACGGTGTGGCGACAGGCTGATCGTTACGGTGTTCCGCGCCTGGCCTTTATCAACAAGATGGATAGGACAGGTGCTGACTATGAACGGGTAGTAAGACAGATTCGGCAGCGGCTCGGTGCAACGACCCTTGCCATACAGATGCCTATCGGTGCTGAGGATGGTTTTGAGGGTGTCATTGACCTGGTCGCAATGCAGGCAATCTACTGGGATGAGGAAACCAACGGCCCTAAATTTGAGAGAAC
>JAKUQS010000053.1 GCA_022451485.1 Gammaproteobacteria bacterium
ACCGGCAGGACAATCGTCGATCGCACGTTCACCAGCGTAGTTAACGCGCACCGTACTCGTGCCGCTCGCGCAACTGAGTTCATAGTCAATCTTGAGAGACAGAGTCGGCCCTAAAACGAAGCCATCGGTCACCCCTGAAATACTGCACGATTCTCCCGAACTGTTCTTACACGATCCCGAAACTGTCTCGTATACCGTATCAGACGTAAGACTGACACGGGTCGCCCGATCCAAACACCCGTCGTTCAAACTACCCGTGCCGGCAAGCCAGTCCAGTGTGCCTGACGGCGCCACTGAGAAACGTTCGGGAGACGAATACAACACGGTACAGCCATTACCAGCGCAATCCGTGCCACGCACATCGCCTGTGTAAACACCTGAATACGCGGTTTTAGAAGTGCCAGTGCTTGAATAACCACTACCGCCGCACGATACCAACAGCGTCGAGATGAGCAATAAACTAAGTATTCTGTTAATCATGGATAGCGGTGTGGGGAATGCCCGGTGAATCTTAACATTGGCCAAGCCGCCCATTCACGCACACCGGGCAATAATCTGCAAGTTCACACTGCGGCAAATGACCTCACGTAGACTAGGCAAGCCTGCAGGCATATAGGATTCCCGGATAAAAGCTCCCGACCTGTAGACCATGACCAAGATAACTGACCCCATCACCTATCAACGCCGGCGACTCGTGGTAGCCACGCTCGGACTGGGCGGGCTCGCCACTTTTGGCTATCTTCGATATGACCATCGCCCAACCGAGTCGATTGACGCCGCCCGCGCCGCGGGTGCCAGTGCCTCACCTGCAGACAACAAACGTGCTCAAAGCCCGCAGAGGCGGATCACCACTAAACATGCTGCCACGCACTACAACAACGCGTACGAATTTGGCTGGAACAAAACGGACCCGGCACGGCATGCCGCGGGGTTTCACTTAAGACCCTGGACAATCACCTTTGACGGCTTGGTCGAACATCCAGGGACGTTCGACGTTGATCAGCTCATGGGCCGACCCTTTAGCCAGCTGGAAGAACGCATCTACGATTTCCGTTGCGTTGAGGCTTGGTCAATGGTGATCCCCTATAACGGCCGACCGCTAGCCGAGATTCTGAAACAAGTGCAACCGTTGAGTAGTGCCCGATACGTTGCCTTTACCAGCGTTTACCGCCCAGAAGAAATGCCCGGACAAGCATCGCCATTCAGTACGCTGGCGTGGCCATATGTCGAGGCCCTAACCATTGAGGAGGCAATGCACCCTCTGACCTTCGCTACCTTCGGTGTCTATGGGGATCCGGAACTGCCGCAAAATGGCATGCCCTTTCGCATCACGATACCGTGGAAATACGGATTCAAGTCAGCAAAATTCATTACACGGATCAGTTTTACCGCCCACCGCCCCCCCGCTACCTGGCACCAAGAAACGCCAGCAGAGTACGGCTGGTACAGCAACGTCTATCCAGATATTTCACACCCTCGCTGGAGCCAGGCCAGCGAACGACGGATCTTAGGCGAAGGCCAAATTGAACGCATACCAACGCGCCCCTACAACGGGTATGGTGAAGCGGTGGCACACCTGTATCCCGGGGACCCACAGCAATACTGGTGAGCCGACTTTTTCTCCATTTCGGTTGTGCCCTGCCCGGGTGCTGCCTGGCCGCCGGTTACTTGCAGGGTAACCTGGGCGTTGACCCGGAGAAGACCGTCATCTGGGAAACTGGGATCTGGGCATTCAACCTGCTGATTCTCGTCGTCTTATTGCCCCGCGCCGCGCGCTGGGCCCGATGGCCTCTGCTGATACAGTGTCGGCGCGCGGTTGGATTATGGGCCTTTACGTATCTGACCGGTCACCTGCTTGCGTTTATTACCTTTCTGCTTGGCTGGGACATATTTCGTCTCGGCGAGGAGTTGTTTAAACGCTCCTACATCCTGGTTGGATTTATCGCCTGGATCACACTAATGCCTTTGGCTATCACATCGACCAAGCGCTGGGTTCAGCGACTGGGGCCCGGCTGGAAACGCCTTCACCAAAGCATCTATATCGCCATGGCGCTGGCTGCCGTGCATTACCTTATGACCGTGCGCAGCGACTATGCCTGGGCCGGTAGCTATGCCATGGTGGTCATACTGATCCTAGCGCTGCGCTTCGCCATGTGGCGCCAGACTCGCGAACCTGCCCCACTGTCTACGGCCACTCGAAAACCCACAACGATTGATTAACCATAGAGACACGCTTTGTAAAAGATTAGCATTACGCACACAATTAGCGGAGAGCCCACATGACTGAATTTTCAACACTTCACTGCGAAGCCTGCAAAATTGGCGCACCACCAGCTACTGAGGAAGAGTTGAGCGAATTTCTCTCAACTCATACCGACTGGAAGAAACTTGATGTGAATGGCATCGAACAGATCAGCCGGATATATGCATTCGACAACTTTGTCGACGCCATCGCATTCACTAATCGTATCGGCGACTTAGCCGAGACCGAAGGACACCACCCGGCGCTGCTCACCGAGTGGGGGCGCGTGACAGTGCGTTGGTGGACACACAAGATTCGTGGTCTCCACCGTAATGACCTCATCATGGGTGCAAAAAGTGACGCGCTGTACTGAAACGACACTTACCTGATGACTGCCGTCCAACCGCTTACTTGAATGGATCGCACCGAACGTTTCTATCGCATCGATCAATTACTGCGAAATCAGCGCAGCGTTTCACTGCGCCAGCTAATCGACAACCTCGAGGTCTCCCGCGCAACGATTCGCCGTGACCTTGAGTATCTCCGCGACCGGATCGGCGCACCCATCGTGTGGGATCGAAACCTCCGCGGTTATCGGTATGACACGAACGTGGACGAAGCGCCCCGCCAACCTCTGCCAGGTCTGTGGTTCAGTGCAGCTGAGGTCCACGCGTTGCTGACCATGGACCATCTTCTGGCAAATCTTCAACCCGGGTTGCTAACACCCCATATCGCACCCCTGCGTGAGCGAGTGGCACAATTACTGGAGCACGGCGATCATGCCGTCAGCGAAGTTCGCCAACGGATACGGGTTTTACATATGGCCGCCCGCGCTGTCGACAGCCGGGTTTTTGAATCCCTCTCCCACGGCCTGCTGAGACGCCGGCAGTTGCGTATCCAGCACTTGAACCGACGCACCGCAGAACGCACGCAGCGCGTTGTCTCTCCTCAGCGACTTGCCCACTACAGAGACAATTGGTATCTGGACAGTTGGTGCCACTTACGCAAGGACCTTCGAAGTTTTGCCGTCGATGCCATCGAAGCGGCCGAATTACTGCCTGATGATCACGCTAAGCATGTGTCCGAAACCAAACTCGATCGGGTGCTCGGCACAGGTTACGGCATTTTCTCAGGCGAGCGCACGCGAAATGCCGTGCTCAGATTCTCGCCCAATGCAGCACGCTGGGTGTCCCAAGAGCAGTGGCACTCTCGCCAGGAAGGCTACTTTGATGAGGCGGGTTATTACCACCTGACCGTGCCCTATACCAACGCCACCGAACTGGTGATGGATATTCTGCGTCATGGACCGGATGTCGAAGTTCTACAGCCTCGCGCTTTGCGCCAGCAAGTCGAGGATCAGTTAGCTGAGACAACACGCCTTTATTCCCTCACACCCTCTCCCCAACTGCCGTAACAGCGAAACGCACAATCTGCGTGGTAGCATGGGCGGACAGAAACTGCGGACCCACACGCTATGCCTGACCACCCCAGCCAGAACATGTCTGTCGCGCCACTGGAGGCCCCGTTTGGCGTGCGGATAAGCAACCTTGATCTTCGCGGGAATATCAACGAGCGGCTCATCGAAAACCTAGCGGACCTTCTCTATCACCACCGTATCCTGGTGATCGAAAACCAAAGTCTAGATCACGCGCAGTACTATCACTTTGGTCAACAATGGGGCCGCCTGATTCGGCACGTTCTGGATTATCTGCGAGTACCTGATTATCCCGAGATGATGGCCATCGGCAATACACAGAAAAAGGATCGTGACCCAGCCACTCGCAACGGAGCGGTTCACTGGCACACCGACGGATCATACAAAGTCGAACCGACCACTATGACCATGCTTTATGCCCGTGTTGCGCCCAGGTTGGGGGGAGAGACGCTGTTCAATGACATGGTTGCAGCTTACAAGGCTCTCGAACCACAGCAACAAAGATTAGCCGAATCGAGAACGGCAAAACATTTTTTTGGTGCAGCAAAACTAGCCCCTGGGGAATATCCTGTGACCCCAATCAAAACTGACAAACAGGCCGAGGCTGTACCACCAGTCATCAAGCCGCTCGTCATGTGTCACCCGGTCACGGGGCACAAAGCCCTATATGGACTTGGCCAGTCTCCTTTTCAAGTAAACGAACTGCCGCAGGCGGAGGGAGATACCTATCTTGGAGAACTAAAAGCGCATGCCACCCAATCTCAGTTTGTGTACCGACATCGTTATTCGCTAGGCGATATCGTCTTGTTCGACTGCTTATCTACCATGCACAGCGGAACACCTATTGATTTTGCCCAATCCACCGACGCAGCCAACGCGCGACTTCTGTGGCGTTTAAGCACAGAAGGCTTTCCAACACCCATCTCTCGTCGACTGGGATAGCACTAGATTAATCAATCAGGCCAGGGATTTAAGTCGCACCCGGTGAGCTACTGCCCATGGGAAGATAGGCAGATCGTGCACTCCATGTTCATCACCACGTTCTGATGAAGGCCTAACGTGCTCTACCAATTCCACAGCAACCGTCTTGAGGAACTGGCCAGGCAACTGATCAGAACTCTAGCCAAGCCCATGGCTGGGGCACTCACGCCGGAGACGTTGGTAGTGCAGGGTGCGAGCACACGGCGATGGTTGTCACTCCAGATTGCAACACAACAAGGCATTGCCGGAAACCTCGAGTATCTTTTTCCAGCCGAGTTCATTTGGTGGTTGTATCGACGGCAACTGCCGGAGGTTCCAATCACCAACACCTTCGATCTCCCGACCCTGACCTGGCGTGTGCTGGCCCAATTGGAAAATCAAGGAGAACTGCCAGCACACGAGACACTCACACAGTATCTGAGCAGCACCGACGAACATGGTCGATGGCACCTTGCCCGTCGCCTTGCTCGCATGTACGAGCAGTATCTGCTTTACCGTCCGGACTGGATCACCCGTTGGGAACAAGGGCACGATGCCAAAGACTGGCAAGCGTCCTTGTGGCGCCAACTGATGCGGCACGGGGACGACCGACACTGGTTGGCGTTACAACCCGCTCTTTACCGTAGCCTGGATGCCCACTCTACTGCGATCAACCTTCCCAGCCGCTTATCGCTGTTTGCATTACCGACACTCTCTCCAGGTTACCTACAAACCATTCAACAAGTGTCCGAACAAACTGACGTCTTTCTGTACACGCTCAACCCGTCAGCTGTTTATTGGGCACAAATCACCTCAGAAAAGGAAACCCTGCGGGCAACCGAACGGGATGAAGAAGCAATCAATCATTACTTCGACCCCGGCAATACCCTGTTGGCCAGCGCTGGGCGCCAGCAGCGCGAGTACTTCGACCTGTTGCTTGATCTTGAAGGACAAAGCATCGACTGTTTCTCAGCACCCGCTGAAACCACCCTGCTGGGCCGAATACAGGCAGATGTTTTTCAGCTCCAGGATCGTTCACCAGTACCATTATCCAACCCAAATGACGACAGCATTCAGATACAGGTCTGCCACAGTCCGCTACGCGAGATTGAAGTGTTGCATGATCGTCTGCTTGACCTGTTTGAGCGTCACCCGCACTTGACCCCAGGGGACGTTGCTGTCCTTGCCCCGGACATTGAGATCTATGCCACCAGCATAGAAGCCGTGTTTGGTGCGGTGGAGGGCAATCGATACATTCCCTTCAGCATCAGTGATCAATCCCTGCTGGTGACGAGCGCGCTGGTAAATACTTTTTTTTCTCTGATTACACTCCACGACTCTCGGCTCGAAGCAAACGAGATCATCGATCTGCTCGATCACAGCGCCGTGCATCACCGCTTTGGTCTCGACCACAGCGACCTAAGCCAGGTGTACCAATGGATATCAGACATTGGGGTTAGCTGGGGTCTCGATGACACTGAACTGATGTCCATGGATTTTCCTGCGGGCAGCGTTCGCACCTGGCGTTCGGCAATCGAACGGTTACTTCTCGGGCACGCGTTGCCCGCACAAGATCAATTTTTTATGGGGCGACTCGCTTACCCGTTACATGATACGAACCAATCGCGCCTCGTCGGCCACTTGGTCGATTTTCTAGAAGCCATCTTCAACCTGCAGCACCTCTCCAGGGCCAGGACTGCCACCGCCTGGGGGGTCGAACTCAATCGCGTACTCGACCAATTTTTCTCGCCTGAGGATAAACAGGAAGACGATCTCAACCGTCTGCGCGAAGCAATAGAAGCCACGGCAATCGAGGCCACCACGGCTGGCTACGACAGGGAATTCGATCTGTCTGTGTTTCGCTTAAGCCTTGAACAACAGCTCAAGCAGTCGGCAAGCAGTCCGCTACCTGCCGGCCGAGTGACCTTTGGGACCCTCACGATAGGTCGCGCGCTTCCGTGCGCAGTCATCTGTCTCATCGGGCTCAACGATGGCGACTTTCCCCGTTTGGAGCGAACTCCAGGCTTCGATCGGTTGGCACAAACCCCTCGATTCGGTGACCGACGCCGGCGAGATGAAGACCGTTATCTCTTTCTTGAGACTATCCTCTGTGCGCGCGAAGCCCTGTACCTCAGCTACTGCGGACGTGAACGGCGTGACGACACCCCGGTTCCGCCCTCGGTACTGGTCAGCGAGTTGCTCGACTATATCGGCCACACCGATGACGGTAACCAAGGTAATGGCTCGACTCTCACCATCGAGCAGCCACTTCAAGGATTCAGTCACCAGTATTTCTCTGATCCAACGAATAAGCGCTACTTCAGTTATGCCGACGAACGCATGCCTCCCGCTATCGATCGCCAAACGACAACGCCGCTCCTTTTCCCTACCGAACTGGTTACCAAACAACCGGACGTATTAGCGCTCGCGGCCCTCGTTGAATTCTTTCAAAACCCAGCGCGATACCTGTTACGCAATCGACTCGGTGTCGACCTCCCTCGTGTCAGGCCAGCGTTCGACACACGGGCGCCCGCGCGGGCCGGTTTCGGTGCCTTGATGGCACAACGTCAGATATTGCTGGAGATACAACTAGGTGGCGGGCAACAGGTTGACGCCCAATCTCGTTTACAAGCCCAGGCCCTGCTACGTCCGGGAGCACTGGGCTGGTTAGAACTAACGGCTGAGTGGAGCGCACTCAGCGATCTGACGACCCGCACCAGCGTGATCTCTAACCTGCCACAACAACGGATCGAGATCGACCTGTCAGTCGGACAAACCACACTCAGGGGACAGCTTGATGGGGTCGGCGCCGATGCCCAGTACCGGCATTCTGTACTAGATCTTCGCGCTGCAGATCTGATAACGGCCTGGATAATGCATCTTGCCCTTAACCTCACACCTGCCTCACCGACGCGCCACACACAGCTGGTAGCTCGGGATGACACCTATACACTGCAACCGGTTGATGACGCGCGTGAGTTGCTGACTGACCTCCTGGCCTGTTACTCGACAGGGCTTGCACATCCGCTGCCCTTCTTTCCACGAAGCGCGCACGCTTATGCGTTCGCCAGTGGCGACCCATCGCTGGCTGCCAAACGGTGCTGGGAAAGTTCTTCCTATGTGAACGGCGAAGATGCCAACCCGTGGTATCAACTGGCGTTTCGGGACGAGTGGGACAACCTGCCGAACGACGAATTCGTGGCGCTGACAGAGCGCTTGTACCGACCGATTGTCGATCATCTCGAAACGTCATCATCATGACCATCGAAGCGCCACTTGATCCACTACGCGTGCCACTGGCGGGCGCACACCTCATCGAAGCCAGTGCGGGTACTGGCAAAACTTGGACGATTACTGCGCTTTTATTGCGCCTGGTCCTCGAACACGATATTCCCGTATCGCGCATCCTGGTAGTCACCTACACCAATGCCGCAGCGCGTGAGCTGCGATCAAGAATCCGCCAGGTACTTGCAAAGGCTGCCCGATCCTTGCGCGATCAAGACCAGGCCGCTGTGTCCTTGTTGACTAATGAACCCATTTCGCCTGACGTCCTGTTGCATCGAATTCGCCGTGCCATTCTCGATTTTGATGAAGCCGCTATTTTCACCATCCACGGCTTCTGCCAACGAGTACTGAGCGACCGCGCATTTGAGAGCGCGATGCCATTCGAGGCCAAACTCTTACCCGATGAATCGGGGCTACTGCGTGAAGTGGTTGATGATTTCTGGCGGCTGAACGTGCACTCGGCGGAACCCTTATGGGCCAGTTACTTGCTCAACCAACGTGCAGACGATCCAGATCACCTACTTCAGGGGCTACGACGCGTGGTAGGTCGATCCTACCTGCAGTTAACACCTTTACCACCACTAGAGGACACCGCGCCGTCGGAACAAGCCCAAGGGATGGCCTTTCAGGCGCTGAAAACGTTGTGGGCGAACGAGCGTGAAACCATCCGCGACCTGTTGCTAAACCATCCGGGACTCAATCGAAACGTTTTTCGCCTCTCGAGCATTCCCCAATGGTTTACTCAGATGGATAATTTTCTCGATCGTCTCCAACCTGATTTCAACTTGTTTGGTCTGTTCCATCGGTTTGACCATTTCCAAACCTCAGTGCTCCAAACGGCAAAATCCTTGAAAAAAGGGTGCGAAGGTCCTCGGCATGCGTTTTTCGACGCCTGCGATCAGTATGCCGAGTCACACGCGACATTGCTTTCCCTGTTTGACCTTCGTTACCAACATCTACAACGCGCCCTGTTTGACTACAGCAATCACGAACTGCAAGCGCGCAAGAAAGATCGCCATGTTCAATCCTATGAAGACCTGCTGACGCGATTGCTGGGCGCCCTGAAAACCAGTCAAGGGAACGCGCTGGCCGCAGCATTGCGCGCCGACTACCAAGCGGCACTAGTCGATGAATTTCAGGATACTGATCCCGTGCAATACGACATTCTCCAACGCATTTTTATTGATGGCGCGCTGCCAACATTTCTGGTCGGTGATCCAAAACAGGCGATCTACAGTTTTCGCGGTGCTGATATCTTCTCGTACCTGCGTGCTCGACGGACATTGCGCGAACGACACCAGCTTGGTACCAATTGGCGCTCCAGCAATCAACTGCTGCAAGCGGTCAATGCGCTGTTTGGCGGGGGCACTCACGCTAACCCCTTTTGTTTTAAAGACATTCCATTCAGCCCGGCCGCGGGCGCACCCAACCAACGACCGGAATTAACCGACGATCCCTCTCTGAAAGCCGCTCTCGTCTGCTGGCATCTTAAGCGCGAAATCCCCGGAAAATTCCTCAGCAAGGAACACGCCCGACAGGTGGCATCCGCAGGCGCTGCCAACGAGATCGTGCGGCTACTGACGGATCAGCCTAGAGTGGGTGAGCGCACGCTCGCCGCGCAGGACATCGCGGTGCTGGTGCGCACTCACCACGAAGCAGACTGGATCGAGGAGAGCCTTCGAAATGCCAACGTCCCAACGATACGCCAGACTCAAGACAGTGTGTTTGAAACGAACGAGGCGACCGATCTCGAGCGAATTCTCATTGCCATCGCCAACCCGACGCTGGAAGCGTCTGTCCGTGTCGCCCTGTTAACCGAACTCTTGGGACACAATACCGAAGATCTTGAAAGACTGGCAGCGGACGCCGGGCAATGGGACAAACGGCTGGGCGACTTCCATCGTTATCGCGCGTTGTGGCACGAACACGGTTTCGCCCGTATGTTTCGAAAACTGGTTGCAAACGAGGGTTTTCACCAACGTCTTCTAACCTACACAGACGGCGAACGGCGACTCACCAACGTCCTGCACCTCGGCGAATTGCTGCAGGTACAAGCCGGGCCACGGGGTGGTATCACGGCACTACTCAAATGGTTTAACCACCAGAGAGACATCCCCACCGGAGATCAGGACGAATGGCTGCTGCGGCTGGAGAGCGATGCCGATCGAGTGCGCATTGTCACCATACATGCCAGTAAAGGACTGGAGTACCCGGTGGTGTTTTGTCCGTTTACCTTCGGCGGCGAACTTCGCGTCTCACAGAACGGCCCCCTCGTTTTCCACGATGCGCAAAGCGATTGCTTAACCGTTGATTTCGGCTCGACTACCGACAGCGTCGGGCGGATGCGCGAAAGAGAAACCGCCTTTGCCGAGAACCTGCGACTCTTGTACGTTGCACTGACCCGCGCCCAAAGCCGCTGCTATATCACTTGGGGCGCAGTCAATGGTGCGGCCACTGCACCCTTAGCATGGCTACTCCATCACTACGAACAAGACCTCGACCAAAACTTAATTGAGCGCTTAACAAGCCACGTCAAAAGTCTAACGGAAAACGACATCGCGGCAGATCTGCAGCGCGTTGTCCAACAGGCACAAGGGGCGATGATCGTGACCCCACCACCGGATACCCATGCGCGTTATCAATTGCCGAATGTGGTGTCACGGCAATCCGCCGCACGCGTTTTTTCTCGGCAACTGCCACTCAAACGCCGTATGCACAGTTTCACCGCGCTCTCTCGTGATCAGGAAACGGATCTCCCCGATCATGACTCACTGATTCAAAGACGCCCGGACATCAGCACCGATCCGCTCCGATTTCCCCGTGGTGCACGAGCGGGCACCTGCCTGCACCGCATTCTTGAGACTGTGGATTTCACCGCCCCGTTGCAGGGTCCGCAACGTACCACCATCAATCAACTCCTGCGCGCCGGCGGGTTCTCAGAGGAGTGGGGCGATACCGTAGTTAACCTGTTGCAGCGTGTACTTGCGACTCCGCTCGATGGTCAACGCCTCGCGGACATCACACGCGAACAGCGCTGCGATGAACTTGAGTTCTACTACCCTTTGGTATCGCTCACCGCCGATGCCCTGAAGACGCTCCTTGCCCAACATGGATTCGGCCACGGCTCACTGGCAAACGACTGGGTCGAGCGACTCCAATTCGAGAGCGCCGAGGGTTACCTGCATGGCTTTATTGATCTCGTCTTTGAATCCGAGGGACGGTATTTCGTCGTGGATTACAAGTCCAACGACCTCGGTCCTAGGGACAAGGATTACGCGCCCGAACGACTGCTGGCAACCATGGTGCAGGAGCATTACCTCCTGCAGTACCTGATTTACACACTGGCTGTACACCGATACCTTCGACTGCGCCTACCGAACTACGATTATGAACAACACTTCGGCGGGGTCTATTACCTTTTTCTTCGGGGTATGAACCCAGCCAGCGAGCAGTCCTCAGGCATCTATTTCGATCGGCCGTCAGCCGCGATGGTAGAAGATCTCGATCGTCTGATCGACGGGTCATGAGCGAGCACGCTACAACACCACTCGAGGACCTGTATCGCCATGGATTGCTCGATGAGATTGATCGTTACTTCGCAACATACCTCGCCACACTCGATCTCGAGGCGGGCCCTGCCCTGGTACTTGCTGCTGCGCTGGTGAGTCAACGCACATTGGCTGGCGATGTTTGTATTGATCTTGCGGACGAGGGCCTGCTCAAGCCATACCGAGAAATACTTGGAGATATCGTCCCCGCTCTACCAAAGTGGCTTGAGGCTCTGCGGCAATCCCCCGTCGTAGCACTGCCTGGGGATTACCGGCCTTTGGTGCTGGACGAAACGGGGCGACTCTATCTTTACCGGTATTGGGCATTGGAACGGCAGGTTGCCGCTGCGATTCGTGCTCGCGCTGAGGATGCGCCTTTTGTCATAGACGAAACCACTCTGGCATCGTCACTGGATGCACTGTTCCCTGCGGACAACCCCGCACGTGATCAACGGACAGCCGCGATGACTGCCGCGCGCCGACCGCTCAGCATCATCAGCGGTGGCCCTGGTACGGGCAAAACCGAAACCGCCATCCGAATCCTAATCTTGTTACAACAACTCGACTCGAAGCGGCCGCTCCGAGTCGCCTTGACCGCCCCGACCGGAAAGGCCGCAGCCCGCCTGCGTGACGCGTTGACTAACGCGGACCCATCATACAAACAGCTGCCGTTCACCGAGTTAACCGAAACGGCGACACTGCATCGGCTCCTCGGCTTCAGGACCAATGGCAAACCAGCGGCCGGTGCAGATCATCCATTAACTCACGATGTGGTATTGGTTGACGAAGCGTCGATGATCGACCTCAACCTGATGGCAACATTACTCGAAGCACTACCTAAACGGACTCGCTTAATCCTGCTGGGTGATCCTGACCAATTGGCTTCGGTGGAAGCTGGTGCTGTTCTTAGCGATTTGTGTGCTGGGAAGGTTAAACCCACTAAAGGACGTGCAACAAACCACGCCGGCGCTATATCCCCACTGGACAGTTGTATGACGGTCCTGAGTCACAACTGGCGTTTTGGCCACACTAGCGGCATTGGCCATCTGGCCACCGCCATCAATGCCGGTGACGCGAATGGCGCGCTCGCGTATCTGGACAATGCCCAGATGCCAGACATCGTATTCAGGCCGTGCCCGGATAGCGCCGCACTAGCAACTTTGATTGAACAACATGCGATTTCACGATTTGAGCCGTGTCTTGATCCAACTATGAACAATGTTCCCGTTGCCGACCACTTTGCACGCCACCTGGAGTTGCGGCTATTGACCGCGCATCGACAGGGCCCGACTGGTTCGGGCGCACTTAATCAGCAAATCGAACACGGATTACGGTCCCGGGGATTGATCCAGCAAACCGGGCCCAACTATATGGGGCGACCGATCATGATTGAGCGCAATGATTATCACCTCGGCCTATACAACGGCGACTTCGGCATTGTTCTGGGGGAGGACGAGCCACAACGGGTCTGTGTGTTAGCGAACGATGGAACACCTCGTTACTTCTATCCCTCGCGCATGCCGCAAAACCAAACGGCTTTCGCGATGACCGTGCACAAAAGTCAGGGCTCGCAATTTACAACGGTGATTATAATCCTGCCGCTGTATTCATCACCGCTGCTTTCTCGCCAATTGCTCTACACCGCGGTCACTCGAGCAACCAGCACGGTGGAGATCTGGGGTAGCGAAACGCTGCTAGCGACCGCCATCGAAAGCCCGGCGAGACGGATTTCAGGCCTGGCCGATGCACTGCAATCGTAACGCTCGGACTAAACACAACCAACGCAAAAAAGTGGATTGGCGCGTGAACCACGCCAGCGGGTTAAGCGACAATTCGAATCGACTTCGCGAGTGCAGCTCTATTCCGCTAACAGGAGCGAGCGGGTGTTGGGGCCAAGCGCCAACTCATAATCGTGTGACGCAATGACGATGCTGCTGGCTGAGTCAACAATCTTCGCTGTAACGTAAACCGAATTTTTGCCCACCGCATAGGTTCCGACGATCGCGGCCTGAACATTGTGTTCCTTACTGATGTTCTTGAGCTCGCGAGAGAGTAGAAACTCCCCCGCCTGCTGCTGAATGTACACACTCTTTCGCAACAGCATCTCAATGATCTGGAAGCCGTGACTGGACAGACGACTTGCCAATTGTTGCGAAACAATCCGTCCGAATGATGAGGATTCCGACAAATTATCGATATTGACGAAACTGGCCGCAGCAATGGATCGTTGCGTATCCAGACGGACGCCGGCTTTCTTAATCAGGCTGTCCGCTGCACGGTGGCTGGAACCCACCAGGTCATCATCTGTCACCTTCTTCTCGAGCAGCTTGGTCAGCGTATTCAGCCCCACCTTTGGATGCACGTGCATCCCCTTTGGCGAGGTGGTCTCACAGGCAGTTAGGCCGAGTAAAAGAAAGCCAATGGCGACGATACCTATCAAATTTTTCATCATACTCCCGGAGAAACCTCTAGCAAAAACCATCCTGACACTCACTACCAATCATTCAACGTTAACCACCTTGATTCCGGTGCTAGGCGGCAGCGGTACCACGGCCTCGACTGGCTTATCTGAATAATTTTCAACATCACCGTTATTCTGATAATAGAGCCGCGAACCTGATACCAATAGTCGATCTTCATGCTCAACCTGCGTGTTTATCAGTAATTCTGTTTCCGTATTCCGAGTAAGCCGACCGTAAAGATGGCCCGGAAGATTCTGCTGCCCAGCGGTCACGGCTCGTACATTCGTCACCCAGAATGCCGGCGGCGCGTAGTCCTTACCCCCATGTTT
>JAKUQS010000054.1 GCA_022451485.1 Gammaproteobacteria bacterium
TGGTATACGCGACCATTTGGCATATGCTCTGGTACGGTACCGACCCAATCTTCTGCAAATAGCGATGCCAGTTTTTCCATGTCGCCCTCACCAAAGGCTGCGTAGGTTCCTTGAATTACATCTAAACTGCTCATGTGATTCTCCTTAAAGTACTCTCTATGTTTAAGTATATCTCTTAACTATCCACCGCAATTAAAAGGGTAACAGTTGCTAGGCCTGACTAATTTTTAATCGAAAATAGTTTACCTATTAACTCCTAAACTATTTAGATTTTTAAATAGTTATTGTTGCCCTGACCGGATCTGACCCTCCTATACTGCAGCTATAACCCAAAATTACCGCATTGGAATGCCTAACGTTTTGAACAGAATCGTCAATTCATTGGGACAATCGCGATTGATTGGGATAATGCACTTCGCCAGAACTGACGTAAGTGTTTGATTCTATGGTGGGCCGTGCAGGGATCGAACCTGCGACCACCTGATTAAAAGTCAGATGCTCTACCAACTGAGCTAACGGCCCTATGGCGTAATATTACGCAAGGAGCGCGGATTATTACGGCCAGTCCTTAGAGAGTCAAACAAACGACAAGGTGCTACTTGACCACCCTTGGCAACAGACGCAATTCAACCAGCGATCGGCGAAGGGATTTGGAAAACGACTCATCCAACATGTGGTACTGCATCTTGGTTGTGAGCACCGAGCCCAGCATGATGGCGCCAGTTGCCAGGACCGCACCCATGGACAACGTCGATATACCTGCGACTCCCTGGCCGACAGTACAACCCAGCGCCAGAACACCACCGAACCCCATCAGAACGCCCGCCATTAGGTGATTAATCATGTCCGCCCGATCAGAAAACGTCTCGATGCGAAATCCACCGCTAGCAAGAGCATAAAACAGTGACCCACACAGAATACCAAATACCACAGCAACACCAAAACCAATGGTAGAGCCAGTCCAAGTCATTAAATAGTTAACCGCATTACCAACGGGTGCGATAAACGTTACTGACTCAAACGGTACCGGCTCAAAATCATCAAAACCAATCACTCCGGTGACATACCACGCAGACGCAACCAATAACCCCAATGCAGCCCCAACCAACATATTCCCACCACTTGCGCGGAAGGCTCCGTCTTTAAAAACAAACCAAAGCAGTGTCAAAACAACCAGTGCAGACACCGTTACGGTGACTGCCCAAGGCTCTGTACCCAACATATGGGCGAATAAGGCCGGTAGCCCCTGGTCAGTTAATCCATAGGACGCAAGATCCAAATTGGTCCGCTGAAAAACCTCTATCCGTGCGACCGCAAGCAATCCGCGCAACGTCATATAAGCCGTGATACCTAGTACTAGCAGCACCACCAAAGACTTCAGATTGCCCCCCCCAACTCGCACCAGGGTACGTTGACCACAGCCTGACCCTAGCGTCATGCCAATTCCGAACAGCAAGCCGCCCACGCTATTGCCAAGCCAACCAAAGTTGGGAGTTCGATAAATCGCAGTTGATAGATCGATCCATCCCATCAGTTGCATTGCCTGACTGAGCGCAATTGCTACCGCCATCGCCAATAACCATGCCCTGAAACGGGTGAGCGAACCGAAATTAACCCAATCACTCAAAGCGCCCATCGTGCAAAATTGAGTCTTATTCGCAATCATGCCGAAAGCGACAGCAATACCAAAACCCCACAACGAAACCACATGAACAACTAATAATTCATCCATAGAAAGGACCTGTTGATGCCAAACCGAACACGATTTGAACTAACGCCCTTCTCGATCCATCTTTTTAAGACGCGTTTCCGCTGACACCGCAACCCGGTGCGCCGGAAAACGCTCTAGCAGATCACTTAGCGTCTGCCTTGCTTCAGGATAGGCGGCCATCTCATACTGAATGTAACCAATCTTGAGTAAGGCCGCCGGCACACGCGAACTCTCAGGAAAGTAGTTAGCGATAGTCTGATAAGCATTCAATGCCGTTTCAAATTCACGCATAACATACCGCGCCTGAGCCATCCAGTACCACGCATCATCATTCAGGCCACCCGATGGATGCTCACGAAGGAAAGTTTCAAACTCAAGTGCCGCATCTGCATAGCGACTCTGTTTAAGCAACGAAAACGCCTTATCGTAAGCTGCCTTCTCGACCGCTGTCACAATACCGGGTGTTACAGTCACAGCAATCTTGGGTACCGAGCCCGTTACGGTGTCAGATACATCGCTCGCACCACTCGTTGTCGTTGGCGTCTTTTCCTCGGGCACGGAATTCGGCATCGTAGTCACACTACCCACCACTACCGAAGTGGGTAACGACTCAGTGTTGGAACTTGGTACCGCAATCTCAGGTGAGCTCTCTTGTACCGTTACTGCGGGGACAGGCACAGGCGACTGCGCCGGCTTCGAACTCGATGGAACGACATCGGACACAACCGGAACCGCTGTAATCACAGGCAATGTGGTTGCGGTCGGGGGATTGGCTGACGTAACCACGCTGGCGCGCTCTTGTCGCCTCAAGCGCTCGTCCAGGTCATCATAGAGATCTCGCTGCCGCTGATCTAGCTTCTTGAAGTCAAACGCCAGTAAATCCAGCGCGTTTCTCAACCCTTTTAACTCTTCTCGCAGTTCCTGCAACGCCAATAGGGCTTTGGACACATCAGGATTAATTCTCACAACGCTCGGCGCAGGCAAAACGATGGTAGCTGGCTGCAACTGTTCTTTAACCGGCTCGTCGCCATCCGGACCGTCACCAGCGGCCAGTCCATACGAAGCCGGCAACCACATCGCCACACAAAAAAGGAAAGTGACAAACCCCGTGCATAGCCTTAACGAGTGTTTGTCGACAGGCATCAACGCGCCCCTTTACGTTTTGACGGTCGCTAGTAGAGGATCTCGACGCGCCGGTTCATCGCCCACGCATTGTCGTCGTGGCCTAACGCAACGGCTCGCTCTTCACCGTACGAAACCACCCGAATCGCCGACGGATCGATGCCGAGACCTTGGAACAGCTCCGCGATTACCGTGCCTCGACGTTCTCCAAGCGCCAGATTGTATTCGCGTGTGCCGCGCTCATCTGCATGACCCTCTAACACAACGGCCATGCCGGGATTGTTTGCGAGGTACGCCGCGTGCGCCTCGACAATGAATCTACCTTCATCGGTCAAAACGCTACTATCATATTCAAAATAAATCACCCGCCGACTGAGCGGATCATCAATGGCTCCAGCCTGCGAACCGATCGCCTGGCCCGATGCATCGGATCCAGAACCCAGCGCCGATGCACTGACACCGCCGGCACCCACACTGGCATCCTCGATTTCCGCCGTCGTGACCTGCTTCTTGTCACTCGCACAGCCTGCAAGACCCAAACTCATCAATGCAATCACTGGCCAAACCAAACTCTTTCGCATCATTATTCTCCTTCCAAATCAGTGGTTGAGCGGGGACCACGCCGGCTCCCGCACCGTACCTGATTCAGACCGTAGCACCTGCCTAACTCGACCATCTGCCGAAACTGCCGACAATAAACCGCTACCACCCCGTTGGGCTGCGTACAGAATCATGGCCCCGTTTGGCGAAAACGTAGGCGATTCGTCAAAACGCCCATCGGTCAAAATCTCCAGACTTCCCTTTGGTAAAGAGAATACACCAATCTGGTCTCCATTGCCGTGGTTCGTAACCAAAGTCAGATGCTTGCCAGCCCGATCATAAGATGCCCGGGCGTTTTCCTTGCCCTCAAAGGTCAAGCGCTCGACCCGCCCACCCGCGGCTGACATCCGATATATCTGGGGGCGCCCTGCCCTGTCAGAGGTAAAAACCAGGTGGCGGCCATCCGGTGACCAGGCCGCCTCTGTATCGATCGAGGAATGATTGGTCAGGCGCCGAAGAGAACCCGACGCAATATGCATCACATAAATTTCTGGATTACCATCACGAGACAGTGTCATCGCCATATGTTTTCCATCAGGCGACCAGGCAGGTGCCCCATTGATGCCGGGAAACTCAGCAAGCTTCTTTCGGGCTCCCGTGTGCAGATTTTGCACGACAATTTTCGATCGACCCTCCTCAAACGAAACATAGGCGAGCCAGATACCATCTGCTGCCCACGCAGGCGAAAGAATCGGATTCGAACTACGTAGAATCTGCTTTGGACTATAGCCATCAGCATCGGCGACCATCAGCTGGTATTCAGACCCGTTACTTGCGGTCCTTAACAAAGTGACATAAGCAATACGTGAATCAAAAGCGCCGGGCCTGCCAGTTAATGCTTCGTATACCTTGTCACTGATCTGGTGTGCAATTTTTCGTAAATCACTACCAGGCACTTCCCAACGGAACCCGATCAGTTGCCGTTCACGAAAAATATCAAACAGCTGAAAACGCACCGCGTATCGATCAGTATCCAGCTGGGTTACACGGCCGACAACCAGATTGACCGCTTTGATCAAGCGCCAGTCTTTGTATTTGATCTCACTCTGATCGCTAGGTCGACTCAGAAAATCATCCACCGGCAATGGATTGAACTGTCCTGACCGATAGAGATCCGCCGCAATGATGTCACCAACATCCGCGGGCAGTGCACTTTGCCCCTGCCACTTAAAAGGAACCACGGCAATAGGTATACCCCCATCCACTCCCTTGGTGATCTCAATGGTTAGCGCCATTGCGCGGACTCCACTCAACGACAACACTAGCATGGCCACTGCGAGGATCAGTCTTTTCATACTTGTTCAGTTCCGGTCTGGAACAAATTTAAAATTAAATTCCTTGATGAACTCGTAATACCGAGGCTCATCCGGAAACGGTAAGGGAGAGGCCTTATAAACTGCATTTTCTGCCGATTGATCGAAATAGACATTGCCACTGCTCTTCACAACTTTTACGGACACAACCTCGCCTGTGCGCTGGACCTTAACCGAAATCACGGTCTCCAGACCAGCCATCGATCCCGGGGGCTTATTCCAGTTCTGTCTCACTTTGGCCCAAATGCGCCCCACCAGAGCCGAGATAGCAGAGTAAGCCGCCTCCTCTACCTGTCGCTCCTCCTGTAACTGGCGTTGTTTCTCCCGCTCGGCCTGCTCCTTCTTGGCCTGCTCTCGCTCAGCCTTCTCCTTCTCCTTCTTGGCCTTTTCCTTCTTGGCCTTCTCCTTCTTGGCCTTCGCGACGTCGAGTACCGCCTTATCTACTGCAACCGCATTAATAGGAACAGCGGCAGTCGGGCGAATCACGTTCGGTTGAAAATAAAAACCAAGGCCCAAAAGCATCAACAACACCACGTGGACAGCAATAGCCAACACCACAGCACGAACTGGGCGGCCCAAACGACGGAGGTGAGAATCCACCCAATCAGGAGCCCGGCGTGTCGGTCACTAACCCCACGCCAGACACACCGGCTTCTTGTAATAAAACGATGACTCGCATCACGGCATCGTAGTCGACGCGACGATCTCCACGCACAAGAAACTGTGTTCCGGGGCTATTTCTTAGTACAGCCGCTGCCTTGATACGAACCTCGCGCGATTCAAGCACCGCTTCACGATCATCGTTGAGATAGTAGTTTCCTTTTTCGTCGACGTGCACAACGAAAGGCTCAGCGCTACCCTCAGTGACTGGGCGAGCGTCGACTTCGGGCAATTCAACCTTCACCCCTTCCATCAGGAGTGGCGCTGTCACCATAAAGATAACCAACAAGACCAGCATGACATCAATGTATGGCACGACGTTGATCTCACTGATTACCCGACGGCGCCGGCGTTCCATCGCGGATCTCGAGCCTGTGCTCAGGCCTGCCGGCGAATGCCGATGGCCTGACGGTTGACAATGCTGACAAATTCTTCCACGAAGACCTCGTAGCGAGAAGTCAGAGAATCTGCATCGTTTGAAAATCGGTTATACGCAATGACCGCAGGTATTGCCGCGAAAAGGCCCATTGCGGTGGCAATCAACGCTTCGGAAATGCCTGGGGCGACAGTGGCAATAGAAACACTCTTCATCGCACCAAGAGATCGAAATGAGTTCATGATTCCCCATACGGTTCCGAAAAGACCAACGTAAGGGCTTGTTGACCCCACGGTCGCAAGGAATGAGAGGTTGGACTCCAGAATTTCAATCTCCCGACTCAACGCCACACGCATCGCACGGTGAACACCATCCACCAGATCCGCGCGATCAATCGTGCTATTGCCAGCCAATCGATTGTATTCACCGTAACCCGCCACGAAGATGCTGGCCATGCCAGCAGACTCCGCTGAATCGCTCGACAGTTCACGGTAAAGATTCGCAAGGTCACCACCCGACCAGAACGATGCATCAAATCGGTCTGCTTCGCCTCGCAGGCTTTTTAGCGTGGCCGCCTTGGTAAAGATAAGAGTCCAAGATACCAGTGACGCAATAGCCAGCAATAACATCACTAGTTGCACCAAAAGCGTGGCCTGACTCACCAATTCCAAGATGGAGAGTGAATCGCTTTTGATGACAAGTTCGGTTGCGGAATTCATGAACAGTTCTCAGTTATCCTCACTACTATAGCCGGGATAGATTCATTTTTTTGCGTCCTGCCTTATTGCGCTAGCCAGCGCTTTTGGAATTCCACGCGGACGCATTGAATCAACATCGACACAGGCGAGTCGGACTGTACCGTCGCATAATTTCTCATGATCCCGCCGGATCACCTGCGAGAGATCAATACTGGCCCCACCAACCCGCCGTACGGCCACACTCGCATATACAGCATCAGATAACCGGGCAGGCCGCAGATAGTCGACGCAAACAGAACGGACTGTGAACACAATACGCTTTTCTCGCGCCAATTCCTGCACATCCATCCCCTTAGTCCGCAGCCATTCCGTACGGGCGCGCTCCATGTAGTGAAGATAACGAGCATAGTAAACGATACCCGCAGCATCTGTATCTTCGAAATAAATTCGTAGCGGCCATTCAAAAAGTGCAAGTGACATCGTATTCAGGTGCCACTTTCGAACAAAGCCGCCTGAGCGACACTGCCTGTCGGGGGCTGTAAACCAAAATGCTGCCAAGCAGTCCGCGTCGCAATACGCCCACGTGGCGTTCGCGCAATGAATCCGGACTGAATCAGAAAGGGTTCCACCACATCCTCGATTGTGCCTCTCTCTTCGCTGATGGCCGCCGCAAGACTGTCAACACCCACTGGACCGCCATCAAAGTTTTCCATCAGCGCAATCAGTAAACGACGATCTAGGACATCAAGGCCAAAATCATCAACTTGCAGCATATCGAGTGCCGCCTGCGCGACGCCCCCGGAAATGTGCCCGTCCGCCTTTACTTCTGCATAATCGCGCACGCGCCGCAAAAGCCGATTTGCGATTCTCGGGGTGCCACGGCTCCTTTTAGCAATGGCACTAACTCCTTCAGCGTGCCACGTTACACCAAGAATATCCGCCGAGCGTCGCACAATCTGTTCTAACTCACCGATCTCATAAAATTCTAATCGCTGCACAATGCCAAAACGATCTCGCAACGGAGAAGTGAGAAGCCCAGCACGGGTCGTCGCTCCAACCAACGTGAAAGGCGGCAGCGTGATCTTGATGGAGCGCGCGGCAGGACCCTCACCGATCAAAATATCCAGTTGATAATCTTCCAACGCAGGGTAAAGAATTTCCTCTACCACCGGACTCAAACGATGAATTTCGTCCACAAATAACACATCATGTGGTTCTAGATTGGTCAGTATCGCCGCCAGATCTCCAGCTTTTTCAAGTACCGGACCCGATGTTTGACGGATCTGTGCGCCCATTTCGTGCGCGAGAATATGAGCAAGCGTTGTTTTACCAAGACCGGGTGGACCAAAAATCAGCACATGGTCCAGCGCTTCACCGCGGCGTCGAGCCGCGCCAATAAAAATCTCAAGTTGTTCACGAATACTCGCTTGACCAACAAATTCTGCCAACGCCGTCGGTCTGAGACTCCGATCAATGATGCGCTCGACGTCCGAGTCAGCGACATCATCAGCCTGCACAATTGGATCATGTTCTGTCATGCACGTCCCCCTGCCAACCGACCCAGCGCTGCCCGAATAATGTTCTCTACCGTATCACCCTCACTGCGACTTGCCGTCACAGCCTTAGCGGCATCCTGTGCCCGATAACCGATGGCAACCAACGCGCTCACCGCATCCTCCTCCGGTGTTAGGACCCTGCCATCCCCAGTGACTGACCCACCCACCGCTTCTGACTTAAACCGATCACGTAGCTCGACAATCAATCGTTCAGCGGTCTTACGACCGATACCCGGCACTCGAGTCAATCGATCGGCGTCACCAGCCGAGATACAGCCAACCAGATCTTCTGAGGTCAACCCAGAGAGAATAGCAAGCCCTACCCGAGGGCCGATACCACTGATCTTGAGCAACTCCCGAAAAAGATCACGTTGCCTGAGGTCGGTAAACCCAAATAACAAATGTGCGTCATCACGTATGACTAAGTGCGTGTATAGCGTAACCATACCGCCCGCTTCCGGTAGATCGTAAAAAGCAGTCATGGGCGCTTCAAGTTCATAACCCACCCCACCGATATCGACTAATAGACGCGGGGGGAACTTCTCGATTACCTTACCCATCAATTGGCCAATCACGGGTCATTCCCCCCCAATCCCATCATGAGTTCATCACCTGCCGGACACCCGCCATTCGACCCAATCCACTAGCTGTATGTATATGGCAAATGGCGCAGGCCAAACCGTCGGAGGCATCAAGCGACGGCTTGCGCTGCAGATTTAGAAGCACCCTGACCATATGTTGCACTTGGGTCTTACTAGCTGATCCCGTACCAACCACCGCGCGCTTAATCTCAAGCGCACTGTACTCTGCCGTCGGCAGTTGATGATGAACTGCCGCAAGCAACGCGCTGCCACGGGCATGGCCCAGCACTAACGCCGAACGTGGATTTTTTGAAACAAACACCTGTTCTATGGCAATTGAATCCGGTCGGTGTCTCGTAATAGCATCTGACACCGCACTGTAGATCACCGCCAACCGCTCACCAAGCGGCCCATCACCGGTCCTAATAGATTCGCTGTAACAATGCTGCAGTTGGCTACCCTTGCTTGCGACAATCCCAAGCCCTGTCACGCGAGACCCAGGATCAATCCCTAGCACGGTCATCGTACTCATACCAATGACCTCTGTGAGTCAATCCTCACCGTGCAGTTCCGCCACCAGGCTGGCATTGGTAAAGACCTCCTGCACGTCATCTAGTTCATCCAGTGCATCGATCAACCCCATTACCTTCTCCGAATTCTCATCATCTAGAACCGCTTGGCTAGACGGGCGCTGCAGAATCTCAGCGAATTCTACCGTGAGACCTGCAGACCTCAACGCATCGTGCACAGCATCG
This sequence comes from Gammaproteobacteria bacterium, assembly GCA_022451485.1. Taxonomy (GTDB): domain Bacteria; phylum Pseudomonadota; class Gammaproteobacteria; order Arenicellales; family UBA868; genus UBA11791. Next base: position 9,373 of record JAKUQS010000054.1, read on the forward strand.
AACACCTCTGGCGCCGTGGTGACTTCAACAATGCCTTCGTCGGTGACTTCAACCTCATCCGCACCTGCCGCAACCGCTATCTCCATCACGGTTTCCTCATCTGTGCCCTGCAAAAAAGTCAAAACACCAACGCGGTCAAAAAGATAGGCTACTGAGCCTTCTGCAGCAAGGCTTCCGCCATTTTTAGTGAAGGCATGACGCACCTCGCCCACAGTGCGATTGCGATTATCAGTCGTGCACTCAACCAGAATAGCGGCGCCGCCAGGTCCATAACCCTCGTAACGAATCTCTTCGTAATCGACACCATCAAGCTCACCAGTGCCCCGTTTCACTGCGCGATCAATGGTGTCACGCGTCATGTTAGCGGCCAACGCCTTATCAACCGCTGCGCGTAACCGGGAATTCGAGGTCACATCGCCACCACCACCTCGCGCCGAGACAGTAATCTCTCGAATTAACTTGGTAAAAAGCTTGCCCCGACGCGCATCCTGCGCCGCTTTTCTGAACTTAATGTTCGCCCATTTACTGTGCCCAGCCATGCTTGCGCTCTCTTGTCGTTAAATGCGTCGATCAACCTTTTGGATAACGGCCGTCACGCAACGCATCAAACGCAGCGCGATTAGTCCACGACCATACTGCCGATACGGCCTCACTCAACGGCACCCAGCGAGAATCGCTGTGCTCACGAGGATTAATCCGAATCGTCTTTCTATTTGGGATTTCGACGGAAAACACATGCTCAACATTTCCCGCGCAACCGGGTGGGTAACGGTACCGGTACTGCGGTAACACTGGAAAGTGAAAAGTATGCTGCCAGTCATGCCAACCCGTCTCCATTTGGATGCCTGTTTCCTCGTGAAGTTCGCGGCGCGCCGCATCGAGCGGAACTTGCTCCGACCAATGCAAACTACCCGTCACGGACTGCCAGAATTCGGGCCATGCCGGCCGGACACGCCGCAATAACAGAGCGTCACCGGCCTTGGTGTAAATCACTACCAGCACTGACTCGGGCCGTTTGAACTCGGTCTGACGATCATCGCCCGATATGGTTGAATTCAATTCTCGCTATGCGCCACGTCAGGGCGGGCACCCAGTAGGTGGATTCCCAATTCCCGAAGCTGGGTATCGTCGACATCCCCTGGCGCTTCCGTCAAGAGACACGATGCCCGTTGCGTCTTAGGAAAGGCAATCACATCGCGAATAGAAGGGCTACCGGCCATCATCGCAACGATGCGATCGATGCCAAATGCAATACCACCGTGAGGAGGCGCACCATAACGCAAACCATCGAGGAGGAATCCAAACTTAAGTCGCGCTTCCTCGGCATCGATACCCAGGAGTTCAAACACCCGCACTTGGATATCGGGACGATGAATGCGGATAGAACCACCACCTAACTCGGTACCATTGAGCACCATGTCGTAGGCCCGAGATCGAACGCTACCAGGTGCATCGGTGAGTGCACCCAAGTCGACATCCTGCGGTGCAGTAAACGGGTGATGCAGCGACTGCCAAGCACCCGTGTCGTTATCACGCGCAACCAGTGGGAAATCTGACACCCACAGTGGGCGCCACTCATTCTGGAGCAAATCAAGATCGTGACCAATCCTCACTCGAAGCGCCCCCAGTGCGTCGTTGACTACGGTCGCATGATCTGCGCCGAAGAAAATCAGATCGCCAGCAGTCGCCTCAGTCCGGCTTAGAATACCTGACAGTGCGGTGTCAGAGAGAAACTTGACGATCGGAGATTGAAGCCCCTCACGCCCAGTATCCACCTCATTGACCTTTATATAAGCCAAGCCCGCTGCCCCACTTTCTTTGGCGAATTCCGTATAAGCATCAATCTGTTGGCGTGTCATTGCGCTTCCCCGAGGGACACACAGCGCTGCCACGCGACAACCCTCGGTAGTCGCCGGCTTCGCAAACACCTTAAATTCTGAATCACCAACCAGATCGGACACCTCAATCAATTCCATGCCCATTCGAAGATCGGGTCGATCACTACCAAAGCGATGCATCGCTTCCGCATAGGTAATGCGGGGAAACGGGTCGGGCAAATCTACCGCCAGCACGGATCGGAATAATCCGCGCACCATCTCTTCCATCATCGCCATCACCCCCGCCTCGTCCGCAAAAGACAACTCAACGTCGAGCTGGGTAAATTCCGGCTGGCGATCAGCCCGCAGATCCTCATCACGAAAACAACGCGCAATCTGGTAGTAACGTTCAAATCCTGAGACCATCAGTAATTGCTTGAAGAGTTGGGGGGATTGGGGCAAAGCGAAAAACTGCCCCGGATAAGTGCGACTGGGAACCAGATAATCTCGCGCGCCCTCAGGAGTTGATCGCGTCAGCAGGGGGGTCTCTATCTCAACAAACTCTCTCTCGTCCAGGTAGGTACGGATCGCACGGATCACTCGATGACGCAATCGAATGTTCTCCTGCATGCGTGCTCCCCGCAGGTCCAGGTACCGGTAGCGAAGCCGCACCGCCTCGGTGGCATCCTCTTCATCTACCTGGAATGGCAACGGATCACAGACGTTCAATATCTCGAGGTCTACGGCAAGCACCTCGACCTCACCTGTTGGTAATTCAGGATTGATCGTCCCTTCTGGTCGCAGTCGAACCTTACCGACAATTCGTAACACAAACTCATTGCGCACCGACTCGGCGATTTCAAACGCCGTCGGGCGATCCGGATCAATCACGACCTGCACCATCCCGGAACGGTCCCGAAGATCGATAAAAATGACACCACCGTGATCGCGTCGACGTTGCGCCCAACCACAGAGTTCTACTTCTGCATCGATGAACGAACGATCAAGGTGAGCGCAAAGATGTGTTCTCATGATTTAAAGTCAAACAAACTTTTTTGTATTGAAGTGGACTCAGTCAGTTCCAGTACTGGCACTGGTCGAGCCGCCATCCTTCTTGGCCGGAGTCCCTTGGGACTTGTCGCCGCTCTTGCTACTGTCCGCAGACGAGGAAGCGGTCGATTTCCCCCCGTCAGTCTCACTGTTGCTGCTCTTGGCCGTGGAATCACTCGTGGCCGCTTCTTTTTTACCATCAACTTTAGCGTCCTTCTTACCGTCTGTTTTGTCATCACCCTCTGTCTTGGGTTTACCACTGTCTTTGAAGTCGGTCTCATACCAACCCGTACCCTTCAGGCGAAAGGCTGCCGCTGACACTTTCTTGCGAAGCGCTGCCGCGCTACAAGCAGGACAATCAACTAACGGTTCTGCAGACAAGCGCTGCAAGACCTCCAATTCATGTCCACACGACTCGCAACTGTATTCATAGAAAGGCATAGATCACTAAATCCTTAAAAAAGGGCACTGGGCCGCCTAAATTGCGCCGCAAAGGTCGGAATTATAGCGCTGTCTGGCGCGTCAGCCCTGATCAACACCTTTTCTTTCTTGAGTGTCAGGCAAAGACCTAGGACCCTTATTCCACTGTCTTATTAAACAAGCGGACTTGAGCCCCACTAAGCATGGCAGTCAATCTGTGCCGCAATACCCACAAACAGACTAGCGAGGGAACCACCATCAGTGCCGTAATCACAAAAAATGTTCCCCAATCTCCATCCAGCCAATCGACCAGAGCACCAGAAGACGAGGCGAACAATGTACGGCCCGCCGTCCCAATCGAAGCCAATAAAGCATACTGGGTTGCAGTGTAGGTTCTATCGACCAGCATCGAAATAAACGCCACAAAGGTAACTGTCGCAAAAGCCGCTGCGAGATCATCGAGCAGGACAGCAGCAGCAAAAAGCGTTTCTAAAGGGCCAGCCCAAGCCAGCCAGGAAAACATTAAGTTAGTCACCGCCATTAGTATTCCAGACAAAAACATGGCTCGAACCAGGCCAATCCGAATCGCGAAAAGCCCACCGAGCAACGTAAACACCACCGTGGTGACCCAACCAATACCCTTGGAATACAACGCAATGTCGGACTTTGAAAACCCAATTTCCTTGTAGAACACGATCGACATTCGACCGAGGAATGCTTCACCGATCTTAAATAGGAAAATAAAACCAAGAATCGCGACAGCGATTGCAAATCCATTGCGCCTGAAGAAACTCATCAAAGGACCAACCACTGTGGCGACCAGCCATACCACCACGTGGCCGGTGAGTCCACCAAAACCCAGCTTGGAGGCAATGACTTGATCATCCGTTGACTGGGCAGCCGCTCTGTCTGTAGGCGGTAACTCGGGTACAAACATCAATGCAATGTTGCAGGCGATAACGACCAAGCCAAGCACAAGGAACGTCATCTGCCAATAGTCTTCGATGCCAGCAGATTGGATGACTTCGGCAGTATTCAGAGCCACAACGCCACCCAACTTATAACCGGTCCACCAACCCACCACTGCAACAGCCGCGCCTGCAGCCATGGCTTGACCTTCGTCCGTGCCGATCTGCTCAATCCGCAGTGCATCAATGGTGATGTCTTGTGTCGCAGATGCGATCGCAATCACAAGACCAATCGCAATCACTCCCCACAGATGAGCAGCAGGGTCGGCCAAACTCCATCCCACAAGACAAACGAAGATCAGAGACTGAAACACAACGATCCAAGCCCGCCGGTGACCCAGCTTGGGTGTCAGATACGGCACCCGCAGCCGATCAATTAATGGGGCCCA
>JAKUQS010000055.1 GCA_022451485.1 Gammaproteobacteria bacterium
TGGTGTTGGTGTTGGTGTTGGTGTTGGTGTTGGTGTTGGTGTTGGTGTTGCAGTCGTAGCAGCTGCAAGAGCCAACGTCGCGTTATCGTCTTGTGGTGCGTCTTGCCGTTCCTTGGCTTGTTGTTCTGCGAGCGCTAATGCCGCCTCTCGGAGCGCTAACAGTCGGGCAGTTGTCGCTACCTGTTGCTCCAGTAACTTAGTAGTCTGGCTGATCTGCTGCTCCAACAATGACATGCGATCTTTGAGATTTTGATTTTGCGACTGGCTCGACAACAGCGCTTCTTCAACCAACGTCAGTTGATCCTGAACGCCCTCCAATGCAACGCCCGGTGTGCCCTCAGGGACCACGGAGCTCGCGGCCGATGCGGTTGAAATAACACCACCGGAGGAACTCGAGGCCAACACTTCGTCTCGTTCGACCTTGCCTTGAATGATTCGAAGCACATATCGATCTCCTTCGGCTGATGGCATCAGATCAGCCGCAGTCTCGCCAGTGTGTGCGGCCTCCTCCGAGGACAACACCTTGTCAGCGCTGGGCGATTCAGCATCGGCGACTGCTTCGCTGACGGACGTATCGGTCGAAGAAGAATCGCCCTCCGGCGTTGGCAATGCCACCTGCCGCACCGTGATGCGATCCTTTGTAGGCTTGTCTCCCGTTGTATTGTCCGCACTCGCCTGAACGACGGTAGCCGTGTCTTTCTGTTCCGCCGCAGCCGTTCGGTAGGCCTCCCATTCAGCCACCTGTCGACGGTAAGTCTCAATGGCCACGACGCCTGAAATACTGGAAAAAGTCGCGACATCAGGTATCGTCAATGAAGCGCCCTGACGAACGAGATTCATATTTCCACGAATAAAGGCATTCGGATTTTCTTTCAACAAGCCAAACATACGCTGATAGACATTGATATCCGATGGCAAGTCGAGTTGTTGCGCGATATCGGCTAGCGTTTCGCCCCTTTTGACAGGGCCATACTCATTGCCGGGTGCATAACCCGTCGCGTTGGTGAGCGACAACACGGGCGCACTCGTTTCGCTAACCGATTGATCCGTGTCAGCCACCTCCACCTCACCTGTCCCCGCTTCGGCGGCCCCCGTCTCGGCAATGTTGACTACTTCACCTACAGCAGAATACTCAGGTGGATCAAGCAATGCCGTGTACTCACGAATAATCCGTCCCCCCGCCCACTCAAAGGAAATCAAAAAATGCACATAAGGTTCCGATACCGCGTCAGTCGAACGAATAGTGATCTGGGCCCCACCATTGTCAGACGCTTCTGTTTCGAATACAAAAGTGTCGAGAATATGCGACCGATCAACCTCTGCCCGCTTGAAATCAGAACGCGTGCCAAGAGAAACCTTCATCGTCTCGAGGTCTTCCGCTGCCACAGACAACAGTTCAATAACGCCGTCGAAGGGTTGATCGAGTGCAGATACGACGTCTAACTTGCCCAGTCCCACACCCCACGCTGAACCACTGATAACCAAAGCCGCACCGACCCCACACACCCAGCGCGTAACGCGCAATCGTGCGCAGTCAGTTGCTGAATGTCGTTTGTCAGCGACGACACTCATGGCTATTTTTCTGTTCATCCTTTACTCATCAGATGTTCCGCAATCTGCACGCTATTAAGCGCCGCCCCCTTACGGATGTTGTCAGAGACCACCCATAGATTAAGGCCATTGTCGCACGAAAGATCCCCACGAATCCGCCCGACGTAAACACCATCGGTTCCCGCCCCCGCCGTGACTGGGGTGGGGAAATCAAATGGTTCTACTTCATCGACCACCACCACGCCCGGGGCCGCTTGCAACAGTAAGCGCGCCTCGAGCGCGCTAATCGGCGCGCGCGTCTCCACGTGTACTGCTTCAGAATGGCCATAAAAGACCGGAATCCGAACCGCCGTTGGATTCACTTCAATGGTCTTATCCTCGAGGATCTTTTGGGTTTCCCACACCATTTTCATCTCTTCGTAAGTGTAGCCATTATCCTGCAGCGCTCCAATCGCGGGCAGGACATTAAACGCGATCTGTTTGAGATGAACCCCCGGCTTAGCCGATTGGCCATTCAACAGGGCAGCGGTTTGGCCCGCGAGTTCCTCGACAGCCCGTTTGCCAGCCCCAGACACCGCCTGATAAGTTGAGACGTTTACGCGGCGAAGTCCGACCGCATCGTACAACGGTTTCAACGCCACCACCATCTGAATGGTCGAACAATTCGGATTGGCAATGATTCCTGGGTGATCGACTAGTGCGTGGGGGTTGACCTCAGGCACCACCAATGGAATGTGATCGTCGTTTCGAAAATGTGATGTGTTGTCGATCACAACACATCCTTTATCAACCGCCTGCGGTGCAAACTCGGCGGAGACACTGGCCCCTGCTGAGAAAAACGCAATATCTACTTTGGAAAAATCAAATCCCTCTAGGCATTCAACACCAACAGCGCGCTTCCGAAACAACACCGTGTTACCCACGGAACGTTCACTGGCTAACGCATAAAGCCGATCAACGGGAAAAGACCGCTCACTGAGAATCTCAAGCAGCGTTTCCCCAACTGCGCCAGTGGCACCCACCATCGCTACATTTACCGTTGCATCCATTCGATATTTTTCAGGTTAAGGCGTGATCGGCATCTGCTAAACACTCATGCCGCAAGCCAAGCTATGTCGATTCGGCATTGCGCCGCATACAAACATTAGGCAGGAAAGAGCCAAGGCGCTTCTTGGCGCCGACGCATTTCGTAATTTCGAATATCAGCGTCGTGCTTCAGGGTTAAGTCGATATCATCTAACCCATTCACCAGGCAGTACTTCTTAAAACTATCCACATCAAACCCGAACGACTCCCCGCCTTCGAGCATCACCACCTGCGCATCAAGGTCGGTCTTGACCTTACATCCGGGCTCTTCGGCCACTCGTTGAAACAATTGGTCAATAGCCGACTCCTCCATAGTGATGGGCAACAACCCATTCTTGAAGCAGTTATTGAAAAATATATCGGCAAAACTTGGCGCGATGACCACACGAATTCCAAAATCACGCAGCGCCCACACTGCATGTTCGCGTGACGAACCACAACCAAAATTACGTCGCGCGATCATTACTTGTGCATTTCGATAGTCTGCTTGATTGAGGACGAAATCAGGATTCTCAGGCCGGCCGCTGCAATCCTGGCCTGGTTCGCCATGATCAAGATAACGCCACTCGTCAAACAAGTTATCACCAAATCCAGTACGTTCAATGGACTTGAGAAATTGTTTTGGAATGATGGCGTCGGTATCGACATTCGCATGATCGATCGGCACCACTACGCCATCAAACGTCACGAATGGCTCCCACGCAGATTGCGCTGTGTTCTTCATGTCATCGTATCCAAGGACTGAGTGTTAACAAAGTGTCCATTAACCGCAGCTGCAGCCGCCATCGCCGGGGACACCAGATGAGTACGGCCCCCCTGGCCCTGGCGCCCTTCAAAGTTGCGGTTAGAGGTCGACGCGCAGCGCTCGCCCGGCTCAAGCCGATCGGCATTCATGGCGAGACACATCGAGCACCCGGGCTCGCGCCATTCGAAGCCCGCGTCTAGGAATACTCGGTCAAGCCCCTCCGCCTCGGCCTGTGCCTTGACCAGCCCCGATCCGGGCACCACCATCGCAAGCTTGATGCCATCCGCCACTTGTTTACCTCGGGCCACCGAGGCCGCTTCGCGGAGATCTTCAATACGCCCATTGGTACACGATCCGATAAATACCTTATCAAGCGCTATTTCCTCAATTGGCATTCCCGGCTGAAGATCCATATATTCCAGGGCCCTCTGCCAGCCCGATTGACGCAATGGATCTGCTTCGCCCGCGGGATCCGGCACACGACCATTGACGTCCACGACCATCTCTGGTGACGTTCCCCAGGTAACCTGTGGCAGGATCTTAGTCGCGTCGAGTTTAATATCCTTATCAAACACAGCATCATCATCAGATACCAAATCACGCCAGGCGCCTTCTGCCAGCGCCCACAAAGCACCACTTGGCGCATAGGGTCGCCCCATCACGTAATCCAGAGTGGTCTGATCAACCGCAACGATGCCCGAACGCGCACCCCCTTCTATCGCCATATTGCATAAAGTCATGCGACCTTCCATGCTCAATGAACGGATAGCTTCTCCGGCAAACTCGATGGCACAGCCGGTTCCACCCGCCGTGCCCATATGTCCGATAATCGCGAGGATTAGATCTTTGGCCGTTACACCGGCTGACACCGCCCCCTCAACCCGCACCCGCATGTTATTCATTTTCCTCGCCACTAGGCACTGCGTTGCGAGTACGTGTTCAACTTCAGAGGTTCCGATGCCAAACGCCAGTGCGCCAAACGCACCATGGGTTGCCGTATGAGAATCACCACAAACAATCGTCATCCCGGGCAAGGTAGCGCCCTGTTCCGGACCCATCACGTGGACAATCCCCTGACGAGGATCGTGCATGTCAAATTCCGTGATACCGAATTCCTTACAATTCTGGGTCAGTGTCTCTACCTGAATCTTGGACACCGGGTCAGTGATCCCGGCACTTCGGTTTGTGGTTGGTACGTTGTGTTCTGCGACGGCTAAATTAGTGTCTATGCGCCATGGCTGCCGTGCGGCATGACGTAATCCCGCAAAGGCTTGCGGAGACGTAACTTCGTGCAGCAGATGCCGATCGATATAAATCAGCGTGGTACCATCATCTTGTGTGTGAACGACGTGTGCCTGCCACAGTTTGTCGTAGAGGGTTTGACCTGCCATACGCTTGATGTCCTGTCTCTTCACCGACCCGATTATGGCACTTCAGTTTAGCATAGCCCTCCCACCGACCCCACCGCAAATGGCGTGACGCAAAACTGATTCAATCTGAAAATGGAACATCCTCCGATTACTTTTCGCACACTGATTTACGGCCTTTGTGATGCGCTCGGCGAGGTCCATCTGCCGTTGGAGCGCCAAGCAACCGATCCGGCTTCCTTGATCGGCAGTTCAGCACTGCACCTCAACTTGGCACGCGACACGGCATGTCGAATTTACAAGGCTAACGGATGTCGCCACCTGGGCTCCCTGATTGATGCCGACCTAACCCTCGATGCCTTAGGACAATTGCGCAACACCCTGGAGCACGCGTCCACCTGCGATATCGATCAAATGCGCTTTATCGATGACCTTGCAGGAGCCACGGTCAATCTACTTGACATCAACACCGAACCCGCGACCTAGCCATTCCCCATGCGGGAACAACCTCATTACACAGCGAAAAAGCTTTATCTCACACTGCCTGGGATCAACGGGCCGCCGTCAGCTTGTTCTATCCCCAATTGACGTTGTCGAAGGACGAAATCCATCAACACCAGCAGCAGCATGGCTTCCGCGATGGGTACCGCACGAATTCCCACGCAAGGGTCATGACGACCGGTAGTCCTTACTTCTTGAATTTCGCCGTCCCGATTGATCGTCTTGGCCGCAGTCGGGATGCTCGAGGTCGGCTTTAACGCAATACGGATATCTATCTCCTGTCCGGTCGAAATTCCCCCCAAAGTCCCGCCCGCGTGATTGGACATGAAACCACTCGGCGTGATCTCATCGCGGTGTTCAGAACCGCGCTGCTCAACGCTGGCAAAGCCGCTGCCGATCTCAACACCCTTAACTGCGTTAATCGACATCATGGCGCTGGCGATAGCCGCATCTAATTTATCAAAAACCGGTTCTCCAATTCCCGGCGGCACGCCTCGAGCAACGACCCGCACCGCCGCACCAATAGAATCACCCGCGCGCCGAGTCTCATCGATCAATGCCTCTAACGCGTCAATTTTTCCCGCATCAGGACAGAAAAAAAGATTCCGATTAATCTCCTCCCAATCAATTGCTTCAACGTGAATCGAGCCCATCCGCTCCAAATAACCTTGTACAACAATCCCCTCGATTTCGCGTAAATATTTTCGGGCAACAGCACCAGCGGCAACCCGCATCGCCGTCTCTCGCGCCGACGCGCGTCCGCTACCACGATAATCGCGGATACCGTATTTCCTCAGATAAGTGTAATCCGCATGGCCCGGTCTAAAGACGTCTTTAATCGCCTCATAGTCGCGTGAGCGTTGGTCGGTGTTCTTAACCAACAAGGCGATAGGCACCCCGGTTGTCTTACCTTCGAACACGCCCGAAACAATATCCACCTCATCGGCCTCCCGCCGTTGCGTTGTCACGCGGGATTGACCAGGTCGTCGTCGATCCATGTCAGGCTGAATATCAGCCGTGCTGAGTGTGAGTCCAGGCGGACAGCCGTCAATAATGCAACCCAATACCGGCCCGTGGCTCTCACCAAACGTTGTCAGCCGAAATGCTTCGCCGATTGTGTTTCCTGCCATGACACGATACTCCAGTTAGGCGCGCGGTAGCGTCACTCCCGTCTGGCCCTGATACTTCCCCGACCGATCTTTATACGATACCTCGCACTCTTCATTCGCTTCAAAAAAGATCACCTGCGCCACTCCCTCATTCGCATAGATCTTGGCCGGTAACGGGGTTGTGTTTGAGAACTCAAGCGTCACGTAGCCTTCCCATTCGGGCTCAAACGGCGTCACGTTAACAATGATACCGCAACGCGCATAGGTCGACTTACCGAGGCAAATCGTTAAGATGTTACGAGGAATGCGAAAGTATTCAACCGTGCGCGCTAAGGCGAACGAGTTCGGTGGAATGATACACACATCGCCTTCAAATTCTACAAAACTGGTTTCGTCAAATGCCTTGGGATCCACCACGGCAGAATTAATGTTGGTAAAAATTTTGAATTCGCGTGAACAACGAATGTCATAGCCATAGCTTGAGGTCCCATAGGACACGATCGGTCGACCCTCGACGCTCGAGACCTGATCCGCTTCGAAGGGTTCGATCATGGCATCGGCACGCGCCATTGCCCGGATCCAGCGATCTGACTTGATGCTCATCGAGTACCAATCAGTTGTTTTCGATGACGATGGACGGGAACACGTCACTATAGTTGCGTTTGCGTACCGCCAACTTACCCCCGACCCGTCGCGAAACCTGTCGATAAATATCGGCAATCACACCATCGGGATCAGCCACTACGGTGGGCTTTCCCCCGTCGACATCTGCCCGAATTCTCGAATCTAGCGGAATGTTCCCGAGGTGCTCCACGTCATAGTCATCCGCCATGCGCTCGCCCCCGCCCGCGCCAAAAATATGTTCTTCGTGACCACATTCACTACAGATATGCGTACTCATATTTTCTATAACGCCCAGCACAGGAATCTCGACTTTCTCAAACATCTTGAAACCTTTACGTGCATCTAGCAACGCGATGTTCTGCGGGGTGGTCACGATAACCGCGCCCGACACCGGGACTTTCTGGGCCAGTGTCAATTGGATATCACCGGTCCCAGGGGGTAAGTCAATCACTAGGTAATCCAAATCCTTCCAACGCGTGTCATTAAGCAACTGTTCAAGCGCCTGCGTCACCATAGGCCCGCGCCAAATCATGGGAGAGTCTTCCTCAATTAAAAACCCAATCGACATGACCTGTACTTGGAAACTCGCCAGCGGCTCTAGGCTCTTGCCATCAAGGGATTCAGGCCGCTGGTTGACCCCTAACATTCTGGGTTGGCTTGGGCCATAAATATCGGCGTCAAGAATACCAACCGTCGCCCCTTCCGATGACAACGCGAGAGCGAGGTTTACCGCCACAGTTGACTTACCCACCCCGCCTTTGCCCGAGGCAATCGCAATAATGTTGCGAACGCCCTTGATGGGAGTCACCCCTTTTTGCACCTCATGGGCTACCACATCGGTAACAATATCAACGGTAACCTCGCCGAGTCCTTCAAGATCAGCCAGGGCAGCGGTGACCTGCTCTGTCAAGACACCGTGCCAGCTTTTAGCCGCATAACCCAGAGTCAGACGGATCTTCACATCTACTCCATCGACACTGACTTCGGTGACCGATTTTCCATCAACCAGGTCTGAGTCGGTATGTGGATCTATAACCGTCGCAAGCCTACTCGTGATGGCTTCTTTGTTGATCTCAACCAATATCTTCTCCTGACAAACGATCGAAACGTTAAAAATTACGCGACCGGTGTGTATCGACTCAGCGCCAGAGGCGTCGGGCCCTGCGCGCCTGGAAGCCCCGAAAGTGATGACCCGCGGGGGATAGACCGCACACACCAGATGCTATCACACCACTCGGCGATAGGCCCTTGGGTTCGTTATACTTTGGCTTATACAACGACGCAAAAAATCACACCGTGCGTCAACGATCAATTCGATGCGTAACGCGCCTGCGAAAGGCGCCATGAACACAACGCTGGGCCATCCCGATATTTTTCCTATGACTCGACAGATTCTCGTTACTAGCGCCCTACCCTACGCTAACGGTTCGATTCATCTCGGGCATCTCGTAGAGTATGTCCAGACCGATATCTGGGTTCGCGCAATGCGTCTTGCCGGTCACCAGGTCTACTATGTGTGTGCTGATGACGCCCACGGCACACCCATCATGCTTAAAGCACGCGAGGAGGGAATATCGCCTGAAGCCCTGATTGAGCGCGTAGGTGAGGAACACCGAAGTGATTTCGAGGATTTTCACATTGCATTTGATCATTACCACTCCACCCATTCCAAGGAGAATCGCCACTTCTCAGAGCATATCTATCGCTCACTCCTGGCGGGGGGCCACATCGATCAACGCACGATCTCCCAGGCCTGGGATCCGATCGAGGGTCTGTTTCTACCCGACCGCTTCATTCGCGGCACCTGTCCGCGCTGCAAGGCACTAGATCAGTACGGAGATAATTGCGAAAGTTGCGGTGCCACTTATGAGCCCACCGAGCTGATCGACGCGGTATCAGCATTATCTGGCACGCCGCCTGAAACCCGCGAGTCAGTCCATTTCTTCGTCAAACTCAGCAACTTTGAACCCATGTTGATCGACTGGACAGGGTCCGGCCGACTGCAATCCGAAGTCACTAACAAGTTGCAGGAATGGTTTGACACTGGCCTTATGGATTGGGACATTTCGCGTGACGCTCCCTACTTTGGTTTCGAAATTCCAGACCAGCCTGGGAAATATTTTTACGTCTGGCTCGACGCCCCGATTGGTTACATGGCGAGTTTTAAATACCTGTGTGATCGCGATGGACTGGACTTCGATGCCTTCTGGGATCGCGATGCCACCACGGAGCTATATCATTTTATCGGCAAGGATATTCTTTATTTTCACACACTGTTCTGGCCCGCCATGCTCAGCGTCGGTGGCTTTCGCACTCCGAGCGCGGTTTACGCGCATGGTTTCCTGACGGTCAATGGGCAAAAAATGTCCAAATCACGCGGCACCTTTATCACTGCCCGCACCTATTTGAATCATTTCGATCCAGACTATCTGCGCTACTACTTTGCTGCCAAATTAAACAACCGCGTCGAAGACATCGATTTGAACCTGGAAGACTTTGTTCAACGAGTCAATTCCGACCTGGTCGGGAAACTCGTCAATATTGCCAGCCGTTGCGCGGGTTTTATTGAGAAATCCTTTGACTCGCGGCTCGCCCCTCGGCTGGATGACCCAGAGCTTTACCAACGCTTCGCTAACTATCGAAAAACCGTGACCGAACGCTATGAATCACGGGAATTCAGCCGCGTCATTCGTGAGATCATGACGCTGGCCGACGAAGCCAACCAATACATCAATGATCGTCAGCCGTGGGTATTGGCTCGAGAGGGGAATCGCACAGAGGAACTCCATGCCATCTGTAGCCAGGGCATCAATTTGTTTCGCGTATTGGCGAGTTATCTCGCTCCCACTGTCCCTTCGTTGACCCACCGTATAGAGAACTTTCTCAAAACAACGATTAGTCGACCCGGTGACTGGGAACAACTCGCTGAACCCCTATTGGATCACAATATTTCAACTTTTGAACCGCTGCTCAACCGCATCGAAACCCAGGCGATAGACGCTATGACTGACGACACCAACCCATCTGCTCCCCAGGATGATCAAGCAGCCACCACACTCGATCATGAGCCTTTTGAAGACGAGATTACGATTGATGATTTTTCCAAGATTGATCTTCGTGTCGCGCGCGTCGTTCATGCCCAGCATGTGGAAGGGGCCGACAAGTTACTGCAATTGACGCTCGACATCGGCGACACGGAACGCAATGTTTTCGCCGGCATCAAGTCGGCCTACGAGCCGGATGCTTTAATCGGGCGCCTGGTGATTGTGGTTGCTAACCTCGCGCCTCGAAAAATGCGCTTCGGTGTCTCCCAAGGCATGGTGCTAGCCGCAGGGCCCGGGGGTGACGATATCTGGCTGCTGTCGCCCGACACAGGCGCGCCTCCTGGCACGCGAGTCCACTAAATCGATTGCTCACCGATTTGCCTGTATCGATTACGTCTGTGGCAACCCTCCCCTACCAAGGTCACCGGTTTAACATCTCCGAGGACATCGCCGATTTCCGTTGCGCTGACGCCGACCAGCAGTATGCGACGACCTCACCGGATAAGGCGTCGGTGTGCGCAACGCTTCGAGGTGACGTGCGACGAGTGATGCCCCGCCCTTTGCACAACAGAACCGACCACGATCCGCCTCTGCACGCACCGAAATCCCTCACCAAATGAACCCCGGGGTTTCCATTGCGGCTATCGACGCCTTGCTCCCCCAAACCCAGTGCACAAAATGCGGCTATCCCTCGTGCCTTGATTACGCCAGAGAGATATTCGAAGGGACAAGCGACATCAATCGCTGTCCACCCGGTGGTGCGCACTCGATCAACGCGCTAGCCGACTTAGTCGGCATGCCCGCAAAGCCGCTGGACCCGAGTTGCGGGCAGAGCGGCGGATGGGTGTACGCTCGCATCAACGAAGTGGAATGCATCGGTTGCACACTTTGTATCGCCGCCTGTCCTGTCGATGCCATTGTCGGATCCGGCAAACTGATGCACACCATCATTCAAGACGAATGCACTGGCTGCGAATTATGCCTGCCGCCATGCCCCGTCGATTGCATTACTTTATTACCGTGTGCCCCCTTCGAAGGACCTACTCCATGGCCTGATCTCGCACCCGAAAAAGCCGATCGCGCGCGCTCGCGAGTCGCAAGCCGCAAAGAACGCCTAAGCACCCGTACCCCGGACGGCGTATCAACTGCGCCGGCTACCTTGGCGGGTCGCCGTGCGGAGATTGAGGCCAGCGTCAAACGCCGTCGCAAGCAACGACAGCGAGCCGATTCGTCATCCTCCCAGTGAGCCCGTATAAAATCAATCGGCTCTATCAGGCGTTGAGCGCCTCGATCACCGCACCGGTGACCGAATTAATCTATGACTCACCCTTTGAGTTGTTAATCGCGGTTATTCTTTCCGCCCAGGCCACCGACACCTCAGTTAATCAGGCCACTCGGGGGTTGTTCGCGAAAGCCAATACACCCGAAGCCATGCTGGCTTTAGGGCTTGTGGCGGTGCGTGTTCACATCAAGCGCATAGGACTGTTCAACACCAAGGCTAAAAATATCATGAAGACCTGTCGCCAACTGGTCGAAGAACACGGTAGCCAGGTACCGAGCACTCGCACTGCGCTCGAAAGCCTGCCAGGTGTGGGGAGAAAAACTGCCAACGTGATATTAAACACTGCCTTTGGGCAACCTACCATTGCGGTGGATACACACGTCTTTCGAGTTTCCAACCGTACCGGTCTTGCGCCGGGAAAAACCGTCGAGGCAGTAGAAGCCGGCCTGATGAAAGTCACACCAAAACGTTATCTTGTTAACGCTCATCACCTTTTGATTCTGCATGGGCGCTACACCTGTACTGCTCGGCGCCCGAATTGTCCGGCCTGCTCTGTGAAACGCTATTGTCAATTCGCCGACAAAACCGATGGTTAGCACATCCTTGACCACCGCACATCGGGAGGACTTCGCCCTCCCCACACATCATCCCCCACGCGTCAATGGGGATCGGCACAGCACATCGTTTGACCGCGCTCTTGCGCGGCATGGACTGTCACCACTTTGCCGAAACGATACGGTCGACTTGCAACTCAATCTTGGGTATCTGTGCAACCAGGCATGCACCCATTGTCATGTCGATGCTGGCCCCAGACGCACAGAACTGATGACGCAAGAAACCATGAATCGAATCCTAGACTGGTGCAAGCAACATGGCATCCAACAGGTCGATCTGACCGGTGGAGCCCCGGAACTCAACCCGCATTTTCGTTATCTCGGTGAGACATTAACTCGTTCGGGCATCGCCATCACCAGCCGCTGTAACCTGACCATCCTGTCGGAGCCAGGTCAAAACGACCTTAGTTCATGGTACGCGAGGCATCGAGTGCGACTGGTCTGTTCTTTACCTTGTTATACCCAGCACACAGTCGACCAACAACGGGGTCGCGGCGTCTATGAGCGCAGTATCGCTGGCCTCAAGGCGCTCAACCAGTTGGGATACGGAGACGATGAGTTACTAGTGCTAGATCTGGTTTACAACCCGGGCGGACCCCACCTCCCGCCTAGCCAAGCGCGCCTTGAGACACAGTATCGTGAGCGTCTAATGGATGAGCATGGGATCGCGTTCAATCGGCTTTTAACCTTAACCAACCTCCCGATTCAACGCTTTGCGCACCAACTAAAACGCAGCGGAGACTATGCCCGTTATGTCGGTCTGCTTGAGCAACACTTTAATCCTGACACAGTCCCTGCACTGATGTGCCGTACTACTCTGAGCGTGGACTGGCAAGGCCGCGTATTTGACTGTGATTTTAATCAGATGGCTGGCGTTCACTTGGGCGATCGGCCAAGCACTTACCTGTGGGATGTGGAGCCCACCGCACTACCCGGTCAGCCCATTGCAGTACGAACCCACTGCTTAGGTTGCACTGCCGGAGCCGGCAGCAGCTGTGCGGGCGCACTCGTATCCTAGCGACTTATCCGGCGCGTTGACGCGCCGCCTCATAGAGCAGAACACCGACAGCGACGGATACATTCAGACTGCCAAAAACGGATGAGGTAGGGATGCGAACGATCGAGTCACATTGTTTGCGGGTAATTGGACGAATCCCGCGCTCTTCCCCCCCTACCACCACCGCTGTGGGCAACTTGAAATCAATCTCGCTGACCGGTGTCTGAGACGATTCATCCGCGCCGATCAACCAGATGCCGTGTTTTTTTAGTGCCGTCAGCGCGCGGGACCAGTTCGATACCTGGAACATGGGCACCTGACTCGCGCCACCAGCGGCAACCCGCGTGACCGTTGCGGTGACGTCTGCACCTCGACCCTTGGGCATCACTAACGCATCCGCACCCAACGCGGCTGCGCTTCGCCAACAGGCACCAAGGTTGCGAGGAGCCTGCAAACCATCGATAACCAGTAATAGCGGCACCGTCGCTAAATTATCGAGGCGCGAGAGTAGCTCGCTCAAACCAGGCGCCATCGGACCGGCCGCGCGACACAGCGCCACCATGCCCTGATGCCTGACACCCTGGGTCTTTTCATCGAGTATCTTTTTTTCGACATAATGCACTTCGATACCGTTGGCCGCTGCCAGATCACAAAGTGCCTGCCGGCGCGCATTCCGTAGAGATCGATCACAATAAAGGCTGATGATGCGCCCCTCGACCGCTATCGCTGCTTCGATGGCCCTGAGGCCGCATTCGACTGAATTTGAGTTCAAACCCGATTATTCCCGCGCAGAGCAATTGACAAAGAAGGAAGCCTAACAGTATCGTGCGCCCCGTGATGTCAACGGCAGGCGTTGCCTACCCGGGCACATTACATCCCGATGCCGAGGTGGCGGAACTGGTAGACGCGCTAGCTTCAGGTGCTAGTGGGGGGATCCCCGTGTAGGTTCGAGTCCTCTTCTCGGCACCAGCACTTCGCTGTCGCCATGGGTTGTTGGTAGATTATCCGGACGTGTCATACAGCGCGACCAGCCTCAATCGCCTTATCTAGTCTCTAACCGGGCTTCTAATAACA
>JAKUQS010000056.1 GCA_022451485.1 Gammaproteobacteria bacterium
CGTCACTCGACTCAAAAAACTCAGAAATCGTTTCCATCTCATCTCGTACCGCTTCGAAGGCGAAGGCTGCGGCGGGGGAGCACGGCATTGCTCGTTGGTATGGGTCATACGATGAGCAACTGGCCGATCCCGAGACCGATGCCGTCATCAATGCACTGCCCATCAGTATGCATTGTGAATGGACAATAAAAGCGGCAGAAGCCGGCAAACATATTCTGTGTGAAAAGCCATTAGCCACCACAGCAACAGACTGTCAGCGAATGATCGATGCTGCCAATAGCAATAATGTCTTGCTGGTTGAGGGTTTTACCCATCGATGGAATCCGCACTTGAGGAAGGCACGAGAACTGATTGCGAATGGTGCCATCGGGAAAGTAGTCACTGTCACTGCAGTTGGTTGTAGCCATCGGACCAGCCCGGAAGATCTGACGTCTGTTCGGTATTCTGCGGAGCTAGAACACGGCGCATTGCGGGAGGTTGGCTCTTATGCGGTGTATGCCACAAGATTTGTGCTTTCTGCAGAACCGGTGCGTGTCAATGGAGTGGCTTACGACTCTGGTGATTGGGGTATCGACACCACATTTTGCGGAATGATGGAGTTTGCTGATGGTGCAGTCGCTCATGTTACGAGCAGCATGGAACACTCCAATTTCCACTTTCAGATTACGATTGATGGACGAGAGGGAAGGATTGAAATTCCGTCAATGTTCGAAGATTCGGGTCCCATCATTATTAAAAGCCCTGATGGGGAAAACCAACAGATCATCGCGACGCCAGCACCTAATCGGTTTACTGCTCAGTTGAACGAATTCTCAGAGTGCGTTCTTACTGGAAAGAGTCCCGAATTCCCACCGGAAGATGGACTGCGCAATACTGCTGTACTCGAAGCCCTGCGCGAGGCCGCATCGTCAGGGCGATCGGTCCCAATCGGGTTATGAGCCGCGGTAAGTCCATAAATCGCTGTTTAGATTAATTTCCTGTTAAAGGTCTATCTTATGAATACGAATATAAACACCAATTCTGTCGCGGTGGTCACGGGAGGGGCCAGAGGAATTGGCTTTGGTAGTGCGGTGGCACTTGCTGCCAAGGGTTTCCATCTTGCGCTGGTTGATTTGCGTGAAGAGGCAGTCAATGAAGCCGCCGAGAAACTTCGGGCGACTGGGGCCCAGGCGGAAGCCTTTGTTGCTGACGTAAGCGATTTTGCACAAGCTCAAGACGTTGCGAAAGAAATCGTAGGGCAGGACCGTTCAATTAATGTGCTGCTTAATAACGCGGGGATCGGAAGTTCGAACGGCTTGCTCGAAATTAGCGAGGCTGAATGGGATCGTACGATCGATATCAATCTCAAATCCTGTTTCAACTGGTCGCGAGCGGTTGTGCCATCGATGCTAAATAGTGGTTGGGGTCGAATTATCAGTATTTCGTCTATCGCCTCGTACAGCGGCGGAACCGTGAGTAAGCTTGCCTACGCTGCTTCGAAGTCCGGCATACTGGGTATGACGCGTTCTCTGGCCAAAGAGCTGGGTCCTTCCATCACGGTGAATGCCATCTGTCCAGGCACCATCAGCACTGCGATGAATCCCAAGACAGATGCAGAAGGTATCAGCCTTGGACGATTAGGCACGCCAGAAGATATAGGTCAGGTAGTCGCTTTTTTGGCGAGCAGTGACCCGAACTTTATAACAGGTCAGGCCCTTACCGTGGATGGCTTTCAGTACATCACGTGAGCGGCATAGCAGATAAGGACAAAATACAATGGAAGATAAGATCGAAAAAGTATCCGATGCGCTAGCCGCGGCATGGCAAGACGGTGGTAGCGTGAATATTTCCGAAGACCTTTGGCCGGCGAGTCTCGAAGAGGCGATGACAATACAAGATGCGTTCCATGCCAAGATAAACGAAGAAGTTGGGGCATGGAAGATCGCCATGACTGATCCTTCCCACATCCTTGGGGGCCGCTCCGGCGGGGCAAGCCAAACTCCAGGTTCCGAGGCGGAATCGATGCCTCCCGGCTTTTATGGCCGCTACTATAAAAAGGTGGTACAGAAGAGTCCGGGTCACTTTCGAATGTCTGATTTTCGTAACCGGCCCCAGATAGAGGCGGAGGTTGCCCTTCGTTTGGGACAGGATTTACCCAGCAGAGATACCCCTTACAGTGAAGAGGAGATTGAGGCTGCTATTGAGACAGTTGTTATGACGATCGATGTGGCTGACACGCGATGGTATTGGGATCCATCGGATTGGCCAGCCGGTCTTCTCAATATTTATAAAGGGGCTGCTGATTTTGCGAACGCGGGGGCGCTCGTTATCGGCGATGAAATCCCGGGTTGGCGTGATCTTGATCTCGCGAAGCTACCCGTCGATATGTACTATGGTGATAATCTCGTTGCGTCTCGGGTTCGAGGACAGACGTTTTCACAAATGGTGGCCGGACTGCATTGGGCCGTTAATCTTTTATCTCAGCGTGGGTTCGGTTTTGAAAAGGGTTTGACCATTACAGTGGGTGCTATAGCGCATGCGCTAGCAGAGCCTGGTGCGCTGACAACGGTGCGCTACGGAGAAGAAGGAGAGTCCGGCGAAATACAGATAACGATCGAATGAGTCAATCGGCTGTGTTTCACGAATCTCTTCGATGGTCTAAGCTTCTCAAAACATCGTGCGCCGAACGACCACGCTCTCCATACTTGAGGGCACCATAACGAACCACGGCTTCATCGGCGAATGGTCTGAAATCGTCTATGTTGAGCCAAATCCGCATGAGCAGGCGGGTGCGATCTTCTTGTGCTGCTGGCTGGTGTGCTTCTCTGCCATGCCACACGACATAGTTATTCCCAAATTGTATGTCGCCTGCTCGAAACTCGAATGAAAAACAAAATTCTGCGGCTATTTTGTCGACTAAATCGAGCAGTTCTGTATCTTCTGCCGACAGACCACCCGCTAAATCGGCTGCCAGCTTGATCCTTAATGTATTGTATTGACTCGAAACTAGATCGTTGGCTTGGCTGAACACGGGTATGGGGGCGACGCTTGTCGGGGCTTCATGCTCGAACTGCAAATCCTGGTGGTGGTGTGGAAACCCTTCATAGAGTCGATGGAGTTTGTCGGGCATTCGTTCACGCAGCGCGTTATGAATAGTTGAGGAACTGACCAATTGACTTTTGGGTGAATCGGGCGCTTGGCGCACGCAGAGCAGCATAAATGTATCAGCGGGATCGTTGTGAAATCCCACGTGCCCTGATTTACCTACAGTCCGTTTACCTGTTTGGGGTCTGAGTTTTCCCTCAGTAACATAGTCAATCAGGCCGTTATAACTATCACCCCCTTGGGTGACACCGTTTCCAAGATGAGAGCAAAGCCCCCAATACATTCGAGCGATGTCTTCGTTCTCAATACCCTCGACTGGAAAACCGTGTAATAGAGCAAATCCTCGTCCTGCGCGAAGTTCATTAGCAATCTGCTTGATGACATCCTGACAAACTGGAATAGGAAAGTTCGCGGGATTTATTTCAGCGATGTGGAGGTCTTTGACTCGGTTGAGTCCTGAGAGAAGATCGTTAACCTGCTCAGCGGTTAGGCTGACACTCCAGGTTTGGTCGGGTTGTAAATCCTGGGGCTCCCAGGCACTTGCGTCCGTAATGGCATTCTGACGAATACTGCTCGGTAGAACCATATTGTTCATGAATAAGTTTTCTGTGGTGAATACGATTAGTGAGCCAGGACGACAGGCAGTGCAAAAAGCATGATCACCAACAGTTTAACAAATACTCTTTTTGTTTAATTCAAAATTTACCGATAACCGCCTATACATCTGGTACCCGGAACTGGTTGTGATTTAGCCCTTGTACCATTCGGCTACAAGGCGAAAGCGAATCACACCAGAATTATTGTGTTACAAGCCCTTGAGACCGAAGTGTTATAACCTATTGTTTTTATGGGGAAAAATCATCGGTTTAAGGGATCTCTGACTTTCGTGATCGAGACATCCTTGCGTTCAGGCTCCACGCATATGCTCTGTTGTCGGATATAGCAGGGCATCGAATTACTCTATGGACATGCGATCAAGGAGCTCCAGGCCGCTACAGGCGTCATGCCGGCCAAGGGTGGTTTCGCCAACCTGACCGATGAAGACGTCATGGCGGCGGTCAATTATATGGTCAGCATTTCGCAGTAAGACTTAACCCGCAACAGGGGAGGTCGCCTATCTTCAGCTTAGCCGACCGTTCGACAAATCGAATCTCCCCATCACGGCTGTCGTTTTCCGGGCAGTACCGTCAACTGTGCTGTTCGAGCGTGTGTTCCGTCTATTACTACGAGCTCAATCAGGACTGCTTTGACTCCTGTGAAGGCATTTCTCGTGCCGCAATTTATAATTGAGAAAAATCCAAGAGGTAGGTTTGAGATGGGAAACATAAATAATGACTAGTGAAATGCCGTCGGTCCTGCGCATTGAGGCGCGTCCAGTTTTATTACCATTTCGTAGATCCGTTCACACGGCGAGTTTTGTGATTCCAGAGGTCCCGTTGGTGCTGATTGACGTGTATACCGATGCTGGGGTAATTGGTCGCGCGTATGTCCTCGCCTTTGCTCAATGGGTGTTTAAACCGCTAATCGCCTGCATTGAAGCCGCTGCAGAAATGATCGAAGGTCAAGTTTTGGCCCCAACCAGTATTGGAGACCTGCTGCGTGAACGAATGTTATTAGTTGGCACTACGGGAATTACAGGTATCGCTGTTGGGGGCATAGATATGGCATTGTGGGATGCTCGCGCCCGAACGCATGATTTACCATTAGTCGCATTGCTAGGAGGAAAGGCCCGTCAACTTCCCGCATATAACAGCTGTGGGTTATGGCTCAAACCAGTTGAAAGTTTGGCAGATGAAGCGTCGGTATTGATCGAAGAAGGGGGGTTTAATGCGGTCAAGATACGCCTCGGGAGAGCGTCTGCCCGAGACGATTTAGCTGCGGTTCGTGTCGTTCGGGAACGGATCGGCGCTGAGCGCGAACTGATGGCCGACTTTAACCAATCATTACGTACAGGTGATGCCATTGAGCGAGGGCGGATGCTGGACAGCGAAGGCTTAACCTGGATTGAAGATCCTGTTGCACATGATAATTATGAAGGCCACGCCAAAATTCGTTCCGTCTTGAATACGCCCATACAGACTGGTGAAAATTTCTACGAAGCGCGCAAGCTGCAGCGCGCTATTGATATGGGTGCTCTGGATTTTGTAATGCCTGATGCGGCATTGATTGGCGGTGTAACCGGTTGGATGCAGGCAGCAGCTATCGCCGACGCTCATGATATTCCTATGTCAAGCCACCTCTACCCAGAGTTTTCCCGCCACCTACTGGCGGTAACGCCAAGTGCCCATTGGCTTGAGTTCGTTGATTGGGCCAGTCCGATATTACAGGATCCGGTGCAGGTAATAGACGGTCAAGTGATCGCGCCAAATACCCCAGGTGCAGGGCTAGAGTGGAATGAGGAATCCGTATCGCGCTTTCTGGCCTAAGGAGCTGAAGACTACGACAGGAGCATGTTGAATGAGTCGCCATTGGGGTTCAGAGCGAGAAGTTTGCCTGGGCCTGGCGCTTGTCATCTTTGTATCAGTGCGATCGAACCCTCTCCCAGCGCTCGCCGAAGTTCGTGCTTCAGCACCTTTCCCATAACATTGCGCGGTAAAGCAGACACAAAACCAACCGCTTTGGGGTGTTTGAATCGGGCAAGACACCCCTCGAACGCTGACAGAATCTCCTGGGCAGTAATGTTTGCGTCCCCATGAATTACGACAATTGCCACTGGAATCTCACCCCAGTGGTCATCGGGGGCGCCCACTACTGCCGCTTCGATGATTCCATCAATTCCGTCTAGAATTCGCTCGAGTTCAGCAGGATAGATGTTTTCACCACCCGAGATCACCATGTCAGTCTTGCGGTCATTGATAAAGACATAACCGCGTGTGTCCCGATAACCGATATCTCCCGTGCGAAACCAGCCGGCCGTAAATGCGTCTCTACTGGCATTGCGATCTCCCCAATATTGTTGGAAAAGATTCGATCCTCGCAACAGCAACTCCCCGGATGCGCCTGACTGCACATCATGACCAACATCGTCTGCGATTCGGAGTTCCGTGTGTAATGCTCCCTGTCCGGTTGAACCAACCGAGATCATCGCATCTTCCCGTCGCTGGTAGAGCGCCACCGGTCCCGTTTCTGTCGAACCATAGACCTGAATGACCGGAATCCCGCGATCATGCCAAGCCTCGATGAGCGAAGGGGGCACGATAGACGATCCGGTTGTCACCATGCGTAAGCTGCTGAGGTCGGTCGCCTGCCAATCGGGCTGTTGGATCAGGGCCGCAATGGTTGCTGGGACCAGCACCAGCAGGTTCGGTCGTTCCTTTTCAATTGTCAGTAGTGTCTTTGCTGGGTCAAAACGTTGGTGAATCGTTATGGTGGCTCCAACATAGATCCCGGGTGTCGTATGAATATTCAGGCCGCCGACATGGAACATTGGCAGCACGGTCAGGATATGATCCGCTGGCGTTAATTCATGCATATCAACGCTGTTCAACGCATTAACCAGCAGTGCCTGTTGAGTCAGTAAGACGCCTTTGGGTTGCCCAGTAGTTCCCGAGGTATAGACCAGGAGTATTGGCGCATCCAGACCGCCTTCGATATTTGATTCCGGCAGCACTACGCCACCATCTTTGGGCAGGGGAGCCACGCGGGTATGGTCAACCGATGTACACCCAGAGTGTCCAGCGACCAATCTAACTGCCGCTTCTTGTTGTAGAGAATCTGCGATTACGACTTTGGGCGTGGCGTGTCCAAGTACGTAGTCGAGCTCAGGCAAGGTGAGTCGCCAGTTTAAAGGCAGATAGATGGCGCCTAATTTGGCACAAGCAAACAGTAAGATTACGCACTCAGGAGTATTAAACCCCAGGTACGCAACCCGGTCTCCCGAATTAATGCCGTGGACACTGTGCAGATAATTAGCACAACCTAGCACCCGAGCATGGAGCGCCCGGTAACTGATTTCATTGCCCTCGAATCGAATCGCTATCCGATCAGGAGCGTTTGCCGCATGTCGTCCGATCCAGGAAGAAATATCACCCGTCATGCGTCGTCAGTTTCACCCGATTCATAAAGCGCTTCGCGGCCGATTCGATCAAGGCAAATCTCTGCAGTCCAGGGCAGCATCAATGACCCGCAGCGCGAGTCACGGGCAATCCGTTCCAGCGCCAAGGACTTCAACATCGATTGCCCTCCACAGGTTCGAATGGCAAGTTGCGCAATTTCATTCGCATTTTCCATCACCGAATGCTGAGCCGCGTAGGCTCGCAACACCTGCTCCTTGGTTGGATTCGGAGCCGCTTCGCTCATGGCCTGGAACCAGATTGCTTTGGTTTGTTCCAGCATGATTCGCATATCCGCAACCGCTAACTGCTTGGTCGAATACATACGCCGCTTTACCGGAGGCGCGCCAGGCAGCTCGCCGCGCAGATACTTAACGGTGAAATCATAGGCCGCCTGTGCTAAACCCATGTACGCTGGAGTGAGCGTCAAAAACATATGAGGCCAACGGCTGACGGCCTGAAAATACACACCGGGCGGCAACAGTTCCGATCCCTCGGGGACAAAGACCTCTTCAAACAATAGTGTCCGACTGACAGTCCCCCGCATCCCGAGGGGATCCCAATCCCCTACGACACGGACACCTTCGGCATTTGCTGGAATCGCAAGGTACAGCGTCTTGCTGCGACTCGGCTTATCGTCGACATGCTGCAGTTCAGTGCAAAGCGTTCCATAGTAGTCGGCATTGCCAGACAGAGACGCAAATATCTTCTTGCCGCGTATTATCCAGCCCCCATCACATCGAACGGCTGTCGTGCTAAATGCGACGGCACCAGCAGCGGCTGAGCCTCCCTCGGAGAAAGGTTGAGAATAAATCGCACCATCATCAAGAATCCGTCGATAGTGAACACTCCGGGTTTCGTGATGTCGCTCACGCACAGCGCGATCCATCTCCAAGTCATCGGCCATCGTACCTGACCAAAGGCAAGAGCAAACGTGCATATTGAAAGTCAACGCCGTAGAGCCACAGTATCGACCCACCTCCGCCGGCGTCAGGGCATAGGTTCGAAGATTTGCGCCATGACCACCGTATTCATTAGGAATACAGATTCCAAGCAATCCGGCATCATGAAGATCGCGGTAGTTTTCTATCGGAAACTTCGCCTCACGATCATAACGAGACGCACGATCAGCAAACCGTGTCTCGCCGAGTTCTCTGGCCTGTGCGGTGAGTTGCCGTTCTTGATCCGTGAGACGCCAGGCGTCGCTGTCAAAAATAGGAGCGTCAGTCATGGCGTTGGCTCACCGTCGTAGCCGATTAGTTGTTTCCACGTCTGGCGAGGAAATCGAGAATGACATCATTGAATTCGTCCGGATTTTCCATGGGGGCCAGGTGCCCAGCGCCGGCTATCACGGCGAATTCGGCCCCCGGAATGTGTCCCGCCATTTTCTCCATCATAGGTGCGGGAGCGTTGCTGTCGTTTTCTCCCGCCAGCACTAAGGTCGGTACGGTGATGAGGGGCAGATGATCTCTACCCTCGAACTCCACAATGCATCTTATGGCGGCTGTGTATCCTTCACTCGGCACTTTGGACATACATTGGTGGGCCAACTGCATGCCTCTCGCATCTGGGGTTTCCCCGACCAGGCTGGGCAGCACTTTCGTAGCGATCTCGGCCATCGACTGCCCATCCTGTAGTGGTTGTAAACGCTGGGAGACAAACTTTTTTTGAAAACTCCCGTCTTTGTTACCAAACGCAGGCGAAGTTTGGGTAAGAACCATTGTCAGGAACCTGTGCTGCGCTGTTCGTGCTAACTGTTGCACGATCATGCCACCAATGGAATGGCCAACCAGATGTACAGCAGGTTCGGCAAGCTCATCTAAAAGCTGATGCAGTCGCTCGGCTAAACCAGGGAAAGTCATCGGGGTCAACGGTGCTGACCTGCCATAGCCCGGCATATCCCAGGACACCGCATGATATCCAGCCTGCGCAAACGCTTCGAGTTGGAACGCGAAACTGTCGCAATCCGCACCAATACCATGTAGAAAAACCACAGTCGGACCTTCACCTTTCTCAAGGTAATGTACATTGGCCACTGTTTTTACCCCAGCAATTTGCCCTGGGCCACCACGACTTCGTTATCGAGCTTGATGGTGCATCCCAGCATTGGAAGGTCGAAATGGCCGAGGGAAAATCGTTCTGCATGTTCATTAGCGCCGGTTGAGAATAAAAAACTACCCGCCAGAGTCCTTAACTCAGTGCCATTGGTATCGTTTCTATCGTAAACAGTCAGGGCTTCGTAACGCGCTTTGCGATTAAGCCCCCAACCGACATGGGAGACTCCATAGGCTTCAGGATCACTCCACGCCTCATAGTAATTGCGCATCAGAATGGCATCGACGCCGGATCCTTCAACTGCGGTGACATAGTCGTCCTCAATGACTAAAGTTACCGGTGATTCAAGGTATCGTTTGAAAGTCAGATTGATATCACCGATATCCAGAACCAAGTGACCGGAAACAGAGTGCCGACGCGGGAAGGCAACTACTACTCCGCCTGGCCAATGAGCGATAGTGCCAGGCCGATCTGTCCAGCCCCAGACCCCCGCAACCGGACAATTCGCAAGATCGATGGTAAGTTGAGTTCCCGCTTCTGAGGCTACACTCATGCTCTTAGCCGCTTTGGTTTTGCGAACAGCATCCTGCACTTGAGAGCGAAGTGACTCTTCAGGCCGCAATCGCTCCAACGCTTCTGGGTGTTCGTTGGAAATCGTAAGTACCCTTGCTCCTTGTTCCAGGATGTTTGGAAGTTGGGGTGCATGCAACAGGCCTTCCACCGTCAGGTCAACCACCAGGGAAGTGCCAGCTAGGGCCGTAACGATAGGGGTTCGATCGCGTAGCGCATCGGATGACCCGGTGGAACGGATTGGTACGCTACTGATTAATTCCGGAGTCGGTAAAACCAGGTGGAATACCTTTGCTCCAAGAGCAAGTAGCGCTAGTTCCGAAAGCTGCACATTGATCTGGCGCGACTGCGATTCTGAAAGAATGACAACCTCGTCCCCGGTTGCTACACGACAAAGATCAAACACCTCGCGAAAGACGTCAATCCATTTTGCTTCGACCCGCTCGACCAGCATCAGTGCTTTCTCGTCATTTCCATGTAACTCTCTATTCGACTGAGTGCCCAGACAGTCAATCTCTGGTGAGGGGAATGAAGCCCCGGAACACTGCTATGTTCCGATTGACCCTACCTACAATACTAATTTAAGGTTGAAGGATCAATTTTAAGGTTTAAAGGTCAATAAACGACCAAGGCCGGTTGATACTCAACGAAGAAATGAAGACACTAGAATTAAGGTAGATAGAAGTAACGAATAGCTATACACACCGAAGATTTCTACCGGACAACAGGAGGAAGGTAATGATGAAAAAGAAAATCAGAGCAGGACTGAGTCTGGTTGGAGTTTTTGCTCTTTTCGGTTTTTTGCCTAACCAGGCCATGGCAGCTGAAATTACCCTGACGGCTGCAAGTTGTTTCCCAATCGGCAGCCCGCCCGGAAAGCCATTTGAAGCATTTGTGGAAGAGCTCAATGCCCGCGGCAAGGGTGTGGTACAGATCGATCTAAAAGGGGGTGCACCGGCGATCGGTAGTCCGTTTACGCTGACCCAAAAAATGTCCAAGGGTGCTTACGATATGGTTGGCTGTCCCGAGGCGTACTTCGGTAATGTACTGCCCGAGGCACCGGTGCTTCGGTTTTCCGATCATACTTATGCCGAACTACGCAAGAATGGTGGGATCGACTATGTGCAGAAGCTCATGGCTGATAAAAATATCAGATACATCGCCCGCTATCATAATTTCGGGCCGTTTTACCTGTGGCTCAATCAGCCGATCACAGGGCCAGATCTGACCGGCCTGAATCTGAGAGTGTCTCCCGTGTATACCGCGTTCTTCAAGTCGCTGGGTGCCACTGTTCAGCGCTCAAATTTTGCGCAGGTCTATACGTACATGGAAAACAATACTGTTCAAGGGTACGGTTGGCCGGCCCTGGGTTGGAACCCGGCCTGGGTAAAGGTCACCAAATACCGGGTAGAGCCCGGTTTCTATCACGCCTCACTGCACGCCCTTGTCAATCTCAAGAAATGGAATTCGTTGAACAAGGCTCAGCAGGATGTATTGACGACAGCCGGTCTAGATTTCGAAGTGAAAACTGAGCAAGATTCTGCTGTCGACGGGCCTGTGATGAAAAAGCAAAAAGACTGGATGGCGAGTGAGGGTATGGAAACCATCACGATAGAAGGCGCTGATCGGAGCAAGTGGGTAGCGGCTGCATCGGATGCAGGATGGGGGGAAGTACTGGAACGTAGTCCAGATCATGGCGCAGCGCTGAAGAAGTTGTTTACCAAGTAAGCGTTAACTGACCACACGCACCCTGCGATGGGGTTGGCCCACCGGCCGGCTCTCCGTCGCAGGGTCGTCCACCACACTTTCAACGTAGATCACTGCCGGGTCCGATATGTACAGCCGGGTCGATCGTTTCGAAGCTGGTTTCAATCGACTTACGTTGTATCTGGCTTACCTGGTGGCGCTCTCTATCGGGCTCATTGCGGTCCTCATTCCACTCAATCTTTTTCTGATCAAGACCCAGTTGGGTAGTATCTGGTGGCTCTATGAGGGGGTTGAGTACTCGCTTTATTTTGGGGTTTTCATAGGTGCGCCCTGGGTGCTTAACCAGGGCGCACACGTACGTGTTGATGTCCTCACGGCTAGCCTGTCTAAAGAATCTGCACGAAAAATCGAGCGACTGATGGATATTGCGGGCGCTTTGCTGTGCGCTTGCCTGTGTTTTTATGGTTCCCGTATAACCATCTGGGAATTTCTGGATGGCACGATGCCGGACAAGGACCTGCAGATCCCAACGGGCTATATGATGATTATTTTTTCCGCCTCATTTTTCTTGTTGGCCGTGGAGTTCCTATTACGCTTTCGACGGGCGGGTCACCAATCGGACGAGACCGATTTGGGCAAACCCAGAGTAGGTTTCTGACACATGGAATGGTATCTCGCACTCGCCCTGTTGCTCGGCACGGTCTGCACAGCGATGTTCCTGGGCCTGCCCGTGGCCTTTGCCTTCTTTGCTGCCAACGTGCTGGGTACCGCGCTGTTCATTAATGGTGATATTGGCCTGGTCCTGATGCCGTTGGAGTTTCACAACGCGATTAAGTTCACCCTGGCACCGATTGCCCTGTTTTTGCTGATGGGGGAGATCCTTTTGCAGACCGGGGTAGCGTTCAAGGCTATCGGGGCAATAGACCGGCTCATTGCACGGGTACCGGGACGGCTCGCGGTCGTTTCGATTGCTGGGGGTACCGTTTTTTCATCGCTTTCCGGGTCGACTATTGCCAATACTGCGATTTTGGGGTCAGTGCTTCTGCCAGACATGATGAAACGTGGTTACCAGCCAAGTATTGCGATGGGGCCGATCATGGCTGTCGGGGGTATTGCCATGCTGATACCGCCGTCTGCCCTGGCCGTCCTGCTTGCGAGTTTGGCTGAACAGTCGGTCGCCCAGCTGCTTATTGCGGGGATCGTTCCCGGGATCCTGATGGCGGTGTTGTTTTTCGGGTACGTCGTAGGCCGTTGTGCAATCAATCCCGAACTCGCGCCTGCCTACGAGGCGGAAACGGATGTCCTCGATCAAGCCGTGACCATTTCGCTAAATGTCAGGGGTCGTTCGTGGCTGTCTTGTAGCTATGCTGGACGCTATCGCCGAGCTGTCAACCGGATCCTGCCTTCGGTG
Organism: Gammaproteobacteria bacterium; assembly: GCA_022451485.1. Taxonomy (GTDB): domain Bacteria; phylum Pseudomonadota; class Gammaproteobacteria; order Arenicellales; family UBA868; genus UBA11791. Next base: position 12,880 of record JAKUQS010000056.1, read on the forward strand.
CTTTATGTAATGCCGCTGTTTGTGATTTTTGTTGTCGTTGTGGGCAGTATCTTTTTCAAACTCGCAGCCCCGACCGAGGCCGCTGCGCTGGGCTGCGTGGCATCGTTGGGTGTTTGTTATGCCTTCCGTATGTTCAGGAAGACCATACAGGTCTCCGGTATTGAAGGCGCGGATTTCAACTGGCGGGCGATTGCGAAAGCACTGTTGGAGACAACCAAAATCAACACGATGATCCTATTTATCATCGCGGGCTCTCTGGTGTTCAGTCAGGCGCTGTCGAACTCCGGAGCGACACAAGGGTTGTTGCAGTATATCGCCGCAATGGACCTGACGGCGTTGACCGTTGTGATCATGATGATGCTGGTGTTGCTGTTTCTCGGGGCCTTCATGGACCAGGTGAGCATGTTACTGCTGACGCTGCCGTTTTTTTTATTGAGTTCGCAGTCCCTGCAAATCGTTTTCAACATCGATGTGATCTGGTTGATGGTTTTGATGCTGATCACCATGGAGATCAGTCTGCTGACTCCGCCCTTTGGCCTGTTGCTTTACGTGATGAAAGGGGTAGCGCCGTTCGACGTGACTCTGGGTCAGGTGGTCAGAGCTGCGTTGCCGTTTATTCTGATTGAGTTGATGGTTCTTATCCTGCTGATCTTTGTACCGGAAGTTGCGACCTGGTTGCCGAAACAGCTTGAATAAAGTGGCAGGTCGGACCGTACTGGATCATCTGGTTGAAGACGGCGTGATCACCGAATGTGTCCACGTACCGAACGCGGAGATCATCGAGATCTCACGGATAGCAAGTCATAAGAGCCCGAAGGCTGCGATGCGTTACGTCCGTACCGCCGGCCACCGATTGCATGAAGCCGTGGATAAACTGCCTGCGATAGGTACGTTAGGCTAGGGAAGGGGTCAGAACGGTGCGTAAAACGGTGTGGTTATTGTAAGGACGAGCTGGCGATGGAACACCTGTCGGGCTTGGGAGGCGGTTTTCTGTAAAGGCAATGCCCGTGCCGGCTACATGAGACTGCTTCTAACTTCAACACACTGAGGTCTTTGAGAGCACTCACTACCGATAATCCGAGAGATCATCGAGCGCAGCTAGCC
>JAKUQS010000057.1 GCA_022451485.1 Gammaproteobacteria bacterium
ATCACTTCAATCGGAATTCGAGCTGCGAAATCACCAATCATATCGACGGAATCCAGGTTTTCTAGGTTGTCAAGCAGATCCTCGATCAGTTGGATTAGTCCAGGCTCCATTTTCTTGATAGCTCTTCGATTCAATGCGCCCATAATCAATCGACGTACGCGTGTGTGTAACGGCGGATCATTAAAGACTAGGCTCGTAGTATGGTGTTCGAGCAAGGGGCTATCACCAAACTTTGGCGAGAATTCGGCTTCCTTATCGGAACTAGTACGCGGATCACGGTAGGCGGCTATCACATCATTGTAGCGAGACAGGAAATAGGATCCTGCATCCAGCTGGTGAACTGGGCTATGGCGTCTTAGCTCCTGATACCAGGAATAGGGTTCATCGACAAATCCGGCTGGGGGGTCAGTCAGTCTAAACCCAGTCACCGCATCGCCGCTGGTTTTGTTTCTGTCTTTCGTATGTTCCGGCATGGGGGTTCGACAAAGACCTATTACCAACCAGTGTAGCACCCGGCAACACTATGTGGTTTTCTGGATTCAAAAAACGTGCTTGAATGGTAACGGCTAGGGTCAGGAGAACAGTTATGAAAAAAGCTAAAAGCGTAAACTTACAGTCAAAAAAGCCTCATCGCATCCTCTCGGAAATTATGCGCCGACGTCGCAGCGTACGTCAGTTTGAGCGTGGTCGCAAAGTTACCCGCGATACGTTGTTATCGGTAGCGGAGTCCGCGCGTTGGGCACCAACCGGCGCAAACAGCCAGTGTTGGGATCTGATCGTTATTGACGATCCGACGGTACGCGACGCCGTGATCGAAATATTTGTCGAGCAATCGAAACGTTTATTTGTCAAGGCCAAGGGATTCCCGGCTGTGAGCAAAGCTTATCTGGCGAATACTGTAGCAATTTTTATTGTTGTGGGTGATCCCCGCTGGAAGGTTGCTTTTCCGCAGCACAATAAAGATGAGGAAGGACCTGACGAATATGCTGCCAATAACGAAAACATCTATTTTTGCTCGCTGGGTGCTGTGATTCAGAATATTCAACTTGCCGTCACAGCCCAAGGATTGACATCAGCGTGGTTGTCCGGGGGCGGTGAGCCATCGACCAACCAAGCGTTATCTGATCTTCTGGGGTATCCGTCTTATCTCTCTGCGTGCGGAACAATACCTGTCGGGTATCCAAAGAAAGATGTCGGTATGCGCTATCGGCGACCATTAGAACAGCTGGTCCATTGGAATGGTTACGCGGCGACACAGTTTCGGCCTCAGGGCATGTTGGACTATTACCTGGACCGCTTACGCCCTTTCCTGATGTATCGCAACACAGAAAGTGTGGAAGATTGGGAAGACGCGCGAGAGAAATGTGGAAACTGGTACGATGCGTTTAGTAGTTCCGAGCCGAACCCATCGGGTCAATTCGAGCAATAGCGCGATAGACTTGCGCCAATCAAAATTGATTAGGTTCTGTGGCGAGCCCTGGTACAAAATTTACAAATTAACCTGAATGCCATCCGACAAACCGAATTACATTTTTTTTGTGAGTGATCAGCATCGAGCGGATCACCTTGGTTGCTATGGTAATTCGGTGGTACAGACGCCAAATATTGATCGAATGGCACGGTCCGGCACGCGATTCGAACAGTTTTATGTTGCTAATCCATTCTGTATGCCTAACCGGGCGTCAATGATGACTGGCCGGATGCCGTCGTTGCATCGGGCACGTACCAACGGAAACCCTCTACCATTGGAATCTCGAACCTTTGTTAAATCGTTGCGTAGTGCGGGCTACCACACCGCACTAATAGGCAAGTCCCACCTCCAAAATATGACGGGATTACCCAGGGCCCACACACCGACCGAAGCCGTTGGGGACGATGGAGAGGTGTTTGAGGCGTTTGAGCATGTATATGCAGGTCCAGATTACGACAACGAAAATTCCAGACTGTGGCGTGAGGATCCGAGCCACGACGTGAAAACACCGTATTATGGTTTTGAGCATGTCGATCTATGCACCGAACATGGTGATCGGGTTGGGGGCGCTTATCTCAGGTGGTTATCAAAACAACACTCGAAGCCCGAGTCACTACGTGGGCCGGAGAACGCAATTGAAGACGAGAATGTTGTAACGCCACAGGCTTGGCGCACCCGGATGCCGGAAGAGCTTTATCCTACGAGATATATCGCTGATCGTACCTGCGAACACATTAAACATTTGGCTACAAATGCAGACCAAGCTCCTTTTTTTATACAGTGCTCCTTTCCGGATCCACATCACCCGTTTACACCACCGGGACGCTACTGGGATATGTACGATTCGGCACAGATTGAAGTGCCTGCGAGTTTTGGTCTAGGTGATTCGCCGATGTTGCGTCACATGCGTAAAGATTTGGCAGGTGGTACTGCCGAACGCCACAGTACATTGCCTTACGCCGTGACTGAGCAAGAAGCGAAAGAGGCGATCGCACTGACCTACGGTATGATTACGATGATCGATGACGCTGTTGGCCAAGTGAGTCGAACTTTGGCAGACAACGGGCTTGCCGACAACACGGTTCTGGTATTTGTCAGTGACCACGGTGACTTTATGGGTGATCACGGAATTATGCTGAAAGGTCCGCTGCACTACAGAGGACTCATTCGGGTACCTTTTATCTGGTTTGATCCTGCCTCTGATACGTTGCCAGTTATTACGTCACTTGCGCAGAGCATCGATATCCCAGCAACGTTTCTGGAACGCAGTGGCATTCGTCCCTATTTTGGTATCCAGGGCAGAGGATTAATCTCAACAATCTATGATTGTGGAACGGACGACCGTGACGCACTGCTGATCGAAGATGACCGCGAACTGATTTATCTCGGTTTCGACCGTGCACAACGGGTGCGGACTGTGGTGACAGCTGACGCCCGTCTGACGCTCTATGAACCTGCTCAGTGGGGAGAGCTCTACGATCTTGCCGCGGATCCGCTGGAGGTTAACAACTTATGGGATAACGCTGCCCACGAATCGCTGCAGACAGATATGACCCGTCGCCTGCTTGAATTGATCATGCGTTTTCAGGATTGGGCGCCGTTGCCTACAGGGCGGGCATGACTCCGCAGGAGATCGAAGTCGCCGAGCTTTACTTACGCTCCGGAGGAGTAGGTGAGACTACGTATCTTCTGCTTCACGGCCTCGGCGCAACCGGAGAAGTGTGGGAAGGATTTGTTGACCTGCTTGATCGCAATGAGGCCGGTCGCTGGCTAGTGCCAGATTTTCGGGGACACGGGCGTTCGCCCTGGAAACTACCTTATACCTATGACAGTCTGATGGGCGACCTGATGCCACTCATCGATGAGGTCAATCAGCTGGTAGTGGTTGGGCACTCTATGGGGGGTGTCGTTGGACTGATGCTCGGTGGTGCGCTGTCGAATGTTGAGCGTGTACTGGGAGTAGGGATCAAGGTCAGCTGGAACAAGGATGAACTGGAACAGATGCAGGCGTTGTCGACACGCCCGGCTCGCTGGTGGTCAACGCAACCCGAGGCTGTAGAACGCTACCTCAAGGTATCAGGACTGATTGATCTGGTGAGCCCCGATTCCCTAGCTGCACAGCGTGGAGTCTTTGCGGGTGACGATGACCAGTATCGCCTTGCCGCTGACCCAGCAATTTATGCGGTTGGTCGACCACCAGTCGCTGAACTGGTTCAGGCCGCTCGCTGCGATGTGGTGTTGGCGTGCGGGGAACACGACAAGATGGTCAGTGCAGAAGAACTAAGTGCCTTGGATGTCGCAGTACGGGAACTTCAAAGCCTTGGGCACAATGCACAGGTCGAAGGTCCTGAACAAGTTTGGTTACTTGCCAACGAACTACTCGAAAATAATCGGTAAACTCCATGAGCCTATTAATGATTCGCCACGGCGAAACTGCGTTTAATCGCGATCGTGTCATGCAACCGGCGGACACACCACTGTCGGATCGGGGCGAGGAGCAGGCGCTCCGCCTCGCCCAACGTCTTAGCAAGGAAGGAATTACGCGGATCCTAGCCAGTGATTTACCCCGGGCCGCAATGACGGCCCAGGCACTGTCAGATGAAATTGGTGTCGGTATTGAGTTTGAACCGTTGCTTCGGGAGCGTAATTTTGGTCGACTGCGGGGCCAACGTTTCACTGACCTGGAGGCGCAGGACATAGATCCGTTTGCCGAAAACTACGAGCCCGAAGAGGGGGAAACCTGGCAGGAATTCGACCAGCGTGTGACTCATGCCTGGTTAAACATTCAGTCAGCGCTGCCTCCAGATGGGATCTTGGCTGTGGTCACTCACGGGTTGGTTTGCGCGGCTCTTTTGCGCAATCATCTAGATACCCAAGCGGATGTCTCTGGCAGTGGAAGACTGTATCCATTTCGCAACGCAAGTTTCACCCGCATCGAATCGTCACCACCTTGGCGGGTCGAGTTGCTGAACTGTGCGGAACATCTTGAAGCGCTGGGTGACCAAACCTCGATCTACGGTCAGGTCTAAATAGTTTCAATTCTGTCGGTTGCCAACGGTGCAGCGACTGATAAGCAGTACAGCCTGTCGGCATTCAAAGGGATTTGTGAGTAGCGTCAGACAAGGGTTTGCGGCTAGTGTGTTTACAGCCGCAGAAACAAACCTATTCTGATTCTTCCGCGTGGTAGCGTATCGCGGTAAATCCTGCTGATTTGTGGTAACCGTCGCAGAAAGGCTGTTTACTGCTAAGACCGCACTGATACCAGAAGTAAGTTTTCCCTGCTTCTACTTCGACCGCGATGGGACTCCTTTAGGATCTCATAGGCGTGTCGTTGATGTCGCTTTTAATAGGGGTTGTTGCTGTGATCACCAGGGCCAGTTGATCCCAGACATTTTTGCCTTGAATTTTCTGTCGAATTCCTGGGCCAGTTCAGGTGAGAAGTGGTTGGTCCAGTCTCCGGTCTCACCTTTACGCATGAAAGGCATGCCTGGTTTCCGCTGTTCTTCATCCCATAGTTGCATGCTGGTTCGCGGATCTTTCTTCATGCTGGAAAATGTTGATAGTTGCGCGATGCGCTCTATTTCTTCGTGGGTCAAAGGTTGCTCGAGAAAATTGGCAACCCGTGACACCGTTGCCGGCAGGTCAACCTGCATTTCTTCATAATGAAGAACCAGAATATTGTGGCGCTCACGTTGCGCATACCAGCTGGCAAGGTGTGTCCAGTAGGGACCGTACTCCACTCGGCCCTCCATAAACTCACCAATAAAATGTTCGATCGCTTCATCATACTCGTACATTTTGAAACCGAAGGTGTGAAAATACATCGACACCGCAGTGTCTTTCGCACCGCGCGTGACGTAGATCAGCCGGTTAGATTCGGTCAGTTTACGTGGTAAGAGATGGTAGGGATTGTGTGACTTGAAGACTCTGGGTGAGGTCATCGAGTCGACGACCGACAGATCAGGCAGGTCCTCTGAATCATCAAGCCATGGAATGATGGCATGGAGAGGCGGGTCGCTGTCGAGTATTAGTCCGCGACTGTAAATTAGGCGGACGACCTGTTGTGTCCAAGTCGTACCGCTCTTGGGAAAACTGGCAATAAACACGTCGTCGGTACGAGGTGCCCAGTCTTGGTGTACAAATTCAAACCTTTTCGTATCTACTGGAGTTACTAGCATATCTCTCCAGCGGTTGTATTTGATCATGGACATAAGAAAGCTAATTGGATTTAGGATCGTGCAGACTTTCGAATGTCAGAAAGAGTTGCAGACGGTGTAATTTGATCAGGGGGTGTCATGATTTCAATGAGTCTTGGGCCGGACGCATCCTTGACCATACAGCTAAAGGCACTGTCTAGTTCAGGTTGGCTGTTAACCTTGGTAGAGGGTATTCCGTAGGCCACTGCCAGTGCAGAAAAATCTGGATTAGTCAGATCTGTCGCGTAAGGTCGTTCTGGAAAACGCTGCTCTTGATGCATACGCACTGAGCCATACATGTTGTTGTTGACTACGAGGTAAATAATGTTAGCGTTGAAATGAGCAGCAACCGCCAATTCCTGACTGTTCATTAAAAAGCAGCCGTCACCGGATACGGCGATCACCAGGCGTGATGGGTTCTGTCGGCTGGCTGCAAGCGCTGCAGGCACAGCGTATCCCATCGGTGCACAGATCGGTGCAAGAAGAGTGCCGAGTTGCTTAAAACGAAAATGACGCAGTACCCAGTGTGTGTAATTCCCAGCCCCCATTGAAATGACCGTATCAGTAGGAATACGGTTAGCTAGCGTCGACCAGAACTCACCCATGTTGATAGCATCATTGGTTTTGAGAGGTTCTCGGAACATGAGGTGATTGGCTCGCGCTTGGGCTCCACTCTCACGCCAAGGAATTACAGATGGTGTAGTCAGTTCGGAAAGAGACTGTATAAAACCATCAATTGACGATGCGATCGCTAGCTCTGTATGGTAGGGCACATTCAGAAAAGACACGTCAGGGCCGATCTGGACTATTTTCTGACGAGGGGCAGGTACATCAAGTCGACTGTAACCTGCTGTTTCTACTTCACCCAGTACAGCGCCGATGAGTAATAGAAGGTCTGCAGACTGCAATGTCGTGATCAGATGTGGACTAGCACCAGGCCCGAGACTACCGATGTACTGTGGATGTTCCGAGTCGATCAGATCTTGTTTGCGAAAGGTGGTTGTGACTGGTATTCCAAAGCGATGGGCGAAGTCGGATAGTGATCTTGTTGCCGGTTCAGACCAAGTGCTGCCTCCAAGCACAATAAGCGGTCGTTGTGCTGAAGCAATCAGGTTTTCGAGTTTTTTGGTGTCTGCCTGACCAACGTTGGCACGAACAGGCTGAATGCGCGGTGCCGGGCTGTATGCCACTAATTCATGTTGGACGTTTTCTGGTATCGACAGTACTACTGGACCGGGTCTTCCGGATGTAGATTCTATAAATGCTCGAGAGATAAGTTCCGACATGCGGGACGCATGGTCAATTTCCGTGACCCATTTCGCAATACCGCCGAAAAAATTGGAAACATCTAGTTCCTGAAATGCCCCGCGACCGCGGTGTTGTTGCGCAACCTGACCGACGATGAGAATCATCGGCACACCTTCCTGTGCTGCACTGAATACACCAATAGAAGCATTGGTGGCTCCGGGTCCGCGCGTAACCAAGCAAACACCCGGTCTGCCGGTTAACCGACCATATGCTTCGGCCATAAAGGCAGCACCTCCTTCGTGGCGACAGACGACCAGTTCGATTGATTCCTGCGCATCGCGCATTTCATCAAGAATCGAAATATAACTTTCGCCTGGAACACAGAAAGCTCGATCAATACCGTATCGAATTAAAGTGTGTACGAGGATTTGGGCAGCAGTTGTGTTCAATGGAGTAGTGCTTAGTGGTGGCAGCTTTTTACACAATAACTTAATGATTGATTATATATACGGCAAGCCAAACCTGATGAGTTCGACTGTGGTAGAAGACTTGGTTCCAGGAAGAACCAATCTGGCTCAGAATTGGGTTCAGCAAAATTGAAATAAATTCTGCTATGTTGCCATTAGGTCAGCTGCCAACCTGTGGGACTCAATCAGACCCGGGACCCGCTCAGGGTCGGTGCGACCCCAACCACATTCGCTGGCAATCCCGAATGATGGCACTACTTTCTGAGCCGCCGCGATGCGTTGGCTATCACCACTGTGATCCTGATGGTGAATTAACCCCAAGTACAGTTCTGTCTCAGCAGCGAGTTGAAGTGCGGCCAGTGGCGCGTAGTACGCATCGTCGACACGGTCTCGTGGCACGGGCATGTGAAGAAAATCTAGTTGCCTTTGGCTTTGTGAAGCCAATCCGGTCGCGATTTCGACCAGTATTGCGGAGTCTTTTGGCATGACCAGGTGCTCATCCCTGGGTGTGCCGTAACACAGGTGGTAGCCTAGCTCGACACCGGGTGGCACTTGCGCTCCAAGTCGGGTCATCTGATCGAAGATTTTCAGTTTGTAGTCATCAGGGCGATAAGGAAAATAATCTTCAAAGATAAGTACTTCCTGACAGATATCCCATTGGATAGAAAGGTCCCGATGAGGAATGGCATCAACAATCGACTTAAGCGCTTTAAGCAGTGCCTTTTCGTAGGTAAGTAGATAATCATCAATACATGATGGGCTAACATACATATAGCCTGACGCCATCGGAGTGGGCAGACAGACCTGGAAGCGCACATCAGCTGGAATTACGCCATCATCACGCAGTTGTTTGAAAATCATGTAAGATGAGATAGCGGCGGGTGCATAACCAGTTTCAAACACGACCGCCGCTGGATCCACATCGGGTTTAAAGCGTACGAGTTCCGTTTCCCGTATGAGTTCACCGTCCCACTGGCGAAGGGTCAGCGGTGGCGTATCAGGGTCGAGTTCCATGTCTGGGTGAGACAGCAACATCTCACGTTGCCAATAAATCCAGCGATGGCGTTCACCGGTTTCGCCATCTGGAATACGGCGGAGCCAAGGTCCAAGTTCTGATGACAGAGCTCTGAAAACCGATTCTGCATCGGACATAGCGACGCTGCCTACCAAATGGATACTCGGCTGCATGTCGTATTCTCCTGGTATTACAGTAAGCGTTATGCTGCAAGAATAACGCTACCACACTAGGCACCAAATCAACCGATTAGTACATCATTTAGTTGTTGCGGGTCAGAAATGCATCAACGCGGTCGATCAAAGGTTGCTTATCATAGGTGTGGTAGAGGACAGACATCATTCGTACCGGATCACCAAAAAAGAATCGTTCATACAGTACTTGGCGACCTGCAAATGCGCTACAGGCGACATCCCATGCCAAGCGAAAAAGTTTGATACGACTACGCGCATCCCGATTGGCAACTGCTAAGTAACGGTCAATGTCCTCTGCGATAGGGCTCTCCATGGCTGAATCCGGAGGAATCATCATCAGGCTAGAAGCGCTCAGCAGTTGGAGAATTTCGATCATTCTGGGGTATAGCTTAGGAAATATGTTTCGAGCAGCATCGAGTGGTGCGCGGTCAGGCGCCATCACACCCCATTTGTCGATCTTAGCGTCGGCCTCAGATGCTCGCAGACAGGCTTTCATCACTTCAAGGTTTACCATGCACTCTGCGATTTTTTCCTGTACATGCTGAAACTCGTTGGATCCAAGCGCCTCGGCAATAGAACAGGCGATACCTAGAACAAATTCCGTTTTACAGACATTCTTGATCGCGACCTGCTGTGCCATATGAGCAAGGCACCCGGTTTCCGGAAAGTGGCGGGTGCACAGATTGGGGTCTGATTTGAGGAATACTCGGTCCCACGGTACAAGCACATCGTCAAATACCACGATCGTATCCATTTCTTCAAAGCGGGAACTCAAGGGGTGATCGACCTGTGAATCACCGTATGCAAGTGACTCGCGACAGATAAATTTCATTCCCCGTGTACCGCAGGGAATCGTAAATGCAAAGGCGAATGAATTTGTATCGGATGCGGCCTTGAGAACCGTTGATGGGAATACCATGATTTCGTCAGCCAGTGGACCGAGGGTCGCTAGGATTCGCGCACCGCGGACCACCATACCATCGGCGTTTTCATCGACAATTCGAAGTGCAACGTCAGCACTTGGGTGGCCGCTCGCAGTTAATGCGCGATTTGATTGTGGATTGACCAGTGTGTGCGTCATACACAGATCATTTTCCCGTGCGTATTCATAGTAATTGCGCGCATTTTCTCCAAAGCGCGGGTCGTTCTGATTGTAAAAATCTGCCGCTGCTGCAGCAGCCATAATTTCGACGTTGATGTAGTCTGATGAACGACCAAGCATGCCGCCGCTAAACCGGGACCAGTTAAACATCATCGCAGATCGTTTTTGGAGGTCTTCGTGGGTGCGCGGCGTAATGAACGACAGACCGACAGGATCTCCCGTAGTCGGTGATGGATAGGTCATCTCATCACGCAGATTTTCAGTGTGCTGCATGTCATAAAGAGCGGCCATCGAACGCGCACAGCCCTGCAGAGCAGGGTGGGTGGTTACATCAGTAATGCGTTCGTCACCGAGCCATATTTCCGCGTTGCCTTGTCGAAGACCTTCAAGATACTCGCTGCCGGTACGGGCGCCCATGTCTCGCTCCTCAAGTGGTTCTAGCACAATTTATTTAACATGTTAAATAAATTGAATTTGATGTGCAACTGCCCAGAAATTAAGGCAGAAAATCTAAATAGCCTACCCGAGATTGAAATATCCGGTAGTAGCAGGTGGGTACTAGTTCAAGCGGTCTCGGATCTGGTAATAGCGGATTGTCGGCGCGAGAAACCAAGGATTCCCGCGATAAAACGGGCGAGTTTCAAAATTGAGTCCATTCATAGGTATCGTGGCGTCAGCAATACCGAGTGCCTGCTGACCGAGACGGTGGCCAAAATAGCTCGATAGACAAATACCTGATCCACAATAGCCCATTGCATAGAAGAGGCCGTTGTCTTCGCCTAGGTGCGGCAGGTTATCAAAGGTGTAACCGACAAAGCCCATCCACGAGTGGGTGATTTTGGCATGAGCTAGCTGTGGAAATATTCGAAGCATCTCCAATCTCAGCGGTCCCGCACTGCAAATTGGGTCGGTCTCTTTGTACGATACCCGTCCCCCGAATAGAATTCTGCGGCCATCCGGTGATAAGCGGTAGTAGACAACCAGTTTCCGAGTATCACTAACAACTCGATCATTAGGAATCAAGCTGCGTGCAAGATCTGGTTCAAGCGCTTCTGTCGCTAGCATGTAAGAGCCAATCGGGATAATGCGTCTCTGGTGCCAGGGTGTTGCCGATCCGGTATAGCCACTGGTCGCGACAATGACCTTACCAGCCCGGATTTGCCCTTTGACTGTAGCTAGATTAAACCCGTCGGAATTGCGAACAATGTTTTCTACGCGGCAGTTATCAACGACGTGACAACCACTCGCCAATGCCCGTTGATATAGGCCTTGATGGTAGCGTGCGGGGTCTAGCGACGCGTGTTGATTGATCACTAGCCCACCGTGATAGTACGGGGAGTCCACTTCATTTTTGAGTTGTGCTTTATTAACGAGGTGTCCATCTCGTTCGAGTCCTTTGACTTGAGATTTGAATTCTTCTTGCTGTGAGGTGAATTGCTGAGCACTATGGGCGGCATGAAATCGACCGCAGTGCCTGTAGTCGCAGTCGATACCTTCCTCGTCTATAAAGTCGCCAATCCACCGCAGTGCGGCGCGGGCTTCAGCAATAATGGCGTAAGCCTGCTCAGTCCCATGCAAACGGGCCAGCGCCTTGTAACTTGGTTTGACTTCACCACTCACCTGGCCACCGTTGCGTGAGCTGCAGCCCCAACCGGCCTGTTCTGCGTCTACGATGACCGTGGTCAGCCCAGCCCGGCTGGTTACCAATCCGGCATTCAATCCGGTGTAACCCGATCCAACGATCACCACATCTGCTTGATCTGGTAAAGAAGCTTCGAGCGGAACTGGTCGAGGGGTTCGATCCCACCAGTAGGGTTCCGGCTTGAAGTCAGAGCTGAAAATTGATTGACTCACGCGTTCTTGTTTGGTCTGTAGGTAATCTACGTGGTGCTGTTATATCAGCTTTGTGTAGGTCCTTAAAAGCTATTTAGAATCGACCGATAAGGAATTTAAATAGGCCGGCGATCTCGCTACACTGCCTATCAGCTATGATTGGGCTAGTAAGATTGGTTCGAATTGTGGAGACCAGAGTCAATCGCAGGCAAAACTGACGGTATGGTATTGGTTCTTCTCGCAGTATTTAGGCAAGACTACATTTAGCGATCGGTTCTACAGTAAAGTACTGCACAAATTAAATTTGATTGATATAGACGATTGGTTTAACAGAGCTCTTGTGACAATAACGTGAAACGATATTCTGCTTGGAGTGTTTTTCTAAACGGATTGACCGGTCAGAAAAACTGGGATCGCGCGTGGCGAGATCCTGAACCTAAACCTGAGTATGACGTGGTCATAGTCGGTGCCGGTCTGCACGGGCTGGCGACCGCTTATTACCTTGCGCGCAACCACGGAATCACAAACGTTGCTGTGGTTGAGAAGGGTTGGCTCGGAAGCGGTAACGCCGGGCGTAACACCACAATTGTTCGGTCAAACTACATGATGCCTGGTAATCGACCTTTTTATGAACACTCCTTGAAGCTCTGGGAAAATTTAAGCCACGATCTTAACTATAACGTGATGTTTAGTCAGCGGGCCCATGTAACCTTGTTGCATAGCCCGGCAGCTCGTGATGCCGCAGCTCGGCGATACAACACCATGCGATTGACCGGTTCAGATGGCGAACTTTGGGATTTGCCGACCTTGAAACGCAAGATCCCGCACCTGAATTATGGCCCAGACGCGCGCTTTCCAATCATCGGAGCGTCTGCCCAACTGCGGGCCGGTAGCGCTCGGCATGATGCGGTTGCTTGGGGCTATGCCAGGGCGGCAGATCAACGCGGAGTTGATATTCTTCAAAATTGCGAGGTCACTGGGGTGTTGCGGGATGGCGGTAAGGTGACCGGCGTTGAAACCGTACGTGGTGTGATACGTGCGAAGAAGGTTGGATTTGCGGTAGCTGGCAACACATCCCGTCTATGGCGCATGGCTGGGTTGGGCAAATTGCCGATCGAAACCCACAAGCTGCAAGCTTTTGTGTCCGAGCCGCTGAAACCCTTGCTGGATCAGGTAGTGGTATTCGGAGTTGGTGGCGCACATTTTTATATCTCACAATCTGACAAGGGCGGCATGGTGTTCGGCGGTGATTTGGATTGGTATAAATCTTATGCTCAGCGTGGGAATCTTCCGATTGTGCAGGATGTGGCAGAGTGTGCGACATCGATTCTGCCTTGTTTGTCCCGAGTGCGGTTACTGCGTCATTGGTCTGGTGTAATGGACATGACGATGGATGGTTCGGCGTTTATTTGCAAAACACCGCTGGACAACCTTTACCTGAATGCTGGGTGGAACTACGGTGGTTTTAAGGCGAGTCCAGCATCAGGTTGGTATTTTGCGGATCTCGTTGCCAACGATAGACCCGATCCGGTTGTTGAACTGCATAGCCTCACGCGGTTTGAGCAAGGTATCAATCTTGATGAACGTGGTGCCGGTCCCGACCCCAAACGGCACGGTTAAAACTACACAATGATTCGGATCAACTGTCCATTTTGCGGTGAGCGCGACCACAGCGAATTTAGCTACGGTGGTGACGCCTCTGTGAAGTATCCGCCCTTAGATGCGCCAGCTGAACAGTGGCTTGAGGCTGTGTTCCAGCGCGAGAATATCGATGGTGTTCAGTTTGAAACCTGGCAGCATCTCCAAGGTTGCCGTATGTGGATCGTGGTCGAGCGTGATACCACCAACCATGAGATTCACAGCGTCAGACCGGCACATGAAGGCATCGCGCAGGCACTTGCCGAAAGTGAGGGTGGTGACGTATGAGCACGCGGCGCTTAGACACCGGCGGACTCATTGATCGGAGCCAGCCGATAACGTTTACCTGGGATGGCAAGAAACGAACGGGGTATTCAGGCGATACGCTCGCATCCGCACTGATTGCAAACGGTGACAGTGTTGTTGGTCGAAGCTTTAAATATCACCGACCACGCGGCGTGATGTCGGCCGGTGTCGAAGAATCAGGCGCAATCGTAACAGTCGGCACTGGGTCTCGGACTGAACCCAACGTCAAGGCAACAGTGCAGGAACTATACGATGGACTGGCGGCGCGAGGACAGAATGCGTGGCCCAGTGTTCGTTTCGATCTGGGGGCGGTGAATAATGTGTTGGGCCGTTTTTTTGCGGCAGGGTTTTACTACAAGACGTTCATGGGCATCCCACCGTTTGAGTG
>JAKUQS010000058.1 GCA_022451485.1 Gammaproteobacteria bacterium
AATTGAGAAAAGCGGGGGCAGCAACGTAATAGCGAATATAAGAAAAAATGTTGACACCGAAATGAAGAAAGCAAAAACCAACGGAAAGTGCGCTGGCGATTAACCAGTAACGACGTTCAAATGCTAGGTCTTTTAGTACATGCAGAGAAAACAAGTAAATACCCGTCAGAAAAATCGCGCTGTTGATCAATGAAAGGGGTTGCATCAACAATTCGACTCGAGTATTCAGCAGATCGGCTAACCACGGCAGTGTGAAATACCACAACCCCTTCTGATCAAACACGAAGTGCGTCAGCTGGCCATCCATTGGTTGTTCTTTAATGAAATACTGATTGAACAGTTCTTGCATCGAGCCAAGATGGGCCCAGATATCAGCGGGTACTTCTAGATAGGGGCCGATGTAAGACAGATAAACTAGGATTAGGCCGATCGGTAATGCGCCAAACAACCAAAGGTCATGGCTCGACAGTGCGTCGGTTAATGACCTTGGCTGTCGAGCCGAAACAGGAATGGTGGCGTGGTTCGAGGTAGTCCTAAGAGAGGGCACCAGATTTTGTCCAGACAGGACGACGAACAGGCCGCTTGCCAAGAGCACGACAGCACTCCACAGCGTGAACAGCATCGGGGGCCCGTTTAGGGCGTGGCAAATCGCGAGACCAGCGTGATGGAGTGCATACGACAGTGACAGCGAGAGAAAGAAACGGTGGCGGTGACATCTCAGCCCACGCAAAATCCAATAACCTGGTGCGAAGAAATGCACTAGGTAGAGGCCTGAGAAAAGAATGCTGGTTAATCCCACCGGCTAGCAGATGCCCTCAGTGCGCTGTGTAAATGGTGTGTCGTCTGCTAATCAATCAATCGCTCCCTACGCTGAGGCTGGACTGTTCCTGAACGTGGTTCATGTGGGTCAGCGCTTCTTCCATTGCCGCGGCACATAGGCCCTGTTGTTTGCGTTCCAGAATGACGTATTGAAGACCCTGTCGGTCATACAGGAAAGTGCCCATTTCAGTACGCACCTGGGCGATAAATCCTTCCCCAGGCAGATTGAAAAGACCGCAGAACTGTTCTGGTTTGGTTGATTTCGTTGACATGGTAAAACACAGTACCGACTGAACAACTTGCCGCTATAGTGGTGTCCATCCTAAATTGATGAAGACATTTGATAACCTGTTAGCATTGTAGCGATGGATCAGGATCAGAAAAAGTCTGCAGCTGCTGAGGCGGCTCTTGCCTACGTAGAGGTCGGCGATGTCGTCGGCGTAGGCACAGGCACTACTGTCAACCATTTCATCGATTTCTTGGGTCGAGCCAAAGGTCGGATTGATGGTGCCGTAGCCAGTTCTGAGGCGACCGCTGCTCGGTTGTCCGGCTTGGGTATTCGTCTACTGGACCTCAATCACTTGGCTGATGTGCCGCTATACGTGGATGGGGCAGACGAAGCCACATCGGCAGGATATCTGATCAAGGGCGGTGGAGGTGCTTTGACACGGGAGAAGATCGTGGCTTCTGTATCACGGAAGTTTGTGTGTGTGTTGGACGATTCAAAGCTAGTCAGAATGCTGGGCGAATTTCCATTACCGGTCGAAGTCATCCCGATGGCTCGGAGTTTAGTGGGCCGCAGATTAGTTGCCTATGGTGGTTTGCCAGAACTTCGGGAGGGGTTTGAGTCTGATAACGGAAACGTCGTTCTTGATGTCCGTAATCTGACACTCAGTAACCCGCATGAGATGGAAAAGAAGATCAATAACATTCCCGGTGTTGTAGAAAACGGGATTTTCGCAGAGCGTCGAGCGGATATCTTATTGATCAGTAGTGAAAACGGCGTTGAGTGTCTCGAAACTTAATCCTTGGAGTTGTAGTGTCGATTGATTTGAGAACACGAAGAGATGTCGGTTTAGTTGAGGTTTCCTGACTGCACCAGTTTCTGCAGTGCAAAGAATGACGGCATTTTACGCATCTTTCCTCCGCGGTGATCCACTAATCCATAGCCGGGGTTGATCAGTTGCCACCAGTAGACGCGTTCTACACAGCCCGATTGCCAAGCGATTCGATAGTAATCGCTCAAGTATGCGGCTTGTGTTTTTTCATCAACGGTTGAACGCGGGTGACCGGAATTGGGTGTGTAAGGTTTGGTGTCCAATAGTGGCCAGTTGGTTTCCGTAATCCACAGGCGCGATGCACAGCGTTTAGACAACGACGCGAGTGTTGCAATCAAACGCAACTTCCGTTTTAGATCGAAGAGACCATGTTGTTTCGAGAACGGTGACCCTCTGCGGTTGACGTATAAGAGTGCACAGCATGCATCGAGATCAAACTGATGGCCGTTAAACAGCGTTCTCAGAGTGGCGAGCGGTTCAAAATCGATGACTGATGAACCGGCAAGGACGATTTCTGGATAACGCATCTTGAGATCCGGCAGCGTTTCCAAAAGACGCAAGTAATCTGTTGTATTGTGACAACCCCATTTAGAGCGATTAATGGCGTTACCGATCTGGAACTCCCGGGTCAAGGGTAAAAAGTTTTCCACAATGTTGTTGACCGCATCGGACCAGGCGCTGATGTCGGCGACGATTTGCCGCGATTGGAGTATCGTGACCAGCAGGTTTCTACCAGCTAGAGCCTGCGCTAATTCAAGGTAGTCATCTAGTTGAGTAGCATGCCAGGTCGGCACGCGCAGCTGAATTTGTTGCACGCCGAGATCCAGAACCAAATCAATGATTTGTTGGGTAGATCCACGATCGGGTGATATACCGAGGCCGATAAAATCGTTGATGTCAGTGCTACTACGCAGGGGTGGCAAAGTGCGATAGTGATTTAGAATGCGAGGCAACAACGCTAAGGCTGTACCTCCAGTTTTCACGTAGTCCATGGTGTTTGCAGGGGATGTGTATTTTTTATCTTCTGCAGATAAACGATGGGGCTGGTCAGAATATTCATCCCACCACGACGGGTGTGAAGCGGTAGTCAGCATCGCACCGCTCTGATTTCATGTGTGATGTGACCCAGTCTCTGTGCCCGGCGTTCGTACTTGGTCACGGTGGATCGAGACCAGGCAGTTTTTTTGCCGTTAGTGTCCAGCAATTGAAGATTGCCCGTTTTTTCAATAGACAACTCAATGTCAGCGGCATAGTCAGTACAATCGGTCGCAATCGACATCTGCCCTTCAGTGGTGAGCGTCATCGAGAGTTTTTCGAGAAATTCGGTGCTCAATAGGCGGCGTTTATGATGCCGTTTTTTAGGCCAAGGGTCTGGAAATAGAACCAAAATATGTTGCAGTGAGCAGCGCGGGAACCGGCGTGGCACAATTTCCTCAGCGTCACCAATGAGAACCCGCAGGTTATTCAGTTCGTCATCAGCGATGCCATGCAGTAGTCGGCCAATTCCAGGTCGATAGGCTTCGATGCCGATAAACCCCTGTTCCGGATGGTTAGCAGCGAGTCGCTGCAAGTGTTGTCCGTCTCCAAAACCAATCTCCAGTGTGATGGGTCGGCATGTCGAAAATAATGCGCTAACATCAACTATTTCTGGCCATTCGGGAATTCCGTAGACAGAGCTCAGACTCTCAAGGGCGCGAGTCTGAGCCGTGGTCATTCGACCCTCCCGACGAACAAAACTTCGAATAGGACGTTGTGGCCGGGATTCAATCAATGAGCGTTCCTGTCAGGGAAAATAGCGATGCATTGCGGATGTCTCATGGGAGTGGGGGGTGAAAGCGTTTCCTCGTGCACGTAAGCCCGGGCTGTGCGGATTTCATCGCCGGTGATAATCTTGGTTGACTTCGTCATGCGCGGGTGTAGTTCAATGGTAGAACTTCAGCTTCCCAAGCTGATAATGTGGGTTCGATTCCCATCACCCGCTCCATTTTACTGGTTACAGCGGATAGGCCAATACCTGCGGAGTAGGTATAGCCGTCGATCACATCGGATGTAACAACTCTAGTCATATTTGGGTGGTCAAATGAACGCCAACTGGAATTATCCAACAACAGTATGGGTCGGTGAAGGTCGTTTGATTGAACTGGCAAGTGCGTGCAAGGCGTTAAGTATTGATGCCCCATTGCTGGTGACGGATGCGGGGCTAGTTGATTCACCGATAGTAACAGGCGCCCTACTGGGTTGTACCAACGCAGGACTTAGATGTGGTGTTTTCAGTGCAGTTAAGCCAAACCCTACTGGCACCAATGTGGAGCACGGTGTTCTGGCTTATCGTAAAGGTCAGCATGATGGCGTCATCGCGATAGGCGGTGGCAGTGGCATCGATGCTGCAAAGGCAGTCGCATTGATGGTTGGTCACAACGAATCGCTGTGGGATTTGGAAGATGTGGGTGATAACTGGCGGCGGGCCAATGCAGAGGCCATCCCGCCAATTGTTGCTATACCGACCACTGCCGGTACCGGGACAGAGGTAGGTCGAGCCGCAGTGATTGTTAATGAAGCACGTGAATCGAAAACGATTATTTTCCATCCAAAATTGTTGCCGTCTATTGTGATTCTCGACCCTAAGGTGACAGTCAGTTTACCAACGCATTTGACGGCGGCCACGGGTATGGATGCGTTGTCCCACAGCCTCGAGGCTTTCTGTTCTCCGCTGTATCACCCAATGGCAGAGGGCATAGCGCTTGAGGGCATACGTCTGGTCAAAGAGTTTTTGTTTAAAGCGGTGACAGATGGCGGTGATCTCGAGGCCCGTACTCAAATGTTGGTGGCATCCACTATGGGGGCCACTGCATTTCAGCGGGGTCTAGGGGCAATGCATGCGTTGGCGCATCCGTTAGGCGCCATCTTCGACGCGCATCATGGCACTTTAAACGCGATTTTGATGCCTTATGTATTGAAAGCGAACCGCAGGGTGATAACAGACCCGATGCTGCGTTTGTCGCAATATCTGGGATTGGGAGAAACAGGTGTCGACGGGGTTTTGGAATGGGTTTTACAACTGCGCGAAGCGTTGACTATTCCCGATTCGTTGGCAGCAATCGGCATTGATGATTGCGTCACTGACCGTATCGGTGAACTGGCAGTTGGTGATCCGTCAGCTGCCACTAACCCCATAATCTTTTCACCAGAACAGTACCGAAAGATATTTCTAGAGGCGCTTGGGCAATAGCGAAACGTCAACATGAGAAATCAGACAAGACAGCCAGCCTTTCGAGTGGGAGTCCTCCAATGTGATGAAGTGCGGGAACCCTGGCGTGCTGATCACGGTGATTACGACGAGATGCTAATTCGGGGATTAAGGCGGGCTGATGCAGCGTTGACTTATCAAGTGTTTCGCGTGTTTGAAAATGAGTTACCCGCGGATGTACGCGTCTGTGATGGCTGGATAACCTCAGGATCCAGGTACAGCGTTAACGATGAAAACGACTGGACGACAGCATTGTGCCGGTTTGTGCAGGCACTCGGCGTTGAATCGAGGCCTTACGTTGGTATCTGTTACGGTATGCAGATGATGGCCAAGGCGTTCGGTGGGAAGGTTCAATTAGCTGAGTCCGGCTGGGGTATCGGTGTGGCAAGCAGTGATTTATACGAAACTCAGCCCTGGATGGTTCCTGTGGGTGATGGGGTGCGATTATTAATCAGTCACAAAGAGCAGGTCACGGCTTTGCCTGAATGCACGCGTCGTCTCGCGGGTAATCGGTTTTGTCCCAATGGCATTATCAGTCGGGGTCGTTCGATGCTGGGTATCCAGGGACACCCTGAGTTTGGCAAGGACTATGCCCGATCGTTGATGGAGTTTCGTCGAGACATCATTCCGCCTGCGCGCCTGGAGCAAGGACTAGAATCACTTGCTCTGGAGACGGATAGTGAGCAGGTATTTGAATGGATTGTCAGATTTCTTCGCTCAGCGCCAGTGTTGGCATGATACTTTTATCGTTAATTTACCGTTATCAGTGGCGGTGCCCTGGACGACTTACATGATGATGCGTCTTGGCACGCGGAAAAGTGCGCTGGCGATGGCGCAGGCGGAAATTGTTTGTCGGCAACTCATTAAGTGTCGGCCTGATTTAGACGTCGAAGTAGTAGGGATCACCACACGCGGTGACCGGATACAGGATGTGCCTTTGACAGCCGTCGGAGGCAA
Organism: Gammaproteobacteria bacterium; assembly: GCA_022451485.1. Lineage (GTDB taxonomy): Bacteria > Pseudomonadota > Gammaproteobacteria > Arenicellales > UBA868 > UBA11791. The sequence goes on from JAKUQS010000058.1 coordinate 6,082, forward strand.
AGGCCTTTTCCTTAAGGAAATCGAAGAGGCATTGCTCGATGGGCGTATTGACTTTGCCGTGCATTCCATGAAGGACGTTCCTGCGCAATTGGCCAGGCCATTTCAGATCGCGGCTATCCTCGAGCGTGGTAATCCATTGGACGCATTTGTCTCTACTCGGTTTGAAGAAATAGATCAGTTACCGCACGGGGCACGTATCGGCACCTCCAGCCCACGGCGCAAAGCCATATTGCGAGGTCGTTACCCGCATGCCGAAATACTCGATCTGCGCGGTAACATTAATACCCGTTTAGCCCGCTTGGCAGAAGGAAATTTTGATGCGATTATCCTTGCAGCGGTGGGTTTGGAGCGACTCGAATTGGATGATCAAATTCGTCAACTGATGTCCACTGAAGTGATGTTGCCGTCAGCGGGGCAAGGGGCGATTGGTATCGAATGTCTTAGTGATGCGGATTGTGTGGTGGAATCGCTAGAAGTGCTCAATCATGGAGCGACGAGGTCCTGTGTCGACACCGAACGGCTGATTAGTGCCCAAATGGGCGGTAGTTGCCATCTGCCGCTGGGTGCGTTCGCCACCGTTGTCGAACAGACGTCACTTGATCTGAAAGCTGTCATAGGTGACCCGGAAAGTGGACAGCTCGTTTGTTCACATGTCACCGGTGGCCTGGATAGTGGCGGTGAGTTGGCCTGCGAGGTTGTTGAAGACCTATTTCGTCAGGGCGCTGATGAGATCCTCCAGAGGGTAAATGCAATCGAATGAACTGAAAGGTATGAAAGTGCTGGTGACACGCCCGGCGCACCAGAATCAGAAACTATGCGACCTGGTGCGAGCGCATGGGGGTGAGCCGGTAGTGTTTCCCTTGATCAAAATTGAACCGACTTATGCCCATGACCCACTTCTCAAAGCGCTCACTTGGATCGACGAAATCGATATTGCGATTTTTGTTAGCGCGAATGCAGTGACTCATGGTTTGGGGGCGCTGAGAGCGCAAGGCCAGACATTGTCCGAGTTGACTCAGGTGTTTGCTGTGGGCGCTACCACAGCGCTCATGTTGCAAGCTGCAGGCATTCGAGTGGATGGCGTGCCCCGGGTGTTATCGGGTGCAAATGGGTTACGCGCATTGCCGACCTTTCGCAATGTGTCAAACCGGCGTGTTGTCGTTTTCCGAGGTAACGGAGGAGAGCCAAGCTTGCTGGAATGGCTTAAAAAAGAAGGTGCGAGGGTGTTCGTCGCAGAGACTTACCGTCGTGCGATGCCAATACAGGTCAATCCTGCCGTCATTGAGCTTTGTCAACAAGCAACGATTGATGTGATCACACTGACCAGCATAACCTCAGTTAAACATCTCTTTGCCTTATTGCCGGATACTACTCATCGAATGTTGAAAAACGCGACAGTTGTGACACTAAGTCAACGCATTGCACGATATTGCGAGAACAAAGGTTGGCAGGGGTCGATTCTGGTTGCAGACGAGGCGAACGATCAGGCGCTCGTTAAAACAATCGTGCAATATGGTGACACTGTGCGGCAAAGTTCACGATCATGAGAAAGGCCATTGCCATTGGTCGGCACGGAAGATACCTATGACTGATAATCATGATCCTGATCTAACATCAGACGCGGTTGCCGAACACTCTGGTAAGGAAAACCAGACTCGCCGGCGGACGGATACCGTGCATCACTCCAATCAAGGTCCTTCGATGCCAGCCGGTGAGGCAGATCAATCAGTGACGGTTGCCTCACCCACTCGCCGCCGGAATGATCATGGGGATGGCGAAGAAATTAGACCCAGTGCGGCAAGTCAACATGCCCGGCCATTTTTGTGGAGTGTGATAGCCGCAGTGGTTATGGCAGTGGCAGCTTTAATGCTGAGTGTCGTAGCCTGGTATTTCCAGAATCCACTGGATAGTAACGAGCGGTTGGCACAAGAAAAGCGCCTCGAGGTCTTGCATCGCCAGATTTTAACGATTCAACAGCAGCATAAGAACGAGGTAGAGGAAGTCACGCGTTATCAGCAGGTGGCAGAGGAGCGGTATCAGAAGCTCCAGGCAGAAATGGCAGCGGTTGGCGCAAGTGTTAACACTCAGTTGAGTCAAACGGTGAACCAGCAAGACGCATTGAACGGTGATTTGCGTAGCGAAGTCGAGCGACTGGCAGCCAAGATCGGAGACCCGAAGGCAGCGCAACATGACCGGGCTCGGCTATTATTTTGGCAATTGTTTGAAGTCGAGCAGCTTCTCACCCTGGCCCATCGGCGGTTTCTGCTGTTGGGTGATATCGAAGGGGTATCGAAGGCGTTGGAACTGGTAAATCATGATTTGGCGAGTATTGACGATCCTCGCGTATTGTCCCTCCGGCGTCGTTTGATGGATGAGTGGAGTCAGTTAAAAGCGACGCCGCAGCCCGATCTTGACGGTGCGGCGCTTGAAGTTTCCTCGCTGGTTAATGCCATTGATTATTTGCCGTTAAAAGGTTGGGTGCCTAGCGACGATGCATCGACACGTGATGATCCGATAGATCAGAGTCGCAACAAATCGTGGTTCCATCAAGTGCTTAGCGATGTGCGGGGTCTCATTAAAATTCGTCGCATTGATGAAACCAGATTACCGACCTTAAGCAGCGAGGGGCAGCTTGCTATTCGAGAAACATTGCGGCTTCGATTGACTCTGCTGCAGATCTCGTTAGTCAATCGTGACGCTGTTGGCATGGCGCGGGACCTTGGCGTGGCCAAGGCATGGGTTGAGACGTATCTTGAAGTGACAGATCCATCTGTTATGCAGTTTGCCGCGCGTCTTGATGCGCTGAGTGGCCTTGAACTGGCGCCAAACTCCATCGATTTATCGGAAGTATTGACGATAGTGCGACAGATGCGGCAGACCGTCAGGGATAATCCGTGACCTTTGGAATCTTGTTTTGGTTGGTGGCGGTGTTGGGGTTTGTCATCGCGTTGGCGCTCTTATCGGGTGGGGACCCAGGTTATGTATTGATATCTCGCGTTCCTTACGAAATTGAAGTGTCGTTGTCGCTCTTATTGTTTGGTCTGCTGGTGACAACAACGTTGATCTATTTTTTAATTCGGTTGCTTGTTCGATTCTTTCGAGGGCCGCAGGACTGGCGTCGCTGGCGCCGTCGTCGCAATCAGGAACGCGCAACGCGAAGCACGCTAAGCGGTTTTGCACGCTTGATTGAGGGTGATTGGCCAATGGCGGAGCGGTTGTTATCGCATCATTTAAATGATTCAAGCACCCCGTTGTTGGACTGCCTGGGGGCAGCTTATGCCGCTGAGCAACGCGGCGATGAGGATGGTCGTAATCGCTATCTGGCATTGGCGCGAGAGCATGACCCTGATCATCTGGTGGCCGTGGAGGTGACGCGGGCACAGTTTCTCAAACGAGCGGGTCAGGTTGCTCAAGCGAGACAGGTCTTGGAAGCGTTGCATGAGCAGGGCCACCGTAGTCGAACACTTCAGGGCTTGTTGGTCAATTTGTTACATCAAGAAGAAAATTGGGATGCCCTTGAGAAGGTGCTCAACGACAGTCGGCGAAGCAAGCTATTAAGTGTAGAACAAACCAAAGCACTGACGCGGGAGTTGGGTGTCGCCCGGTTGATGGCAGAAACCCAAGGACCAGGAGATGGCGTGAGCGCTGCATGGCGGCGGCTGAGTCGAAAAGAACGGAATGACGCGGGGTATGTCGCTACTTATGCGCGGGTGTTGATCAGTGAGCGTCGAATGAACCAGGCTGAACAGTTACTACGGCGTGCGATCTATCGCCAGTGGAATACGGAACTGGTCAGTCTGTATGGTCTGGCCCATTCTGATCGATTGGAAGAGCAGATTCGAGTGGCCGAGACTTGGGTGACGGCTCAAGAGCGGAGTCCAGAGTTGTTGATGACGCTCGCCCGGCTGTATCTTGAAAAAGGGGAAAGAGAAAAAGCGATTGCTTTGCTAATGGAAGCTTCACGGCAGGACGAAAGCCAACGTTATGCTATGGACTTGGGTTTGTTGCTGGAGTCGATTGGGCAGAGCGCGAACGCCTTGCAGTGTTATCGTCGTGGCGTCGAAGGGTTAATGGCAGATACCGTCTCAACGCTAGACAATCCAGACTTGTTATCGCTTGAAACGTCTGCCAACACAAACCTTGGTGGCCAATTTCTAGTGCTTGGTCGTCACACCAATGTGTCAGCCCCGAATTCGAAGGAGTCATAGAAGAAGTGCTCATCAGATAAGCCGTGCTGGAAGAAAACGGGTTTAGCCGCTGCAATCATGGGTGGTGGGCCGCTGGTGTAGAGTGCCACATTGGATAGATCAGGGAATCTACGCAAGACGGCTTCGTGCACCCAGCCCGTCTCTCCGTCCCACGGGATTGCTGTTTGGGGCTCAGATAAAACCGGAGTGTAGATTAGGTTGCGGTGTTTCTCTGACCAAGCCTGTAGTTGGCTGTGCTGATAGAGGTCCTGTTGTGAACGCACTCCCCAGAAAAGATGGAAAGGGCGTTCGTCATTCTGTTGAAATGCGGATTGCAGCATGGCTTTAATGGGCGCGAGGCCAGTGCCGCCGGCCATCAGAACGGCAGGCCGTTCTGATTTTTCATCAAGGAAAAAGGTTCCAAAAGGTCCCTGAAAGCGGAGCAGGTCCCGCTCGCGTAGACCGTCAAACACGTGGCCTGTAAAGCGACCGTTCGGAACACGTCGGATATGTAGTGTGATGCCAGCTTCGGGATCGGGTGTGTTGGCAATCGAAAAACTGCGGCGGCGTCCATCGCGCAAAAGAATATCGATGTATTGCCCAGCAAGGTACTCCAAGGATTGGTTCTGGGGAAGTTTTAGGGAGAGTTCGATTACATCGTGGGATAAATGAGTAATTTGAACGACGCGGCAGGGCAAGGTCCTAATAGGGATAGGTGGGCCAGACGCGAGTTCTCTTGCATCAATCTCTAGGTCACTTTGTGCTTTGGCCTGACATAGAAGAATATATCCAGCGGATTTCTCGGCCGCACTCAATGCTGTTTCACCAAATGGGCCTGCATCAATCTCCCCTGAGATGAGCTTTGCTTTACAGGTGCCGCAGGACCCGCCGCGGCAGCTATAGGGAAAAGCTCGGCCAGCGCTGAGCGCAGCATCGAGGATTGATGTTGCACCATCGGAGGGGAAAGATTGCCCAGTTTGACTATTTTGGATAGTAAACGACATGCTCGCATACAGCCTTTTGATTGAGTGGTAAGAAAACCCATTGTGACACGGACCTGTCCATTATCGAAGGCGGGTGACCGTTATGATGAGGCCAACAAAGCCAACCTGATTTGTATAAAGTCTGCACATGCCAGAATTGCCTGAAGTTGAAACGACGCTGCGTGGTATCAGGCCGCATCTTATTGATCAATCGGTTAAAGCGGTTGTTGTTCGCCAACGGCAATTGAGGGTGCCTGTTAGCCGTGGACTGAAGTCAAAACTTAAAGATCAGGTCGTGCGTGATATTGAACGACGCGCGAAGTATCTCCTGTTTCATTTTGACTGCGGGACCTTAGCGATTCACTTGGGAATGTCAGGGAGATTGCGGGTGATCAGTGCATCAGCACCAATCGACAAACATGATCATGTCGATTTACTATTCAATAATGGAGCACAGCTCAGGTTTCGCGATCCAAGACGTTTCGGACTGGTGGTGTGGCTCGGTAAACGCCCACTGACCTCAAGATGGCTGGCGCACCTGGGCCCCGAACCGTTGAGCGATAACTTCAACGGTGACTATCTGTATTCTCGAGCTACCAATCGTCGCGGAGCTGTAAAGAATTTCATCATGGACGGTCGTATTGTGGTGGGTGTCGGCAATATTTATGCTAGTGAGGCGCTCCATCAGGCTCATATCCATCCTGCAAGAGGGGCGGGGCGTATTTCACGACGCCGCTACGATGACTTGTGCCTGGCCATCAAATGTGTGTTGGCACGGGCGATCGATGCCGGTGGAACAACGCTACGTGATTATGTTTCAGCTGATGGAGTGCCTGGATTTTTTGAACAACAACTCGCTGTTTATGGTCGAGAGGGGTCGCCTTGTGGCCTTTGTAGTACTCCGATTCGGCGTCGAGTGATCGGCCAGCGAAGCAGTTTTTTTTGTTCACAGTGTCAACATTAATGCGCTGGTTATTATAAGAAGAGACAATAGACATGAAGCTCGATATCGATTTTGTTCGTCAACAGTTCCCCGCGTTTTCTGAGGAAGACACGCGTGATTGGATATTTTTCGAGAACGCCGGTGGCTCTTATGTGCCGCGACAGGTGACTGATTGTTTTCAGCAATTCTTGTTACGAAATAAAGTGCAACCCTACGGGTCGTTTGCCCTTTCGGAGAGGGCCGGGGATCAAATGGACCGTGGCTACCACGCAATGGCGGCTTTGATTAACGCGGACCCCGATGAAATCACCATTGGGCCGTCGACCACGCTCAATCTTTACGTATTGGCACAGGGATTACGGCATTTGTTGCGTCCCGGCGATGAAATCATTGTGACCAATCAGGATCACGAGGCCAATATCGGTTGCTGGCGGCGTTTGGCGGAACACGGTGTCCGCATACGGGAATGGCAAATAGGTAAAGCGGACGGCGAGTTGGATTTGTCTGATCTTGAAGCGTTAATTAATGCGAAAACAAAGATTGTGTGTTTTACCCTGAGTTCCAATCTGGTGGGTACCTACAATGATATGGTAACTATTGCGGGTTACGCTCATGCTGTAGGTGCGCTGGTCGTTGCGGATGGGGTGTCTTATGCTCCGCATGTGATTGCCAATGCACCCGAGCTGGGAGTAGATTTTTACGTTTACAGCACTTACAAAACGTTTGGGCCGCATCAAAGTGTGCTGTGGGGTGCACCCAAAGCCCTGGAGCAAGTAGAGCCACAAGGTCATTTTTTCAACGAAAACGAGCCGCGCTATCGATTGAACCCCACCGGGCCTCAGCATGCCGAAATCGCCGCAATGGCGGGTATCACAGATTATGTTGATGCATTGTATGAACATCATTTTACTGAGTCCGTGGACGATCAACATACTCGAGCGACTCGAGTGTTTAAATTGGTCGCAGAACACGAAGCCGAGCTTGCAAATGTCTTGCTGAATTACCTGAAAGATAGCCCCGATATTCGTTTGTTAGGGCAAGATCAGGCAAAACCGGGCGGGCGAACGTCAACCATTTCATTTCACGCGCGGGCCATGCCCTCGGCGCACATTTCCCAACGCTTAGCTGAGTACGTGATCGGCGTGGGTGCGGGAGACTTTTACGCTGCGCGTTGCGTGGAAGCGTTGGGGATGGATCCAAATGATGGCGTGGTTCGCGTTAGCATGGTTCATTACAACACTCGGGCCGAAGTCGAACGATTGGTGGAGTCGTTAGACCACATATTGAGTGGGCCATGACATGGTGCACATATCATGGTAAAGAGAATGTAATCAAGTCGCCAACAAGGACAATTCAGCAATGCGTCGTAGTATCGGTAGACGTATTGTTACTTGCTGGGTTACCTCGATGGGTCGTTGGATCCATGGGCGGTTTTTGTCACAGGCTCTTTAGTAGTGTGTTGTATTAATGAAAACACATGCACGTGTGGTGGTGATCGGAGGTGGTGCGCTTGGTGTGGGG
>JAKUQS010000059.1 GCA_022451485.1 Gammaproteobacteria bacterium
CTGCCGTGCGCCAGATGGCGGATTGGGGTGCACGAGTTATTCGAATAGAAGCCATTGACAGTGCGGTTAATTCACTTGGATTTGATCGTGATGGCTACGATTTTCAAAATCTGCATAGAAACAAACGCTCGATCACCCTTAATCTAAAGGATGAACGAGGTCGCAAGATATTGGGTGCACTGGTTGAGAAGGCAGATGTACTGGTTGAAAACTTTCGACCAGATGTCAAGAAACGACTGCAAATTGATCACGAGTCGTTAAGAGAGTTCAACCCAAAGCTCATATACGCGAGTATTTCAGGGTTTGGGCAAAGCGGTCCCTACAGTAATCGGCCAGGACTTGATCAAATCGCCCAGGGACTTGGTGGTTTGATGTCTATTACCGGTGCACCGGGACAGGGACCTATGCGTGTGGGAATACCTATTGCCGATCTGTCTGCTGGCATTTTTTGTTCGCTGGGTATCGTGCTTGCACTGTTGCAACGAGAAGATACGGGCGAGGGTCGCTGGGTGCATACCTCGTTACTGGAATCACAGATAGCGATGCTCGACTTTCAGGCTGCACGTTGGTTGGTCGATGGAGAAGTCCCCTCCAGAGTCGGAAATGATCATCCAACCATTATGCCGGCAGGAGTCTTTGACACTTCCGATGGGCAAATCAACATCCAGGTAAGCGGCAGCAAAATGTGGCAAAGCCTTTGTGATGTCTTGGGGCAGTCTGATTTGGCTGAGAGGTCAGAGTTTTCCACTGAACAGCAGAGAAATCTTAACCGCTCGCAACTTAAACAACAGATCGAACAGTTGACCTGTCGGTTCTCTACAGCGGAGTTAATTGGACTGCTGAACGATGCCGGTGTCCCTTCTGGTCCTGTGAACAATATTGAGCAAACATTTGATGATCCACAGGTGAAAGATCTTGATATGGTGACGGCGGTTGACCACGCCCGCCTGGGTGGACTTGACCAGATTCGATCGCCGATTAATCTGTCAGGGTTGCGCAAGAGTGACAATGTGGCGGCACCCGAACTGGGTGCAGACACTGATTCAATATTGACTGAGCTCGGAATGAACGCTGAAGACATCCAAGCGCTTCATAAGCAAGGTGTGGTGTAACGCATACGCATGGTTAGATTCGTTGCGCGCGTCAGTCGATCGGTGCATGCGCAATGCGCTATTTACTCCCTAATGTGTCTCTAATCGAGATCCATGTCGGGCATGCAAGATCACTGATTGTGTAGAAGCAACTGAATCGTTAACGCGCGTTTGTCAGATACTGAAGTCAAGCAGGTTGTAATCCTTGATATTGCGTTTGACGGTTTCGTTCCAGTGAAGCGATTCGCCGTTGTCTGCCAGCGGCTGGTAGACGAACGGCACTTCACTTGAGAAGTGTTGCCGCCTCGCATCGATGGCATAACCGATCATGCGCGAGCGTTCGTGGATGCGTGCTTCATCGAACACTGCGGGTGCGGCGTGAAGACCGCCGCCGTGCACGCCGAGTACCGATGAACGGCGATGGAAGCCTAGCGGCATCGATATTCGCCAGTCAGGACTGGTGTTGGCAAATGAACCATGCACCAGCTGGCGATTATGGATCACTACGTCGCCCGGCCCACTGATATACGGGACCGCCTCGGGCAGGCGTTCCGACCCGTTGGCTTGGACCATTGCCGCGATATCTATTTTGCCCCGTTTGTGTGTGCCAGGCACCGCCCACACCGCGTTGGCAGCCGTACAACCATAAAGCATGGCCTGAAAGGTGAATCCATGGATTTCTTGATCCCACGACGGACTATCCCAGTGAGTAACGCCATCCTGATGCCAGGCAACCGATGCACCGAGGCCAGGTTTCTTGATAAAAATGGCTTCGTTGAAGGGAACAAAATCATCCCCATTGATGGAAGCGGCAATCGCGAGTAATTGCGGATGGCCATACAAACGTAACATCGCTTCAGAGAATTGCAGGGCGCCGAGGATCAGATAAACGAGTTCCTCTGGGGCATCGTCCGGCGGAGTGGGCTCCATCATCTTTACTGGGTGTCTTCCGCCGGCAAGCGTTGTTCCTCCAAAAGGATCGCCCAACGGTTTGGACCAGAATAAGGTGGGTCCAGTGCAATCGGCCGCCAGCGCGGGACGGCCTTTGGCATCAGTCAGTCCACCTTTTTTCACCGGCAGACGGCTCAAAATATCGACGACATCTGTCTCGATCTCTTTGAGTTCGGCAGCTTTGATGAGGCCTTCGAGCACGTAGAAGCCGTATTCAGAGAAAGATGCCAGGATATCCGAGTGCAGGCGTCCGTCTTTGCTAAAGCGAACGGGGCCACGATTGGGCAGGGACAAGGCTCTTTCTTCACCTTCTCGAAAGTAGGCCTGCATGGCGGGTTCGTCAGGACCATAGTCAACCCGAGTAGTCGAGGGGGCTTTTTTCATTGGTGTTTCAGGGAAGGGTGGTGAGGTGAAATACCAAAATCATGCACGGATCTGTCAGTGCCATGTTAGCGTCGCTGGCATCTAGCGTCTATCCAGGGGGTGTGCAATTGTTAAGCTGGCTCAAAGAGCAAGTGGGTTCCCTCTTTATAGTGGCTAAATTACTCATTGTTTGCCACCGTGCTGTACTGTTCTATGATGAAGGAGAGTACACTGAACTGAATCCTGGAGCGGTTTCCTCGCCAGATGCCGGCTCCGTCGGAGTGTTTTGAAAGATAGCCCAATGACAATGAAAAAGAAGACGGATTTCGATGTTAAAAAGCACGTTGAGTATGATCCATTGACCGGACAATTCCGTAAGGTTGAGAAAAAAACACAATCCGAGGAGTCCCCGTTCTGGACAAAAATGGGACAACCGAAGAAGCAGTCATCACCACCGCCTGAAGACGATATAAAAAAGAAGTACTAGCGGTGTTAGATGCCAAGTGACGTGTAACTGTGAGCGACTCGATCGACCGCAATTAACATGGCAGCGGTTCTTAGATCAGGAATTCGGCTGTCGGTGTTCCAGACTTCACTGATGGCGTGGTAAGCCGCACGCATGGTGTCTTCGAGTCCCGAACGAACAAGATCAATCTCTGTTGCGCCGCTAACCACTGTGTCGTGTTGGGTTTGAGGAAACTCCTTGCCAGTCATCGCTTCGATGCCATGAATCAACGCCTGGAATTGATTCTCTGATTGGCGTCTTTGCATACGGCCAAAGCGGATGTGAGTCAGATTTTTAATCCATTCAAAGTAACTGACGGTCACCCCGCCTGCGTTGGCATAAAGGTCGGGAATGATGATGATTCCGCGATCGCGTAACGAAGCATCGCCGGCGGCGGTGATTGGGCCGTTAGCGGCCTCGATAATCAACGGCGTGCGAATGCGCGGCGCATTCTGTTCATCGATAACGCCTTCCATGGCCGCCGGAATAAGAATGTCGGCCTCGGCTTCAAGCATTTCGGCACCGTTTTCAGTGAAACCCGGAAAATCGGCGATCCCCCCGGTTTCCAGCATGTGTTTGCCGAGGCCCATGATGTCGATTCCATCGGCATCAATGACTGTGCCGCCGCGTTCAAGCACATGGGTGATACGAGCGCCGTCTTCTTGACTCAGAAAAAGGGCGGCGTGGTAACCGACATTACCCAGGCCCTGTACGATAATGCGCTTATCGGCCAGCGTTGCAGTGAGCCCGCTCTTGGCCACGTCTTTTTCATGACGGAAGAATTCCTGTAGTGCGTATTGCACACCGCGACCGGTGGCCTCCGTGCGCCCGGCGATTCCGCCTTTGCCAAGGGGTTTGCCGGTAACACAGGCCCACGCATTGAGATCGGTTGGATTGAGCCGTCTGTATTCATCAGCCATCCACGCCATCTCACGTGCGCTGGTACCCATGTCCGGCGCGGGTACATTCTGCGATGGGCTGATGAGACTGCGTTTCGCCAACTCCTGGGTAAAACGACGGGTGATGCGTTCGAGTTCTTCGGGTTCCCATTCCCGTGGATTAATGGTTAGCGCGCCCTTGGAGCCGCCGAAAGGAATTTCCATCAACGCACATTTGTAGGTCATCAGCGCGGCGAGGGCTTCGACTTCATCCTGGTCAGCCTGTGGCGCATAGCGAATACCGCCTTTGACGGGCTCAAAATGCTCGGAATGGACAGAGCGATAACCCGTGAAAGTTTGGAGCCCTCCGCGAAGTCGAACACCAAAACGCACAATGTACGTCGAGTTAGCGATTTTTATTTTTTCCGCGAGGCCGTTCGGTAGTTCAAGCAGTGTAGCCACGCGGTCAAAATTCTCGCTGACCGACTCTAAAAAGGAAGCGCTTCTCATCTTAAATTGCTCCTCTCCCGTATTGGAGAATGAACCGGTTTAAAGATCCATGGAACGCGCGATCAGTTCTTTCATGATTTCGTTGGTACCACCGTAGATTTTCTGAACGCGTGCATCAGTATAGAGACGAGCAATCGGGTACTCCATCATGTAGCCATAGCCGCCGTGCAACTGTAGGCATTCATCGATCACTTCGCATTGCATCTGACTTCCCCACCATTTCGCCATAGAAGCCGTGGCAGCGTCCAATGTGCCTGCCTCCAGCCGAGTGATGGCATCATTGATAAACGACCGTGTCACCTCGATCTTGGTCTTGATTTCTGCGAGTTTGAAGCGGGTATTCTGAAAGTCCATTACGCGCTGTCCGAAAGCTTTCCGCTCCTGCACATAGCGGGTGGTTTCTTCAAGCGCGCAGTCCATCGAACCGAGTGCGGTGATGCCAATGTAGAGCCGTTCCCACGGTAGCTGTTTCATCAACTGGTAGAAACCCTGCCCTTCTTCAGTGCCGAGCAAGTGGGTTTGGGGCACTTTGACGTTGTCAAAAAACAGTTCGGAGGTGTCCTGCGACTTCAAGCCGATCTTCTTGAGGTTGCGGCCCCGCCGAAAACCTTCGAGCCCGTCAGTTTCAACCATGATCAAAGACACGCCGCGAGCACCTTGTTTTTTGTCCGTCTTGGCAACCAGGCAGATCAGGTCAGCACTCTGGCCGTTCGTGATAAAGGTCTTTGATCCGTTGATACGGTAATGATTGCCGTCCTTAACGGCCGAAGTGGTCACGGCCTGCAGGTCTGATCCGGTGCCAGGTTCCGTCATCGCTAGTGCAGCGACCATTTCCCCGGACGCCAATTGGGGCAACCAGCGAGTTTTCTGTTCTTCTGTTGCGTAGGCCTGAACGTAACCGATGACAATACTCTGGATACCAAATCCCCAGCCGTTGTCACCGCAGCGAGCCTGCTCGTAGGCCGTAATGGCATCAAAAGCGATGCCGCCTCCAGCGCCACCGTGAGTTTGTGGGATCGTGGCGCCGAGAATGCCGGCCGCACCGGCTTGGTGCCAGAAATTGCGTTCCACTATCTCTTCTTCGTTCCATCGTTCGATGTTGGGTACCAGATGGTCCGCGAAGAAACGACCGACGCTGTCAGCATACAGCCGGTGATCGTCGTTGAACCAGGTGGCAGTCGGTGTGGCAAGCGCCATGGTGTCTCCGTACCGGTTGTTCAGTAGGAATAATGGTGCGTGTAAGAGTATCGTAGATCGACCGTTACTGCAGTGGGGAGGAAGAACATCATCAATAACAGGGCGTGGAACCAGGAATCGCGGTAGATTGGGCCTATGCCGAAGGATTAGTGCGTTGGTGCGACTTACATGTCACAGGGAAGGGTGAAGATGACAAGACAGGTTTACGATCTTTGTGGTGCGAACGATGTTCGTTTCAGTCCTTACTGCTGGCGCACACGGATGGCGCTGGCACACAAGCAGCTTGATGCAGAATTTTTAGCCTGGCACTTCACCGAACAGGAAAAACTGAAGTTTTCAGGCAGTCGGACGGTACCCGTGTTGGTCGATGGTGACGAGGTGATCAGTGATTCCTGGCGTATTGCCAACTACCTCGAGACTACTTATACCGAGGGGCCATCACTGTTTGGGGGTGAGCGTGGTGCTGAATTGACGCGGTTTACCCATGCTTGGGCCGACGCCATTCTGGTGCCGGCAGTGGCACGGTGTGTGATCGGTGACATCTTGGAACGAATTGAGCTCAAAGATCAGGCGTACTTCCGCGCCTCACGCGAGGAACGGTTTGGTCTGTCGCTTGAGCAAATGACGGAGCGACGACCGGTGTATGTGCAAGCGCTCGATACGGCCCTCCTACCGCTGCGTGTTTGCCTTCGTCGCCAGTCTTGGGTCGCGGGGGAGGCACCGGCTTATGCGGATTACAGTATTTTTGGCGTTTTCCAATGGGCTCGCGTGATTTCACCCGAGGATTTGTTGACCACTGAGGACCCGGTGTTCGAGTGGCGTGAAAAAATGCTGGACCAGTTCGATGGCCTAGGCCGCAGATTTGCGGCCGCCAGTTGAGTCAGTAGGGTAAGAGGAGCGCGCCTGATAATGCGCGAGTAATTTTTCGTTTGGTTGGCGCGTTAGCGTTTGTCTCGAGTGGCGCGTTGCTTTATTGATTGCGCCCTCAACACAGTGGTGGCAAGCACGATCACGCTGGCAATCGCCAACAGCCCGATACCATGGGGGTGAGCATGAAACTCGGCAAGGAATGAATTGGCTCCCTCGTTGATCGCGTTAGCCGAGTGGGCCTGTGCGGTACCCGCATACAGTGCGGCGACCACAGGAGTTAGGTGACTGATAACTTTCATAACGCGTATCCTGATTCTACTAAGAGGTTTGCCGCATTGAAGTGAGCGCGGTAGTGATCGGTCCATCATACTACCGAAAGTTGGCCACACTCAAGATGTGGGCCAGGTACTGCGCCAACGCAAGGAAACTTGCGATCAGCGCAGCCATTGATGGGGATCGTTCGTCGATGGACGTACCCCGAGTCGGGTTGCGGTAAAGTTCCCTCCGATAAGGCAGCGTTAGAGAATACGGGCATGCTGAGTATCGAACAGAACGAGCGAGTCACGCAGACCGGTCCGGGGACCCCGGCCGGTAATTTGTTGCGCCATTACTGGCAGCCTATCGCGCTTTGTGAGGAGTTAGATCCGTCACGTCCGGTAGCGGCGGTAACAATACTGGGTGAGTCGCTGGTGCTGTTTCGCAACGAACACGGTGAGCTTGGGTTAATTGATCGGGCTTGTCCGCATCGCGGTGCCGATTTGTGTTTCGGCAGACTGGAGGACGGTGGTCTTCGCTGCTTGTTTCATGGCTGGTTGTTTGATGTTGAGGGCAAGTGCCTTGAACAACCGGCCGAGCCGCTTGGCAGTACGTACTTTAATCACATCCGACAAAAGGCATACCCCTGCCGAGAGCGTAACGGCATGGTGTTTGCGTTTATGGGCGAAGGCGAGGCGCCTCCTTTTCCGGCGCTGGATTGCCTGAACGCACCGGACACGCATTCTTTTTCTTTTAAGGGGCACTACGAATGTAATTGGCTGCAGGCGCTCGAAGTCGGAATCGATCCGGCGCATGCATCATTTTTGCACCGCTATTTCGAAGCGGGAGATCCGGGGCTGGTTTATGGTCAACAGTTTCGCGATATCGCCGGTGACTCATCTATCTCGATGACCACTTTATTACGTGAGAATCCCCGTCCGAATATTGAGATAGAGCACACGGAGTTTGGGCTTCGCCTTCTCGCTCTGCGCTCGCTCGCGAGCGGCCAACATCACGTGCGGGTTACCAACCAGGTTTTTCCTCAGGCGATTTGCATTCCCATGAGCAATGAGATGACGATTACGCAATGGCATGTGCCTATTGATGATCAGCATTGTTACTGGTATGCCATGTTCACCAGCTTTGGGGCACCCACTGATAAAGCGCAGATGCGAGAACAACGACTGGCGTTGTACGAACTGCCGGGTTACACCTCGCGCCGCAACCGGAGTAACCAATACGGCTATGATGTTGAAGAGCAGCGAACCCGCACGTATACCGGTATGGGTGAAGATATTAATGTGCATGACCAATGGGCAGTCGAGTCGATGGGCGCTATCCAGGATCGCAGCCGTGAACACCTGGCCAAGAGTGACGCAGGTATTCGGGCTTACCGGACCTTATTATTAAAAGCGATTGAAGCGGTTGACGCGGGAGAGGTTCCTGCCGTCGGCGCTTCTTCTTTGCCAAGCGAGGCACCGATTGCAGTCGATGCCATTGCGGATGGCCCACATTGGAGAGATCACTGGCGAGTGGTGGACGCAAAGCGACGTCAATCCTGTGTGTGGTCGGCCACAACCACCAAAGAAAAGGCAGCGATCGGTGGCGGCGATGAATGATTCAACCGGACGAGGGGATTTTATCGAACGCTTTGGTCTGTGGTCGGGTGCGCAACAGGCCGCAGCCGCTGATGTGGCGCATCGAGCGTCCAGGTCACTCGATACGCTGCGTCTTTCGTTTGCAGATCAGCATGGGGTGCTGCGTGGCAAGAGTGTGGTTGCCGATGGTGTCGATGAGGTGTTGCGTAACGGGTGTACGATCACTTCGACGCTGCTGGCCAAGGACACATCGCATCGAACCGTTTACCCGGTGTGGTCAAAAGGCGGTGGGTTCGGGTTGACAGAGTTGACCGGTGGGCGGGATGTCATCATGGTGCCGGACCCGACGACCTTTAAGATATTGCCATGGTTGGCCGGCACTGGCTGGATGTTGTGCGATCTGTATTTTGAAGACGGCTCGCCGGTGCCTTTCTCGACGCGGCAGGTCGGTCGAGAGCTACTGCAACGCCTGACAGACCGCGGCTATGTTTATCGCACGGGCCTTGAAATAGAGTTTCATGTCCTGAAAATCGATCAGGCGCATTTAACACCGGCCGACGCCACTCAGCCGGGGACTCCACCTGAGACATCGCTGCTGGCGCAGGGGTTTCAGTACCTGACGGAAACCCGCCTGGATGAACTGGAGCCGGTCATCGATATCCTGCGGGAGCTGGCGGTGGGGCTGGAATTGCCGCTGCGCTCGATGGAAGCCGAATTTGGTCCAAGCCAGATGGAGTTCACGTTTCATCCGGAAGACGGTATGGGCACGGCAGATCTGATGGTCCTTTTTCGAAGCGCGGTGAAGCAGGTGTGTCGCCGTCATGGTTTTCATGCCACCTTCATGTGTCGACCGGGTCTACCCAATCTATTTTCCAGTGGTTGGCATCTGCACCAGTCATTGGTGAATCGAAGCGATGGGCAGAATTTGTTCATGCCACACGATGACACCGCGTCGTTGTCGCCACTCGGCAGTCAGTTTCTGGCCGGATTACTTCATCATGCGCCGGCGGCTTGTCTGCTGACCACGCCGACCGTTAACGGCTACAAACGTTATAAGCCTTTCACACTCGCACCGGATCGCATTGCCTGGGGTGATGAAAACCGTGGCGCGATGCTGCGTGTGATCGGTGGGCCACACGATTCCGCCACGCGAATTGAAAACCGAGTGGGAGATCCGGCGGCGAATCCGTATCTTTATCTGGGCTCGCAGATCATCGCCGGCCTGTCGGGGATCGATCAGGCATTGCATCCGAGTGTTGCGACCGAAACGCCTTATGACAGTCCGGCGCCGGCGCTGCCGGCGAGTTTGATAGAGGCTATTGCGGCGTTTCGAGGTGACTCGGTGTTCCGTGAGGCCTTGGGCACGCGCGTCTCTGATTACCTCTTGACGATTAAAGAAGCTGAAGTGGCACGCTTCCTTTCGGAGGTAACTGACTGGGAGCAGCGCGAGTATTTTTCGCTGTATTGAGCGTCTCAGGCGAGATCGGTGCCGAGGTGAAACAGGCAGTCCCCGCGCTCGACGCGACCAGGGATGCGCTTGCAGAGGACAAGCCCGTCACTGGTAAACGTCATCTCGGTGGGTTCTTGCCAGGGCGTTTCCGGCGTGTGAATAAAACCCGCGCGGTCGCCAGCTTTGACCTCGTCACCGAGTTCGACCGTGGGTTCGAATAACCCCAACTCCGAAGCGTACGTAAAGTAGTCGAATGTCGGTGCATGCAGCATGCGACTCGTCGCATCGTTGGGCGGCACCCGCGATGTCTTGAGTATCCCAATATGGTGCAGTACACGCAGCACACCATCAGAGCAAATTTTTAGACAGTGGGGAGTGACCGTGCCACTGCCGCCCATTTCAGTCGTGAACGAGAGCATGCCGCTTCGCTCGGACGCGTGGTTGCTGTTACCGCCCCCGGCGTGACCGCGCGGAAAGAAAAAGCTGTGCGGCGCGCCAAACACCTGCATCATCTCACGCACTTTGTGGTTACGTGTCTCATCCTCATAAGTCGCTGACACGGTTGTTGGCAGGTAATGAAGCGATGATCCACCGCTGTGCAGGTCGAGCCCAAAGTCGGCCATTTTCATCAGCACGGTTTCAATAAAGTGCGCGATCATGAGCGTCGGCGAGCCGCCCGGATCACCTGGAAACACGCGGTTGAGGTTAATGTCATCGATGGGCGAGGTGCGAAGGCCAGCTTTGGCGGCCGGGTAGTTGGCCATAGGAAAAATGATCACTCGGCCCGCGATATCCTGTGGCTCGAGTTCACGCGCAAGGCGCGTCAGCGTGACTTGGCCTTCGTATTCATCACCGTGGGTGCCCGACATCAGGAGTATGGTCGGTCCTTCACCGTGATTGATGCAGACAATGGGCAGGGGAAGCCAGCCGTAGGCAGAGCGATGCACTGAGTGGGGCAGACGCACATAGTCGCACTGTTTTCCCGGCGCATTGAAATCGAAGGGTACGGTGAGTTTGGTCGGTTGATCTGTCATGCGTGGTTTCCTTGGTGCACTGGTGCGGGCATAAAAGGTAAGGGTCTGTCGGTCAGGATGAGAGCGGGCTCCAGGTCGTGCCGTTGGGGGAGTCTTCTATTTGAATACCCGCATTGAGCAGCTGCTGGCGAATTTCATCGGCGACAGCAAAGTTTTTTTCTGCCCGGGCCCTGTGGCGCGCGCCGATGCGCTCTTCAATCCATGCCGTATCGACGGCGCTGCCGGGTGAGGGCAGGGTCAGTAGGTCCAGGGCCGCGGCGGGTTGCATCTGCAGCAGCCCCAAGAGACTTGCTGATGAGATGATTCGGTGTCGAAGCATCGCTCGCTCCTTCTCGTCTTTGATTGCGCCCAGTTGTTGGGTTAATTCGTGAAGACGAGCCACGGCTTTGGCCACGTTCAGGTCATCGCACAGGGCGGCCATTAATTCGGAATCGATTTCACGGTCAGTGGTGTCAGTTAACTCAGGCGCATCGTGTAAAGCGCGATACCACTTGGTGAGTGTGCGGCGGGCGTCGGTTGTCCGCTGTGCTGTCCAGTCAAGGGGTGAGCGGTAATGGGATGACAGTAACGCGAAGCGGAGTGCTTCACCGGGGGTGTCTGATGAGAGGTCTCGAATCAGTTTGACATTGCCCAGTGATTTCGACATTTTGTTTCCGTCGACTGTGACAAAACTGTTGTGCACCCAGGTACGGCAAAAGAGTGCACCGTCGTGGGCGCAGGTACTCTGGGCGATTTCGTTCTCGTGGTGGGGAAACACAAGATCCTGTCCTCCGCCATGGATATCGATGGTTTCACCCAGGTGTGATTCGATCATGGCCGAGCATTCCACGTGCCAGCCAGGCCGGCCTCGCCCCCACGGGCTGTCCCAGCCAGGCAACTCGCGTGTTGAGGGTTTCCACAGGACGAAGTCCATGGGATTTCGTTTGTAGGGAGCGACCTCGACACGGGCGCCGGCGATCATGTCTTCCGTGTTGCGGTGAGAGAGGTGACCATAGTTGGCATAGGAATCGACGGCAAAGAGTACATGTCCGTCGGCCGCATAGGCATGGCCCTGGTCTAGCAGCACGTTAATCAGTGCAATCATCTGGGGAATATGCTCGGTGGCGCGTGGCTCGATGTCCGGTGGCGCGACTCCCAATGTGTCCATGTCTTCCTGATAGGCGTGGTCGAAACGCTTAGTGATTACGTCGATGGGTTCGCCGCTTTCCAGTGAGGCTGCATTGATTTTATCGTCGATATCGGTAATGTTTCGTGCATAGGTGACCTGCGCATAGCAGTGCCTAAGAAGGGTCACGAGTACATCGAAGATAACGGCCGGGCGGGCGTTACCGATGTGGGCGAAGTTATAAACGGTCGGCCCGCAGACATACATCAGCACTTTGTCTGGGTCCGAAGTCCGAAGGGGCTCTTTACGCTTGGTCAGGCTGTTGTAAAGCTGAATATCAGGGGTGTCGGCCATGCGAATCAGTAATATAAAGGTGTGTTGTCAGACCGTG
Organism: Gammaproteobacteria bacterium; assembly: GCA_022451485.1. Taxonomy (GTDB): domain Bacteria; phylum Pseudomonadota; class Gammaproteobacteria; order Arenicellales; family UBA868; genus UBA11791. Next base: position 12,199 of record JAKUQS010000059.1, read on the forward strand.
TTCAAACGAGCGGCAATTCCCCGACCATTATAGTGGGCGAGTGACCAGTGAGACGATGTACGTATCCAGTGCTGCTTTCATTGCATTTTTATTCAATTGCGGCCTCGAATCCTAAAATCGAGGTCAACGTGACCTCAGGGGGTCACCAAAGTAGAATGGAAGCACGGTTTCAACCGTCAGGAGAAGAACGATGGCTCAATATGAGTGTGCTCAATGTGGTATGGGTGTGACAGGGATGTGCTGTGCAAAGTGTGGCAAGGAACTGGTGCATGACGATCTCGCGAAGGACGACGGTAGCACGGTGGGTGTAACCAAGTGTCCAGATGGCTGCGGCATGATCAAGTCACCGCAGTGCTGCGGTATCGACATGTCCTGTAACCTATAACGATCACGAATCCGCCATCTGTCGGCGGCGCGCGATCACGTAGATGGTAACTAGAACCCCGCGATAGCGGGGTTCTTTGTTGGGGGGTCGCGGTCAAGGGTCATGCATTGCGCTAAAATGATCAGCTAGGAGATCCATATCATGTCGGCTACTGATTTTTTTCTCGAACGCACCAGCATCGAACAGGTGGAGGAATCGACTGGCCTCGCGCCAAAGTTCGATGACAACGGATTAATCCCCGTGGTCACGACAGACTTTGTGAGCGGTGAGGTGTTGATGCATGCCTATATGAACCGTGAGGCGCTGTCGAAGACCCTGCAACTGGGTGAGGCCGTTTACTATTCCCGCAGTCGCCAGACCTTGTGGCATAAGGGACAGACCAGTGGTCTTGTTCAGATCGTCAAGGAAATCAGGATAGATGATGACCAGGATTGTGTTTGGTTACGTGTTGATGTGCAGGGCGGGGCGAGTTGCCATGTCGGTTACCGTTCTTGTTTTTATCGCACGGTGCCTTTTGGGCGAGCGACTGATAACAAGGAACAGCTGACATTGCAGTTCACCGAGTCAGAAAAAGTGTTTGATCCCGACGTGGTGTATGGCGACGCTCCCAATCCAACGAAGTTATAAGATCAGTCAGTACGCGGCTGAAGTTCCGTCCAGGAGATACGCCCGGAGGTGCCACTGGGAGAAGCGGAAGCGATCTGGGTATTCTTAAAGTGATCGCG
>JAKUQS010000006.1 GCA_022451485.1 Gammaproteobacteria bacterium
TCTTGTTGTTTGCACACTTTGTTCCTGTTATCCCTGGCCTCTCCTTGGACTGCCGCCCCAATGGTATAAATCGGCTCCGTACCGCTCCCGCGCAGTCAACGAGCCGAGAAAAGTTCTCGAGGAAATTGGCACTCACCATGGAAAGAATGTCAGCATCCAAGAATGTGATTCAACTTATGAATTGCGTTACCTACTGTTACCACAACGTCCCAGTAATACCGAAGGCTTAACAGAAACAGAACTGCGGCAACTGGTCACTCGTAATTCGATGATCGGAGTGGAAACGCTAAAAGCCTTCTCTGGCACTAACGACAAATGAATGGAGGGCAGGACCTCGGCGGCATGCACGGCTTGGGAGCCGTGAACCCTGAAAGCGAAACAGACGAACCGGTTTTCCATCACTCATGGGAACGCAGGGTATTCGCTTTAACACTCGCCACCGGGTTTTTGGGTCGTTGGAATTTAGACCAATCACGCCACGCCCGAGAGCGGCAGCACCCGATGGATTACCTGCGGAACACTTACTACGAAAATTGGTTGGCGGGCCTTCAAACATTACTGGTTGATACTGGCCTACTGACAAAAGCAGAGCTTCAATCGGGGTCGTCCGATAAGCCTTTTCCCGACCATGAAAGCGTTTTAACGAAAAAAGAGGTCCATAAAAAACTTCAAGAAGGAAAATCGGTTGAACTGCCGCTATCGGAACCGCCAGAATTTGTCGTGGGGCAAGTGGTTGTGGTGGTTAATCGGCACCCCATTGGACATACCCGGGCACCCCGCTATACGCGGGGACGTCGCGGAACCGTCGTCCACCGACATGGCGGCCACATTTTTCCTGATGACCATGCAATGGGAGATCAAACGGGCCAACACCTTTACACCGTCTGCTTTAGCGCAGTCGAATTATGGGGAGAGGATAACGCAGGCAATGATCTGGTTTACGTTGATCTCTGGGAATCTTATCTGACTAGCGGCGAACCCAAACAATGACCCCTAACAGTGGATCAGAAGGCGAAATGCCCCTGTACTCGCAACAGAACGCTACGTTTAACTCACCCTGGGAAGCCCAGGTCTTTGCCCTCGCAGTTCGGCTACAGGAAACGGGTATTCTTACAAGAGAATCCTGGACGCTGGCATTAGCGGACGAGATACAACAGGCGCGCCAACGCAATGACCCGGATTTGGGTGACACCTATTACCATCATTGGACACGAGCGCTCGAACGAGCACTGATCAAGTCCTCTTTGGTCGATGACCAGGAAATCGAGCGACGCATCGACGCCTGGCGAGAGGCGTATGCGAATACTCCACACGGTCACGCAGTTCTACTCTCCCCGGATGAGTAAAGTCGTCTGGTTGGCCAGATTATCTGGCAATCGATCGGTTTAGGCGATGGTAATGCGGTGCATCACTCGCTTATACCCGTGATAATCATTGAGTGGATAGTGTTGGACACAGCGGTTATCCCATAACACCATAGCGCCCTTCTTCCATCGGTAACTGCCGGTAAATGCTGGATTAATTTGATGTTCAAACAAAGTGTTCAGCAATTGCTCGCTTTCAATCGAGGTCATTGTCGTAAATCGAACTGAATGCGCCGGATTGACATACAGCGCGCGCTTACCGGTGATCGGATGAACACGCACCACGGGGTGCTCTGCTGTTAATTCAGTGTCGCCAGCACGCGCCCCGATTTGGACCTTTTCCGAGCGCCCTTTTGCTACTCGTGGCTTGGCAGAACTCTGAATCACGATCAGTTTGTTAATAACCTGTTTTGTCTGATCTGACAAAGCATCATATGCTAAATACATATTCGCAAACTGAGTATCCCCACCCGACGGGGGCAATTCTCTGGCAAGTAATAAGGTTCCCGACGGAGGGTGTGGTAAGTATGTGGTATCAGAGTGCCATACTCCCCCAAAGTTACGTCTTTCGTGCGGTAATTTCACAACCGGAACTATCTCAGGGTAATTCGGCAAGCCCTGCGCCATCGGATATTGAACTACCCGGCCCAGCTGGCGGGCAAAATTCAATTGTTGGCCTGGCGTTAATTCCTGGCCTTCAAAAACTAAAACCAGATAACGGAACCAGGCATTCTGAATATCACGAAGCACTCGAGAATCGACCTCTTGCGTCAGGTCAAGTCCCCTTATTACACCCCCAACCGCATGTGATAGTGGCTCGATTGAAAACGAACAATAATTAAGCATAGATCTGAGTCATGTCGCAAACCTTAAATCGGTACCGCCCTCCAAACTAAACTGAAAGATGCCAATATCCCCAACACCCTGCCGACCCCTTTACGCGTTGAGTTCCTACAACGTCTCGCTTACCAGGCCATGAGGAATAAAGCCGGCATCATATGGATGGTAGCGACCACTATACTTTTTGTCATCGTAACGGCTGTGGTGCGCTATCTTGGTTCAGAAATGCATCCCATTCAGGCTGCCTTTCTTCGATATGTCTTTGGTGTCATGCTAATTATCCCTTTCTGCCTGCGCACGAATCTCTCTAGAATTTCATTTTCGCGATTCCGACTGCATGCTGTGAGAGGGGTCGCGCATGGAATCGCCATTATGCTTTGGTTTTTCGCCATGATGCGGCTCCCTATCGCTGAAGTAACGGCGCTCAGTTTTATGACGCCGGTATTTATTATCATTGGTGCCACCGTGTTTCTGAGAGAACAATTCTACAAACACCGTGCTATTGCCGTCGCTCTAGGAATTGCTGGCGGGCTAATCATCCTTCAGCCTGGATTCCGTGTTATCGATCTTGGTGCTCTCGCGCAATTGACAGCCGCCCCACTTTTCGCAATTTCTATGCTGATAGCTAAGACTCTGACAAAGACTGAGTCTAATAGTCACATCCTGTTGATGCTGTCTGTCTTTTGTACTCTGACATTGAGCATTCCTGCTTTCGCAATTTGGCGTCAGCCTAGCCTGGAAGAGCTCTCGTGGCTATTCCTATGCGCATTTTTTGCAACCGCCGGCCACTACTGCATGACGAGGGCCTTTCGCAGTGCCGAGATTGCAGCGCTTCAGCCAATCACATTTTTGCAATTAGTTTGGGCGACCTTAATGGGTTGGTTTTTGTTCGATGAGCATCCCGATTTCTGGATCTGGCTTGGCGGCGGTATCATCGTATTCTCTGCTACCTATAACGCCAAGAGAGAACGTACCGTGCGATCACCCGCTAGTTAATTCACCCAGCGGATGTAAAACTCGCTCCAACGTGTCGGTGAGCATTGAAAACATCGTGTGCATCTCCTCTGCCGTCATAATGAAAGGAGGACAAATCACTATCGCCTGGCCAAGCGGTCTGCAAATCAGACCTAAATCAAGCGCTGTGTTGGCAATTTTTTCACTAACGCGGAATTTGGCTGGAAATGGTTCACCAGTCTCTTTGTCTGCGACGATCTCTAAAGCACCCATCCAGCCGGCCGTACGTACCTCTCCCACATGTGGGTTAGAAGCGAAAGCAGCCAGGCCCGCCTCAAATTGCCCAGACAATGCCTGAATATTTTGTAATAAACCTCCCGTCATAATGAGATCGATTGCGCTCAATGCAATTGCGCAACCCACTGGGTGACCAGCAGAAGTAAACCCGTGGGCGAATTCTTCCTGCTCGTCGATCGCGGCATCCAATGCGTCAGCTACTGCGGCTTTCACGATCACAGCGCCCATCGGGAAGTAACCTGCAGTGATACATTTAGATGCAACGATGATATCTGGGTCGAGGTCGAAACGTTTCGAACCCCATAACACTCCGGTTCGACCTAGACCACAAATAACCTCATCGGCAATCAACGGAATGTTGTAACGCCTCAACACTTGCTGGATCGCGGGAAAATATCCAGTTGGTGGTGGAATAACCCCGCCTGCCCCCAACACTGGCTCCGCAAAGAAACCCGCGATGGTGCTAGGGTCCTCGGCAAGAATAACTCGTTCAAGGCGCTCCGCCAAACGTTGTGAATATGCCTCTTCGCTTTCATCGGGCGTCCCATAACGCCAATAGTGCGGGCAGTCGACGTGGATAAAATCACTCAATGGCAACCCAAAAGCTGTGTTGTAAGGTTTTGCTGTCATCGATGCCGCTGCAACCGTCACGCCATGGTAGGCATTAATTCGTGTGAGGATTTTCCGCCGTTGTGGTTGACTCTGGTGAGTCGCCAGAAGCCAAAGCATTTTGACCGCAGTGTCATTCGCCTCAGAACCCGAATTGGTGAGAAAAACTCGTCCTGACTCAAACGGCGAGATTGCGATCAATCGTTCGCATAGTTCGATAGTGACATCACTCATACGGCCAAAAAATGAGTGATAGCTTGGGAATCGACGAAACTGCCTGCAACCCGCCTCGATCAATACAGGGTGATTAAATCCAGCAACCGAATTCCACAGACCTGAATTGGCATCCAGATAGCGTTTTCCGTGAACGTCGACGACGTAGATTCCTTCACCATGGTCTAAAACCAGCGGGCCCCGGCTTTTGAGTGTGACGCTGTCGCTAAATGCGGGCAGAACAGCCTGCATAGATCGCTGTTCCCACGAATTATGATCTAAACCAGTACTCATTCAACCTGGTTCCAGTATGCGGAAAGTTTGCCCGGAGAGGCGATTAAATAATCACTAGACGGGCTAAAGTTTTTTAGATACTCAGGTACTGTCTGTGCTACGGCCCATGCGTCATACTCATCAGACACAATGACTGCCTCTGCGTAACAGGCAAACTCGTAGTACCCGTCACCGCGATCACCCGAGATACTTTCAAATGATTGAGTATCAAGGTATCGCACATCCACTACGGTCTCTACCTGAGGGGAATATCGAAAAACTTTCGTGATGTGCGGAAAGGCCGTAATGAACCCAATACCCCGAAAGTCGCTATCAAGTAATCGACTCTTAAAAGCGTTCGGCGTGTCATCACACGCTCCCCACTCGAAAAGATCGGGCTGTTGTCTTCCGATAACCGAAAGAAAATAAACTTTAAATCGCGATCGACCATCGGGCATCGCCAGGCAAATTCGACCATCACACGTCCCACGATAATCTTGACAGTCGGCTACCTCCATGCGATGCCCGGACCCGCCGTTTAGCCGATGACAGCTCGAGTGGCATCCGCGAGGATACCCACCATATCATCCAAGGTTTTTTCTTCTGTGACGATCGGGGGTGCTAAAGCGTAAACATCGCCTCGCACTCGACTGAACATTCCTCGCGCCACTGTCTCGTCATGAATACGCGCACCAATCCCGTCTTCAGGCGGAAACATCTCGCCCGTGGTCGGATCTTTAACGTACTCGACCGCGCACATCATACCCAGGCCTCGAATGTCACCGACGTGTGGATGATCACTTAATGCTGAACGGAGACCATCCAGTAACTGCTTGCCCTTTTGTTTTGCCTGCCCCGGAAAATCTTCACCCTCGATAATATCCAACATCGCCAGAGCAACCGCACAACCGGTTGGGTGCGCGCTGTAGGTATAGGCATGCATCCAGGGCTTACCGCTTTCCTCCATCGTCTGTGCGATTTCATCACTAACGCCAATACCCCCCAATGGGAAGTATCCCGATGTGATGGCCTTAGCGTACTGTATGAGGTCAGGTTTAACCCCCCAATGCTCTAACCCAAACATGGTGCCCGTGCGACCAAATCCGGTAATTACCTCGTCGGAAACCAATAAAACCTCATACTGATCACAGATTTCACGGATTCGGGGAAAATAGTCATCCGGCGGAACGATAACCCCCCCGGCCCCCTGCACAGGTTCCGCAATAAACATCGCAACGCTGTCAGCGCCCTCCGCCAAAATGGCCTTTTCCAGTTCATTCGCCGCTGCAACACCAACGCTGACCGACTTATCGTCAGACTGATAGCGATAAGGGTCCGGGCAAGGAATGTGGACAAACCCGGGAATCCTTGGTTCGAACATGGGCCAGTAACTATTAATTCCCGTGGCACACATGGCTGCTAATGTCACCCCGTGATAGCCCCAAATTCGAGAAATCACTTTGGTCTTGTTAGGCTTGTTTTTCAGCTTCCAATAATATCGCGCCATCTTGATATTGCTGTCTGTGGATTCGCCGCCACCGGAGGTGAAAAAGAAGTGATTTATATTTGGGTAGGTGATTGCCGCCAAACGTTCGGCCAACTCAATCGCTCGCGGGTTAGAACTTCCTGTATATCCAGAGGAATAGGCCAGATCAATCATCTGTTGGTGAGCTGCATCAGCTAATTCAGTTCGCCCGTTGCCCGCCGTGTTGTTCCATAACCCCGAAAGACCATCAATGAAACGATCGCCATTAGCATCGATCAGAAATGCACCCTCACCTCCTACCCACACTTTCCCGCCAACGTGGCCCTTCGGGCTATGAAGCGGATGAATTAAATGCGCTTCGTCACGATGAAGTAAAGCAGTTTCAGTGTTGTTATCCAAGTTTTCTCTCCACGTATTCACACGCTCTACACGTTTAAGTTTCCCTTTAAAAGGACTAGTAAAACAGACTCAGAACACCAGTATATCCGTACAGGCGATTATGCGAAATTTCTCCGTTCGCAAAAAACCCCACCAACGGGACATCTCCCAATTCCTGGCTCAGTATTCTCATCTCCCCAGAGTTAGGACCGAAAGTATGACGCCCCCTGCCCAGGCAAGAAAAGTAAAGCCCACCTTTGGGCGCCTTATTGCCGACTCGGCGACGTACATCTTTAGTCATTCGGATTAAATCACTACGCGCCGTTTCCGCATCTCGTTTGCAAAATACGATTACCTCTCCAGGCGCAACATGGTCGCCGATAGCAAGAATTTCCTGTTCAACGTCGATACCGATCAAGTTCCGGACCACATAATCACCAGTGTCGGACCCTGTTACCGATAGGCCAACAAATATGTGGCCGCCTATTCGATTAAGGTTGCTTGAAAAAGGCTCGCCAATATCCTCTTTGAGGACCGCTAATGCGGGACGATCATCAATGCGTGAAATTAGATTCCGATCGCATTCAGTGATTGTCCGGTTGGGCCCAAGCGGACTGCATCCCTGGCTCAGTCCGGAGGCAATTGACACCTTCTCTGAAAAAAGAACGCCAGAGATGCCACCAGTTGTCAGGCCATCGGAGATCTGTCGATGCTCCTCGCCCGAAGTCGAAGTTAATCCTCCGAGTAGAAACCCGCCCCCCAGAGCGTCAGAAAGGTCAGGAATTAATTGCTGCAAGTGCGGGTTATGTGGGTCTGCATGAACGATACCAACCGTGCTGAAGTTGTTCCCAAACCAGGTCTGCACATCCTCTGAACATTCCGACACTGCATCAACCACGGTCGAAAGAATTCGGAATCCGTCCGTCGGAAAGGCACCGGTCAGTATCGCAATTCCGGGGGAGTCGTAGCATTCCTTATCACAGGCCACGATCCCGATACCACTGGTGCCGACCCAGTGGTCTATTCCACTGGCGACTTTCAGATAATCAAGAATCCCACCAAGTGCTGCAACGTGCTCGCTAGTAACATAAACAAAACCTAAATTCGCGCGTGACCGTCCTTGCGTCGCAGTTTCCAAACACTGATCAACTGCATCATGCCAGTCCGTGACGCTCGAGAAGCCCCAGCCAAACTGTTCTTGTTTCTGATGACTCAATGGATTAATAATTCAACAATAGCGTACACATCGTTGTATCGCAGAATCCGTTCGTTTCTGAATTGCTGAACTGAAACTCTCGCCACGGAAGATTACAATTATTTTTCTGATGGTGGTATCTAGCACGCTTAGCCGGTAAGGTGGAGTCCAGAAACATGCTCTCTTTCAGCAAAACAACCTGGCCAGTCATGATCATGCCCTCCCTTAAAAGTCGACCGATCGCAACTTCTAAACAGTCTAGCAGATAAGACTATCCCAGGCTCCACACTCGAGTAATTCCACCGTTTATATCATGGCTAATCAGACCGGCATTCTACGTATTGGAACCGGCGCCGGCTTCTCTTCTGATCGACTGGATCCCGCCATCCAATTGGTGGCGCAAGGCTCACTTGATGTCATTGTTTTTGAATGTCTGGGTGAGCGAACTCTGGCCTTTGCGCACCGTGATATGCAATCACCTAATGGAATGGGTTACAACCCACTACTCGCAAAGCGGATGAAGCACTTACTTCCCTTATGTAGCCAACACAATACCCGCCTCATAACGAACATGGGAGCGGCTGACCCGCTGGCCGCGGCCTTACGAACCAGTGAAATTGCCTCGTTAAACCGACTAGAACATTTGAACATTGCTGCAGTTCTCGGGGACGATGTAACCCACTTAATTACCCCGGATACAGAACTCATTGAACCAGAGTGCACCGTTGCCCAAATTGGGCGACCTATGATCGGGGCTAACGCCTATCTTGGCGCCCAAAGCATAACCCCTGCCCTGGCCGACGGGGCAGACATTGTGATTACAGGGCGCGTTGCGGATCCTTCCCTGTTTCTCGCGCCAATACAGGCCCATTTCGGATGGAGCAATAATGACTGGCAGGAACTGGCTAGCGGTACTGTCGCCGGTCACCTGATGGAATGTGCCGCCCAAGTAACAGGCGGCTACTTCGCAGATCCTGGTTTCAAAGAGGTTGAGGAACTAGCGAGGGTCGGTTTTCCGATCGCTGAAATTTCACGTGACGGTTCATTGGTCATTACCAAACTGCCAACGGCCGGGGGTCGAGTGGACAGCCAAACAGTAAAAGAACAACTGTACTACGAAGTCCATGATCCGTCGGCCTACATCACACCTGATGTCATCGCAGATTTCTCTATGATTGAATTGAACGATCAGGGAGACAACCGCGTTGTGGTCCGCGGCGCAAAAGGCCGCAGCAGAACGGAGACATTGAAAGTAACGATAGCTTTTGATGGAGGGTACCTTGCGGAAGCTGAAATCTCCTATGCGGGTCCTGGCGCGCTGAGGCGAGCGCAATTAGCTGGAGAAATCATCAGTCAACGGCTTGACACGGTCCATGGGGGCAACAAAGAAAGGCGAATAGACATGATTGGCGCGGCTTCATTACATGCAAGTGCTGGAAAATTTACTCAAAACTCAACGGACATTCGCCTCCGCTGCGCCCTGCGAACACCGGATCACGAAGAAGCGAAAAATGTGTTGTGGGAAATTGAGGCACTACTATGCTGTGGTCCTGCAGGGGGCGGAGGCTATCGGGGCCACATTACGCCGAGTGTCTTGACGTACTCAGCGTTATTGGAACGTGATCAAGTTAAAACGACGGTTGAGTTTATACCAGTATGACGAAACGGATTAGCCTTAGGGATATTGCCCATGCTCGTGCGGGAGACAAAGGAAATCGATCGAACGTGGGGATTTTTGTTTATGAAGAGAAGCACTATTCGACTTTGGTTCGAGAGATTACTCCGGAACGACTAAAAACTGAGTTTAGTAATCTGGTGCGGGGCCAGGTATGTTGTTATCCATTACCCAAGGTCCATGGCCTCAACGTCGTTATGGACCGAGCGTTAGAAGGTGGGGTAAACGAATCGCTAAACCTTGATGGACACGGTAAATCGTGGAGCTTCCTGATCCTCGACCTTCAAATCGACATCGACCTCCATACCATGGAAATAGAAGGATGACTTTCCCTGATACAGGCCAAGCTATAGATCAAGTTCTGACCAGACTGCGTTCATATGCAGACACGGACACTCCATGGCACGCGAAAAAGATGTTCATCGGCGGAAGTTATTTCGGCGGAGATGAGATTCTTAACGCCTCTAATATGGCGGCTGGGGTTTATCAGAACCATAACGCACTCTATGCAGGCCGGGTTTTCCCCGGACTTGTAGAAATTGAGCAGGAAATCATTAGCATGCTTTTGAATCTCTACAACGCTCCGCCAAGCGCCATCGGAAGCTTGACAGGAGGTGGGACTGAGAGCCTGTTGCTCGCCGTGATGTCGGCACTTAACCGCGCTAAGTCCATGGGCAAACAGGGGCCCTTTGATGTGATTATTCCGGAGAGTGCCCATCCAGGGTTCGACAAAGCAGCTCATTTGATGGGGCTTAATGCCATTCGGCTCACGTCAAGTGATGCATATCGTGCAGATATAGAGCAAATAAAGGCATCGATAGGCCCTAACGCTATATTCTTGGCCGCCTCTGCGCCGTCATTTCCGTTTGGGATAACAGATCCCGTTGATGAACTGGCGATTATCGCGAAAAAACATAGGCTCTGGCTTCACGTAGATGCATGTCACGGTGGATTTGTTCTTCCATTTGCAAATCAGCTCGGCTATGCAATTCCTGACTTTGATTTCTCTGTTGACGGCGTAACCTCGCTATCGGTTGATTTGCACAAATTAGGGTACGCTAACAAAGGGGCATCAGCGTTATTACTAGCAGATGTCAAGAATGAAAAATACCAACGTTACACTTTTGATAATTGGCCGGGTGGCAGATATTCGACAATGGGGCTAATGGGTTCACGATCGGCGGGAGGTATGGCCTCCGCGTGGGCAATGATGCAAATACTTGGACAAACGGGTTACCGCGAAATCGTATCGGAAATACTGACTGCTCGCGACCGCCTGATCAATGGACTTACCGACATACAAGGAATTAGGGTGCTAGGAAACCCGGACGCATATCTCATCGCTTTTTCGTCTGACACGGCTGACATCATGGCATTAAGCGAAGGGATGCTCTCGAAGGGCTGGTTAACAGGCCATTTGACTCGTCCAAAAGCAATACATCTATTTCTGGATCGTGAGAACGTCACCTCGATATCCGAGTTTCTAGAAGACCTTTCTGACACGATGGTAGAGGTTTCCATGGGTCGCTGGAGCGCGACATCGGTGGATGCTGACTATAGTCGTTGACTCGTTCCAGTGAATCTAACGCCTCTTGGCAACCTCATCGAAAACGATAAACCTAGAAAATCACGGAGAAGAGAATGCGTTTAAATAATAAAATCGCCCTAGTGACTGCTGCGGCGTCGGGTATGGGGCGCGCCGGAGTTACTCGTTTTGCAAAAGAAGGAGCTCAGGTCGTTGCTGTCGATGTTGATCAAGACAAATTGACTCAAGTGGTATCGAGCATCACGGACGCTGGTTTTGATGCGATTGGTATTCGTGCCGATCTAACGGACGACGCAGAGTGCGCGCGAATCGTAAAAGATACCGTGCAACATTACGGGGGCCTCGACCTCGTCTGGAATCACGTAGGGCATCCTGGCTACTCACGAGTAGAAGACTTGGACGGGGCAGACTATGAGATCACCATGGATCTGAACATACGATCAGTTTTCCGCACGACCGGCGCTGCCATACCCGAACTACAGGCCCGGGGGGGAGGAAGTATTTTGTTCACGGCATCGATAGCGGGGCTTACGGGGTCACCTTTTAGCCCGGTTTATTCCGCTGCGAAATGGGGTGTTAATGGGCTGATGGCATCACTCGCCGGACGACTCGCTAGTGACAATATTCGTGTCAATAGCGTCTGTCCCGGACCGATCGACACACCCATGCTGAATGTCTTTATGGCCCGGCCCGATCAAAATGCCGATAGAGATACAAACCTGGAAATGATGAAAGGAAACATTCCGTTAAAACGCGTTGGCACCGCTGATGAGGTGGCTAATGCCGCCCTCTTCCTTTTATCGGATGAGGCTTCCTACATCACAGGCGTCGCCCTACCTGTAGACGGTGGGTACGTATCCAAATAAGACGGGTTATGACGAAGGCGCACCGAGCACCGGTGCAACCTCTTCAAAAGCGGCACCGATCTGTAATACCTTTGACTCACAATATGCCGGCGCCATTACCTGTAATCCGCCAGGTAGGCCTTCGTCTGTGAGACCCATGGGTAAGGTTAACCCACACATACCAAGATAATTGGCAGCACGAGTAAAATGGGCCGGTGTTTCTGATTGGTTGATAGTCTCAACTATAACGGCTGACGTCATTGTCGTCGGTGTGACTAACGCGTCAAATGATTGCAAGGAAGCCTGAAACGCTATTTGATCTTGAATGCGCTGTTGCATGGCATTGATGTACGACTGTGAACTGATCTCTTTTCCGGCCAAAATCCGTGGCCGGACTGCGCTATCGCACAGTCGATCTGCATCTTCATACCATGGACCATGGTGATAGTAACCCTCCGCGGACATGATCGTCCCCGATGCGCCTTTGAGATCATCAAATCCTATCGGTAGCCTAACCACTTCGATATGCGCGCCGAGATTGGAGAGTAGATCCAAGGATTTATCATAAAGATCAAGCATCGCCTGATCAGCCCAACGCCGTTCGGTGTCGTCGAGGACAGCCAGACGGACACCTTGGACCCCTTTAACCAACTGCCCCCAAAGTCCCACCGTCTGGTCTCGATCATAATCTATCGCACTTGGGCTTCGACCTAACAACGTTTCAAACATTAAAGCGGTGTCCCTTACGCTTCGAGTCATGGGTCCCGGAGTATCGAACGTATGGGAAAGTGGCACGATACCGGCAGTGGGTAACAGCCCTTCAGTTACCTTAAGACCAACTAACCCACACCACGCCGACGGAAGTCGTACAGAGCCGCCCGTATCAGTCCCCACAGCACAGCCTGCTAAACCCGCAGCAACTGCTACAGCTGAACCACTAGATGAGCCACCGGGCGCGCGATGTTCAGCAGCGTCCCAGGGATTCCACGGTGTTCCCATGTGTTCGTTAGTACCCCACCCGCCATAGGCAAATTCAACCGTTTTAGTTTTACCTATCAGTATCCCACCGGACGAAATCAGTCGTGATGCAATAATCGCTGTAGCAGTGCTGACATGGTCTTTTCTCAGAGGGCTCCCCGCCGTCGTGATCTTGTTTTCGACCTCTACAATATCTTTGAGCGCAAATGGCAGCCCATGAAATGGTCCTATGCGATGTCCGGCGTCTATCGAGCGATCAGCTGCTTCCGCCGCTTTCAACGCATCGTCAAGAAACACCTCCTGAAACGCGCCCAGACGAGAATCCTTTTCTTTAATCAGCGAACAACACGCTCCAACAAGCTCTGACGGGTGTGCGTTACCTGCTCGAATGGCATCAGAATATGAACTAATGCTATCAAATGAATTTGTCATTGCACCTCCCATTTTCTCATCGTCATTTTTAAACCAAATGTCAGCTTAGATCTGCATGCTCTAATTCACTTACTAACCGATAAATGCCCGTCTCACCGTCATGAGTCGGACTGACAATGTCATAGATCACGCGAGCATCATCCTCTCGGGCAGTGTGCACAATCAATGCATCCGTTATGTTCTCATCCGCACCTCGTATCTGTTCCTCTGCACGCGCACTGTTACTACCCTCTCCGAGGGTCGTTTTTCTCCACAGCTCCAACCGCAGTACCCCTGGTTTAGACGTTAAATTTGATAACAGTAGACTCCAATCAATGTTGGCCAGTTTGCTCTTGGTTCGACCAACAACTATATATCCACCTCGTGCCGCGCCTACGCACGCCATCCGTTCACATACAGATCGAGTGGCATTAATAAATACCCCAGCCATAATTTCTTGCGTCAGGGGGGATGGGTTGTCTAATTGGCGAAGATATTCTTCCGACAAAAGGACATCGACCGACGCTGTTTCGTAATAAGTGAAGTAATGCGGTGACCCAACGAGTGCTTCGTGTCGCCGCCCTAAACGAAATCCTGATACACCCACCCGATCAGCCAGATGCTCGCCGTGGTACCACGACTCATATTTATCCATACTGCCAACGGCACAATCATTCCAGATCGCGAGTATTCCTACCATCGTTATTCGTCCCTCCAAGGCACTCCGCCTGCGTAAGTCCGATAGGGAATAGTCGCATTAAAGCCCGCGTCAACAGGAAGCATGACACCTGTGATCGCGCTTGCCGCATCCGAACAAAGGAATGCGACGGCCTCCCCTATGTGCTCCGGCTCGACCAATAGATCTAATGCTCCAGAATTTCGCAAAACCTCCGGATCCCGTTCACCCGCATCAATCTTGGCTTGCATGGCGGGCGTGATGACATAGGTTGGCGCCACACCATTTACTCTCACACCAAAGCGACCCAACTCCACGGCCAATATCTCCGTAAATCGTCGAATTGCCGTTTTGCCGGGACAATAAGCGGGCAGTGGAAAAGCGACGAAGCTAGTTGTCGAACCCACAGTCACGATGGAACCGCACCGCGCAGTTCGCATGAGTCGACCAAACGACCGTGCACAGTGGACAGTTCCATGATAATTGACTTGCCATACCCGATCATGAGCATCCAAATCCATATCGAGGATATTAGCGCTGCTTTCCAGTATTCCCGCAGATGTTACCAAGACATCGAGCCGCTGATATTCGTTCCAGATTTCTTGCGCGCGTTCCTCAACATGGTGGGAGTCAGCAACGTCAACATATCGACACTTTACACGGTTGCTTGACAAATTCAGCTCATCTGCCAGGCGAGTCGCCTGTTCGCTTTGTCGATCTAAAATTTCCACCATATAGCCAAGTGACCAAAGTTTACGGACACATCCCTCACCTATTCCACTAGCACCCCCGGTGACGACTGCAACTTTATCCACGACCGACATCGCGTTATTCCCCTGCGTTCAATATTTACTGATTAATGCTATGGGCCCCATCCATGTAAACTGTTTGTCCAGTTAGCAAAGCACCCCCCGACTCTACAATCTGTCCAACTACTGTCGCGACTTCACTGGGTTGGGCCGGTCTACCGATTGGAATGCGAGCATTAAGCCATTTTCTGTTCTCATCATCTTCCAGATACGCAGAACTTAAATCGGTTTCGACATAACCTGGCGCCACATTAATGACATAGATGTTATCCAAAGCCCATTCAACAGCCAAACATCGTGTCAGCGCCCCTACAGCCGCTTTCGAAGCACAATATGCCACACTCCCAGCTACGCCTAGCCGATCAAAAAACGATCCCATATTGATAATCAACCCACCGCCCTGATCGCGCATACAGGGGTAGAGTTCCCGAGAGGCAACCATCATGCTGGTTGCGTTGAGATTGATAATTCGATTGTATTCCTCCGCTGAGAGTTCAGCAGAACGCCGTGCACTATAGGCGCCTGCATTATTGACCAATAGGCTAACTGGTCCATGGGAAAGAATTGAGGCACATGCCTGCATTAATTCAAGTTCGTTTGACACATCGCAGGCAACTGCGGTTCCAACATTTGAATTCCCACTCCTCGACAAAGCAAATACTTCATAGCCTCTTGAAGTGAGGTCTTGCACCACCGCGGCACCTATCCCGCGACTTCCACCCGTCACAATGGCCCGTCTCCTAGACATCCTTGAACACCGCTTTGCGCTTTTCTAGAAATGCCATCATGCCTTCCTCAGAGTCCCGACTTTGAAACGCTAGCGTTGATAAGTCGGTCTCAATGGCCTGCCCTTCTGACAACGACTTGTCAAAAGCTCTCGCCACTGCGGATCGAGCCAGATTAAGCGCAACCTGACTGTATTCCAATATAGGGCCAAGATAGGTCTTGGCAGACAAAATAGACGCATCTTCTACTAATCCATTAACCAGACCGATTTGTTCCGCTTCAACGGCACTCACAGTGCGACCACTTAAGATCATGTCTAGAGCGCGGCCCTGTCCGACTAAGCGCGGAAGCCGCTGTGTTCCGCCGTAACCCGGTATAAGACCTAATTTGATCTCGGGTAACCCCATCTTTGCCTCCTTATGCGCCAACCGAAACGTGCAAGCCATCGCCAGTTCAAGACCGCCCCCGAATGCGTATCCGTTTATCAAGGCCAAAGAAGGTTGCCGGAGCTGTTCGAGACGCCGAAAAACTGCCTGTCCGTACTGAGTGCTCTCCCGCTGTTCTCGCATCGTTCGATGTCTTAATTCCCCGATGTCGGCACCGGCGGAAAATGCCTTAGACCCCGCACCAGTGATGATGAGCCCACGTGCCTCTGATCGCTCCACCTCACTCAACAACTCATTCAGCGCGGACATAATGGCAAACGATAAGGCATTTAATGACTCGGGACGATTTAATGTAATTACCGCAACATTGTCATCAAATGAAAGTAGTGGTGTCATCTGAGGAACCCTTATAAAGTTAAATGATTGAGATGCAACGGCATACCTGTTTGAGACTAATCTGCGTCCACTCTTACCACAATGCCACCACTCGATTCATTAGCCGCGGGAAATCGCGTCAAAACCAATGGATCATGTCCCGGTAGCACGATGCCACCTTTCTCGGCAAGGGTTTCCAAACGTTCGAACCCCTTCAACATATCAGCGACGTTATAGACAATTGGAAATGGCGATCGTGCCTGATAATTTTCATAAAAGTGACTGACATCACTCGCCAGCACAACCCACCCTTTGCGCGTTTTTACGCGAACACATTGAATGCCCATCGTATGCCCACCAATGTGATGTACGGAGACACCAGGCGCTATCTCATCATCACCATCATGAAAAACCACGCGCCCTTCAAATACATTCCTTACTACCTCTACTACATGGTTGACCGTATACGCTCCGGAAAAAAACCTTTGTGCCATGTGCGGCCCAGTCGCATATTGCATCTCCAGTTCTTGCAAATGAAATCTGGCCTCTGGAAAGTCATATAGCGTACCGGCATGGTCATAATGCAGGTGGGTCACCACAACATCCTTTACTTTTCGGGAATCGATGTCGATAAGTGATAGCGCAGCGGCTGGTGAGTGCCGAAAATCACACGTCCAAACATTACCGGAGGCCTCACGGCGCCTGTCGGCCTCTTTCTGATCGAAACCTGTATCAACGACAATGGTTCTATACGAATTCCGTATGGCCCAAACAAAATATGCGAGCGGCTCTAACTGTTCATGAATCGGGTCAGAAGATGCGGTTACGATATGATTTTCCACCCGCTTTCTTTCGTGCCGAATTGCGTAACAGACAGCGTATACTTCGTAGATGTCATTTTGACTCATAAATACATTCCCCCGAGCAGCATAAGCACCGCCGTAGACAACATGATAACCATGACGTTACCTATTTGCGCTAATTGGAACAAAAGAACATGACTATCTTAAATAATAAAATCGGTGTCATTGGTCTCGGCAACATGGGTCAACCAATCGCTGAGCACATAGCGAATGCTGGTTCAGAAGTGTTTGCCTATGATATCGATACCGAAAAAACTGCCACATCTGACTCGCTTGTTGTATGCAATTCAATTAAGGAGGTGCAAAAACACACCTCGACGCTCCTCCTTAGCCTTCCAGATGCTGCAGCCGTTTCCGCGGTAACATCGCAGTTATCAGAGGCTGACACAAACGGCCCATTCACAGTCATCGATACGTCTACCATCGGCCCCCAAAACAGCGCCGAGGTGGCGAATGTGTTAAAGCAACGGAATGGCAACTATCTCGACAGCCCCGTGTCTGGCGGTGTACGTGGAGCCAAAGCAGGATCACTTGCGGTTATGTGCGCGGGTGATCAGGCATTGTTCGAGCAGGTCCTTCACTTCCTTAAGCCGTTTACCGCTAATCAGTTCTACATAGGGCCCGCCCCTGGTCAAGCCCAAGTCATGAAAGTGCTTAACAATTTCCTTTCCGCGACTGCCTTGGCCTCAACCAGTGAGGCGATTTGTTATGGCGTGAGTCAAGGTCTCGATATTGGACAGATGTGTGAGGTGATTAATGTGTCAACTGGTGTGAACTCTGCCAGTCGCGATAAATTTCCTAGCCAGGTAATCACCGGCGAATACAACGCCGGATTTACCAACTCACTGATGCTAAAAGATATCGAACTTTTCCTCGAAGGGTGTATAGCTTCCGGGACCGCCAGAAATGTGGGAGAAACTATCGTCAATCAATGGCGTTCTTTCGCTAAAACGGAGCCGGGAGCAGACGCCACTCGCATTTATGAGTTCTCCAAACGCAAGGCCCGCAGCTGATGAAAATTGGAATTATCGGAGCCGGCGCAATGGGAGGCCTGTATGGGGTGAGGATCGCTTTGTCAGGCGTGCAAGTATCAATGGTTGAGAAAAACCCCGATGCAATTGCATCGATTCAAAACCAGGGGTTTCACTTAAGTGGCATCACTGGTGATCACTTTATGACACTCGATGCGGGGTCGGACCCAGCCCGATTAGATCCTGTAGATGTAGCGTTTATTCACACTGATACCAACAATACAGCTAAAGCGGCATTGCATGCCAAAACGCTTTTAAAGGAAGACGGTTTTGCAGTGACGTTTCAAAATGGCATCGGTAACGTCGAACTTTTGCAGAATACGCTTGGAAAGGAACGTGTTCTCGGCGGTATTAGTTACCATAGCGCACGACTCGACGCTCCTGCCCATTCAGTACATACCAACGCGAACACTACATGGATTGGCGAACTTAACGGTGAAATTTCTGATCGTGCACGCAAACTTGATTCCGTTCTTTCCAAGGCGGGTTTTACTGTAGAAGTAGTCCACGATATTGAGTCAGTTATCTGGACCAAATTCGTCCTCAATTGTGCTGTCAATCCAATTTGCGCTCTAACACGACTTCGCACTGGTGAAATCGGCCAGGATTCAGAGGCCAAACACCTTCAACACATCGTGGTTGAAGAGATTTTGTCTCTGCTCGACGCGAAACAAATAGCCCTGCGCGACCCTGATATCCGCTCTACCATTGCAGGCTTTAGTGGCACGATCTTTAATAAACCCTCGATGCTTCAGCATATGGAGAATGGATCCTTGACCGAGATCGATGCGCTTAACGGTGCGGCCGTACGGGAGGCCGAATCGATTGGCATGAAACTGCCATATAACGCGGCGATTACTTCGTTAGTCAAGGCTGCCAATCTGCGTGCTATTCGCGAATTCCACGAGCCTCCTATTGACTACGATGCACTGGAAAGGGCAGCAGAGCAAACATGACAAGAAGAGCCTAGGAGAGCACTCCATGCCTCGCGTGAAGGAAATCCCTATCGAAGATACTCCGAAAGAGGTTCATGATATCTACAGGCGTTTTTCACGGGAATACGGGCCATTTGCCAATCAGGTCAAAATTTTTGCCCAACGCCCACCCGCGCTGAAACACATCATGGGTCTTTTGCTGGAGCTAAAAGAAGAAGGATGCGTGCCACCACGCTATCTTGAAATTGTCTTGGTTGTCGTTTCTCGAATTAACCAGTGCGATTATTGTGTAGCGCATCATGATCCGCGTCTTGTCGCAGAAGGCCTTGATCACGAGACGGTCGCAAATATCCTAAATCCGAGTTGTCCCGGCCTAGACGATGTTGATCGTCTGGTACGGGATTTTGCTATTCAAATCACGAATACACCAGGGGAAATCCCCAACAAAACGTTCGATGAACTGCGGGCCCACTTTACAGAACCGCAAATTGTCGAGCTTGTATTGCGAACCGCCCTCTGTGGATTTTTCAATCGATTTAATGACGCACTTCAGATAGAGATCGAGAACGACGCTCGCATCTAAGGCCCAGGGGATTTTAGAAAATGTCGCGGGAATCAACACCGGTCTTAGCGAACGGGGTTCATCCCGTGGGCGAATGGCACCTCTCCTGCAATACATGCCAGGCAGTGTTCAATTGGACGATTACCCAGTCCAGTTGCCCGGAGTGTCGCGCCGCGGGACGAATCGGTCTTTTGGAATGTCACTTTTCCCCAGAACGAAAACCATCGAAAGACCTAATCAGGCAACCTTCTGTTATCGAAAGTTACCACTCCCTCCTTCCACCGACAAAAAACAGCAGAACGGCCTGGGACTTAACTGGAAATACCCCCCTAAAACGATCGAAACATATCGCATCAAACCATGGGCTTGAGAATCTTTTCTTCAAGATTGAGGCTGCCAACCCGACGGGATCTTTCAAGGATCGCTATGCCGCAGTCACCGTTTCCCTCGCCAAAGGGGCTGGTTATCGTTGCATTGCGGTTTCATCAACCGGAAACCTCGGCATATCAGTGGCCTATTACGCAAGTCTGTCCAAGATGCCGTGCGTGGTGATTGTGCCCTCAGGCACCCCGACACCATTCATTGACCAACTGGAACATTACGGGGCGTATGTGGCTGAGACCACCCCTGAAGGACGGCATTTATTTTTGGAGTACTTAGGCAGCCTTCCGTTTTGGTTTGCCGCCGGTCTGTTTCTGAAGCGGAAGGTTCAGAATCCTTACGGGATCGAAGGTTATAAGACTTTTGCTTATGAAGTACTTTCACAATTGAAAACATCGCCTGATTTTATGATGTTCCCCTGCGCTCGGGGAAACAACCTATACGGCAGTTGGAAAGGTTTTCAAGAAGCGCGCGCATGGGGGTGGAGCGATTCTTTACCAAAAATGATCGCCTGCCAGCCTGACGGGGCCGACTCGCTGAGGGTTTCTTTGCATCGGGGTGCTTCACAGGCCATCGAATTGCCAGCGGTATCCAGCGTAGCGTTTTCGACATCAGAAACTGTTGCCGGTGATGAGAGCCTATCCGCGATTCGAGAATCAAAAGGCTCTGCCTATGGAGCATCAGACACGCAAATATTGGAGGCAGTTAACGAACTTAAGGCTGAAGGAATCAACGTTGAGCCCTCATCGGCATTACCCATTGCATGCCTCCCTACCTTTCTTGAGGAATTCCACCCGTCCCCGGCGGCCATTATCGTTTGCGTTCTGACTGCTGGGGAGAGAAACCCGACCGCACACAAGCATAATCATTTACCGAATCGTCACGAGAAGCTGTCGCCATCGATTCAATCACTGAAGGATTACCTCGTCAGGCAATGCCTCGATATAGAATCTGATTTATCGAACCCATCGGACTAATATCAGAATACAGCGCTCCGATATCAACGTTCTACACCATCATGTTTCTTTCTTCACATTTAGCGAATCTCGTAGAGCTTTCAATAAATGACGTGGAGCGCGATCGCGCCCTGCAACATTTCATCGATTGGCTGTTGGCCGCATTGGTGGGGCTCCGCTTAAATGTAGGGCATCGCGTCGCGACGCTTACTGAGCGAAACCGTTCGAATGGGGATGTCACGATTGTAGGCATCGGCAACTGCGATGTTATGACCGCGCTCATACACAATTCCGCCCTTGGCAACGCTGCAGAGCTCGATGACTACCATCGATTATCAGTAACACACCCAGGGCCAATTGTTATTCCGGTCGCATTCGCCACGGCCCAACGAGAAAACCGTGACATTCAGGAATTTCTAAATGGAATTGTGGTCGGCTATGAGGTTATGACTCGAATGGGAATGGCTGTGGGCGCCGGTCACTACCGCCAGTGGCATAAAACCGCCACCTGCGGAACTTTTGCCGCCACGGCGACGGCCGCCCGAGTGTGTGGTTATGACGCCAACGTGACAAAACATGCGTTAGGGCATGCGGGTTCTATGGCCGGGGGAATCTGGCAGTGTCGGACAGAGGCGACCGAGACCAAACAGCTTCATTCGAGTCATGCTGCGATATCTGGCTACCTGTCCGCTACCGCCGCACAGGCTCGTCTGCGGGGGCCATCCGCAGTCTTTGAGGGGGAATTTGGTTATTTTCCAGCCGCCTGCCCGGATCCTGATACGTCCTTTCTCACGGCTCCCTTTACTCACTGGTCCATCTTGGACACTAGCCTCAAACCGTGGCCTTGTTGTCGACATACTCATTCTACCGTTCTTGCGCTTCAGACCTTACTCAACGAACACGGTCCATTTGCAAGCGAAGAGATAGACAAAATAACCATCGACACATTTTCTGAAGCCATCAGCTTATGCGATAACCCGGAACCGGATCATGAAACCGCAGCGAGGTTTAGCCTTCAGCATGTGGCCGCCACCACTATACTCCACGGAAAACCGAAACTAGATGACTTTGACAAGACGATGCGGCACGACCCACTGGTAAGGCATCTGAGACAACGAGTCGAACTCATCGAGTGTTTAAATGCAACGAACGCCTATCCGACTGCTTCCCCAACCACGGTAACGCTGACAACCAAAAACGGTAATAGCTTTGCTGCAAAAGTGAGCCAACCACCCGGAGACCCTGAACTACCATTAACTCGAGCACAGATGACATCCAAAGCTAGCGACATCCTAAACTTCATAGATTGGGATAGCGCGCCTACTGATCTAATCGACATCTATACGGAACCTCTGCACCGTGATCTCACCATGAAATCACTACGCACTTTAGTCGATTGCTTCGCTCAAATGCCTGAATAATCCTGATCTCAATCGATGCGTTGTATTAAAACAGATGTTGCAGTCATAGGAGCCGGCGCGGCCGGCTGCATCACCGCCGGCGCTCTGGCGACATTTGCACCTCGTTGCGACATCACCCTGATAGAAAGCGACTGTAATGCCCACTGTAATTCGACGATTGCGAGCGCATTTATACCAGCCGCGGGAACCCGTTTTCAGAATGAACAAGGCATCATCGATACACCCCAGGCGATGGCCGAGGACATATATCTCAAAAACAAAGGTGAAAGCGATTATGACCTGACTTTAGCGATGTGCTCGTACTCGGCCGATGTCATTCATTGGATGACCGATGTAGCCGGCGTTCCAATTGAATTTGCTGATGAAATCAATTGGTTTGGACACAATACACCGAGGATGCATAGCCATAAGTTACGAAGTGGCACTCCAATTATTCGTCAACTTCATACTTTCCTGAAAAGCTTGGACAACGTCGATGTGCTCGATCTTACAACCGCACAAAGGATCTCCTATGAATCCAATGCCCGCTTTCGCCTCAGCGCAATATCAGATGGATATCCGTTAGAAATTTCTTCCCAATATCTGGTCTTTGCTACAGGTGGGTTTGGTGGCAACCCCGATATGATCAAACAATACATTCCCGACATGTCTGATGCGTGGCATATCGGTGCTGCGACAAACCAGGGTATGGGTATTCGTTCAGGCATATCGCTCGGTGGCCAAACCAAATTAATGGGTGGTTTCCAGGGACGCGACACCATTCGTGAAGATGGGACTCGAGTGACACCGGGTGTAATCAGTGAGGGTGGGATCGCGGTGAATTCCGACGGCCTTCGATTTATTCGTGAAGATCTTGGATATTCGCCACTATCAGCAATATTCCGTGCTCAAAAAACTCAATTTGTATTCCTGGTATGGGATAAACGCATTCAGGAACAAATCGCCGATCTGCACATTATGGTTGATGCCGCAGCTAAGGGTGAAATTTACTCGTTCTATGAACCCAAAGAATTGAGTGACTTTTTTGACTTCCCTGAAGGGCATTTCCTGGACACCCTGGAGACCTACAACGCGACGAATATCGGAGTCGTAGACGAGTTCGGTCGCATCCGCTCAACCCCCCAACTGACCGCTCCATTTTACGCCTGCCGAGTAACAGGATCGATAGCACATACACAAGGGGGCCTAACCATCAATCAACATAGCCAAGTAATTGACCAAACTGGATATCCGATTAAACATCTCTACGCTGTAGGTAACGATGCGGCGGGGCTTTCTGGAGGAGGCAGTGATGGTTACCTATCCGGGAATGGTTGGTTCCTTGCTATTACCAGCGGCTTCGCAGCTGCACATACTATCGCATCGAATTTTTGACTCAACCTGTTCTCTGCTCGGTATCGATCACAACATTCAAATTGACACGGACTCAGAAGGATACAGTTCATCACATCGCATAACGGTCGCGAGTTCACATAAAACCCTCAAATTCAACTTGTGACTCTCCTCACTGACACCCGCGCAACCATCTGACAATAAAGTTACATTAAAACCTCTGAGATGGGCATCACGGACCGTGGATGCAACCGCGCCGTTAGTCACTATTCCTCCAACAATCAGGTTTTTGGTATTTAACTGCTTCAACAGCCAGTCCAATCGGGACATAAAAAATGCCGAGTAGGTCACTTTCTCAATCGCGTAGTTACTTGGTGCGAGTTCGTCCACTAAGCGGTGTCCGAAAGTTCCCGATTGGAAATCGCCCGCTTTTAGGAAAGGTCGCAATTCTTTCAAGTGACTTGAGATCAACACACCTCCGGCCATATCCCGAACCAATGTAAAATGTGAGGAAATAATTGGTATCCCTAACTTGCGACTCCTGTCGACTACGCCTTGCAAATTCTTGACCACCCTGTTGAACGCCACAACGTTCACACCGCCCTTCGCATAGGCACCGTTTTGATGAATAAAGTCATTTTGCAGGTCCAACAGCAATAAAGCCGTATCCGAAGCATCCATCACGAATCCAATTCCATTATCAAATTTCCGTAGGAGTCAATGGACCCCTTTAGTTTTTCATCAACTAGAACTGTTGAATCAGCCTGTTCGATAAGGCAAGGCCCCACAATTACAACACCAGGCTCTAAATGATCCCGTTGATACACAGGCGTGGGTTGCCAGCTTCCCTCTACCCACATATCCCTTGTAGCGGCGCCTGCTGTTTTCCCCAGAGGAGACGCTGAACGCACCAACAGCGACAAATCAAAGTCGGGACGTTTGCCTACAAGAATAATCCGCAGGTTCAGGATTCTTATGGGAATATCTTCCAATATGGTGCTATAAATTCGTTGATAGGTGTCCTCGAATCTGCTTCGCACGCGTTCTGCATTGATCGGCTGTTCTGACAAACGAACGGTAATGGTATGGGTTTGCCCGACGTAGTTCATATCCAACTCAAGACAAACCGAAACTTCCTTTACCGAACGCTTCGATGTTTCGAGGCTTTCAAATAACTCATTCTGCAAACGTTGGGCTTCTTCGTTTAGGAGCCTAATATCCAATTCCTCCAGTAACGCATTAATGGTCTTCACACGATCAAATCGAATATCAGCAACGACGCATCCAAACGCACTCATGGCTCCGGGATATCTGGGAATCACGGCCTTAGAAAGGCCAACATCCTGGATTAAAGCGCCGGCGTGTAGAGCACCTCCGCCACCGAAAGGCATTAAAACAAACGACTCTGGCTGATAGCCCCGTTCAATTGAAAGCAGACGAATCGCCCCTGCCATTTTGGAGTTTGCCACTCGTACAATTGCATCAGATGCCTCCATTACACCCAGATTCAATGGACCGGCAATGTGCAACTCAATCGCGCGCTTGGCAGCATTGACATCTAGCTCCGCTATTCCTTTACCGATGGGTGCTAACGGATTAATCCGCCCAAGAACCAGGTTCGCATCGGTTACCGTGGGCTTCGTATTTCCTTTTCCATAACAAACCGGGCCAGGTTCCGATCCTGCACTCTCTGGACCGATTTCAAGAATTCCATCTGGCCCTAAATGAGCGATAGAGCCGCCGCCAGCACCGATCGTGACGATCTCAATCATAGGAGAGCGCGTAACCATCCCGAAATCAATAGACGTCTCTGCAACCATCGACGTCGAACCGTTCGCGATCAGCGACACATCAAAGCTTGTTCCACCCATGTCACTGGTGATGACGTTGTCATAACCACTTTGATGGGCGATATACGCCGCGCCAATCACACCAGCAGCTGGGCCGGATAATGTTGTTCTAACAGCTTCCCGGCACGCCATAGCGGCACTAGTCAATCCGCCATTCGACTGGACAATCAAGAGCTCGGTCCCGCTGTCACGTGCCTGTATTTTTGTCTCTATTTCGTTGAGATACGGCCCTAAAACGGGTTGAAGATAAGCGTTGATCGCGGCAGTCGAGGCCCGTTCATACTCTCTTATTTCAGGTAACAGTTCAGAAGAAGTGGACACATAATCGTTAGGCCATACGGTTCTCAAAACTTCAGCCGCCCGTTTTTCATTTTGATGGTTAGCGTAAGAATTGATAAAAAATACAACCACTGATTCCACGCCGTGTTCGAGCAGTGCTCGCGCTACCGACTTAATCTCACTCGGATTCACTGGGTCCATTACTGTCCCATCTGCCAGAGTCCTCTCTTGAACCTCTTTTCGACAATAACGTGGAACAATCGGATCAAAATGCCCCCACAAGCCCCACGTATGTGGGCGGTCTCTTCGACGCATTTCTAGAACATCACGAAATCCTTTCGTCGTAATTAGACCCACTCGGGCGCCGGTTCGCTGGAGCAAAGCATTAGTCCCAACCGTTGTACCGTGGATCATGCTTCCAAGATTGCCTAACGATGCCTTAAAGCTTTCTAAGCCCCTCTCCACACCTTCGGCTTGCGCCTCATGATCGGTTACTACTTTCACAACCCGACAGGTTTCATTTACAGCGTCATAAAGAAATAGATCTGTATAGGTACCCCCCACGTCGACTCCAACCACCGTCTCGGTTAGCACTTCAGGTGTCCTCCGTCGGCACAATTAATGGAGACGACACGTACCCTTGGAGGTTATCGTTGGCAATATCCCGCTCACTTCTCAGCGCTGAATCACCGTAACCTCCACCCCCGGGAGTTTCCAGACGGACCCTTTGACCACGCCTCAACTTGATGTCTATCGCTTTTGAGCCTAGCGGCGGCGAAACCATCTTTCCGTTATGCTCATAAGCGAAAAAGTTGACCATCCCCTCTTCGCCGCCACAGACCCCCGGAGGCCCCCACCGACTTCGATCACCAAATAGAAAAACGTCGGCATCTTTCTCCCGTAATACAATTTCATAAATCGCACCAAGGCCTCCACGATAACGACCCTCACCTCCACTATTAGGCCGAAGAGCCCATTCCGAGAAGTAAATTGGGTAAGCAGCTTCCAGGATTTCAAGCGGTGGTATCGTGGCCATGGAAATTGGTGCATTTCCATGATTCAACCCATCCCCTTCCGGGTGCCCCCCATGCCCACCGCCGAAAAAAGAAAACATTACCCAGCGTTCGCCCGATGCTTTATATCCAGACAACGATAGGGCATTGATTGTTCCATAAGCACAGCCGTTCACTATAGAAGGGTCAGCTTTCGACATGGACACGAAAATAACGTCGATGATTCGAAGAATCGTTTCGGTATACCCGCCGACTGGCTTTGGCGCGGTCGCGGCCAGGAGACTGTTCTCGGGAATGATGAACTCAATCGCAGACAGAACCCCCGAATTAGCCGGCACATCTTTAAAGAGATGCTTAAGCCCGACATAACATGCTGCTATGGTAGTTGATCGAGACACGTTGACCGGCCCAGAACACTGAGCAGCGGTCCTGGAAAAGTCAAGAACCAATTTGGAACCATGGATAGTTAAATCCACAGCGACCTTCAACGGATCATCATTCGTTCCATCATTATCTAACCAATCGTCCGCTGAGTAGCATCCGTCAGGCAGTCGGGATACGTGTGCGCGCATCATCTGCTCAGCAACAGTTTTTAAGTGTTGACAAATTTGCCAGACCACTGGCGACTCAAAATCCCTCAAAAGTTCGTTCATTCGATTGTTGCCAAGTTCCAGCGCACCAATCTGGGCCTTCAAGTCACCGAGTAATGACACCGGCAGACGCGAATTCGCCTGCAGAATATGAACAATGTCCAGATTCATAACGCCCCGATCGATAAGGAGGACGGGAGGGACCAGAATTGCCTCCTGATGGCTCTCGGTTGCTGCAGGATTATAGTTTCCCGGGACATTGCCACCGACATCATGCCAATGGGCAACTGACGCAATAAAACAGAATATCTTGTTGTCTTTGAAATACGGTCGAATCAGTTTGAAGTCTGAAAGATGGGTACCGCCCTCATAGGGGTCATTGAATAAATAAACATCGCCCGCGCGAATCGTGAGATGGTTTTGTTTCAGGTGATTAATTAAGTGTTTAACAGCGAACGCCATTGTCCCAACAAATATCGGCAATCCGTTCTTGCCTTGAATTAGGGTTTCACCTGTAGAGGGATGATACAAGCCATGACTTGCATCTCTCGCTTCGGCAATAATGGGATTGAATGCGGAGCGAAAGAGCGTCGCATCCATCTCATCTGCGATTTGTTCCAATCGCCCTTTTATAACGGCAAGGCTGGTTGGATCAATTTGTACTGTCATACCACCTTCTCGTAGGGGCACCTCTCAAGGACTAACCATCGATCAGTCATACCGGGTTTCGGCTTTTCTACAATACGTTTTTATTGCGCACAACTCGAAAGAAGAATTCTTAACGACAGCTTCTACAGCGGGTTAATAAAGTTGATCGGGGAGCCAAAGTGCTATTTGCGGGAACACAACCAACAATACTGCAGTAGAGGCAAGTAACAAAAAGAAAGGGAACGCGGCCACCGCCACACGCTCTATGGGCTGCCCTGACAATGCCTGTAATACAAACAAATTAAAACCTACAGGTGGTGTGACCTGTGCTAATTCGACAGTAATAACCAAGAAAATACCAAACCAGATTGGGTCATATCCCGCCGCAATAATAAGTGGAAGCGTTATAGGTAGGCTCATCACGCAAATAGACAGTCCTTCCATAAAAAGACCCAACAGGAGATAAAAGACACCGATAATCAAGATGAGGCCATATGGACCCAAGTCCAGACTAACTATCAGCTTGGAGATTTCTTGTGGAATGTGCAGAAATCCCATCGCGGATGACAATACTCCTGCAGCAACCAGAATAGATAGCGCCATACAGGTGATGCGTACAGCACCTCCTAGCGAGTCGACAAATACCTTCCATGTAAGTTGTTTTAAAATAATCGTAATGGCTAATGTCCCCGTAAGCCCAAGCGCGGCCGCCTCTGAAGGAGTTGCGAGTCCACTGTAGATACCGCCAAGAACGAGTGGGATTAATATGAGTATCGGAAGCATGAGGCCCAAACCTCGCAGCCGATCACGGTTCGTATAACGAGGCCCGGTACGTTTTGGCACCAAGTCAGGATTGATTGAACAACGCACGGCGATAAAAGCTGAGTAAAGACCAGCTGCAAGCAGTCCTGGAAGTAATCCAGCTGCAAATAACCTCGCGATCGATACTTCCGCTAAGACCCCATAAATAATCATGACAATTGACGGGGGAATCATCAGGCCCAGGCTTCCAGCGCCGGCCAAAGAACCGACGGATAACCATTCGTTGTAACCCCTTTCCTTTAGAGCGCTCGTCGTAATCCGACCAATCGTTGCGGTTGTCGCAACACTTGAGCCACTCACTGCTGCGAACAAGGTGCAACCGGCAATATTCGTGTGAAACAGTCGCCCCGGCACCAAGTCAACCCAAGGCTCCAGACCGCGAAAAAGACGTTCTGACACATCTGTCCTGAAAATTAGCTCCCCCATCCAAACGAATATTGGAATAGCAGCCAGTTCCCATGTATTGGCCGTACGCCACATGGTTCCTTTGAAAATGTTTCCGATACGATCAATGGGCATATCTAGGAATAACACGAGGCCGGTAACGCTTACTAATGTCAGCGCCGCGAATACCCAAATCCCCATCCCAAGAAATAGAAACATGATGAGGAGGACTAAGCCTGCGACCAGCAGTGGCATTGTAGAAATAAGTTCGGACATGGCGATCTTTACCGGCAGCCTCAGTCGATACCTAAATTCGCGGCCCGAGACGCATCAAGATCAACTTGATTACTCAAAACCCTTAAAAGATAAGCCAGCAGTTGGAGCCAAAGTATGATTAATCCTGCCAGCATGAAACTTTCGGGTATCCACTGCTGCATGTTGAGCATAGTCCCACTTGTATAACCGCTATCAAACTTTTTTAGAACACTCCGCGCGAAATACCACAATGGCAAGCCCATTGCGATTAACGTGCCGATACAGCAGAACACTTCGAGCACTTTTCTGGCAGTTGAGGTTGGATTCATCTTGGAAAGGACTAAATTCACTCGAATAAGACCACCTTTTTCCAATGTGTAACCCATTCCGAGATAAGCGCACGCCGCAACGCTGTATCCAATCAATTCATCAAGAGCAAAGGTGGAGGTGCTGAACGCACTTCGCACGAAAATCTCCAGCAATATGTGGCAAACCATATAGACAATGATTGCACCCGCCAGGACTGCCGCAGCCCGGGATATAAAGAAAACAACGTTTTGAAATGTTTTCATATACGTTCCCGACTAAACGGAATCCAGCCCCTAACGCGAATGTCAGGGGCTGGATTTTCCAATGCTCAGTCGAAACCAAAAATGCCGGTGACGTTAACCGCCGTAGTTGGCCTTCATGAATGCATCAAATTCCGCCATAATTTTTGCGGCCTGATCAGCACCCATATTTTTAATCCAAGCTTTTTTTAACGGCGCCGCAGCGACCTTAATATGATCGATAACAGACGCTGGAACGTCCTCAACATATTCTGCTCCGACTGACTTCAGCGTGTCTTTGTTCGCCGATACGCGAGACCGCGCGCGCTGCCATGCGGCCTGTTCCGCTCGGTCAGCAGCCACTCGTAAAGCAATCTTCATTTCAACAGGCAAATCGTTATAGACATCAAGATTCATAGCGACCGCATTGATACCCATTGCGAAACCAATTGAGTTGAAATACTTGCACCCCAACTCCCAAAACTTTGAGTTAACACCGCCTTCATCGGAGGTTAATACGCCCGTAATCGTGCCGTTACTCAGCGCTGGAATAACATCTGCCCAGCTTAATTGAATGGGAGAAGCACCGGCGGCCTTCAGGACTTCGGCACCCTGGGCATTGTAAGTTCTGATCTTCAGGCCTTTCAGGTCTTCAGGTTTGCGAATCTTGGTTTGTTCCCAAATACCCTGCGGAGTCCATGGCGCACCGTACAGCATGGTCTGATTGTGCTTGTTAAAAGCCTTCTCATAATAAGGCTTCGCCACAATAAACATGGCTTCCGTTTCATTCACAGTCGTCGTGATAAATGGCAAGCTTTGCAGATCAAAGATGGGTTCAATTTTCTCTAGGGATGAGAAGGGAGTGCTTGCGATGGGCACAGCCCCATCCATAACCGCCTCAAAGTGCTGGCGTGATTTGAATCCAAGTCCCCCACCAGGATGGTTTGTTACTGCGATTCGACCACCACTGGTAATCGCTACCGCTTTAGCAAAATCAGCATCCGTCTGTCCTGGCAACGAACTTGCCTGGTATTCATTAGCCAAATCAAATTTAAATTCGGCCGCAAGCACCGCACTACTAACAGCAAACAACGCAGCGATACCACCAACTAGACCAAGACCGCATTGAATTAATCGATTCATGGATGTCTCCTCCTTTTTAGAATATTCTGACAACAAAAACATAGCTAGCAGCGTGACGTTAACATAATTTATACAATCGATCAGATTACGCTACAACAATAGGAATCTCGTGGATTTTACAGGCCTCAACACATTCAACAGATAACCGTTTAAAACGTTGTGGCCTTTGACGAATCCCATTCAAGCAAGGCCCCCACCGCTTGGCCGAGGACACGCTGGATTTCGGGAAACTTTGCAATAGGCTCTCTAGTTTTTTCATTCATATACAGACGTCGGTTTACCTCAAGTTGCACGGAATGGCGGCCAACCTGAGGATCGCTATAGGCCCTCACCAGTTCCACCCCCTTATAGGGATCATTTATCGAAACGCTATAGCCCTGTTGCTTCAGACTACGTTCTAACTGGCGCGTCACGCCCTGTGCACAGGTTGTACCGTCTCGATCGCCAATAACAAAGTCGGGTCGCATACTCTCCTCTTCCTCTAAAGTAGAGGATTTTGCTCGGCTGGCCATAGAGTGGCAGTTAACGTGAATAAAGTATCCAAAGCGTCGGTGCGTTGCATCGAGTATCTGGCTAATCTTGTCATGGTAGACATCGTAATATCTTGACAAACGATGCATCACTACCGCCGGCGAGATTGGGTGTTGGTACATCGGGCTTCGCAGCACCGGCGCCCTAGTCCATATCAACCCGATTCCGCGCTTACTCTTTGCAGACGGTTTCAACTCAAATGGTAGCTTGCCAGCACCGCCGTCGCACAAATCGTCCACCTTGAGATCGCTCCGAGCCCTATTAGGGTCTATATAAGTTCTCGGGAATAACGCATCGATCATTACGCCACCTATATCGAGGACATCTTCGAACAGCCGCTCCACATGAGTGTCTTCGCCCCAACGTAGTTGTTCAATTGGGACTTGATGTCCAAAATCACTTGGGTAGAACGTCCCGCTGTGTGGAGAATCGAGAACCAAGGGTATTAACTGTTGCGTTGCGCCACGCACTCTAACCACTTCATCAACCAAGTCTTCATTATTTATATGCATATTGTTGCCTGGCAACTCTCACTACCGAACCTGAAGCCCTAGGTCTTTGCCTCCGGCGCAGATCGCAAATTTTTTAACATCGTTACCAGATTATCGTCGCGCCACTCCTCCAGCTCGTCAATTGTTGCGTGGCCCCAACGATCATTAATGGCCTGAATAAACTGATCCTCGCCGCCCGGCTCTCCATCCCAACCAAAGTGATCAATCATATGGCGCACGCCGCCTTTCCCCCCTCCTAAATGGCGATGAAGGATTGGCCCCTGGATGGCCCATCTAAGTCCCGGACCCAAGGTTACCGCCTTATCTATATCATCATAGTCACAGATGCCATTAGCCACTAGTGACAATGCTTCCTCAAAAACTACGCGCTGTAATCGATTGGCTATATAGCCCTCGATTTCTGTTTGCAATCTTAGCGGTGCCTTCCCTAATCGATCATACAAGCCGACGGCCCAGTCAAGCACATCGATGGGTGTTTCCGCGCCGCCGACCACTTCAACCAGTGGAATAAGATAAACCGGGACAAAGGGATGCCCCACGATGACCCGTTCCGGGTTTCTGCAACGACTCGACAGACGGCTGGGCAGAAACGTAGATGAAGAACTCGCGATCACACTATCGATCGGGCACGCTTCGCTAATCTTCCCTATCAACTCTATCTTGAGAGCCTCGTCATCCGGAGCACTCTCTTGGATAAAGTCCGCCCCTGATACCGCCTCCGACATATCGTTTGTAAAGTGTAATTGAGACCGATCTGCTTCACTCGGCAATCCGATGTCTACTAATTTAGGCCAAGCCGCGTCAATGGCTCTCTCCAGATGATCTGCTGCGGCCGGATTAGGGTCTGTCGCAAACACTTCGATCCCGCGCGAGAGAAAACAAGCAGCCCATGCTGCACCAATCGTACCGGATCCCACACAGGCTACCCGCCGGACGTTGTTAAATAAGGGTCTAGTCATATATTTAATACCTGAGTTTGTATAGAGAGCTGTATCGTGACGCGGTATGCTTTAGCCCATGATAAACATTTCCAAGAAACCTTGAACAGGCTATAAGCCATCAAGAGTCGAGGCAAGAATAAAATCGCATTACAATCTCGATGAGCCTGGTATCTAATGACTAATTCAGTAAGCTCCAAACGACGCGACTGTCTTTTTACGTCGGGCGCAACTCAAGAGAATCTCTTTGACCGGACTGGACTCTGGCGTGTTGCCATAGATCCATTCGTTCCAACCAAGCTACCTATGTTTGTCCGACAATTGGGAAGGCAAAAGTTACTGTTCGGGAATTCAATACGTACCAGTCGTACTCAACGGACCATCCGTTATGTAGCCGGAGGGCTTTAGAATGAGAGTAGAACACGGCATTCGATCATCTAACTGGAATGACATTCGAGAACAAGCGGCATGGGCTGAGTCTCGAAACTATGACGGGGTTGTTACATTTGAACTTAACAATGACCCCTTCATGTCACTCGCTATTGCCACTGCCGCTACGCAACACGTTCGATTAGGAACTGCCATTGCTGTGTGTTTCCCGCGCAGCCCCATGGTGGTTGCGTACAGCGCCTGGGACCTTCATACCCAATCTTCCGGACGATTCACGCTAGGCCTAGGCACACAGGTTAAGGGTCATAATGAACGTCGTTTCAGCGTACCGTGGACCGCGCCGCAGCCTCGACTGCGGGAATATATCGAGGCCCTGCGGGCGATCTGGCGATGTTGGGAAAACAATGAACCGCTTGACTATCAAGGAGAGCATTACCAATTTACATTGATGACACCTGAATTTTCCCCGGCAAAATCAAACCTCGACGCTATACCCGTCACTATTGCAGCCGTCGGGCCAGCCATGATGAGGCTCGCAGGTCAGACCTGTGATGGGGTCAGACTTCACCCGTTTGCAACACGGAAATACATTACAGAAGTCGCACTTCCTGAGATCGAATCGGGCCTCGTTAAGAGCGGTCGCGACCGTTCTTCATTTGAAGTGTGGGGAGGCGGTTTCGTTGCTATTGGCGCTGATCAAAAAGCGCTAACTGAAGCACGTGAAGATATTCGTGCGCGGATTGCATTTTACGGATCCACTCGGACTTACTTACCCGTATTGGCGTTGCACGGTTGGGAAGATCTTGGGGCAACACTGCACCAGATGTCCCGCCAGGGACTCTGGAATAAGATGGCAGCTGAGGTTCCTGATCACGTCGTCGATGAGTTTTCTATCATCGCACCGCCTGACGAATTGATTCCAAGGGTGCGTGAGCGGTTTGAGGGCCAAACGGATACGATCGCCCTAGATTTTTCTCCATTGTCCAACGAAAATGATGTACGACAACTAGTCTCGGAGATACACGACATTGACAGTCAATTCAAACAGTTTTCAAAAAGCTGGTGACAGCATACTCTCCAGCCACGATCTCACAACCAGGGAAAAGACACTCAAGCACATCACATGAGCATGACAGATCTTCTTCAGGGAAAAGTTGCCCTGGTTACTGGCGCCGGCCGCGGCATCGGCGCGGAAATTTCCAAACTGTTAGCCGCCTATGGGGCTAGCGTATTAGTGAATGATCTGGGTGGTAGCGGTTACGGTGAAGGGGCTGATTCGACGCCCGCGGAAGAAGTAGCTAACCATATTCGAAACCTGGGCGGTTATGCCAGCACCAATGTTGACAGCGTCTCCGACGGTGATGCTGCCAGACGCATGGTGCAACAAGCGGTGGACACCTTTGGTCGAATCGATTTGGTCGTAAACAATGCTGGCATTTTGCGCGATGTCATATTCCATAAGATGTCTGAATCAGATTGGGATGCGGTCATCGACGTTCATCTAAAGGGAGCTTTTAATATTGCTAGCGCCGCCGCTAAGCACTTTCGAGAACAGCAGTCAGGCTGCATGGTTCATATGACATCGACTTCTGGGCTGATTGGCAACTTTGGTCAAGCCAATTATGCCGCCGCCAAAATGGGCATCGTCGGCTTGTCCAAATCCGTTGCGCTTGATATGGCACGTTTCAATGTGAGGTCCAATTGCATTGCGCCATTTGCCTGGAGTCGAATGATTGGATCAATCCCGGTCAATGATGCAGTACAGAAAGAACGCGTTGCGAAACTCAAACAAATGACCCCTGACAAGATTGCACCGCTTATCGTCGCCCTGGCATCAGATGCGGGTCGTGACATTACCGGTCAAATATTTGCCGTTCGTCATAACGAAGTGTTCCTGATCAGTCAAAACCGCCCTATCCGGAGTGTGCATGAAGGCTCGGGTTGGACTCCCGAAAATCTGATTACACATGCGTTTCCTGCGTTTAAGGCCCAGCTCTATCCGCTGGATCGCAGCCAGGACATATTCAGCTGGGACCCGATGTAATGACCATTGACTACGATGCCCTGCTGAATTGGCCGTTCCCCGAAGTTGAGCAAACTTATACAGAAAAGGATACGATTCTTTACGCACTCGGTGTTGGGCTGGGTAACGATCCTCTCGACGAGAGACAACTACGTTATGTATTTGAAGAGCCGGCGCTTATCGCCCTTCCAACGATGGCCGCAGTCTTGGGCACCCCAGGTTTCTGGCTGCGCGAAACATCCACCGGTGTAACCTGGGAAACGCTTCTACATGGCGAACAAGGCATTGAGCTCCATCGCCCCTTACCATCGACCGCAACCGTCGTTGCCCAAACACGGGTAACAGATATTCTGGACAAAGGTGAAGGACGCGGGGCCCTGATTTACACAGAGCGACATATCAGGAATCGCGATACCGGTGAATCCCTCGCCACCCTCACTTCTACGACCGTCGCCCGCAGCGACGGGGGCTTCGGTGGACCCTCTGTCGCGCAGCCCCGCCCCCACCCCTTACCTGATCGACTCCCGGACCGCGTCTGTGATCTGACCAGCGTTCCCCAGGCTGCCCTTATTTATCGACTCTCCGGCGATCCCAATCCCTTACACGCCAGCCCCGAGGTCGCACGAAGTGCGGGCTTCGACGCGCCCATTCTGCACGGGTTATGTACGCTAGGTATCGCGGGCCATGCCGTCCTCAAAACTTGTTTAGACTACGAAGCCCATAGATTTCATTCGATGCGACTGCGATTTTCAGCGCCGGTCTACCCAGGGGAAACCATTCGAACTGAAATGTGGCTTGAAGGAAACAACATCTCTTTTCGTGCGGTTGCAGTCGAACGAGATATCACCGTCCTCAACAACGGTTACATCGGCATACGGGATTAACACACAACAGCATGAGCACACTTTCAGGCATTAAAGTGATTGAATTCACAGGACTCGGACCGGGTCCATTCTGCGCGATGATGCTTGGGGACATGGGCGCTGACGTAGTACGAATCGATCGTATCGGCGGGCACCCCAGCACCGTCGACGCCAGAAAAAATATTCTTGATCGATCCCGCCGTTCGGTAGGGATAGATCTAAAATCAACCGATGGCATGGCAACCGCCTTGCGTCTGATTGATCAAGCCGATGCTTTAGTAGAAGGCTTTCGTCCTGGGGTGATGGAGCGTCTTGGCCTCGGACCGGACATCTGCCTGCCGCGCAACCCTCGCCTCGTTTATGGCCGTGTCACCGGATGGGGACAGTCCGGACCGTTGGCTCAGGCCGCGGGTCACGACATCAACTATCTTGGTATTACCGGCGCGCTCTCTGCTATCGGATCGGAAACCAGCGGCCCCGTACCCCCGCTAAATATGGTGGCCGATTTTGGAGCCGGGGGCATGATGCTCACAACGGGCATTTTGGCCGCTTTGCTGCAGGCAAAGGCAACAGGCCGCGGTCAGGTGGTCGACGCCGCAATGACCGATGGTGTTCCACTGTTGATGGGCACCGCTTTCACCCTAAGAGCCAACGGGCGTTGGAACGAGGACAGCTACAACAACCTGGTGGACGGTGGCGCGTACTTTTATACCACCTATGAATGTGCCGACGGACGATGGATTGCCCTGGGAGCTATCGAATCGCAATTCCACGCGCTGCTGCTTGAGAAATTGGGTCTGACTAATGCGCCAGAATTCCAAAACCCGCTGAATTCTGAAAACTGGGGTGCCGCAAAATCTCGCCTGGCCGCTGTCTTTATCACTCACAATCAGGCCCATTGGCGGAAATTACTCGAAAACACCGATGTCTGTTTCGCGCCGGTCCTGACGATGACCGAGGCCCCGCAACATCCACACAATATTGCTCGGAACACTTTCATTGAAATTGAAGGAACTCTACAGGCGGCGCCTGCGCCGCGATTCAGTGAGACTCCCAGCGAGACCCCAACTACTCCTCCCCTACCGGGAGAACACAACGATGAGGTCCTTCGCGAGTGGGGTTTTGATGAAGGCGAAGTTACAGAACTCACTTACAGTGGCGCCATTGGCTAAAGCGCTGCATCGATAAGACCAATAAGGAGACTTGATGACCGTTGGCATCCACGCATTTGGCGCCTATATCCCGAAGGCGCGGCTACAACGGAAAGTCATGGCTCACGCCTATAGTTGGTTTAACCCCGCACTTGCGAGTCTCGGACAGGGTGAACGTGCCATCGCCAACTGGGACGAAGATGCGCTCACAATGGCAGTGGAAGCCGCACGCAATACGCTTAGCCCACAACAATACGCACAAATTGACGGCCTTTATCTGGCTTCCACCAGCCTCCCGTTCCAAGACCGACAGAATGCGGGAATCGCCGCAGAAGCAATGCATCTTGGTAATGATCTTCAGACGATGGACATCACCGGCTCCCAGCGTGCTGGCACTTCGGCCTTATTGACCGCACTGCAAATAGCAGTCGGCAATGAGCGGAATACGTTAGTCATCGGTGGAGAAAAACGTCAGGCCAAAGCAGGGAGCCCACTGCAACTGACTTCTGGGGATGGCGGGGCTGCCCTGTTAGTCGGGCCTGGCGAGGGTGTCGCCACACTGATGGGTTACGCCGCACAAAGCGTCGATTTCGTTGATCATTACCGGGGGCAGAATCAGCCATTCGATTATGTGTGGGAAGAACGATGGGTGCGGGACGAGGGATTCCTTAAAATCGTACCTAATGCGGTTCGTCAAGCTCTAGCTAATGCGGGCGCTGCCGCCTCCGAAGTTGATCATTTCTGCTTTCCTTCGCCCGCTAGACGGGTTGCCGGCATGTTGGCAAAAACACTCGGTATTCCCGACAGCGCGGTGCGTGACAACTTACAGGGGCGCGTAGGGGAAGCCGGGGCTATCCATCCACTTCTCATGTTTACACATGCACTCGAGGAGGCAACCCCAGGCCAATTAATTTTGATCGCTGGCTTTGGCCAAGGCTGTGACGCCCTACTCTTTCGGACAACTAACCAACTCGCGACACACCGCCCCATCAAAGAGATGAAACAACTGTTAAGTGCGGGGTATCCGGACGAAAACTATCACCGGTATTTGGCGATTAACGATCTGGTAACCGTTGAGCAAGGACTCCGGGCCGAAGTGGATAAGCAGACGGGCCTAACCACACTGTATCGAAACAGGGAAATGCTGCTTGGCCTTATCGGCGGGCGCTGCGAAACCTGCGACACGCTGCAGTATCCGAAATCCAACATTTGCGTGAATCCCGATTGTGGTGAATCAAATACGCAGGTTGCCCACTCGTTCGCAAACATGCCGTGTAAAGTGAATTCCTATACGGCTGATCGACTCACCTATTCCCCGGATCCTCCGGCTTACTACGGCATGGTACAGTTTGATCAGGGTGGTAGAGCAATGCTCGACTTCACGGATGTTTCCTCTGACTCAGAAGTGACCGTCGGACAAGCGATGCGTCTCATGTTCCGAGTCAAGGACTATGATGTGGCGCGTGGATTCCGCCGATACTTCTGGAAGGCGGCACCCATCGGGAATGCTTTCGATAACAACGGGAAACCTTAACAATGGCAAAAGGGATCAGAGATAAAGTCGCGATTCTTGGAATGGGCTGCTCCAACTTTGGTGAGCGCTGGAATGACAATGCTGAGGACTTGATGGTCGAGTCCTTTTCAGAAGCGCTGAAAGATGCTGGTATCGAAAAAGACCAAATTGAGGCGGCCTGGTTTTCAACCGCCATTGAAGAACAACACGTGGGAAAATCCGGCATACCACTCGCGATGGCCCTAAGGCTTCCTTATATACCTGTCACGCGTGTCGAGAATTATTGCGCCTCAGGATCGGAAGCATTCCGTGGTGCCGTCTACGCAGTTGCCTCCGGTGCCGCCGATATCGCCCTCGCATTAGGTGTCGAAAAACTAAAAGACACAGGATATGGCGGGCTACCGCAAAGGTCCCGTGGCGGGCTAAATGACCTGTATTGGTCCAATATGTCTGCCCCGGGCTCCTTTGCCCAATTGGCGAGCGCTTATCAGGAAAAACATCGGGTCTCGAAACAAGATCTCAAACAAGCCATGGCACATATTTCCGTGAAAAGCCATGACAACGGTGCAAAAAATCCAAAGGCACACCTTAGAAAACCGATTACCGAGGAACAAGTGTTGAACGCACCAATGATCGCCGAACCACTGGGGCTCTTTGATTGTTGTGGGGTATCTGATGGATCGGCGTGTGCCATTGTGACGACACCTGATATTGCTTCGGCATTGGGAAAAAAGGACATGATAACCGTGAAAGCGCTGCAGCTGGCCGTCTCTAACGGTACCGAGGTGCAACACAATTCATGGGATGGCAGTTATTTCATGACTACACGCGCCGCTTCGAGACGCGCGTACCAAGAGGCCAATATCGAAAAGCCACGCGCGGCAATCGATCTCCTTGAAGTACATGATTGTTTCTCAGTCACAGAGCTGGTAACCATGGAAGATCTCTATATCTCAGCTGAAGGCGACGCCATTAATGATGTTAGAGATGGATTTTATGACGCAGACGGCAAAGTGCCGTGCCAGATTGACGGAGGACTGAAGTGCTTCGGACACCCCATTGGAGCATCCGGGCTACGTATGTTGTATGAGGTCTATCTTCAGATGCAAGGTCGGGCGGGGACTCGTCAACGTGCCCAGGATCCGGTTTTCGGTTTAACACACAATCTCGGTGGCTTTCCTCATCAGAACGTCTGCTCGGTCGTAATCGTCGGGCAGCACGGCGCATGACGCCAAAACATCATATTTGACGAGGCTCATTTTTCCAATAACGGTCGCGAAGTCGTCGCTTAAAAATTTTTCCTGAATCTTCTCGAGGAAGTTCCTGCTCGAACTCTATTCGCCGGGGCACCTTGTACCCCGCTATTCGCTCACGCAGATAAGTCTTGATATCATCGGATTTCAAGGAATATCCTGGGATACATTGCACGACCGCTAACAGTTGCTCTCCATACTCGTCGTGGGGAATCCCAAACACCGCGCAATCTGCAACTCCAGGCATGCCGACTAAACTGGTTTCAATCTCTGCTGGATAGATATTCACGCCGCCGGAGATCACCATGTCACGCACCCTATCGCACAAGAAAAGATAACCGTCAGTATCAAAGTAGCCCATGTCACCGCACGTAATCAGTCCGTCTCTTTCAATCTCCGCCCGCTCCTTATCGCGATTGTTGTAGGTAAAGTCCGGAAAGCCCGCAAGCCGGCCAAAAATCTCACCTGGTACACACGCTGGCACCTCATGACCATCGGAATCTAACGCTTTGACTCTAGCCCCCTCTAACGGTCGCCCCACGGTACCTGGCTTGCTAAGGGCCTCCGCAGAATCACAAATCGTCATATATCCAAGCTCTGTTGAGCCATAAAACTCATGGACGATCGGCCCCCACCATTCAATGATTTCGCGCTTAACCTGTGCAGGACATGGTGCCGCAGCAATCATAATGTGCTGAAGTGACGTCACGTCGTATTCAGCCCGAATCGATGACGGTAACTTCAATAGGCGTATCAACATCGTCGGCACGAGAAATATATTGGTTATCTTATATTTTTGGATCAGACGAAGGCTCTCCTCCGCATCAAAACGTGGCATTAACACCATGGTTTTTGCCTGCTGTGCAGCCCGAAGCGCCATGGAATTTGGCGCACTGTGATAGAGCGGCCCGGGAACGAGTGCACTGATACCCGGACTTAGGCCAAAGACACGGTCGCGAATTCGACCCAGGCCCTCAACGTCAGGTTTAGATTGAGCCAAGCGACGGACTCCCTTTGGCGACCCCGTCGTTCCTGAGGTATAGAACATGGATTGAATAACCTCGGAACGTCGGTCTGGGAGCTCTCCCGCACCATCGATCAACACATTCCATGCCTGCCGCCCGCTACCATGAGCTACACAAACCTCTTTTGCCAGGCCATAGGCTGTGGCTAATTCTGCCGAAGTGTCGACCACCAAAACCTCCATCCCCCATCGCTTCCCTTCACTCAACGCACTGGAAACGCCCACTAGCAAATCCGCATGGCCCACTAAAACACGTGGCCTTGAATCCTCCAGCAGATAGGCTAACTCACCAGCAGTAGAATGCCAGTTAATGGGTACCGCGTAGGCGCCCACTAAATTGGCCCCATAAGTCGCTTCGAAAAAACAGAAATCGTTCCGCAGTAGCAAGGCAACCGCATCACCTGACCCGACTCCCAATGCAGCAAACACATTACCGGCCCGTAACACTCGTGACTCAAAATCATCACGCGACAACCACCGCTCTCCGCTAAAGAATCCCGCCCTCTGGCTCATCGACTCACCCCAACTAATTTCATCCGGTCTGCTCACGTCCTTACGTTTAAACAACCGACTCTTCCACCCATTTTGCACGAAGTTTCCATCAGCCACGAGCCCTGATGATTTTCGATGGCGCAAGCCTAGACCAACCATCTATACTTCGTCGCGCATTACCCATAGGAAGCGTGTCAAACAAACGCAAGCGGGCGGAAAACACCAACTGGATTCAATCGATCATTCATGGGACATCATGAACAGCAACGAAAACGACATTTATGAAAAATGCTCCTACGGCTCCGAATCAATCGGATTTGGAGAGACACCGGGGGTCGCTGTGGTGGATTTTCAGTTAGGATTCACCGACCCCAACCATCAACTGGGTGGCTCGCCATTAGTCCAACGTGCAATCAGTAATTCCGTTCGATTATTGGACGTTGCCCGAGAGTGCGGTGTGCCCGTCGCCAATTGCTATACAGGATATAGCTCATCCCGTGACAAGCCTTACTGGAAGATTGCTGCCGTCCTAGAAGGCTTTATCGATGGTGATCACGCAACAGAATTTGATCCGCGAACCTACAACAGAGAATATGACGTTGCGATGCGAAAATCCGGTGCGTCCATGTTCTTCCAGACACCCGCAGCTGCGTTCTTTAACAAAGAAGGTGTGGACACGATTATTCTCGTGGGCTGTGTCACCTCAGGATGTGTGCGGGCGAGTATAGTTGATAGCTTTCAGTGGGGTTTCCGAACGCTGGTACCTGAAGACTGTGTCGGCGATCAACATGAAAAGCCTCACTGGGATAATTTGCGAGATGTCTCCCGACGATACTGTGATCTGACCACAGCAGATGCAATGATCGATGCAATTACAAACTGGCGCCGTAACAAGAATCAATAAAATACACAGCCGATTGACTACCCTACCGCTAGCGCACTTACCCAGCAGATACGTATGAGCAAGGATTCCCGAAAAATAACGGACTGGTTTGACAGTGAATTACAGCGTGCTAAAGATGAGTTCTCTCAACTGAACAAGCACGCAACCCCACAACGAATAGACTCTTCGACGCCGAAGCGCGAGACCAATACTGAGAGAGCAAATACAGCCTCCAGCGAGATTCGTACAACACCTGACCATAAAACGGAACCAGTTGCTCGACAACAAGAAACACCGCCACGATCCTCTCCGAACATCGCGGCCCAGTCAAAACAAAAACCCAGACCAACCCACCAAGAAAATACAACACGTCCCGTTTCGACAGGAACTGCATCTTATCGCTTGGGCGTTGATGTGGGAGGAACCTTTACTGATGTTTTATTAATTGATGAAACCAGCGGTGATTTTTTTACCGCTAAAGTAGCATCAACACCGCAAGACTCATCCATTGGCGTACTGGAAGGTATTGAACGTGTTTGTCATTCGGCAAATGTTGCTCCGTCCGATATCAGTCATGTAATGCATGGAACAACAGTCGCCACCAACACAGTCCTAACGGCATCTGGAGCAAAGGTCGGGCTTGTTACTACCAAAGGATATCAACAGGTTCTTCAAATCGCTCGCTCCTATGTTCCGGGGGGGTTGGGCGGTTGGGTGATTTTCAACAAAAGCGACCCGCTCTCTCC
The DNA here is from genome assembly GCA_022451485.1 of Gammaproteobacteria bacterium. Lineage (GTDB taxonomy): Bacteria > Pseudomonadota > Gammaproteobacteria > Arenicellales > UBA868 > UBA11791. The sequence continues at coordinate 43,369 of JAKUQS010000006.1, forward strand.
ACTTGAACTCACTATCGAAGCGATCGAACGCATCGACGCGAAGGGCAACATTGTTACCCCGCTTGATGAGGATGCATTGCAAAACTCTCTGAAATCCCTAGCAAACGAAGGCATTGAAGCGTTAACTGTTTCGTTAATGAATGCGTATGCCAGTGGCATTCATGAGCAACGAGTACGTGCCATCGCTGAAAGAATAATACCGAACATTCCTGTGTCCATTTCTTCTGAAGTCGTACCCGAAATGTATGAGTACGAACGAACTGAAACAACCGTGGTGAATTCGTATATTCGACCCGTAGTCTCCAACTATCTAGAGAGTTTAGAGGGCGAGTTGAATCGCCGAATGAATCAGGTTCAGTTACACATATTACGTTCCGACGGTGGTTTGGCCTCAGCTGAGGCTGCTAAAGCGACACCCGTTAATTTATTAATGAGTGGTCCAGCCGGTGGCGTATCGGGTGCAATATGGATTGCAAAACAGGCCGGATTTACTGACCTCTTGACTTTTGATATGGGGGGAACCTCGACAGACGTTGCCCTAATTCAGAACGGTGTCCCCCAGACCCGCCGAGAAACTCGTGTAGCCGATGTGACAGTACGCTCATCCTCGGTTGACGTGCGAACGGTCGGGGCCGGAGGCGGCTCCATCGCTTATGTTCCGGAATTGACCAAAGCTTTGCGGGTCGGTCCGCAAAGTGCCGGGGCAGAACCTGGTCCGGCGGCCTACGGTAAAGGCGGTATAGAGCCAACGGTCACTGACGCCAACGTTGTACTGGGCTATCTCCCAGCGGATGCGAGACTGGGCGGAGAATTGGCGATTGACCGAAAAGAGGCCGAACAAGCAGTGAATAAAGTAGCCAAAGCGATGGATTTATCACTAAAAGAGGCTGCAGAAGGGATTATCAATATCGTTAACGAAAATATGTTTGGGGCGCTGCGACTGGTCTCCGTTGAACAAGGTTTTGATCCGAGAGACTTCGCTTTAGTGGGCTTCGGTGGAGCAGGTCCACTTCATGCTAACGCGCTCGGCAAGCTGATGAATTCGTGGCCAGTCATCATACCACCGGGTCCCGGTGTGCTGTGCGCTTACGGTGACGCCACTACCCGTGTTCGCGACGAAGCTTCCCGAACCTTTGTACGGCGATTTTCCGAGACTAACAACGATGAAGTGCTGTCTGCTCTCCGAGAGCTCGCGACGGCAGCGGCCCAGACTCTCTATGCCGAGGGAGTGCCTGAAAGTGAACAAACCACGTTGTACCAAATCGACCTCAGGTACGCTGGGCAAGGAATGCGACTAACGGTTGATGTCTCTCCGGAAGACTTCGAGAGAGACGGCCTAGACGGTCTAGGCCATCGCTTTGACAAGATGCACGAACAGTTGTTCACCTTCTCTCTCGACACGCAGCGAGAGCTTTACAACTTGCGTGCACTCGTTCAAGGACGGGAAAGTTCGGCAACAGCACTGCGTCTCCCCGAAGGTGGTGGCGATCCTCAGAGCGCCGGTTACGCTCAAACCACTGTCTTTGTCGAAGGGCGTGATCATGGGGCGATGATTTATGATCGATCGAAATTCAGACATGGCGATCGCATCGAGGGTCCAGCAATCGTTACAGAAATGGACTCAACCACCCTGATCCTGCCAAACCATGCCGGTGAGGTAGATTCGGTAGGGAATATTTTAATTAATCCGATTAACGACTAGATATCGCGACGCTTAAACATGCCAGCACAACTGATACAAAACAACACGAAACCGTTTCAGTCTGTCACTGTTGATCCCATTACGTTAGACATCATCGAAAATGCTTTACGTAATGCGCGGACAGAAATGGACGCAGTACTCTTTAGAACTGCCATGTCACCCGGTATACGCGAACAACACGATGCCTTCCCAATGATTGCTAACCAGGAAGGGAAAATGGTCGTCGGTCAGTTCGGATCATTTTTCTGGGGGTTCCAGCAAGGTTACGACGGCACCATCGAAGAAGGCGACATTTTCCTAACTAATGATCCGTACACCTGTAATGGTGCCATCAGCCATCTGAACGATTGGTTGATGATGATGCCTATTTATATTGATGGACGGATAGTCGCGTGGGCTGCAATGTTCGGACACATGACCGACATCGGAGGAAAAGTTCCAGGCAGCCTACCGACCGACGCTGCGCAAATATTTGAAGAAGGCATTCAAATCCCACCGGTCAAAATCTATCGCAAGGGGGAACTCAACAAAGAAATACTGGAAATGATTCTTCGGAATTGTCGACTCCCAGAATGGAATCGCTCAGATTTCAATGCGGTAGTAGCAGCGCTTCGACTGGCTGAACGACGTATCGTTGAAATGGTCGAACGCTTTGGAGTCGACCCGCTGATCTCCGCGATGCAGGAGATGCTAGATCGAAACAAACGGGCCATGGGCTCCATTCTTAACATGGTGATCCCGGAAACAAAGCAACACTTTGTTGACTATATCGATGATGACGGGATGGGCATGGGCCCCTATAAAATCGAATGCACGATGTGGCGTGAAGGCGAAATCGTTATTTTTGATTTCGCTGGAACTGACCCGCAGTCCATCAGTTCAGTCAATTTCCTCTTAAACGAGGAGATGTTCAAAATGTTCCTGGGCGCATTTTTTATCAATCTTTTTGACCCACAGATACTGTTTAATGATGGCTTTTATGATCTTGTCGAAGTCAGAATTCCTCGTGGATCAATACTTAAACCCATCCGGCCTGCGGCATTAAGCTCACGGACCCATATGCTAGCCCGCATTTTTGACATTATGAGCGGTCTGCTCGGTCAAAGTTCACCAGACGCCTTGTGTGCTGCCGGTTTTTCTGACAGCCCGCACTTTATGTACTCGGGTTATGACAAAGAAGGTGAATGGTATCAGCTCTATCAGATTGGATTCGGCGGAGTCCCCGGACGGCCTGCCGGCGATGGCCCAGACGGCCATTCACTTTGGCCAGCCTTTACCAACGTACCCAATGAGTTCCTAGAAGCATACTTCCCGTTACGCATTGTTCAATATCAAACCATTATTGATAGTGGCGGTGCCGGACTACATCGGGGGGGTAATGGTTTGTCCATGGGTTATCAATTTCTTGAACCCGGGGAAATCTCAATCCATGATGATCGTTGGCTTACCCACCCTTGGGGTGTTAATGGTGGGCGTCCAGGGAAACGCAGTACCAAACTGATGGTGCGCAACACGGGTGAATCGGAATGGATGTCGTCTAAATGCGATCGAGTTAAAGTGTCACCTGGCGATACCCTTTACTTCAACACTTGGGGTGGTGGTGGTTGGGGTGACCCGCTTGAACGTGATCCTGCAACAGTCGCATTAGATGTCCGAAGGCGATTAGTTTCTCCCGAAGGCGCAAAACGCTATGGCGTTGTTATCACCGACGACAATAAAGTTAATGACAATGCTACCGCTGAGTTACGTCGCCAACTTTCATCGTCACGAGGGAAGGTTGAGTTATTTGACTTTGGTGGCAGCGTAGAGGAATTGAAGGCCAGGTGTCTGTCAGATACTCATCTGCAGCCACCTACGACGCCAGTCTTTCAAAAATGGATGACCTTATCGGCCAGCGACAGTAAAACCTAGTCGTGACTGTACTAGGGCTCAGGCTTTCAACAAGCGAAGCATTGACGCGGCGTCACTCACGCGGACATCAAACCCTGCCTCAACGTTCATGTGGATGATGACTCCCCTTTCAACATACATGGCATAACGCCGGGAGCGCATACCGAGTCCGGACCCCCTCAAATCCAGTGTTAGGCCCATCCCTCTAGTAAAGCACCCACTCCCATCTGCCAACATTGAAAGCTTGTCCGAGATGTTAGTCGCCCGCGCCCACGCATCCATTACATAGGCATCGTTCACGGCAATACATACGACATGATCGACGCCGGTGGCGCACATTTCCGCTGCTGCAGCTATATACCCTGGTAGGTGCTCGCGATTACATATAGGTGTAAACGCACCGGGCACTCCGCAAACCACCACTCGTTTTTCTGCAAACCATTCGCCAGAACCGAACGTCAATGAAGTGCCGAATTGTATTTGTTGAAGCGGCGCATCTGGAACACAATCACCAATTAATCGCCTCGCAGAGAAATAACTTATCAACCCTTCCAGTGCACCCTCAAAGTCATCTGAATTGAACCACTTCACCAGATCTCCCGCCGGCCCTAGAATCCAAAACACCGCTGGACTTTCAACCGGATCGTGCCCCGAAATACCTCTGAACATTCGGGAAACTGAGTCGTCAGGATCGAACAACACCTCAATGACACTATCAAGGCGTTCCGACAACTCCTGATTAACTACGAACCCTGCTTGAATGATGACAACCACTCGCGCGTTTCGCGAACCCAATCGAGAAACAAGCCCTGCCAATTTGTTAACTCTTGCGAGATCCCGGCGTAATGCACCAAAGGTGATGCAACAGAAGACAACATGCTGGCCTGCAAAATCCTCTGATCGGACAGACAGACCATAATGATTCCGCAAGCAAAACGGTTTGATCTTTTTCACAACTTTGTCGCTACGCAAAACACGTGCATCCTGCGCACCGCTACTCAGAGGAGTTCGATGCACCGTGTAAGCGCGTCCCGAACAGCCGCTTCACATGCCTCCCGTTCCACACTCATCTCTCCATCGTCGGCGAGGGCTGGCATGTTATTGGAACGTCGCATCAATGGGGCTCGACCAAACTGACTTTTTCGAATGCCAAAGGCAGGCAATTCCAAACGCACTAACACTAGTATCTCGTCACCCTCAACGCGACGATCTCTAATTTCATGCCGCCACTTCTCCCCATAATGTTGTTCTAACCATTGAATGGGATCATCCAAGTGATCTCGGGTTTCTTCGGTTAGCCGAACTACCTTTACTTCGGCACCTTTACCATGGGGATCTGCGCGTGGAGACTCAATATTGACGCTCGCATAGAGACTTTCTAGCTGCTCTCGATTCGCATCCAGCAGTTCAGAGAAAGTATTTCCAGAATTTGAGCTCATGCGCGCTCTCTTCAAAAATCAACACGCGTTGGCAATGTTCCTTGCCACCATTGCCGGAATTCGTTGTCAGCGCGGCCTTCCATTCCCCCAGCTACCACGAGTGCCTCGAGATGTTCTTGTATCTCCTGTTCAACCTTAACGTCACAGTATTTCGAATCCATGTCAAAGAGATTGGCGTGATGGGGACCCTCGGCACGATCACCAACACCCTCTCGGCAAACAATAGTCCGAAAGCCGTATTGTAAGGAATCAACTGCAGAGGCCCTCACACACCCACTAGTGGTCGCCCCGGTGATAATGACAGTATCGACACCCTGCCCATGAAAATAACGATCCAATTCGGTACCAAAAAATGCACTAGCGTACTTCTTAATGATGACCTCATCACCTTTTACGGGAGCAATTCTCGAATCAATTTCTACCCACTTAGAGCCTTTAACAAGCAATGACAATGCCGGAATCTTCTCTATGAATATGCCCGCGTCATTAAAGTCTGGGGCATAAGCTACCGTTGTGTAGACCACCGGGAAACATCCTTTTCTGAATGCCGCCAGTAATCGAGCGGTAACGGCAACCTGATCATCAAAATTCCCGCCCAATGGTGATGTTGGATCGGTAAATCCGTTGCTGAAATCGACGATTAATAATGCCGGTTTCTCTCCAAAGCCAGACCTACTGCCTAATCCTTTCTCTGCGTAGTCAGCACGGGTTGGTTCTTCCCAATCGTGTTTCATGGATAACCCAGTTATTGAACAATGTCTTAACGACGTCCGACCACTCCGGGGGGCGTCCAACCGCGGCGCCAACCCACTCTGTAAGCCCGAACTACTCGGTGCAGCAAATAAAACAAAATCGCCATTAACATCAAAACAAACACAGACAGCAAGCGACTCCCGAACACGGCACTGATGATCTGACCATCATTCATTAGGTGCTCGCTCAGCATTTCAACAGCCTGAATAGTCGCCCCGGCACACAAGATGACAGCAGCCAAAATGGCTATCTGCAGGGTATCGAAAACCAGTTCTTGCGCACTTGTTTCTGAAAACTGGTCAAATATATTCTTTTTAAATGACTGCCGATGGGAGATTGCAAAACTAATGATCGCAACCACTGATGCAAACCAGAAGAGAATATTGGAAAAATGGATTCTTGGGATATGCTCCATTAAATACTGCTCTACCGGTTGGTAAAACAGTAAAAAGAGAACAATAACGACAACAATACCCAATCCAATCCAGGATCCGGGCCGTTGCCACCGGTTTTGTAAGGATTCCATCGCTGATCCATACTCCAGAGGTTCCACGTCGACCTCTTTATACCATCAACAGTCTCATTCGTGTCAGCTCTTGGCCAAACGAACCAGAAGAAAATATTCAGCTACTATTTTAAACGACTTCCCGCGCACCGCGATCTGTTGTAAATTCTTCAACTCTAATTCGACCCGCGCCGAACCGGTCAACCTAAGCCATTTGGTATTCCGCCAGATTCTTAAAAGGAGAAGTTTAAGCTGATGTCTGCCCGCCTAGGGATTGATGTTGGAGGGACGTTTACGAACTTATCCCTTCTGGATGAGCGTTCAGGGAACATATATGCGGCAAAGATTCCGTCGACACTTGGCGATCCCACGTCAAGGATCTTTTCTGGACTGGATGAACTCCTCGAAATCAGCGACGTGTCGGCCGCAGACATCGCGACGGTTGTTAACAGCACGTCGTTACCCTCGGCGGTCGTTGCTGAACGAAATGGCTCGAAAGTCGCTCTACTTACCACTCAAGGCTTTGAACACATACTTCTTCTAGGAGGGGTATCGGAGGATTCTGCCTCATCCAATCCCCATACGGCCATCCAGGCAGAACCACTGGCGGATCTTGCGCTGACGCGCGGTATTCCGGAACGTATGTCATCCGACGGACAAATCCTACAGCCACTGGACGACTCGGTTGCGTCGGCTCTGATCCAGGAGATTATTCACCTAGGGGCGGAACATATAGCCGTATCACTACTTCATTCCTACGCTAATCCTTTACACGAACGCATTCTCCGTGACCTGATATCAAACATTGCTCCGGATTTACCCGTGACACTATCGAGCGAATTACGACGGGTCTTTCATGAGTTTGAGCGCACGTCTCTCGCAGTGATGAACGCCTATGTTCAGCACAGCATGATCACCCATTTAAAAAGTCTAGGGGACAAATTCGCAGACCTGTCTGCACCCCCGCATATATTTGTAGCACGATCGGATGGCGGGCTCATGGGTTTAGAGCGCGCGCAACGCACTCCGATCTTCGCTGCGCTGTCCAGTTCTGCATGCGCCGCAGGGGCCGCCCACAGCATTGCCTCTTCCGCTAACTGTGGCGATACGATCGCGTTAGACTGGGGAGGAAACACAACAGAAATTACACTGCTCCATCAGACTCTACGGCCACCTTTACGAGACGGATCGCTCGGTCCCTATTGCCTTGGACTTCCAACACTGGGCACGCGACACATTGGAGGCGGCGCAGGCTCTGTTATTGATATCCCAATAACAGGAAAGATTCGTATAAAGAGCGACACCTATAATGGCCCTGGTCCGGCGTGTTACGGACTTGGCGGCACCGTCGCAACACTAACCGATGCCAATGTGATCTTGGGTCGACTACCCTGCGAATTCCTGGCCGGGCGTATTCCAATCGATATCGAGGCGGCCGAGACAGCGGTGTCCGTCGCGGGAAAAGCGCTTGGGATGAATCCTGTAGAGGCAGCCCAAGCGATAATTGATGTTGCGAACGAGAAAGTTTACGGCGCCATACGTCAGCTCATGTCAGAACGACATTCGGATGACAAAGAATTCAACTTGATTGCGTTTGGGGGCGCTGGCCCAATGCACGCGAACGCCATAGGAATCCTCGGAAATATGTTCCCTGTTGTAATACCAGCCCAACCAGGCATGGTATCGGCTCACGGCGCCCTATTCGCATCACAACGCCATGAGCTGGCCCAGACCATACTCAAGCCGGTTACTCATATAACCGGACAACTGCTCGATGATGCACTGGACAAGCTACAAACTCACGTCAGTACACAATTGCAAGAAGATGGATCAACTAACGACCAGTACACATTCCTGGCAGAGGCTGATCTTCGTTACTGTGGCGATAGCAGCGAGATTACACTCCCCTTAAATGTTGTCGACCCAAGTGCGGACCTTTCTCAACTAGAAGCACAGTTTATGCGGGCCCATCAGAACTTGTGCGGATTTGAGATGGATTTACCAGTTGAGATCGTCAACTTGCGAATCATCGGGTATACACAATCTCAAGTAACGACATCAAACGCCAAACATCAAGCCCGAAGGTCAGAATCCACCCCACCCAATCAATGCCGAACCTATTTTGATGGGAGTTTCCTCGACACCAAGGTCTATGAGCGCGCAGATTTGATGCCCGATGAGTCCGTTTCGGGCCCGGCTGTAATCCTCCAATACGATGCCACCACCCTAATTCACCCAGGCCATGTCGCCCATGTTACTCCCGAGGGCACGCTTTTGATTAAACCTCAAACACCGACGGATAACGCGACACTATCGTGAAGAAACCCACCCTTTCCCTGGATGAACTCGCGGCCGCCAATCAAAGCGAGTTTGATCAATTATTTGCAACAAGGATGGCGCTCAGCCCCCCGATCATCACCGATGGCGTTGCTCAAGCGCCTATACCAGCCCACCAAATAGCAAACGATACTGACAATGATGCGCCTTCTGTCGGACCACATATTGCTACCTTGCTGACAAACACTTACGCCAATGGCTGGTCATATGAAATTGTTGAACACGAGGTGGGGCCAAGAGACGTCCGAGTACTTTGTCGTCTAACAGCGATGGACCAAACTCGAATGCAGTTTGGCACGGCCGTTAACGATGGAAATATCGGAATCGCACTTCAACGAGCAACGGATGATGCGCTCGCCCGTTGTCATGCTGATCTGGCCCCAGAGACGCACGCTGACTTTGTCTCTGCCCACGGACATCAACGAACACACAAGGTAGCCGGGCCAACCAGCACGCTAAGCCAAAGCGAGCAGATCTCCAAAGCTATAAAAGAAAATACCCGCGCTGGAGACGACATTGAAATCTCGCTGCCTCATATTGTGGAGACTGCGTTGACGTGCGCACGACGAGAAATGGACACTCTTCTTTTTGGTAGAGCCATGTCCTCTGGAATCCGCCTCCAGCGGGACGCCGGCACCCTGATCGCGGATCCCAACGGGTGTTTGCTGGTTGGGAATACCGAAACCGATTTACCCAAACTGTTACGGGAATCCATGTCTGATCTCGCTCCTGGGGATGTCATCCTACACAGTGACCCATATAGCGCCGGGGGGGCTGGCGGGCACTTGAACGACTGGTGCATCGTAACTCCCATCTTTTTAGAGAGCCGACTTGTGGGATTTAGCTCGGCCTACGGACATATGAGTGATGTCGGCAGTGAAGCACTTGGCAGTAACCCGGCGACCGCACATTCTATTTTTGGCGAAGGCCTGCGTATTCCACCCATTAAGCTATACAAGAACGGCATCCTAAATCACGAATCGCTTGCAATTCTGACGAGCAATACCCGGACACCCGTCGCAAACCATCACGATCTACTGGCACTGGTAGCGGCCACAAGAATAGGTGAAGCCCGAGTGCTTCAATTGTGCGCGCGCTTTGGTGAACACAGCTATATCCGGGCAAGTGAAATACTGCAAGAACAGACACATCAGATGATGCGCAAAATCATATCCAAATACTTTCCCATTGAACCCCAATCATTTCACGACTACATAGATGATGACGGCTGTGAACACGGACCTTTTCGACTAAAAGTGACCATCTGGCGTGAAGGTGACAAAGCTTATGTAGATTGGACGGGCACGGATGCCCAAGCCCTCGGACCTATCAATCTTCATCTTCAGGAATCAACTTTACAGAGTCTTGTGGGTCGCTACCTACTTCGTCGTGTCGACCCGGAGATGGAACCATGCGGCAGCGGCAACTCGTTATTTGACATCACACTTCCCAAAGGCTCACTCATTAAAGCCGCGTTTCCTGCAGCCTTGGGTAGCCGTAGACACGTGCTAGGTCGGTTACGGGATGTTTTAAATGGTGTATTCAGCCACTCAGCCGATTCGCTCGTCACAGCAGCAGGCGAATCCAGTCAGAGCCTTTTTACTTTTGTACCAGGTGATGATGCTCGAGGGCTACCGCTGTCTGAACCCCACTTTGGCGCCCTGCCAGCGCGCGCAGCTTCAGACGGAATTGATGGACCGAGCTGGGCACACAGCAGGAAACTATATTCTGTTGAGGCCATGGAACATCGGACACCAGTAAGAGTTGACTCCCGACGGTGTATTCCAGATTCCGGTGGTGCGGGAACCTTTCGGGGTGGTAACAGCGTAGCAACGATCTACCAATTTACAGCGCCCGGAGCGCTGTCGATTCAGGATGATCGCCAGAATGGCAGGCCGTGGGGTGTTTTTGGAGGCCAAGCTGGGTCTTGTTCTGAAAAGTCTTTAACCACGAAAAACGGTGAACAGCGAACAATCGCGGCTAAAGCGGACCGTGTATCGGTTTACCCAGGTGATAAACTGCATTATGTGGAGCCCGGTACTGGAGGCTGGGGAGATCCGCTGAGACGGTCCGTGGAAGCTGTCCAAAAAGACGTCGCACGCGGATTAACCACCATTGTGTCAGCCAAAAACGACTATGGGGTAATCATCGATTCAGACACAGGGGCGGTTCAGGCGGAGGAAACCGACGCATTACGTCGACGTGTTATGGGTACACCTGGAAAACGCTTACATTTCGACTTTGGAAAGAAAGCAGCTCCCGAACCCTAAACGCCTATGGCCACGATACCACAGACCAAATCGATAAAATAACGCCGCCACAGGCATTACAATCAACTATTAGAAAGCCACAAAACAGCTGGAACGCGCCTATGTCCATCGAAAGCCTAATCACTATCGTCCTAATAGCAATTGTTGCGATCGCTATTTTCTATATCATTTCTATCTGGGTCTACAAACGGGCACCAGCCAATATGGGCTTCATCCGTACCGGTTTCGGTGGCACACGTGTCTGCCTCGGGCAAGGCGCCATTGTTCTACCTGTTTTCCACGAAGTCTCATGGGTGTCGCTGGAAACTATTAAATTGATCGTCGGTCGCGCGCGTGATCAGGCCATTTTGACGCACGACAATATCCGCATTGACGTCGTTGCTGAACTCTATACTCACGTTGGGCACACTGCCGACTCCCTTCTCATTGCAAGCAGAAGTCTGGGCCAAAAGACATTCGATCCCGACACGGTTCGTAGTCTCCTTGAAGCAAAAATCATCAGCGCATTGCGGAGCTACGCGGCGACAAAAGATCTAGCGGAACTACATGAAAATCGAGACACCTTCGCACGCGACATAAAATCACAGGTTATCGAAAGCTTCAGCGCAAATGGTCTTGTCCTGGAAGAAGTCACCATTGTCTCGATGGAGCAAACGGGAAAAGAGTACTTCAAGACCGATAATGTCTTCGATGCAGAAGGCCTACGAATCATTACCGAGATCACATCACGGGCGAAACGGGACGTCCACGAAACCGAAAAACGAACCAGTGTGGCGATTCGACAGAAGGAATTAGAGACTCAACTCGAATTGCTCGAAATCGAACGTCAAGAGGCGTTTGCTCGTTCGGTACAAGATCGGGCCATCTCCAACGAACAAGCCCTTCATGTCGGTGAAAAGCAACGTTACGTCCTCGATCAAAAACTATCTGTTGAACAAAAGGAGATCGAAAACGAACGTCTGGTTGAACAACTCAGAACTGAGCGTGATGTAGCCATCATCGAAGAGTCACAAAAACGTGAATCTTCAGAAATTGAGAAAGGCAAACTGATCGAGCAACAACGACGAGATCGTGAGATCGTACTCATTGAAAAAGCGAAACAGGAGGAATTAGCCGAAATCACACGCAAACTCGATCTTGACAAAGCAGAAAAGGATCGGCAGATAGAGCTCGTTGAGAAAACGAAACAGGAGGAGCTCGCTCAAATCACACGTGAGGTGTCATTGGATGCGGCCCAAAAGGATAAACAAATACGATTGATCGCCAACGAACAAGAGCGGGAAGAAGCCGAAATTGAACGCCAGACGGTCATCACCGCTCGCGAGGAAAGCGCCCGCCTTGAACGGAGTAAAGTTGCAGAACAGGCGGAAATCGCCATCAGTCAGGAAAAACTCAAAACCCGATTAGCTCTTCTCGATGTTAATAAACAGGATGCCCTTTCCACCTCCTCTCAGGAGAAAGACGTTGCGGAAGCTCAGGCTACCCTGTTGAGTGAAAAACAGCGATTCCTGCTCGAAGAGAAATGGAAAGTTGAACAAGAGGAAATCAACAAAGAGTTGGAACTCGAGAAAGCCCAAATCGCGAAAGATACGTCGATTCTAAGTGAGTCCCAAAAACGGGAGACGGCAGAGGTCCAACGTTCCCTGGCGCGGCAAAGTGAGGAGCGAAATCGGGAAATCGCTTTATCCGCAAAAGATGCTGACCTTGAATTGGCGGCTGCAAAACGCCTAGAGGCCACGGCATCCCGACAGCAGGCCGAACATAATGCCGACTCAGTCCGACATATCGCTGACGCGGAACGTCAAAAGATCATCGACCTGATAGAGGCTGAAAATAACGCGGATACACGCCGTGTAGAAGAGGAAAATAACGCCGAAATCACGCGAATGCATATGCTTGCGCAGGCCGATGCGAGGAAAGAAGCGGCTGAGCGTGAAGCCACAGCAACTCTCACCCGCGCCCAGGCGACCAGTGATGCACAACAAATCTCCGCCATTGGGATCGAGAAGGAAGCAGCCGCTAAAGGGCGGGCCGAAATGGAGATCGAACAACTGAGAGTTGCGAACACACAACGCATGCTGGAAGCAGAAGCAAGTGGAATTGAGGCAAAAGCAGATGCTTTGAAGAAATATAACGATGCGGCTACCTTTCTAGAACTATCGAAAATGCATATAGAAGCTGAACGCGATGTTCGTAGTGATCAGGCTAAAGCGATGGGTAATGCGCTACAGGGCGCCCAAATAAGAATGTATGGTGGCAGTGATGACGGAACCATAGACAACATCCGCGGCCTGTTTACCTCCGGTTTTGGGATTGGAGAGGCACTTGAAGGCCTCGCTCAGTCCCTACCCGAAGGGCTACGCCAGCGATTTGCTCAGAATGGCGTACGCGGCCTTTTTGGAACGCCAAATGGCGCAGGTCGCTTCCAGGAAGCAGTCGCTGCTGTGGGCACATTACTCCAGGGCACTTTAAAGACAAAACGTGAGCGCGAAGCCACAACTTTTCAGGACGCGGTGCAAATATTGGAAGAGGCCGCAGGCGCAGACACAGCACAGTTAGAAGCTGTTGCAACGCTTTCCCAATTTAACCAAGACGGCGTTTTTAACGAAGTCCCATTTGAAACTGTATGGAGTCTGGTCCTCGCCACATCAAAGGCGGTAAATTAACCACGCTTACCATAGCCACTAGTTATGCCTGACTATGACGTCGTTCTAACTGACGTCTGCAAGACCTACCCCGGGGACACCCGCGCGGTTATCGATTTCAACGCCAGCATTGAAAGGGGTTCTTTTGTTGCCATGTTAGGCCCTAGTGGCTGCGGGAAAACAACCACGCTGCGAATGATTGGAGGCCTCGAGGAGGTAACAACAGGTAAAATTTACCTCAGCGGAAAGGATGTTACTGACCTACCGCCATCACAACGCGACACGTCGATGATGTTTCAGAGCTTTGCGCTCTTTCCACATCGCACCGTATTACAGAACGTCGAATTCAGTCTTAAGATGCGAGGAATCGAATCGAACGAGCGACGCCGACAAGCGCAGGACATGATCGAACTCGTCGGCCTGACCGAATTAACAGACCGCTTTCCCCGGGATCTAAGCGGCGGTCAACGCCAGCGGGTCGCACTGGGGAGAGCCCTGATCAGCCGCCCTACCGTTCTACTCTTAGACGAACCCCTTGGTTCATTGGATTACAGCCTTCGACAAGCCATGATGGTTGAATTAAAAAAGATTCAACAAGAGATCGGTATAACATTCATCATGGTGACACATTCTCAACAAGAAGCGCTCTCTATGGCTGATTCAGTTATCGTTATGAGTGATGCTGTTATTCAACAAACAGGCACATCCAGAGAAATCAATGAAATGCCTCGCACACGATTTGTTGCTGAATTTATCGGAAACAATAACCTCTTTGAAGGGATTCTTACCTCAGTTAGTGGTTCTATCGCACTAATAGAACATGGTGACTCGATGTTCTATGTAAATGTCTCGGACGACCATCTCCATCACACTGTCGGATCATCCGTCTCACTTTCGGTTCGAGCGGATTGTGTCGTCACGGGGACGAATTCAGATATGGCCAACCGTATTGATGCAACCTATGTAGCGACAGAATATTTGGGATCCCTTGAAACAGATGTTTTTGAGTTTGCGCCAAACCACTACGTGCATGTCGAACAACATCGGGCCAGCAAAAATCGCACCTATCAAGTTGGTGAAAAAGAAACGTTATGTTGGTCCGCTGTTTCTGCTGTTTTGCTGGACTGAGGCCAAAGTTACGTAACACGAGACTGCTGCTCCTCGTCGTACAGATAGCAGTGAGTGGCCTCCACGCTTCCCTGTGAAAAACGACTCGTTTGATCAATCCAATCTCGGTCCGAAACGTCGTTAATTGATGCGCCGATACAATAGGCTATAAATTCCTAAAAACAGTCCAATCATTAACAAGGAAAATAAAGTAGATGCAGTACCAAGCGCAAAAAGCGTAGGCCGTATGCGCTGAGTCATAGAGGCGTTAATGTCTAACGGTAACGTATTAAACTCTCCCGCTAGAAGCGTTGTTCTGGCAAATTCATCGTATGACAAGGTGAAACCAAATAAGCCCGCCGCCACAACGCCGGGCAACACAAGCGGAAAGGTGACCTCTTTAAACACAGTCCATTCGTCTGCACCCATATCTCGAGCTGCTTCCTCTAGGCTGGTATCGAATCGATTAAATACGGCCATCATCACCAGGAATCCAAACGGCAAAGTCCAAACAACATGCACCCCCAAACCTGAAGACCACCAGGCTGCTGGCATTCCTATCTGCCGCAGCAGGGTGGCCAGACCCAAGCTAAGCAGGATACCCGGAACCATTAATCCAGCCATTACCATATAAAACAGAACATTCGCTCCAAAGAATTTTTTTCTAAATGCCATAGCTAGCATCGTGGAGAAAACTGCAGTAATCACCATAACAATTAAAGCCAATATTAAGGATCGCAGTAATGCCCCCTGCATATCGCCAACCGTAGATGGTTCAATTAGCTTTTCCCACCAGTACAGGCTTACCCCACGCATTGGGAAACTCGTACCGCCTCGACGCCCTTGAAAGGAAAGAATGAACATCGCAATCATTGGACCGTAAATAAACAAAATAAATAGCGCGTAATAACTGCTAAACAACGTAGTAATCCACGCCTTTTTTTTCTTTTGTGGGGTCCATCGCGCCATGCTCACAGCTCCTTCCTGATATTAACCAGGCGCAAGATGATAATAACGCCTGCCATCATGGCTAACATCAGCATAATGGCGTTGACCGCGGCAAATGGGTAATTAGCTATCGCATAGTAGTTCAGGATCACGGTTCCAACGGTACTGGTTTTCCCCCCGTATACCACGACAGCAGTCGCAAATTCACCCATTAACATCACGAAAATAAAAATCATTCCAATGGCTACTCCCGGTAACGACAACGGGAGAATTATTTCTCTAAAGATTTGAAATGCTGTGGCACCCATGTCTTTAGCCGCCTCTATGATATCTGCATCAATTTTGGCTAAAGAAAAGAAAATAGGGCCAACGCACAAAACTACATAGATCTGTACTAGCGCTGTGGTATACCCAAATTCTGAATACAAAAGAACCCGCGTTGGTTTATCAATCACATCCAGAGCCAACAACATCGAATTCAACAGCCCTCGGCGCCCTAACATCGGCAGCCAGGCAACGGCCCGTATCAAATAGCTAGTCCAGAACGGAACCATACAAAGAAGAAACAACGCCATCTGCCACTTGAAACTATTAACACGCATTGCTAGAAAATAAGCAATGGGATAACCGATCAAGAGACATAACAACATGACCTCAAACGTAAACCGGAAAGTGCTCCCCAATGTTTTAACAAAGACGCTTGGGCTGAGAAAGCGCCGACTCTCCGGATCAAAGAAGCCATCCGAAACAAAATACTCTGCGTAATTCTGAAGATGGAAGCCCGGCTGCAACCCATGCCCGGTCGAGGTCCAGAAACTGAAGATAAAAATACTGATCAAAGGGATGACTAAAAACAACAATAGCCACACAACGCTCGGCGCTACTAACCATCCCGTAGAAAAGCCACCTTCCCGTGAGGCTTGCCTTGTAACGGGTTGATCCGTGGCTGCCGGCGCGGGCTGAGCACCAATGAGGCCTCGGTGCAACGATACATCCCTCTCTTCCATCCGACTCCCGCGCATTTGGGCTGCCACTATACTACCTTGCCAATTTGTAACCCTTCACCCACTTATTGCGTACAGCTACATACGCCTAGCCACAGCGTGCGCCGTCCACAACAATCCTATGTTGGAAACTTACCCTGGTGACCGAATACGCCGACCACCAGGGTAATAAACCACAAAACGCAGATTAAGCAGTCAAAAACTCAGTCCAACGTTTAACCAGATAATCGTTTTCCTTCATCAGAGAATTCCAGACGGCGATCTTCTTGAATCGATCCCAGTAAGAGCCACCATCCCGGACTTCGCCTTTGGGTACCAACGGGTTACCGAACGGGTCCATTAGTTCCTTGGCCGCTGGTTTACCCATATACCAATAGTCCCATTCTTCAGGAGAAAGATGTTTTTTTACATTATCGGTCTGTGACATATAGTAGCCCTGACGCGCGACAAATGCCCCGGCCCAACCATCGAGCCACCAGTTAATGTACTCATAGGCCTGATCCAGACGTTTCCCTGAAACTTTGTTGGAAATAGACAATCCACCGTGCCAGCCACGATAGCCCTCTTTAAGATCGGCGTAAATACAGGGAACCCCTTCCGATCGAATAGCCGTCACCGCCGGAGACCACATACTTTCTACAGCCACCTCACCCGAAACCATCAGATTGACTGACTGGCCAAACGTCTCCCAGAACGCGCGGAAATGTCCAACCCGCTTTTTCTCAATCAGGAAGTCGATAAGCACATCAATCTCCTGTCGAGTCATATCACCCTTATCCTTAAACTTGATAAGGCCACTTGCTTCGGCACCCATTGCGGCGTCCATTACCCCGATTTGTGGGACATTCAACAACGCAACCTGACCGCGAAACTTGTCATCAAAAAGCGACGCCCAGCTCTCTAACTTACCGCCGGTTTCCTCAGGGTTGTATCCGAGAGTATCGGCGTTGTGCCAAGTCGGCACAGCAGAAACATACCGAGATGGTCCGTCGATCAAATCTCCCGATTCATTGATCCAAAGCTTTCGAAAAGGCGCATCGCCGTCGCCTGGGTTCGAGTCCGGCGTTAAACGACCGGTCTTGCTCAGATCAGAGATGGAGTCCCAATCCTTCACCCGTTTCGTATCAGTTGGATGCCAAACCTTAGCCGGTATAAATACGTCAAAATCGTTGTAATAGCCTTCGGCGATGTCGTACTGATCATTTTGATTCAACATTTTCCCGAACATCGCACCGTAACCAAGTGCTTGGCCTCGCACTTCAAACCCCAAATCTTTAGAGGCCTGCGCCTGAATATCGTTAATGATGCTCACACCAAGGCCAATGGTCCGCAATGGCTCATTGCCGGTAGAGATATATGGAAACCCTGCCACGACTGTACCCGCCGCAACCGCTTTGGCAGTCGTACCCATAAACTGACGACGACTCATACCGCCCTTTGTCCTATCTGATGTCTTCACTTTATCCGCCATAGCTCTGTTCCTCCTTGTAATTTTAATTACCCCAAAAAGTCTTAAACAGTATGTTTCAATCCAGTGGGGCCTCCCGGTAACATTTGCGCATTATGCGCCCCTGCTATCCACTATGCCTTAACCGGTCGAATTAATTTCAACAACCAAAAGATGATACAAAAAACACCGGTAATCACTACTAATGCAATGATCGTTCCTACTTGTTTACCAAATCCCCCATCAAAAGTGTAGCCTGTCTGCAGCAGATAAACACAGGCATTTTGAACCGCCTGTAATGCCGCTCCTGCAGACAAAAGAACCGCTGTGAAGGTTGATCCCCGTAACGACGTTAACACCATCGACTCCACACTGCCCTGTCCCCTGATATACGTTTTATACGCGCTCCAGTGAAACGCACAAAACCCTAGAAGCCCAATGATCACTGTCACCCAGAAAACACTGTTTTGAAAGGTAAATCCATTCAAAACAATATTTACCAAAGCCTCAAACGGAGGAAAAAAGTAGAGGAAGGTTAACGCCAATATGAGAAGGAGAAACCCTACCAGAGTCCAAAACCACTGCCAGCCCGTCATTACCACTCACACCTCATTGCAAAAGATGAAGACGATCACTAATCATATAGTGTCTTTATGCGTTCAAACAGCCCGCTTAGGGTGCCACGCTGACCAGAAGGATGCCATAGATAACAAGGAATAGCACATCCCGGACGCCACCCGCCCCCTGTTTCCCTGACCCACGAGTTCCAATCAGGATCATCACCTCAATCAAGGTAAATATTAGCCCCAGGAAGAAAAATGGCCAGATAGAGTCCCACCAGGAGCTGTCTGGAAGCACCTCATACGCTTGGACTGTTCTCCAAACCAGCAACAACAAGGGCATTAGGGTGAAATAAACATAGGCAACAAGAAATCGATACCGAGTGGCCCTGCGATCTACCATCCAAAATACGACGAAGAAACCGACGATATTCACCACATCCCAGAATAATCCGCGGTACGTCGCCCCATCACCGTGCTGGACAACATTTAGAAAGGCCAGAAAAAGAAAAAATACCATCGCGTCACAAAAAGCCCATTCGCGAAGCGTTTCACCCGAGCGTTTAATCGACCATTCCCGAGTCGCCTTGTCGAAAAGCAGCACCAGGGCCACGCCCAGCGTCGCTGGATAGAGCAAGTGAAGAATCAGCCGGTATTGATCGGCGGGTTCAACGGCTAGCCAATTCAGTAACAACAGCCCGACAAACAGACACAATAAACCCAACATACCCGCCCCAGCGGGAGTCTGCGTCGAGTTCATGGGTTGGTCTACTCCACTCGCGGAAGCAGAATTAATCGGTGCTTTCTTGGGCCAACGTACAAACGCGCCAATCACAAAAGCCAAAAGAGCGCCCACCACAGCGACACCCATAATGGTTAAGAACACGTCCGATCGGGCATCTGCCCGCCAAGTGGACTGGACAGCGACGGCATCTGAATACGACTGTACGATTAGCGTTATGCCCCCTATCACGATAATCAGCAATGCTATGATTGCCAGCAGATATTCCATCCAAAGCACCCGTTCACCCTGCACGGAAGTATCGTCGCTACCCACCTCTGGGGAAGTACGATGCCTCATGAGGAGATAGGCAACAAACGCCAACACAGCAATCACGGCCAGGCCACCCATAACAAAAATAAATGCTAGTGATTGAGCTACCATTCGTTCCCCGACAATGTCTTAGTCGATGTCAATTCCACAGCAATCGGTGAAATAATCGAATCATGACTTCTCGGCAATCAGTCGTTCCACGCACCGTTGGAAGCTCATGTCACTCGCTGCCTGAAATGCAGCCCCTAACGATGCCCCAGGATCAGTTACCGCCGAGCCGGTCTCAGCAACATAGGAATGATTTGCTCGTAATTCGCCTCGGACTTCTGCAATGTTTCCTCGTTGAGAGTAGTAGACCACCTCAAAACTCCATTGGTCCCCTACAGTTGCACGTATTGCAGTAAGGGATTCCGACTTATCGACCTTCGACAGAATCGCCTCACTAATGGCACTTGATGGGGGAGCAGGAGCTTGATCACGAAGTTCTTCGTTGCCGACAGGGGCCGGCGTTACCGAAATCGCAACGTTGCTCGGTGCGTTTTCCATTTGCGACCGCAGACTATTTGTCGCCGTCTCGTCCACCTCTTCATTGACAACATCAATCACCACGCCATAGGCATTACGCGCATGTTCAACAGTACAAAAATCATCTAAGACATCCCCGAGAACGTCCTCTGCGGGGCGTTCAAGTGGATTTCCGTAACCTCCCCCACATGGCGCATAAAATGCGTGAACATCGCCCGACTTAACTCGCAAACCAGAGAATTTTGCGGGCATACTCTGGACATCGCTCGGGTCATCAACATTAAAGACTTCGACCTTACCAGTGGCTCCCGACCAGCCACCAAAAATACCCCATGGAACATCGTGGTGTCTTTCATTTTCATGCGTAATAAAACCATCTGTGAGAACACGTTGTGACTTGACCACGCCAATGCCCCCTCGATACCTTCCCGCCCCAGGCAGCACGTCGTCACGTAATTCGTAACGATCACAGATCATAGGAAGATGCATGCCAAGATCTTCCAATGGATTATTTCGTGTATTCGCCATCAAATTGTCGATACTGTCAGGACCATCCGATTGCGGACGACCTCCGTAGGCGCCCTCATTGACTTCCAGGAATACCCAGTAATCTCCAGACGGTCGAACCCCTGAATACGCCGCGAAAGACAAAGAGGCAGAACTACCAGCAATGATCTCGTTGGGTAGCACAGGTGCGAGTGCTTTATAAATCAGATCAATTGCTCGATTCACTTGAGTAAAACGGGCTTCTGCAGCTGCAGGATATTCTGGGTTATAGATCGATCCCTTTGGCGCTATCACCTCGATGGGTCGAAATGAACCTTCATTCGAGGGGACAGTAATCTCAGAAGTTTCTGCGTCCAACAGTAAAGAACGAATAGCGCAGTAACAGCCCACTTTGGTGGAGCCTTCAAAGGGCACATTGAAACCGGTTTCAACCTGAGCCGAGGACCCCGTCAGATCTACTTGTATAGAATCACCCATAATTCGAACACACACCTTAATGGGTAACCGGACATCTCGATTTTTCCCGTCATCATCGAGAAAACCTTCTGCGCGGTACTCGCCATCTGGAATCTCAGCGATTCGTTGCCGCACCACTCGTTCCGTATAATCCATCAATTGGCGAGTCGCCGAGATTATCGTGTCCTTACCATAACGATCCATCAATTCTTGAAAACGGCGAACACCCAGCCGGGCTGAAGCTATTTGGGCCTCAATGTCACTTTGCAATTGTGTTGCAGCTCGGCTGTTCCGACCTAAAAACTCCCAAAGCCCTTCGTTGCGTGAGCCTTTCTCATAAAGTTTGGTGCCCGCAAATAGCATTCCCTCTGCAAAAACATCAGGAATGTCAATAATCAAGCCCGGGGTGGCCGCTCCGATATCAAGATGATGTGCCGTATTAGCGCCGAAACCCACCAGTTCACCGCCATAAAAACAAGGAATAACTATTCCTATATCGGGTGAATGACTGGCTCCAAGGTAAGGATGATTGTGAATCACAACATCACCTTCATTCCACTCTCCGCCTTGAAGGGATTCCTCAATCCCTCTCAAATATCCCGGCAGTGAACCAATATGAAGCGGCGTCGATTCTGACTCACATAACGTGTTGAAATCAGTATCAAACAGCCCCGCTCCCAGATCTTGCGATTCGCGAATGATTGACGAAAACGACATCCGATACAGGATGTGACCCATCTCTTCAGCTATGGTGTCAAGTGCGCCACTGATGACTTGCAGCGTAATCGGATCTAATTCTTGCGAGGACATAAGTTATAAATTCATTTTCTCAATGGGAGAGCCGGCTTTCGATGGTCAGGTTTCCAAATTGACCTACATTGGCGGTGTAATCGGGTGGAATCAAAATCGTTGAATTGTGTTGGACCACCACCGCCGGTCCAGAAATTACATGACCACCAAACAATTGACTCCGATCATAACGTGGTGTTGGGTAAGAATTTCCGTCATCAAACACTGTCTCTTGAGTGTACAGAATTGCTGTTGCTACCGACTCTTTACCGGCTGTTGCAACTTCCGGGACCCGCAGTGGCGTTACATGTTGAACGCCTATCACTCGTAGCGTAATGAGTTCCACCTCACCGTCTCTAAATGCATAGCCATAGTCCAGCTCATGCTGCTGATGGAAACGATCAATGACTTCCACCATGGAAGATTCTGTTACCTGATCCGCTTCAATAAGAGCGCGTAATTCGAACCCTTGCCCGTGATATCGACATTCCGCGATTCTCTGAAAGTGCTGTTCAGAAACCGGAACACCATCACCTTCAAGATCTTTTCGACACGCCTCTAAAAGTTCTGACAAAACACGATTGATTTTCGTCAGGTTTTCGTGCGTGATGTCGGATAAGGAAGCGATCACTGACCGTGCGTGCTCATACTGCATATCAGTTTGCAATAAACCCATAGCCGCAGTAATACCGGGAGCGACTGGAACGATGACATTCTTTGCCGACACCGCCTCCGCAAGGGCAACACCGTGCAGCGGACCTGCCCCACCGAACGGGATTAGGGAATAGTCCCTTGGGTCAACACCACGGGCGACTGAATTAGATCTAATGGCAAGCGCCATATTAGAGTTTACCAACCGAATGATCCCTAAAGCTGCATCTGTCGTTGAGATCCCTAGTGGCCGCGCTATCTTGTTCTCGATCGCCTGATCCGCCAGATCTTTATCTAAGGGAAGATCTCCACCCAACATCTTATCCGGATCCAGCCGGCCCAAAGAAACCTGCGCATCTGTAACTGTTGGCTCAACGCCACCACGCCCATAACACGCCGGCCCTGGGTCCGCACCGGCAGAACGCGGCCCAACATGAAACCCGCCGGCCGAATCGATATAGGCAATAGATCCTCCACCCGCCCCGATAGTAACCAGATCAATCATAGGAATTAATACAGGATGCCCACTGACATAGGTATCCCGTGGATTCATTATCTTGATTTGACCGTCTGTGATGGTGCTGATATCAGCAGATGTACCGCCGATATCTACGGTAATGATATTCTGGGTGTTACACGCTACTGCTTCCGACTTCCCACCGATGACACCGCCCGCTGGCCCAGACATCAGCATCGTCACAGCACGCTGAGAACAGGTCTCTACTGTTGCTATGCCGCCATTCGACTGAATAATTCGCAAATTGGCATTAAAGCCCTCGCGGTTAAGCTTATCTTTTAAGTTATTGAGATAAAACGACGTTCTTGGTCCAACAAACCCGTTCATTGCCGCTGTCGAAAATCGTTCGTACTCACGTAAGACGTTCGCGACATCAGAGGACGCACAAACAAAAGCGTCCGGCATTTCCTTTTCGACAATCGCTTTAGCACGCCGCTCGTGTGAATCATTTAGGAAAGAAAACATGAACCCGATCACAACAGACCGAATGCCTCGTTTTTTGAACAAAGCCACCGCTTCGAGAATCTCATCCTCGTTAAGAGGTGTTTCAATATCACCGGTCGGTGGCCGAATGCACTCGGTCACCGCAATACGGTTGCGCCGTTTTATCAGAGGCCGACTCTGCCACGGAACATCAAAGTGCAAAGAGAAGTTATAAGGCCGTTTATGCCGCCCGATATGTAAAATATCTCGAAAATTTCGCGTTGTAATCATTCCAACTTCCGCGCCATCATTCTCAAGCGTCACGTTGGTAGCAACGGTTGTTCCGTGTACGATAAGGTCGATGTCACTCGGTTTAACATCCGCTTGCTCACAGAGCTCCCGCAAACCAACCAACACTCCATCCGACTGGTCGCTCGGAGTACTTGCCACTTTGTGGAAATAAACTCCGTGATCAGCCTCCAGGACCAGATCCGTATTGGTTCCGCCTACATCTACGCCTACCCTAGCCATCAATCATCCTTGTTAGAATTGATCCTTGTTCATGAAATATGTCAAACGCCCTACCAATAACCCTCTCTAACTCACTCGTCAAGTCATTCGCCGATGATTCTCCCTGAAACTGCAGTTCAACCAGCAAAACACTTTACCCGATACCTATGACGAAACAGCAGATCGAGGACGATGCCATTAGCGCATTTAAGATCATTCAAAATGGTGGTATTGGGATTCTTCCCATGGATATTGGTTACTCATTGATTGGTGGGTCGTCTGACTCATTAATGCATATCTTCGAAACCAAAGGGCGCGCCAGTGGAAAGCTGAATGCGTTCGTTGGCGATCTCACGTCGGCCGATGAGCTACTTAATTTAACCCCTAAATCACGAGAACTTCTGCATTTACTCACCAAAACCTATGATCTACCGTTAGGGGCAATCGCTCCTTGTAACTTAAACCACCCCCTCCTAAAAGCCCTTGATAGCCGCACAAGGAGGATGAGCGTTAAAGCTGGGACCATTGTGCTCCTGGTTAACGCCGGCCCGTTTCATGCCGCAATCAGTCGCCTCAGCCGCCAAACTGGCTATTTATTAATCGGTTCCTCTGCCAACCTCTCGAATTCAGGAACAAAATTCACGGTGGCCGATATTGAACCAGAAATATTAGATATTGCGGATATCATCATTGATCATGGGCTCCGCAAATACCACCTATATGGGCAATCATCGACGTTGTTAAACCTAGATACATTTGAAGTCGTCCGTCATGGGGCGTGCTTCGAACTGATCGCAGATGTCATCCAACGGCATTACGGTATAAAACTCACCGACCCGAAGGCAGGCTGAGGTTATTCGATCGCGTTACCACCAGCGATTCAGGCAGCCCCGTATTGAACTGTGCGTGCAGGCGTCGGGTAGCGGCGGTGTCCCCCACATCGATCTTAGGGCCTAACATAGCCGTCGCCATCGTTAACTCCCACCTGCCCCCCGATATCACCTCCATGGTCAAATAAAGCAGTTCTATTGGGCGCATCTTCTCTCAGTTTATTAGTCGCCTCATGATCAACGGTTAAGGCGTCAGTTAACGCCACCCCATAATCTCGTAATGCACTCTCTCGAGAAATAAAGCCGTCCAGCGCGTCTAATCGAACAGACTCAATTGGGCGTTTAAAAGCATCACCCCAGCCCCCACCTCCTGCTGTCATGATTCGAATTAAATCTCCCTTTTTAAGTTTATTCTGATCGCTCATAGGCCGAAGGATCCGTTCATCATCCTGACCGGGATTCACAATGGCGCGCCCCGGCCGACCTGCCTCACCACCCTTGATACCCCATGCCGGGTGCTTCACATTGTCTAGACGCAGGCCTAGAACCGCTTCATCGCCAATGACTCTGACATCCCGAATGACACCCGCGCCCCCTCGATAGCGCCCTGGGCCGCCCGAATCCTGATGAATCCGATAGGCCTCGATCCTCACCCCAAATTCCATCTCAGCAAATTCGACCGGATAATTCTTTTGCGCCACAAAATACACAGCATCGATACCATCCGACGACACTCGCGCGCCGAATCCCACACCAAGTCCTTCAATACACAATTCATAACCACCACGTAATCGATCGTAGCTACGCAGGTAATAGAGTACATATACGGGAGAGGCGGCCGAAACATCGCCACCAGTCGCACGCCCAAGAACACCTAACAGGGACCCCGTTACTCGCACCATGGTATGGGAACGCATCCCTACCGCAGCAGGATAAACGGGATTAACAATACTTCCCTCCCGGAGTTGCACGTCAGTTAGGGCCTGTTGAAAACCCGCGTTCATTTGAATATCCGGATTGTCTCCCGTGAGGATCAGCCCCAGCATATTCGCTGGCACACTTTGATCCATTTTAAAGTTAATCGCACCCTGCGCCTGGTCGGTCGATGCAGTGAAATCGAGAGAAACTTCCTCACCTTGTTTATCCAGGGTCAGACACACCGCATAACTCTGATCGTTGGTGCCATCCCCATCCATATAATCTGAAAATGAATATTGGCCATCCGGGACTCTCTGACAAAGTGCTGTCCGCAGAGCAACATTGGTCTGCTCCAGGAGTTCAGCAAACGCACCCTCCAGGGTCTCTACTCCAAACCGGTTCGCAATCTCTTCCAACCGCCGTTTTCCCAGTTGGCAACATGCCATGATCGCCTGAAGATCACCTCTAACCATGTCCGGAAACCGCGAGTTACGCAAAAACATGCGCATGACTTCTTCGTTAAATTCTCCGGCCCGATAGATTCTGGTGGGCGGAACCAAGATGCCCTCATGAAATGTCGAAGTGGCATCAGGGGAGATGCTCCCAGGCATTAAACCGCCGATATCCCATAAATGCCCCCAGGCCTCAGCAAAACCAATTAACCTTGGTCCCACAAATACGGGTGCGACAAAAACCATATCAGGCAAATGCGAGACAGCTCCATTAGACCAATAAGGATCGTTATAAATATAGAGATCCTCATCGCGCATTTCCGGCTTCGGGTATTGCTCGAGAATGCAGTCGATTAGATTTCCTGCTAGTGGCACGCGCGTGCCCGATATAAGGCGGCCCTGTTGATCGAAAAATGCCGAAAAATAGTCTTTCTTTTCACGAATAAACGGGGACATTGATGTCCGGTCAATCAACGCCTCCATTTCCGAACGTGCCGATTGCAATGCGCCCTTAATTAGTTCGACACGAACAGGATCAAGGTGCGCGGAACGATTAGTCATTGTGAATCTCAATAGAAATCGATCCAAGTTGATCCACACTCGCCATATCGCCTGGAAAGATAACGGTCGTCGTGTCCAATTGATCAATAATGGCCGGACCTTTCAGCTCATGCCCAGCCAATAGATCATCGCGGTTATAGACAGGGGTCGATTTGAAACCTCTATTGGAAAAATAAAGATTTCGTTCGCCGGCGGATTTGGGCCGCGTGCCGTTAGATGGATTTAATAGGCTTAGATCAAATTTGTCGACTACACCTATCGCCTTTACTCGAAGATTCACAATCTCTACTTCTGCTTGTCGATCACAGAATGTGTATAGCTGCTCGTGTAGGAGATGAAATTGTTCAATAAGTTGTGACACCGTATCAGACGTTACTGATCGACCGGATAATGGAACCGTAATCTCGTATCCTTGTTTTGCATAACGTATATCAGCCGCATACTCTAATTGTCGTCGTGATTCCGCTACCCCTTCCTTCGCAAGACCTTCTATTGCCTGAAGGGCAAGCTCGCCGATAACCTGTTCCATCAACTTATAATCGTAGCCTGGGGCCCTCTGCAAACAGGTCCTGACATAATCATTTTGAAGATCAGTCCCCAATAACCCTACTGCACATAAAATACCTGGCATAGCTGGAATCATAACGGTGCGCGTACCTAATTCTCTTGCTAGTGCGCACGCATGCATCGGCCCGGCACCGCCAAACGCAATGAGTGCAAACTCACTCGGATCGTAACCTTTCTCCACCGACACAACTTTAAGCGCCCCCACCATATTATTGTTGACGATGTCGAGGATTCCGGCGGCCGCCTGATGCAGATCCATACCTAGGGGTTCCGCTACATATTGCAAAATCGCCCTCTCTGCCCGGTCACGACTTAACAATACTTCGCCACCCAGGAGATAGTCGGGAATT
Source organism: Gammaproteobacteria bacterium (assembly GCA_022451485.1). GTDB lineage: Bacteria > Pseudomonadota > Gammaproteobacteria > Arenicellales > UBA868 > UBA11791. The sequence goes on from JAKUQS010000006.1 coordinate 71,086, forward strand.
CTTCCGAGGATGAGATTTGCATCGGTGACCGTTGGCCGCTCACCCCCTTTCCCATAACAGGCGGGCCCTGGTTCAGCGCCTGCGCTTTCGGGGCCTACAGTAAGAACACGATGCTCATTCACACTGGCAACACTGCCGCCACCAGCTCCTATCGTATGGATGTCTACGGTTGGAATTTGCAGGGGGAACGGTCCCACCTCACTCTCGTTTGTCATTGCCGGTTGCCCGTCTCGAATTAAGCTCACATCGGCACTCGTTCCGCCAATATCGATAGTGATGGCATTGCGATGACCGCTGGATGTTGCCACTACCCCAGCCCCAATTACGCCCGCCGCTGGGCCCGACAAGGTCATATTGATGGCCTGGCTCGACGCCTGACGTGGCCCGAAAACGCCGCCATTCGATTTCATAATCAATAACGGTGCTTTAATCTTCCGTCGATCGAGTCCTTCAGACAATCCCCTAATATAGCGATCAACCTGGGGATGAATAAACGCATTGAGCACTGTCACCATGGCGCGCTCGTATTCTCTAAATACCGGCAATACCTGGCTGGATATTGAAACATGCACGTCGGGGAGAAATTCAGCTAACAGGGTCGCAGCCGTTTGTTCATTAATTCCGTTGGCGTACGAGTGAAGAAAGACCACCGCAACAGATTCAACACCCATTTCTCTAAATTGTTTGATCGCATCGAGTGTTCTGTCACGGTCTAATGAGCGTTCTACCGCTCCATCCAGAAGCACTCTCTCCGGCACCTCTAATATTCTCCGCGGCGGCACTGGACGTTTGGGTTTTACCCAGGTATAGAGATTTTCCTTACGTGGAATATCATGACGGCCGATTTCAAGCACATACTTGAATCCGTCGGTGACCAACATCCCGGTTCTAGCGCCTTTTTGCTCTAGGATGGCATTGGTTGCAACTGTTGAACCGTGAAATACGCGTGCTACCGAATTGGGCTCAATGTCGGCAAGTCGTGTAACTTTATCTAAACCAACGAAAAAGCCGACAGACTGATCGGATGGCGTTGAAGGCGTCTTAGCAGCCCATCGCTCTCCCGTGCGGCCATCGATGAGAATCACATCGGTAAACGTCCCCCCGACGTCAATCGCCACAACAAATCTTGAATCGTCGGCCACCAAACAACCCCCTTTATCGATTCAACTTCATTATTTACGTGATGTGCCTGCTTTTCCAAACCGTGTCCACAACCAACCCATCTGCCACCACCTAAAAGTAACCTGATCCCAGCTTCCGTTGCTTGCCTTTGCCTTCCCTCATTGATGACTTTTCCTCACAACAACTAAGTCAGTATCCGGACACCAGCAAGTCAAGGTGTCGGCTATAGAGCCATGGTAGATTCTCCATAGGACATCAATATGGTCGGCAACCACCGATCACACTCCGATAAAAAACGCGCCGCTCCCCCTCAGGAATAGACTCGCGTTTATGATTACAACAACGATTATCCCAAATCAGAACATCACCTTGCGCCCAGCGGTGCGTGTAATAGAGATGGTCTTGATCAACATGCGCCTTCAATTCCAATAACAAATTGCTCGCTTCACTCTCATCACTAAGACCTTCAATCGTTTCCGAGTTAAGGCAGGATACCCACAAAATTTTCTTTCCCGTCGGTGGGTGTATTCTCACCAACGGATGGGCCTGTGCCGTGCTGTCTTGCTCAGAGAACCATTGTTTACCGCCCCCCAAATCCCGGCGGCTGGTTTTTCCCGCGTAAAGGTTAAAAGCGCTGACCTTCAAATTTCGCAAACGACGCTTCATCGTGGGGTTTAATTCCGAGTAGGCCTGAATGAGATTAGACCATGAGGTATCGCCGCCACTATCAGGCACCTCCTCTGCACGCATGACAGCTCCGGCGAGTGGTGTCGGTAGATAAACACCATCCTGATGAGGTTCTATATAACCACCACCCAGGAGTCCGTCTTCAGTAACGTTTGAAATAGTAATGATGTCAGGTTGTGAGATATCACCAAGGATAGGCATTTCCGGATACGGAGCATGCCGCGGCCCAAACCATTGCGTAAACTCAAGTTGCCGCTCGTCGGTAATAGACTGGCCGCGAAAAAAAACAACATGATATCGCTCCCACGCTCTGATGATTCGATGTATAAGTTCCCCCGACAAAGGTTGTGCCAGATCTACGCCCCGCACTTCAGCGCCCAAAGCCTGATCACTCGGAACTATTTCAAAATCCTGTATTCGATTAACCAAAGCATTCCCCTATGAAGGTGTACCATTGACAGCAATGATCTGACCCGTAATAAAAGCTGCGTACTCACTGGCGAGAAACATCACTGCATGGGCGACCTCTTCTGGCGTTCCCAAACGTCTCAGCGCGATGCTTTCCTTTAAAGCGATTTGACCCTCCGAGCCATATCCTTCCCATTGCCGAATATAATCCGGACTCGTAGGCATAAAGCCTGGGGCCACAGAATTTATTCGAATGCCAAATGGCCCAACTTCGTGCGCGAGCTGCCGGACTAATCCAATCTGGCCCGCCTTTGACGCTGCATAACTCTGAATACCTGTGCGGCTAACTCGAAACCCGGCCCCACTGGAAATCACTACTATAGCCCCGGTTCCAGCAAGTTTCATTGATGGCAACACCGCTTTCACGGTGTTGAAGACTCCTGTCACATTAGCATCAACAATTGCGCGCCATTCATGCTGACTGACTTGCTCGATTGGCTTTGCCTCTTGCCCAACAATTCCTCCCGCAGCGCAAATCACTATATCGATCGATTGTCCGGAGCGTGAATCTTCTATACCTGCTACCAGAGACTCAACCTGCGCTACATCGGTAATATCGGCGCAGTACGTCTCCACGGTTCCGCCCCGCCCACATTGAACAAGGCCTTTTAATTTCTCCAGCTCAATATCAAGGATATCCGTGGCATGAACCTGGGCACCACGTTGGGCAAAGGATTCGCTCAATGCGTATCCCAGCCCGCGTGCTGCCCCGGTAACCAAAACAGATTTATTTAAAAATTCGATATTCATTGCCGAACTTAGCAGCCAACCAATTGGTCGATGAATATCGTACACAATCACCCATCTTTAAACACGATCACACAGGGTTTCTAGGGGAATAACCAGCTAGTGTGCGACAGTCAACGCGGGGCTCGCTCGTATTCGCTATGATAACAGCGATCCATGTAACCTGAGCCTCGGAACTCATTAATCATGTTAGCCATTACCGGTTACGCAAACCGCTTATCAATACGTCCAGGAGAAACACTTGAGATCAAAGTGTCCAGTCAAAGTGTTCATCCCTATCAGGCGCAACTTACTCGCGTCGTCTGTGCCGATCCTAATCCGGCCGGCCCTGGTTGGCAGGAAATACCCATTGACGACCCAATCAACACAACCTATCCCTCCCGAGTCCAACCACATCACTTGGGCTCCTACATGTTTGCCGATGCCGGGGAGGCGCCTCCGCTTTCAAAAGGGGCTATTACCCTCACCGCATTGATGTACCCAACCACCCCCGTCCGCGGTGTTCAGGGTGTAATGGATATTGGGCCATTATCTTTAGCCATCGACAAACAAGGTTACCTCTGCGCAACACTCGATAAATCGACTGTATTCACTCTTACAGAGGTGAGACCGCTCTTTGAACGTCACTGGTATCAAATTTTTTGTTGCTGGAACTGGGCCGCTGGGATGATCACTTTAGGATGCATACCACAGTCAACTGTTGAGAAAAGAGGCGTCCTTCAAAAAGAGTTTGAATGCCCACGCGCTACGCGCACCCCTGACATCAAAAACGTATCAATCGCCTGCCTGTTGAATCCAAACCCAAACGCATTCTTTAATGGAAAAATTGAAGGTGTCTGTATTTACAACAATGCACTCGACCTATCACACGTATCTACCCCAGAGCTTTCGAGAACGCATCCCGACCTCTATGCCGCTTGGGATTTTTCCCTGGGAATAGGCACTGACGCAACTACTGATATCGGTCCGAACCAGCTCCACGGGACTCTCCACAACGTTCCCACGCGGGCTGTGACAGGTAGCAACTGGAGCGGCAACGAAATGTGCTGGCGCCACGCGCGGGACGAATATGCCGCAATCCATTTTCACGATGACGACGCTGGTGATTTTAAGTGGGAGACCGATTTTGTATTTACTGTTCCGGAAAATCTTCAATCCGGTTTTTATTCAATCAATCTAACGAATAAGGATGGTAAAGACGCCATACCCTTTTATGTTTGTCCACCAAAAGGTACTCGACAAGCAGACATTTGCGTTGTTATTCCAACCTTCACTTACGTTGTCTACGGCAATTACGTTCGCTTTGACTATGGAGAAGCCTGGGAACGACGAGCGACGGATTGGGGTGCCTATCCTCACAGCCCCGGTGCTCATCCAGAATACGGCTTATCCACCTACAACCACCACAGCGACCGAAGCGGAGTGAGTTATTCGTCGCGGCTGCGGCCTTTACTGAATCTTCGCCCGGGTTACTTAATATTCCCACACGATACGGGATCAGGGCTACGACACGTTCAAGCCGATACACACCTGTTAGCGTGGCTAGAGCATTTCGGTTATTCCTACGACATCATTACGGATGAAGAACTTCATTGTGAAGGGGTAGCGGCTATTCAGAACTACCCCGTCGTACTAACCGGAACTCATCCCGAATACCACACGTTAGAAAGCTGGCAAGCGTTCGCCGATTACAAAGAATCCGGTGGCCGCCTATGTTACCTAGGAGGAAACGGCTTCTACTGGCGTATTGCCGTGCATCAAGAGACACCTGGAATACTGGAAATTCGAAGGGCGGAAAGCGGCATACGAGTCTGGGCCAGTGAGCCAGGGGAGTACTACAATGCTTTCGATGGACAGTATGGCGGACTGTGGACTCGTAATGGTCGACCACCTCAACAGCTGGTTGGGGTAGGGTTTACGAGCCAGGGCAACTTTGTGGGATCGTATTATAGAAAAACTGCTAACGCGACTAATCCGCGCGCATCGTGGATATTCGAAGGGATTGACGACGATATCTTAGGAGATTTTGGTCTCAGCGGTGGAGGTGCTGCCGGTTTCGAAGTCGATAGGGCCGAACCGCGATTTGGGACGCCAGCAAACGCGCTCATCCTTGCAAGTTCTGAGGGTCATAGTGATTTCTTTATGGCGGTGCCAGAGGAAATGATGACGCCACTTGCCAATCTCGCCGATGCACCAATGGATCAGTTGATTCGTTCCGATATGGTTTTTTTCGAAACCCCTTCCGGTGGCGCGGTCTTCTCAGTCGGCTCGATCACATTCTGTGGCAGCCTTCCCCATGATAAGTTTGACAACAATATATCGACTTTGCTGCGAAATGTAATAAACCGTTTTGTTGAACCCGATCCTTTTAGTTATCCCCTTTCATAGTCTTCACCAGCTCACCACTCTCAGAAAATCACAGCATTATCATGTCAAAAATTGCCATCGGTGGGTTTTTGCACGAAACAAATTGTTTCGTGCCGATGAAAACAGACTATGCATACTACGCAACTGGAGGAGAATTCCCCCCTTTAGCCCACGGACAAGAACTAATTGAACGAACAAAGGGTGCATCGTTCGGCATGTCAGGCTTTTTGGACACTATCTCCCCCTCTCACCAGCTCGAACCGTTACTGTGGGGACACGCCGGCGCCGGTGGATATATCACAGACGAATGTTTTGAACGAATCACAGGTGAACTGATAGGTCGTTTATCCGGCTTGATGCCCGTCGATGCCGTTTACCTAGACCTTCATGGCGCAATGTGCAGTGAAACCTTTCCCGATGCGGAAGGTGAATTACTGAGGCGTGTGCGTGCCAGCGTTGGGGCTTCAACGCCTATCGTAGTCAGTCTGGATTACCACGCGAACATAACCAGTCAGATGGTTGAATGTACTGATGGAATGGCCGTGTACCTTACTTATCCGCATATCGATCGACAACACACCGGCGCACGGGCTGCCAGAATTCTTATGCGGGTACTTGAAGAGGGACTACCAGGCCACCGACTATTACGGCGCATACCATTTCTTCTGCCCCTTAACTTCCAATGTACCTTAGTTGATCCGTCGAAACGAATTGTCGACACAAGCGTGGATGGCGAGGGTGGTTTAATCCTCAACCTTTGTTACGCAGCCGGTTTCCCACCATCGGATCTAAACGAGTGTGGGCCAGCGGTGGTATGCCATGGCTACTCTGCCGAGGCTACCCTCGCTGCAATCGACCAATTAAACAATCTGGTTCTTGAGGAAGAGGCAACGTTTGCGGAACCCCTAATGACTCCAGACGAAGCCGTGACTGAAGCCATCATTACCAGTCGAAGCTCGAATCGGCCCGTCATCATCGCAGACACTCAAGACAACCCCGGCTGCGGAGGCACCGGCGATACGACCGGCCTCTTGGAAGCCCTCGTACGCCATGATGCTACCGATGCGGTTCTCTGCGTCTTCACCGATGCTGAAGCTGCTTCCTCAGCACATCAGTCGGGTATCGGGGCACAGTTGAAGATGACCATCGGCGCAAAACATAACCTCCCCGGCGTGGAGCCATTTAGCGCTACGTTCGAGATCACGCATCTCAGTGACGGGATATTTACCACTACAGGGCGGAGCATCCCCGGCCGCAACATCAATCTTGGGCCCTGTGCGGTTTTGAAGATTGGGGGAGTATCCGTGTTTGTCTCAAGCAAAAGAATGCAAGCCTATGATCAGGATATCCTTCGTCATATTGGGATTGACCCAACGAAGCAAAAAATTCTCGCCCTGAAAAGCACCTGTCACTTTAGAGCTGATTTCGATCAGATCGCGGAGAAAACGTTAATTGCCATCGCGCCAGGGGCGCATATCGTCGATCCAAGAACATATCCCTACCGTCATCTTCGCAGTGACGTCAAACTACTTCCTGGTTCCGGTTAAAGGGGCACGACGGTTAGTCGACCCGCTTAATTCCCAGCTTCTCTCGCTTCTCTAACCACCACTCCCACGACGGCGGCCAGTCCTTCCACTTCGTCTCGCACTCAAGCGTACGCGCAGCATGAAGAACCCAGTGTGGGTCGTAGAGTAACTCTCTGCCCATAGCGATCAAGTCGGCTCGCCCATCTTGCAGTATCTTTTCCGCAAACTCAGGCCGTGTGATCAAACCAACAGCGATGGTCGGAATAGGAACCGTGTTCCGCAAATGCTCCGAATACGGGACCTGATAACCCTCTTCTAGAGATTTTCCCTCTTTTTCAAGGCGTGCCAACGAGTTTGCCGCACCAACACCACGAGACGAACAATCAACAATGTCCACGCCTCGGGATTTCAATTCTCGAACAAGATTCACCGAATCCTCGAGATCCCAACCCCCATCCACAGCATCGATACTAGAGATTCGAAAACTCAACGGAAACTGCTCAGGCCAATTTGCGCGAACTGACTCGGCCACCTCCAGTGCAAACCGCATGCGTCCCGAGCGATCTCCTCCGTAAGCATCGGTACGTCGATTACTGATGGGAGAATAAAACGAATGAATCAAGTACCCGTGCGCTGCATGAATCTCAAGAAATCGAAACCCGCTAAGCGCTAGTCGAGCTACTCCTTTTCCGAAATCATCGACCAGCTGATGAATTTCGGCTGCCGAAAGCGCATGCGGAGTGTGATAGCCCTCGACATTCGCTTCATCCATTGGCCCTGCAGGCTGCCATGGTGGTTCTCCCCGGGCAGCGTCGCTCTCCCCCAATGGCTGCAACCCATCAAACGGCCGCTGCCGAGCAGCTTTAGTTCCCGCATGACCCATCTGAGCCGCAGGGACCGCGCCAGTTTCCTCTATAAATTTTGCGATGCGAGTTAAGGCCGGCACCTGTGAATCATCCCAGATACCGAGATCCCAATGCGTGTTTCGCCCCCTCGGCTCCGGCGGAAGCACTTCCGTAAACACGCAGCCGACGCCGGCGACCGCATACTTAGCGAGGTGCTGGAAATGCCATTCTGTGGCAATACCGTCATCACCAGCGAGATACATCTGCATTGGCGACAAAACAATTCTGTTGCGAAATGAAACACTGCGAAGCTCATACGGCGAAAACAACAATGACTTGCGGCTTCCCACGCTACGATCGTCGATGCAAACCAGTAAAATCAGTTAATTAGACAGGCCATAATCGTTCATTGCAGAGCGTTCGCTAACTTTACGATTCCGCAGGTCATCTTGGACCGCTTCGCGATCACGACCGTTAGGATCGCCGTAGCCCCCACCACCTGCAGTTTCAACGATAAGTCGCTCACCTGAATGAACCATTGTGAAAAGTTTGGAGTTAACTACCTCTTCGGTACCATCTCGACGGACAATTTTAGAAAAGGCCTTGGCGCCGTCGCCGCCCCCTTGTGAGCCACGGGCTGCATGACGGTGGCGTTCACCACGATGGGTCAGTGCGATGTTGTCTGTTAAAAATTCTATTTCGCGCACGCAGCCCAGACCGCCGCGAAACTCCCCAACGCCGCCAGAGTCCGTTCGCAAACTCATTCGATGAACGCGGGCCGGCGCCTCCAACTCAAGAGCCTCCACCGGCATATTCATACAGTTGCTCCCGTCGGTTTCAATCACGTCGACGCCATCTTTTCTAGGTCCGCCTCCACTACCACCAGCATTAAACTCGCCCACCACATAAGGTTTGCCCGATAGGTTTTTCCCACCCAGTGACAAAACCAATAATTCACCAGCGCTATCGGCGGGTATCTGTTCAGGAAGTGCGCCTTTCAACGCACCCACAATACTGCCGGCAATGCGCTTGAGTGTCGCCGTGCGCGAATTTACTGGGGCGGGTTCCACGGGATTGACCAACGTGCCTTCTGGCAAATGGAGGCTAACAGGCCGAAAACAGCCGCCATTGGTCGGAATGGAACTATCGGTCACGGCTCGAACTGCGTAATAGGCCGCTGCCTGAGACCCAGACTTGACCGCATTAAAGGGACCCCGTGTCTGTGGGTCTGTACCTTCAAAGTCACAGTGGAGTTCGCTACCACTCACCGTAACCGCAACTTCGATCCTTACTGACTCATCCAAATTAACGCCGTCATTATCCAGGTAATCAACATAACTATAGGTACCATCAGGTATTGCTTCCAACGCTTTTCGAGTCAACTGTTCGGATCGATCCAACAGTTCATTGAATATTCTCAAGGTTTGGCCGTAACCGTATCGACCAGCAAGTTCAGCAACTCGGCGCGCGCCAACCGTACAAGCAGAGATTTGAGCGCCGATATCGCCCATAAAAACCTGGGGGACACGAACATTCAATTTAAGCATCTCAACCAGCGTATGATTAAACTCGTTTCCTTCTCGGAGCTTTAGGGGAGGTATTCGAATGCCTTCTTGATAGATTTCTGTCGCATTTGGCGGCACAGAACCAGGAGACATACCACCGACGTCCTGATGGTGTGTCATCGCCGCACTAAATGCTATGGGCCGCTCGTCAAAGAACACGGGCATCACGATCGCAATGTCAGGGAGATGGGTTCCACCGAGATAAGGATCATTCATAATATAGAGGTCGCCCGGTTTCATTTCATCCATGGGAAATGTTCGGGCAATAGTCTCGACAATCGGAATCAAAGTCGCCAAATGGATCGGAATCGCAATGGCTTGGGCAAGCGTTTCGCCATTCGGCGTAAATAGACTAGCCGATGCATCCAGACCTTCTTTGACAACGGTTGAAAAGGAACTCCGCAATAACGTTGATTGCATTTCGTTCGCGATGCCGTCTACCTTGTTTCGCACCACTTCAAGCGTTATCGGATCTGTCGTTGTAACATCGATCATTCGATTCATGGCGTTATCCCTTTTTCAAGACCAGTTCACCGCTTTCAAGCGCCGTTGCCGTCCAACCCTCATGAAGGACTGTGGTCGTATCGGCTTGTTCAATTATAGCGGGCCTATCGATAACCGTTCCGACCGAAAGGCGTGCCCGATCCAGGATATCGACCTCAATTGAGGAGTCACTATTGAAAATCACTGAGCGACGCCCTTTCAATGGGTCTTCGTTGATCGGTTTAAGCAATATTGGAGCTTCCGCTTCGTCACTACGGGCCCGGTGAACACTCCGTAAATTGACAATCCGGGCGGGCGACTCGGTGCTATATCCAAAAACCTGCTCATGGGCCCTAATAAAATCTCTATAAATTGAGTCACGTACGTTTGCATCGCTCATATCGACAATGATGTCTAGATAGTGGGACTGGCCCACATAACAGATATCTGCAGCATGAATCACCTCGACATTCTCAACGTCTTTTGCCTCCGCATCCATCAGACCGGAACACTGTTCATCCAAATCGTCAAATACCTTCTCAAGTGCTTGGGTCTCCGCCGCATCAAGATCACACGGGAAGCCAATCGATACTTCATGTTCAATAGGTGCTACCAGTAAACCTTCCGCTGACAAAACGCCGGGATGGCGGGGTACGATAACGGTTTCAATACTGAGTTCCTCAGCAAGCGGTATTCCATGAACCGGTCCCGCACCACCTAACGGCACGAGCGCAAAGTCCCTTGGATCATGGCCTTGACGTATTGATACTTGTCGCATGCCCTCGGCCATTTGCGCATTCACCACTCGATGAATTCCGAGCGCAGCCTGCTCGACGGACATTGATAGGGGGATAGCGATGGTGTCTCGAATGACTTGTTCTGCAAGATGGCTATCTAACGAGACGGAACCCCCAGCAAAATATTCAGGGTTCAAAAATCCTAGCACAATCGACGCATCGGTTACCGTAGCTAGCTGCCCCCCGCGGCCATAGCACGCGGGGCCTGGATCCGCGCCAGCTGACCTCGGCCCCACTCTCAGTCCCCCAGCCTCATCGAGCCACGCGATACTGCCACCACCGGACCCAATCGCATTTACATCAACCATCGGAACGCGTACCGGATACCCGTCAATGCGACCTTCAGGTCGAACCAGGGGCTGGCCCCCGGCTACCAGGGCGATATCACAACTGGTTCCCCCAATATCCACCGTAATAAGGTCGTTCATTCCTGCGACCTGCCCGGCCCTACTCCCACCAATCACTCCTGCGGCAGGCCCCGACAGAAATAATCTGACAGGTCGTTTAGTTGCGGTCTCGGCGGCACTGATACCCCCACGGGATTGCATTACCTGCAACGGAGCATTAACACCGAATCGGGATAAAGCAGATGCTAACTCTCCCAGGTATTCGCGAAGCACCGGTTTGGTATACGCATCAAACGCCGTGACCACAGTCCGTTCATATTCTCTAAATGCCGGATCGACGTCCGATGACAATGAAACCGATAGGTCAGGATATTCGGACTCGATAACCTCCCGCACTCGACGCTCATGTGTCGGGTTTAGAAAGGAAAATAAGAGACAAACCGCTACAGAGGTGACCCCCTCACTTCGCAATGTTTCAAGCGCCTGCCGCAGCGAGTTCTCATCCAGCGGCACAAGTATCTCCCCCTCACTCGACAGTCGCTCGATGACCTCCACCCGTCGGGCGCCTGGCGCGAGGAATACGGGTGTTTCAGGCTCTAACTCAAGCTCATAGATATCGGTCCGCATCTGCCGCCCAATCTCAAGCACATCGGCAAAACCGGCGGTCGTGATTAAACCGCTGTGCGCCCCTTTTCTTTCCAAAACCGCATTGGTGGCCACTGTAGTGCCATGGACAAAGCGCCGAACTGACTGCACTTCATCGCCCGCGGCATCAAGAATCTGTCGCACACCATTCATCACCGCTTTCGACGGTTCACTAGGGGTGCTAGGCACCTTTAAAACCAAATCCGGGTGACCCGTCCGCCGACAGATCAGATCGGTGAAGGTGCCACCAGTATCTACGCCAATATCCATCAGACCAACTGTCCAATCATGAGCCCGCCCAAGGATAACTGTCTAAGACTCGGATAAAAACCACCAAACCATCGGTAGATTAGAAATCGGTGCCTTCAAAAGCCATTCTCTATTACCTGAGAAAATCATACCGCCCAACCGCCGCCGGTGCCTCAGCCGCATCCAAGCCCAACTCCTTACGAACCAGGTTAACCCCCTTTACCAGGGACACCATTTTATAAAATGCATGCATACGACTCATTCCTTGACGACCAAATCCACAATCACTGCTAATCAACAACCGATCGAGATCTATAAATTCCAACGCTCGCTTAATCAAAGCCGCAACCTCATGCGGTGTTTCAACCTGCAATGTCCGATGCGTCACTGCCCCAATACAAATTTTCTTATCCCGTCCGATTCCGGATGCAATGACTTCCAATTCTGCACCTTTGTTATCGGCCGTCTCAAATGTCACAACATCAACATCCAATTGATCCAGGTACGGCAATATCGCCTCGTAGCTGTAGTTGGCCTCAACCTTCTGCGCCAACGGATTACCCCAACAAGTGTGACACCAGACCTCAAGTCGATCCCGTAAACCGGCGACCTCTCGATTGAATGCCCTAACATAATCATCGAGTGAGATTTCCCACACGCTATCCGCCACAAAATGAAGACAGGGTTCTTCCACTTGTAAAATCTGGGCTCCTGCGTCAGCGACTGCATGGTATTCCTCATTAAGCGCATCCGAAAACCCCATCACCGCATCGATTGAGTTTTGGTAGTGATCGTTTACCGAGTTTTTATGTACCATTTGCCCGCAGCATGAACCAATCTTGACCGGATGCTCAGTAAGCCGCTGGGCAGCCTTAAAAATTGCATCGTATTGCAGAGAACCTCGGCCAACTGGCCCAAGAATGCGCGGTGGCAATCGCGACTCCATCACCTCATGCAAAATGTCGCCCGGCGCATCAACACGTTTGACCGAGCCGCTATCATCACGGGGTGCCCACTCGTTGCCGCCAGGACGCATCGCGATGTCACCCAATCCATCCATACGCTCAAATAAATAACCGAACCAAGAGCGTCCACCGATATCATTATCGAATCTCATATCACCGTCCGTAACGATATCCAGTCCCGCCCTGACTTGATCACCAATAACGGCCGTGACCGCGTCGAAATATTGTTCCCGAAACTGATAATCAGACCCCATCGCTTCTAAGAACGGGCGCCGCGACAGACCCTCTGTAAACCACGAGGGTCTCGGTAATGAGCCAGTGATGGTTGTCGCCAAAGGTCTGTTGTTGCTTACGGTGAACATCGGCTTACTCCCATCTTTCCTACCTCTTTATTAACCTAGGCTACCACTTTGCAAGCAGTGCACGATCACTATGCAGCCTGATACCGTGGGATACCAAGCGTCAGTCCACCATCTGCCAGCAGGACGCTGCCGGTACAGTAGCTGGCCTGACTGCTAAGCAAGAATTCTATCAACGCCGTGATTTCATGCACCTCGCCAATTCGCCCCGTTGGTATGGACGTGAGCTTTGCTGCGTGTTCGGCAGCACCCTGAACCTTCGCAGCATCTAAAACGGTTTCCGTCCCAATTACACCAGGTGCGACCGCGTTAACGCGAATACCATATGGTGCAAGTTCGAGCGCCATATCTCGAGTGAGCTGGGTTAATCCTGCCTTGGAAGGACCATAATGCGCCACGCCAGGTCGGCAGAAAGTTGCCGACGTAGATGTTACGTTAACAATGCTGCCCGGGATTTTGTCTGCCACCATCAGGCGAGCAACAGACTGCGCCATAATGAAGGATCCGCGAAGGTTAGTGTTTAGTACCTGATCCCATTCTTCTACCGCAATGTCCAGGAAAGCGGTCACAGGATAAATGCCGGCACAGTTCACCAGGCCTTTAATCATCCCTATTTCTTCGCGAATCATCTCGACCGTTTTTGCGGCAACGTCAACATCACAGACATCTAAACAACGGCACACCAAAGACGCCGAAGAATCGTTGTAGACCTTGTTTAATTTGCCCTCATCACGATCTAACGCGATGACTCGTTCACCCTTCTCTACAAGCGATTGCGCTAGATCACACCCTATCCCTGAAGCGGCTCCGGTAACCAAAACCCAGTTATTACCATCTGAATTATCGATACCCATGCAATCTCCCTATATCTTCGTCGTCAATATTCATGGACAAGACTAATATCAGGTAATCCATTGAAATCCGTCAACCGTGATGGCTTGACCATTGATAAAGTTCGGTTCCACACTAGCCAAAAACGCAACCACTTCACCAATATCTTCCGGAGTCCCTAAACGCTGGAGGCTAATTCCCTCGGTAAATTCAGCTGAACGTTCGTCAAGCATTTTGCCGGTTAGCTCCGTTTTAATAGCGCCCGGACAAACTGCGTTCACGGTGATCGAGGGACCTAGTTCTTTAGCCAGCGAGCGTGTCATCCCCAAGATACCGGCTTTAGCGGCGGCATAAGCAAATTTGCTGACCGCCCGTGTCACACCCCCGCTATAAGCACTTATTGACGAAATATTGACAATCCGGCCTGAACCACTGCGTAACATGGACGGGACGACAGCGCGACTCCAATTGAAACAGCCTTTAAGATGCACGTTAATGGTTCGGTCCCACTCAGCCTCACTGATATCCAACAAACCCTTTGGCATTGGCGTCCCAGCGTTGTTAACCAGTACATCAATCGACTCATAACGGGTCAGAATATCGTCTACAACCTCTTGAGCCCTTTCAAAAAGACTGACATCGGCCATGAATGACTCGGCATGCACTCCCTTCGCGGCCAACGTAGCGGTTGAGCGTTTTAACTCCTCGTCGAGAACATCGACAAGAACGATGTCAAAACCTTTTGTCACAAGAGCCTTGGCGCAGCCTAGCCCGATGCCCCTCGCGCCACCAGTCACAACTGCAACTGAGTTACCGTGATTGCGTTTATTCATAATTTCGCATTAAGCACTGTATTGTGCGTGATTTGTCGATTGTGTATTGTCCGAGTCTAACCAGACGAGAACATCCTGCACACAAAACCGCTATACCGAGCAGGGATTTTGCACAACATTATAAAAAGATACCCCCAACAGCCACTAACAAAGTTGATTGCCGCACGCACCTTAAATGCCTCCGATTCCTGATCCAGTTCCCACAGACACAGAAGTACCGCATGAAACTGAGGTGGTTGTCATTGGCGGGGGAATTATCGGTGTATGTGCTTCGCTGACGCTCGCTGAACAAGGGATCCCCGTTGTCTTATTCGAGAAAGGCGAAATTGCAGCTGAACAGTCCTCAAGGAATTGGGGATGGTGCCGTCAACAAGGGCGCGACCCGAGAGAAATACCGTTGATTGTCCAATCCCTAAACCTGTGGCGAAGCATGAACAGCCGTATACAGCGAAATGTTGGATTTACCGAATGCGGAATTTTGACCCTTGCCCAGAGCGATACCGAACTCGAAAAACACCGTGCGTGGGCATCCCTTGGCGAAGACCATGGCATCAAGAACAAACTATTACTCGGCCCCGAGGTCACGCAACATCTTACGGACTGCGCGACTACCTGGGCCGGTGGTTTGTTTACGCCGTCGGATGGACGTGCTGAGCCAACCCTTGCAGCACCTGCCATTGCATTAGCGGCCAGAAGTTTAGGTGCCAAGATCTTCACCAATACGGCGGTGCGAACCATTGACACGCAAAGCGGTTGCGTCGATGGAGTCGTTACTGAACATGGACGAATTAAATGCAAAACGGTCGTCGTAGCGGCTGGCGCATGGACTGGTTTATTTCTGCGTAATTTAGGAATTCGACTCCCACAACTGAAAGTGCGTTCATCTGCTTTTAGAACTCATCCTATGCCCGGTGGCCCAGAAATCTCCATTTATGCATCAGGCTTTGCTGCACGGAAGCGATCCGATGGCGGCTATACCATAGCGCTTGGTGGACGGACTCGCATACCTTATGACATCACTCCTGATTCATTCCGATATTTGCGGGAATTTGCTTCCTTGGCATGGATGAGTCGAAAGAGTCTACGCTTGCGACTCTCCGATCGCTTTACCAAAGAGAAACGTTATGCATCGCGCTGGGCTGCTGAAAGTCCAACGGTGTTCGAAGATGAACGAATACTGAATCCAGCGCCGGTTGTTAATCTGCTACAACAAGCCCAACAAAATATTGGGGTTTCCTTTCCGTTTTTCAAGCAGATGTCGATCGCCGAGCAGTGGGCCGGCATGATCGATGTTACGCCCGATGCCATCCCAGTCATCTCGGAGACGCCGGACCTGCCGGGGTGTGTCATAGCGACCGGGTTTTCTGGCCACGGCTTTGGAATAGGACCCGCAGCAGGCGAATTTGCCGCGCACTTGGCGCTAGGCCAAAAACCGCTAGTCGATCCAAAGCCTTTTCGACTGCAACGATTTTCCGATGGCAGTCCGATTACACCTATTGCCGGTATATAACCAACTACATTCTATTGCAGTAATACAAAGGGTTTACAAATCATGAACGACGAATCACAGCCATGGGCATGGGATGAACCCCACTGGCGCAATCTGGTAAATCAAGTCCGAGCCGGTCGAAACCTGCTACCAAAACAATGGCCTAATGACGCAAGCGTTGCTATCGCACTTTCATTCGACTCCGATCACGAAACCAATGAGTTACGTGACGGCGGCAAGTCAGTTGGCCGCCTATCCTGGGGCCAGTACGGTACGCGTAAGGGAGTGCCACGCATCCTTGATGTGCTATCCAAACATGACATTTCTGCAACGTTTTTCGTACCGGCAGTCGCCGCCCTACTTCATCCCGACGAACAGCGCCGCGTCATCGATCAAGGTCATGAAATCGGCATCCATGGATGGATCCATGAATTGAATTCGGTTCTCCCGTACGAAACAGAGAAAGACTTAATGTTTCGGTCGGCTGAAACGCTTGAACAAATTACGGGCGTGAAACCGGTCGGCCTAAGAACTCCATCTTGGGATTTCAGCCCCAATACGCTACGAATCGAACGTGAACTAGAACTTTTGTATGACTCATCGTTGTTTGCTGACGACGACCCTTACGAACTCATTGAACACGGTGAGCCCACAGGCATTATTGAATTACCAGTTGAATGGATCCGTGACGATGCTGTCTATTTCAACATGGCGCGATTTGGTGGGCTGCGACCTTATACGCCTCCCGCTGCGGTTTTTGATATCTTTAAGCGGGAGTTCGATGGGGCGAAGGCGGAATCGGGGCTGTTTGTTCTTACGATGCATCCCCATGTGATTGGCTATCGCTCACGCATCTGGATTCTTGACGAGCTGATAACCCACATGAAGGCATCAGGCAACGTATGGTTTGCAACTCATGCTGACATTGCCCGCTACATTAAGGAGGCCAGCGGACTTACAGGCTAAGTCATCTGCCGATCCCAAATCACTGTCCAGTAACGTTAGGATTCGTACGTTTACCCCTGACATTCAATACATTCCCGCAGACAATGATCATTGCGCCAATAAAAACGAACGGATCGAGCGCTTCGTTGTAAAGGAACCAGGCAACTACCGCAATAAGTGGCAATCGAAAGAAATCAAACGGGACCACTAGCGAAGCATCAGCATAAACCAGCGCTTTTGAGATGGAATAATGGATGCCAAATCCCGCCACTCCAACCAGCAACACCCACGGGATCAGTGGTGTTGATGGCCAGGTCCAGTCGGGTATAGCAAACGTCAAAGAAATCGGCAGTTGTACCAAATTCATCCAGAACAGTATCGTCCATGGTGAATCATATGCAATGACGCTTTTCGTCAATACATACATCGTCGCTAGCATAATTGCCGACCCGATCACGGCAAAGGCCGCGGGATGGATCATGGCAATCCCCGGGCGCAATATTACGAGCACGCCAACAAACCCCAATAGAGTGCCTATAACCCGCCACGTTCCAAACCGTTCGCGCAGGAAAACCGCAGCCAAAATCGCCGTCCATAACGGCGTGGTGAATTCCAAAGCAAATACCTCTGCCATTGGAATTGAGACAATGCCAAAAAACCATAAGTAAGTTGCAAGAAAATGAATGATGTTGCGTATCACATGACGACCGACAAATTGAGTTCGAATCGTGTCCCATCCGATAAAAAACATTGCGCATATTGTGGCTATGAGACACACGAAATTACGGCAAAACATCAGCTGAAACAACGACATCTCTGACGATAATTCTCGACCTGAGACTCCGATTAATATCGAAAATACGCTAGTACCCAACATCCAGAAGAACGCAAGACGAGCTGACGGGTTTACTTTCAAATAAATACCTGATTGGCCTGTGTAGTCAATTTCACGCGTCGACTGTACCTTCTTTATCAATTACGCTTTGATAATCCCACGAAATCCATCGGGATTTGGTTGCAATGACTTGCCTCTTCATTGATGATTAGAGCCAGCGCCAGCGGCTTGTCTAATGACAGTCGCCGTGCCTTAATCATAGCTCACGTAAAGGAGGATAACCTGATGACTTCTTTCAAAAGAAAGATTTCCACAGTCGCGCTAGCAGCGAGTATTGCCTTAATCTCGGGCACCGCTGCCGCCGAACGCGGTGTAACTGACACTTCGATAAAAATTGGGAACATTGGCCCTTTCTCCGGAAAGGCCGCTATGTTCAATCCCTTAAATTATGGATCAGTCGCCTACATGCGTTACATCAACGACATGGGCGGCGTGTATGGCCGCAAGTTCGATATTAAACTTGGCGACACAGCATGTGCGCAGGCAAAAGGTATTGCTGCTGCAAAAAAGATGGTCTACGACGAAAAGGTTTTCATGATTACGGTTAACCCGTGTAGCGGTGTTGCCATGGCGGTGAAACCCACCCTGGAGAAAGAAGGTGTGCCATGGAGTGGTGTGTCGGCTAACCCCAAAATTACGGGTTCTATTGGCTCTGGCGGCAAAGGTATGCCACCGAAGTACATGTTTCATGTCACACCGAACGGGTACTTTAGCGGCGTGACAATGGGCAAATTCATCATGACAAAGCCCAACGCCAAGAAGATCGCGATCGTTGCCCATACTAACGATTGGGCCCGCGGCTACTGTGATCCTGCTAAGGACTACATTGAATCCCAAGGCGGAGAAGTTGTTCTGGATACCGCAATGGAACGCGGCTCGACCGATGCGACAGCCCAGGTGCTTCAAATCAAGTCTAAAGGCGTCGATGGTGTCCTAGGCTGCCTATACCAACCTGAGCTGGTGGTGTTACTGAAAGCAGCACACAAATACAAACTCAACACCCCCATCATTGGTGCATTAGGCGCTGACTTCGGACAGGTCATACAACAAGTGGGTAACCCCGCAGCCGTGAATGGTGTCTTTTTTCAGGGCCACCTCTACAAAGACAAGATTGGCTCACCGGCACTGGAATGGGGCAAACAAATCCTACTCAAATACCTTACCAAGGATGAACTGCCGAAAACTGGTGATCCCACTCATTTCTATTATTTCGGACTGTTCAACGGAATCGGAGTGGTCGAAGGCTTCCGTCGCGCGGGCCGCGATCTGACAAGGGATACCTATATTGCAGCGATAGAGACCTTGCGAGACTTTGACAACAATATCTCGGCTGGACGAGTCACTATCACCCCTGAACAACACGTCGGCATCAGTGACATGTACTTCAATGGTCTGGATAACGACGGTAACGAGGTGATCTTTAAGGCGTGGGGACAAACCCTACACTAGAATATTGATTGATTTCGAATAATTTAATCAGTATGTGTTAAAGAAATTGGAAGAAGGCCGACGGCGCACTACATCGTGCGCCTGTCGGCCTAATTTTTTGGCAAAATAGTCAAGCCTATAAAATAGTGGTCAAATAATATCCCGCTAGAAAACGCATGATTGAATACATTCAGTCCACCTTAAGCACTTGGCCACATTTGTTGCCAATGCTGCCACAACTGATCGTCAGCGGCATCGCTATCGGTATGCTCTATGCCTTGATCGCGCTATCCATGACGATCCTCTATCGCGCCACCACGGTAGTTAATTTTGGTCACGGCGACCTTGTCATGTTAGGCGCCTATGCATTATTTATTCTATTGCCGATGGTGACTTTTAACGTAGCGCTGGAATCATCGGCACTGCACACATTAACCTCCTTCGTCCCACCCTATCTAATAGCCCTACTGCTGGCGCTTGCCGTGTTGTTCGCTATTGGATACATCCTTCATCGAGTTTTTATCTGGCCCATCCTTAAAGGCCCTCATCTCAGCCTCGCTCTGATGGCGATCGCCGTCGGGTATGCACTGCGAGGAGTAATTCGAAAAGAATATGGGAAAGAGATCCTACAAATGCCACGGCCATTTGAGGACCACGCCTATGAGGTGATGAATATTAATGGTATGGGCACCTATTTGACCCTAGATGAAATCACGTTCTGTGGTGTTGTACTCGTCATGCTGTTAGTGAGCTATATCGTGTTTACAAAAACGCGCTTCGGGCAGATTGTTCAAGCGATGTTTCAAACGCAACGCGGATCCTCACTCGTTGGGATCAATGTGATGTACTACAACAACCTGATCTGGGGGGTTGGTTGTTCATTGGGTGCTCTCGGCGGCGTAATGCTAGGCCTCACGCTAGTCCTTGATCCTGATGTCGGTGTATGGACGCTTCTTCGCGGCTTTGCAGCTATGACCCTGGGGGGATTCGGTTCGCTCTACGGAGCAGTAATCGGAGGCTTGATCATCGGCATCTTAGAAAAAGTACTAGGTGTTTTTATTTCAACTGCCTTGGTTGAAATTACCTGCTATCTCGTAATCATTCTTGTGTTGCTCATTCGACCGAAAGGCCTATTTGGGCAACATGCCACGTTGAAAATTTGACTCGAGTTCCAATCGGCATCAATTCATCAGTACAACAGACCCTCTTCTTTCAAAATGACCCTAAATCGCAACGTATTTTGGATTATTCCGTTATTACTACTAGCGTTGCCTCTAGTACTCAATCAGTACCTGCAGTATGTAGTTAACCTCATCTTGGTCTACATTCTGGTCGGAGTGGGTTTCAACATCGTTGTTGGTAATCTGGGTCAATTGGCGTTCTCGAATGTTGCCTTCTTCGGTATTGGAGCCTATGCCTCGGGAATGCTTACCTATCACTTAGGTTGGCCATGGTGGACTACTGTCATTCCCGCCGGCCTGTTCGGCGCACTCGCCGGCTGTGCGGCAAGCATTCCGGCTTTGCGCGGGGTTCGTCTGTTTTATCTGGCAATTATGACGTTGGCATTCGGAGAACTGATGCGGTGGGCGTACATCAGAGTACCCGGCACCGGTGGATCCATGGGCCTCGCCGTACCCGAACCCGTAGGATTTGGCCTAGGTGATTCTGCCTGGGTAATGACGACCGAATATCAAAAGTTTTACGTGTTTTTGTTTATAGTGGTCGTCGTTGTAATCGCTGCAAGTCGATTGCTCGAGTCTCGCTTCGGCAGAGCATTCCTGGCGATTAAGAACGACGAATTGGCGGCCGCGGCAATGGGGATCCCTACTGGCAAGTACTTTTTGCTGGCGTTTGCCCTAAGCGGCTTTATCGTTGGGATCGGCGGCGCAATGTATGCCGCACTTGGGCTCCATTTATCTCCAGAAGACTTTGACCTCATTCAAGTCATTCTCCACTTTGCGATCATCATGGTTGGAGGAATAGGAAGCCTGATCGGTTCAATTCTTGGGTCCAGTTTAATCGTTGCGGTCCCTGAAGTGATTCGGCACTTTGAATGGCTCGTTGGATCGGAAGAATGGATCTTTGGTGTTGCCATCATCGCGGTGATCCTATTCCTGCCGCGCGGCCTATCAAGCTTGCTGGCAAAACTCCATCCTATCTTCAAAGATCGTTACTACCGAAAGTAATACGATGACACTCTTAACCGTGACTGACGCAACCGTTCGCTTTGGTGGACTGGTGGCTGTTAACAACGTTAGTTTCGAGACTGAGCCTGGGAAAGTAAGGGCATTAATTGGCCCAAACGGGGCTGGAAAAACAACCCTGTTTAAAGCAATAGCCGGCGAAGAAGAGCTTGAGTCAGGCACCATTAGATTTCAAGACCAGGAAATTCAAACGCTAACACCCCATGAAATCTCCGAACGCGGCGTTCGACGGACCTTTCAAACAGGCGGTCTGTTTGGTGAGTTGACCGCGCTGGAGAACGTACTGGCCGGCCTGCACACCCAGGTGCCCAGTTCATTAGGTGGTCTTCTAATAAATTCCAAACATGCTAAGCAGGTGGAGAAAGAAGCCACAGAGAAAGCGCATCATCTGCTCGAGATGATGGGCATTCCCCACGTCGCGGAACAATGGGCCCGCGACTTGTCCGGTGGACAGCAACGAATGGTAGAAATCGTAAGGGCCTTAGCAACAGATCCACCTCTATTGTTGCTTGATGAGCCCGCGGTAGGGCTCGCACCACCGGTGCGACTTGAACTCCTGAAAATCATTCGTCGACTTGTTGAGGAAGAAAACATCGGTGTTATTCTTATCGAACATGCCATTGAATTTGTCATGACCGTATCGGACACCATTATGGTGCTTAATAATGGTGAGGTGATCGCCGACGGTGCGCCTGAAGAAATTCGCCAAGATAAAGAAGTCCTTGAAGCATACCTTGGTCGCTAAGATGAACACCCAGACATCCACCACTAAGGCCCGATTACGAATATCAAATCTAGTAGCGGGTTATGGTCATAACGTGGTGCTGCGTGGGGTCGATCTGCACGTCAATCAGGGTGAAATCGTTACACTTCTCGGCGCAAACGGGAGTGGCAAATCAACGGTTCTCAATACCATTAGTGGCTTTCTGTCACCTACGGAAGGGACGGTTCAACTCGACGACACGGCTATTACCGGTATACCGCCACACAAAAGTTTTCGTGCGGGCGTCGTCCAGGTATCCCAAGCACGCGATCTATTTGGCGATCTGACCGTAGAAGAGAATCTTAAACTCGGCTCCATTATTCAGGGTGACGAAAGCCTTGGACTCAAACAAGCCTTCGATTACTTTCCTCGATTATCAGATCGCTATGATCAACAGGTCAGTACAATGTCTGGTGGTGAACAGCAAATGGTTGCAGTAGGCCGTGCGCTCATGAGTCAACCACGCATTCTCCTGATGGACGAACCATCCGGCGGCCTGTCTCCCCTTTTCGTGAAAGAAATTGGCGAAATCACTGTCCGCATGAAAGCGGATGGAGTCACAATGTTGCTGGTTGAGCAAAACCTGCGACTCGCGCTCGAAATCAGTGATCGGTACCTTATCCTGCGCGATGGAAAAGTGATCGATGGCGGCAGTACCGACAACCTTGAAGGGTCACACGACGATATTGTCCGCACGATCTATTTATAAACCCGTTGTGGAACGGCTTCGATCTCCTTCGAGAAGCTGTCATATCATTGTCTGTCCCGATCAAACACTACTGAAACAAGGGGGTTTCAATGGACAGCCTTGAGGAACGTATCATCAGGCTCGAAGCCATAGAGGCAATTAAACAGCTTAAATCACACTACGCGCTCTGTGCTGATGCCAAATATACCGAGGACCATCAACGTAAACCACAAGAAGAAATTGACAAGATCGCCTGGGACCAAGTCTCCGGATTCACCGAAGACGCCTTCTGGGATAACGGACTGTTTGGCGCCTTTGATGGCAAAACCGCAATCTGGGAATTTCTTCGCGCTACCCCCTGGAAATTTTCCGTCCACATGTACATGAATCCGCTCATTACCATCGAAGACGGAAAGGCAAAAGGCTCGTGGGTTATTTGGGAAGTTGCAACCCTGGCTGAATCTAACCAGGCCGTTTTCTTGTCGGCAACGCTAGAGGATGATTATGTCTGTGTAGACGGTATTTGGTATACAAAAGCGGTAAGGATGACCAATCGGTTTATGACTCCCTTTCAGGAACCTTGGACGATCAGGCAGAATCAGCCCTACACTCCGTGACCACCTGCCTATGGCTGCGCTTAATCTTGCAACCAAATCACCTTTACAAGATAACCCCACAGCTCAATTACTGACAGCGATTTAGGAGAACCGCGAAGGTTTCATCAGACATATCACGAACTCCATCCTCGATATCATGAATCAAATCAATGATAGTCGTAATCAGAGGAACGTCGTATTCAACCTCGTTGGCCAATTTAACCAGTACGCCCAGCTGCTCGGTTACCTCGGTTTTTCTTTTCCGAACCGCTAAATCCCTCCAAATACCAGAGTGGGTTTTTGCGGAACCCCGGTTGAATTCCGCCATCTCTTCGATACTGGCCTGAGCTTCCAGATCACTAGCACCCGGCAAATACGCCATTGGATTAAACCCATTAAACCCCACTGGCTGTATCCCTCTTTTTGTCGCAAGTCCCATGACTTCACGACCTATTGCAACCCAAAGTTCTGAGCGACTCGGATTCGCAAAGTTATCCGCCATAGAGTCATTGTTAATTGCCGTAGCAAATAACATTGCGCCATAAGCTAATTTGCCCCACAGATAGCCCCAAATATTATCTGTTAAGACAGCGTCTGGTTCAAAAACCTGCAACAGCTGGTGCATCTCTTCGGTGCGACCACCAACCGTTCCGTCGATTTCCCCTACGACCACAGCACCGCGATTACCAAATAAGACCTGGCCCGGCCCATGCCAATCTGCACCGAAATTGACAAAAGCTCCTATCGTGGCTCCCTTCCCTACTACCTCAGAAATAGTTAATTCATTCAATCCATTTTGAGCCGAAACTACAAAACCGTCTGCAGTCAAATGCGGTCTAATCATCTCGATAGCAGCTCGGGTATGTTGCGCCTTAACCGCAAGGATCACACGACTAAAACGTCCCAACACTTCGTCTGGTGTCACCGCTGGTATTCGCACGACGAATTCATCCACCGGGCCGGAAATCTCCAATCCGCTACTCCGGCAAGTCGTCACATGATCACTTTCGATATCTACCAAAAGGACATCGATACCAGCCCGTGCCCAGTAGGCAGCTATCGTGCCGCCGATGGCACCGCCACCCCAGACCAATATAGACTCAGTCACTTTCCAATGCTCTCCTCTCTAGCAATTGCAGCGGTCACGTTATTGACCCACAAACTGGCCGTAAAGACTCGTCGATTCGTTCGACCGGAACTTTCCGGCGGTCCCGCGATTCTATCTGAATCATTGCTGTTCATGGATTTTCTGTTGCCATGGAAAAGGGGCAGATAGTCCGGGCATAACCGGCCCAAGTACGACTATTGGTTCGAAATACGGTATCCGGTTGTGACCATTGGCTCTGCCAACCTACCCCCCCTGGCTGCAATCACTACGGCCAGAAACAAATCGTCTGCACAATCATTGTGCTGCTGGTATACACTGCGCAGCAATTTTTGGTTGTATCCCTATCAAAGCTATTTGCCAACCGTATGCGCGCGAAATTGATACCAATAATTCTGTTACTTTTTCTTGGCTTGGTTTGGGGCCTCTCATTCTCTTTAGCGCGCATGTCAACCGAAGATGGCCTTCATCCCCTAGCGATCAACTATTGGAGCTGTCTGCTTGCTGCGGCGGTATTATGTCTATTTTGTCTGGTCACAAAACAACGAGTTCCGCTAACAAAGCCTTTTCCTTTTATTTATATTTCATGCGGTATTTTGGGAACCATCGTGCCCGGCACTCTATATTTTTACGCTGCGTCTCACCTCCCAGCCGGCATTCTTTCCATTACGGTCGCAACGGTTCCATTAATTACTTTTGGGCTAGCGACCGCCCTTCGAATGGAAAGGTTTTCCTACTTGCGATTAATTGGAGTACTTCTCGGTATCGTTTCGATCAGCATGCTAGTGCTTCCTAACGAAAGCCTGCCGGAAACTACCGACGCCTACTGGGTGCTATTAATGATCGTTGCCTCTGCGGCCTACTCGGCAGAAACTCTAATCGTGGATGCCCAGACGCCTCCAGACATTAATCCATTCATCGTAGTGACCGGAATGCTTGTCGCATCGAGTGTTATCATGACGCCATTGGTTTGGCTAACAGGGACATTTGACATGCTACCTTGGCCCCCGACTCGCGGGACAATCGCGATCATCGGTATGGCCGTCATCACCGCTACAGCAGTGGGTATTTTTTATCATCTGATCGTGACCACTGGACCAACTTTTGCTGCTCAGGCAGCGTACTTGGTTACATTGGCCGGCGTGATGTGGGGTATTGTAATTTTTGGAGAAGAACACTCTGTATGGATCTGGTGGGCCCTCGTCATAATGATGGCCGCACTTTTTCTAGTCCAGCCACGTGACGGCTCTAATCGTGTAACACCTACCGCCTAGGCTAAACTCAGACATAGAACGTGTTCCCCTTTAAAGCGCGCATGAAGCAATGAGTACATTAGATCTGCCCGACGAGTGGGCTATTCGACGCGATCAACTTCGCAACAAGCGTCCACCCCAGAACCTGCAGCCACTGTTTCACCTTTTGCATCCGAAACAGTTTGATCGGCAGTTTCTGGATCAAATGTGCGATCTAACAACTGATATTCGTACGTTGGCAAAAACACAGCATGGTCTCGCTCGCCTGCAGGGTTTGCTAAGCCATAAACGGGCAATGCTTTATTTCACACAGCCCTCCACGCGGACCTTTCTTTCTTTCAACAATGCGTGCCACATATTAGGCATCAAGACGAGCGAAATTCGTGATTCTGCGACCTCCTCAGAGGTCAAGGGTGAAACGCTTGAAGATAGTATTCGCACTTTCAGCTCCTATGTCGATGTCATCATTATGCGGACGCTGGGCAAGGGACTCGCAGAAAAATCAGCCAGCCTGATGGATTCGATTTCCCGCCCGATCCCGATAATCAATGCAGGTAGCGGCAAGGACCAACATCCCACACAAGCGTTACTCGACATTTATACTTTGGAAAGGAGCCTGGCACATCGTGGAGGCATCGATCATAAAGTCATCGGAATGATGGGAGATTTATCTCGTGGCCGAACCGCACGTTCTCTCGCGTATCTGATGAAAAATTACCAGGGCGTCGAACTGGTTTTCATTGCTCCAGACCGTTTTACAATGGAACCCGACATCCTGGATTACCTTACCCGACATAATATACGGCATTCCCAAACTGCAGAACTCACCCGAGTTATTTCTGAGTTGGACGCGATTTATGTCACTCGGATACAAAGTGAGCATGATGCATCGGACGGATCGCGAGACATCAACCTGGCTGACTACACGGTTGACCTATCAAATATTGATCTAATGAAGGAAGATGCGGTGATCATGCACCCCCTGCCACGAGGAGCAGAACTGTCCCCGGGAATCGATGATGATCCACGTGCAAAATACTGGAGACAAGAACGCAACGGCATGTGGATGCGGGCAGCACTACTGACACGAATTTTTGGCGCGGAAGATACCTTATATGAAATCGCGCGATAAACCTCTTAACTGCGGTCTTTGATCTCTGCACCCCATTATGAAGTATTCAGTTCGACTATTTGCTGATCGAACTCACTGCCTGCCCCCTCACATTCATCTAGCAGTGTGCAGAAGTCGTATCGCCGCGAAGTCGCGGGCACCAAAAGGCGGCTATCTATGGTCCCGAAAACTTTATTGCGGACCCTTTGGCGCCTGGCAGGCGGATGCTTCTCTAACGCATCAGTCAAGGAACATACGCGTTCATCACTAAACACATCCTCCCACGCCATCCGTTCCTTGCCAAATCCGTTTTGACTGACGCTTGCTATCCCCGGCTGCGCACGTAAAGCCGACGTGGCGGGCATATCCACGTTTCCATCCATTATGACCACGCCATAATCTCGAGCAGCACCTTCGAGGGTCACTACCCCGGTCTCTACATCCCGTAAGACGTTTAGGGGTTCTCGTTTGAAGGCATGGCCGTATCCACCGGCGCCGGACATATAGGCCGTCACCGTATCACCCTCTGATAACTCAATCATATCGATTTTTCCCAACTCAACCTCGCCATCCTCTCCTTCATTTAGAATCATTCTCGTCACAGTACTGCTGCCACCACCGGCAACACCCCAGGGCGGAAACCTCAGTCGCTCCAACCCACGAGCCAGTAGCTGGCAGCCATCCTTTAGCACTCGAAAACTTATCGATTGTCCTGCGCCTCCCCGCCATTGGCCGGGACCACCGGAATCTGGCCGCAGACCATAATAAAGGACTTCGACACTGGCCTCGGCTTCGACCGTTTCAATAGGATTGTTGGCCATATTGCTGAAACTCGGATCACGTCCATCTACCCCGTCCGCGCCTTTCCGTGCACCAAGCGCCCCAACCAGGAATTGCACCACCGTCACGGCACTGTGGCCCGCATCTGCAGGCTCGACCAACACGACAGGCACAATGTTCCCCCCGGAAGCCGCCGGCATAAATTCAGGCAACGCTTTTCCCAACACGCCATTCAAGACGTCATAACACCGTGCACCCGCGGCAGTCCTAATACCGGATGCAGCAGGAAACTCCGGATTCAAAACGCTTCCAGGCGGCAGAGTGACCGTCACATTCTTAAACACACCCGAATTCACCGGACAGCTTGGATCTCTGCTAATCGCATAATGTAACAAGCGCAATGTTACCCAGGGATGTGACCGCCCTAAGGTGACAATATTAAATGGGCCTAAGGTCTGTGCGTCAGTTCCTCGGTAATCAAGATGTATAAGGCCGTCGTCTACCAGCATTCGAAGTCTGATGCGAACCGGTACCTGAGTGAATGAATCGTCATCAAGATAATCCCAAAAGTCGTACTCTCCATTTGGAATCTGTCGAAACGCTTCCCGGGCCTTTAAACGCCCATAATCAATTAGCGCTGATTGCATCGACAGAAAACAATCCAAACCATACTGCTCAATCATCTCGACGACCCGTCGCTGCCCAACATCGAGCGCAGCCAACATCGCCTTGATATCGCCAATATTCAGGTCCGGGGTTCTGACGTTATGTCGAAATATTTGCAGAAGATCAGGATTAAAGTCTCCCGCTTGGACAATCTTCATCGGTGGAATCAATAAGCCTTCCTGAAAAGCTTCGCTGTTGGTCGGCGAAACACTGCTCGGGACCTTCCCTCCAACATCGGCCGCGTGCAGGAATGACCAACCGTACCCAACAACCTGGTCTTGATAAAAATACGGCCGCACTAAATTTAGGTCTGGAGTATGCGTACACAAACCGCCAGAGGCATAAGGATGATTCGTCATAATCACATCCCCGGGCACCAAATTACTGACCGCATCGATGGCAGGTTTACAGTCAAGATCAACAAATCCTGCCACCCCGATACCCACCGGAAAAGCAAAAAACTTGCCTTCCAAATTAGCGATTGCCGTTCCGAAATCAGCCGTCTCTTTTACGTATAGCGTGCGGCCCGTTCGTTGCAAAGTAATGCCCATTTCTTCGGTAACGGCAGTGACTTTGTGCCTCAGGATTTCCAATAAAACGGGATCTAGGTCAACCATAACGGTTCTATCCATCCTTATCCTGTGGTGCCGGCTGAAGCCGCAGGCTTCCAGACTTCAGCACTTGCCCACTCCATTGCGGGGATAACCATGTTGTCGTGTCTTGTTGCTCAACAATTGCCGGCCCCATGATCGTATGGCCCGCTCTCATATCGGCTCGCGAGAAAACAGCTGCCTCAACCCTTTCATCATTCCAGAACACTGGTCGTTTGCCGACCGGCTCAAGCTTATCGGCCGCGGTTTCCACCACATGTACAGGAAGCGTGGGTAACTGTCGGACAACACTTAATCGAATATTCATGATCTCCACGCTGCTTTCGTTATCAGGAAATCCATAAGCCTGGGTATGTGCTGCATGAAATAAAGCCGACAAATGTTCTGCCCTACGTTCGCTCCCTAATTGTGACAGCTCAATCTCCAATTCATATGCCTGACCAACATACCGCATATCGGCCGCAACCCACACCACGGCATCGGTAAGTTCGTCGCCCTGAGCGCTGGCCCAAGTTTCCGCTTCTGCACGCATCTCTCGAATAGCGGTCTCTACGGAATCAACTTCCATCAGTCCCTCGGGCACTCGGGTCCGAACGCTGCGAATAAAGTCCCGTCTGACCTGACTCGTAATTGCCCCATAGGCGCAGAGCGTTCCCGGGCTCATCGGCACCAGAACTCCACCCAATTTTGCTTCATGAGCTAGCGGTGCCGCTAATGTGGGCCCTGCTCCACCATAAGCCATGAGATAACGACCACGGGGGTCAACGCCCCGTTGCGCTAATTCCTTATAGAGCTCAGAGGACATCATCGCAATAGCCACTCGTAATGCTGAGTCCGCTACTTTGAGTGCCGAATCAGATCCTTTAAATCCCAGACCTTCCGACAACGTATCGAGCGCCTCAACAGCAGCTGAACGATCCAGCTGCATACGGCCCCCAAGAAACGCCTGTGGATCAATTAACCCCATCGCCAGAAAACAATCAGTGATCGTCGGCTGAACTCCACCCCGCCCGTAGGATGCCGGCCCCGGCTCTGCCCCGGCACTGTGTGGCCCCACCTTCAAAATATTTTGATTGTCGAGCCACAGAATCGACCCCCCACCAGCCCCGATGGCAGACACATCAACAGTGGGAGAAATCAAGGGATACCCACCGGCTTTGGCGCTCGTCGTTAACACCGGCTGGCCGTTCCTAGTGATTGACATATCACAGCTTGTTCCACCCATATCAATCGCCACTAACTCATCATGATGATCATCAGCACCTAAGGCACAGGTAGCAACAACACCTGACGCCGGCCCTGACAACAACGTGTCGACCGGCCTCTCGCGTGCAGACTCCACACTCAACGTACCACCATTGGAAGCCGTGATATAGAGACTAGCCTCGAGACCTAGCGCTTTTAGTCGACGTGCCAAACTATCGTAGTATGCATCGAGCAATGGATGAATATATGCGTTCATTACAGCGAGCATCGCTCGCTCATACTCACGTATCTCGGGCCACACTCTTGTAGACGGTGTTATCGTGATTGTTGGCAGTCGTTTTGCCAATTCATTTGATACTTCATCCTCTAATTGAGCATCAAGATAAGAATTAATCAACGTGACTGCTACTGAACGCACGCCCAGCGCCTGAATCTGTTCAGCCAAACTATCGAGTTCAATTTTATCTGGCCTACTAATGACAGCACCTGTCGCGGAAGATCTCGCTCCAACCTCTAAAACCCGATCCCGTGGTATGAGCGGCTCATCCCGCGGCAATAAGAAATTGTACGGGGAAGGCATTCTTCCTCTCGCAAGTTCGAGCACATCTTTATTCCCGTTGGAGACAACCAACGCAGTTTCACTTCCCTTCTTTTGGAGAATCGCATTCAACCCGAGTGTCGTCCCGTGAACGACGACAGAAATACCTGAAGGCGAAAGCGTCTGGTCAGAGAACAGCTCACGAAGTCCGCTCTCAACGGCCAGTGACGGATCCTGCGGAGTACTCGCCTCTTTGTGTGTAATTCGGAGATTACTTTCGCCAGACACCAAGACGAAATCAGTAAAGGTTCCACCTACGTCAATGCCGATCCTTATGTCTTTCATTTGCGGTTATTCAGCAAATCACTTTAGGCCAGACGGCAGACGCAAAATAACTTCACCCAACCTTTTGGTTGGGCGTTGCGGTGAAGTTATCGACAACAACACACTGCAATTCCACCAAGTCACCTACGGTTCTACCAGGGTTGTTCATAAGGCTTAGCGGAGCACGTCAGCGATATCTGGATACTCTTCAGCTAGACCCCGCAGTATCGTCATTACCTCGCTACCATCGCCTATACGCGAATGATCATCCAACAATTGGATACGACTAAAAACCTGATGCTTCACAAAAAATCTCCAGTCCACGGGCAAACGCGAAATAGCCTTAGTTAAGGCTGAGTAATTAGCCAGCGTCCACATTTCCTCAAACTCACGCCTGTATTGATTAAACCCAAATCCACCATTGCCGTTAGGTTCGGGGGCGTTTTGCCTGGCTTTCTTGCGCAATGCGCAGGTTTCATCAACTACGACCTCATCGTTTCGAATGACGACTTGGTAATCGGTCTTCGCGTTCTCCAGACTAATAAATCCACACCTCACGTCGCTTAATACCCGTTCTGGATCTCTCTCTAACGGGTCACCCCAACCACCAGCCCCTGAAGACGCTATTCGAATAATATCCCCGGGATCTATGGTCACTACGTCCGTATTGCCCAAATTGATTTCCCGGTCAGTACCCGGGTTCAAAAAGAATGAGGACGCTGCCCCGGCAGCGCCTCCTTGCGCCCCCCAGGATGTGAAATGAGAGCGATCACGGTTACGCGCAGTAATCGTCGTGTTCGGTGAAAAAGTCTGAAATTCCAGCATTGTGCCGTTCCCACCCCGCCACTTTCCTGCACCGCAAGAATCACGCTCCAACCCGTATCTAAGAATCTTAACGGGAACCTCTGCCTCATTAATCTCAACTGGGGTATTCTTTAAGAATCCAAAATATGCACCGGATCCCTCCGTCCCATCGCGAAACGCCGTCGCACCCGCACCACCAGTAATAGGGTTCAAATTTGCCATCAACTTGCGACCGGTTTTGACGTCAGTTGTACGGACATTGATCAGTGGTCCGCCGTCACCTTGGCCAGCTGGAATCAAGTCAGGTAAGGCCTGCGAAAATGCCCCCATCAGACAGGACTGAAGACGCATGACACCGAGACTTCGCATACCAACCGCGGCAGGATATTTCGGATTAACCAGCGACCCCTCTGGAATAATTGAACTCGCCGGCCGCAACAACCCATAGTTAAGGAACACCGTCGGATCCATGGTGTAAAGAACATATTGATATGGAATCATTAACAGTACATGCCGCGGATTTCCACCGGTGGGAATATTCAGTGACGCTGTAACTTGTGGGTCCGATTCTGAAAAATCAAAAATAATCTCCTCATCTTTAACAACCATATTCACAGCAATTCTGCAGGGATAACCATCAACTGAATCTTCGTCCATATAATCCGCGAAAAAATACTCACCATTAGGGATTTTTCGAATGAGACGTCTCGCTTGTTTTTCTGCATGATCCAGGAGCATTTCAGTCCCTTCGCGAAAAACATCAATTCCAAATCGCTCAATCATTTCTTTGACTTTTCTTGCGCCGGTCCGCACTGAGGCTATTTGCGCTTTGAGATCACCCCAATTTTGTTCCGGCATACGTACATTCATCAGGATCACATCTACTAATTCCTGATTGAGTTTTCCGGCGCGATAGAGCTTACTAGGTGGAACTCTTACCCCTTCTTGAAATACTTCTACGTTCGCTCGTGACAGACTCGCTGGCACGGCACCCCCGACATCAGTGTTATGCACATGCCCGACTGCAAAACAAACGACCTCTCCATCGTGGAAAATAGGATGCCATATGTGCAAATCTGGAGAATGGGTACAAACAAATCCACTATACGGGTCATTGGTCATGCACACATCACCTTCCTCATAACTCTCGACCAATTTCAATGCCCGCTCATAATCGAGCCCAATAAACCAGGTCGCTCCGAGATCGAAAGGCGATGCAAACGTCTTCCCAGCAACAGTTGTCAGACCGGTTGTGAAGTCTTCCGTCTCTTTCACAAATGTCGAGTGTGCTGTCCGAACCAGTGTATGGGCCATGCTCTCAGTAGCTGCAGCGCAATGATTGGCTAGAATTTGAAGTGTTACTCCATCTATCGCCATATCGAAATTCCTTTTTATGTAAGGCTCAATGATTAACGTGTAGGACTAAGTTACCGTAGACATCCACGTCACCGGATAGTCCTTCTGGAACACAAGAAGTACAGTCGCTTTGTACAATGATGGCAGGGCCCTCGAAGGTAAACCCAGGGCGCAGCGCTTCACGGCGAAAAAGTGATACTGATCTCAATTGGCCACCGGTAAAAACCTCGACCGATCGTTCGGGCGTTGCCGGCTCCACTGTCAGATTATGTTTGGGGAAGGTCGGCTTGGGACTCATTCCCACAATAACCAAACGTAAATTGACGATCTGGACCGCAGCCTCGCGATCACAGTGTTCATAAACCAACTCATGCTCCCGATGGAAAGCCTCTGCCATAGCAGAAACATTGCCAGAAGCTACATCCGCTGCCGATAGAATGGCTTCTATTTCAAATGCTTGGCCACGATAGCGCATGTCTGCTGAATAAATTAGCCGATAGTCTCCCTTGTACGCTTGCTCCTCCCGAAGCCACCGTAAAGCCTGGTCCTCTAATCCTTTGTATTCTTCTTGAATAAATGCCGTTTCAGTTGGACCCAATTCAATAAATACTGTTTTAATAAAATCGTTCTTGATGTCCGCTATCAGCCCTCCCAAGGCACTTAAGACTCCCGGTGCAGTTGGGATAATGACCGTCTCCATACCTAATTCTTTTGCAACAAAACACGCCATCATCGGTCCGGCGCCACCGAATGCCTGCAACGCAAATTCCCGGGGGTCCACCGCGTAACGGGATATTAATTTACTAATTTCCATGTACATGCCTGATACGGCAATATCAACGATGGCCTGCGCAGTTTCTTCAGTACTTTTTGCGATTTTCTCAGCCAAGACGTTAACAGCACTGCGGGCTTTGCTTGCATCAATTTCAATAGCGCTGTAACCCAAATCAAACTGGCCGATGTAGCCCAGCACTACAAAAGCATCGGTAATAGTTGCGCTTTCACCTCCGTTTCCATAGCACGCGGGCCCGGGTTTAGAACCTGCACTCTCAGGACCTACTCGAAGAATGCCGAGCTCATCCACCCATGCAATAGAGCCACCGCCAGCGCCAATCGATGTCACCGCCACACTAGGAATAAAAATCGGAAACTCTCCGATAACCTCGCCTACACCAAACTGCGGTTGCTCGTCACGAATAAACGCTACATCGGCACTGGTACCGCCGATATCGAGGCTCATCGTGTTAGGATAACCGGACAATTTAGAGACATAACTGGCCCCGATAACTCCAGCTGCGGTTCCCGATAAAATCATCTGAGCACACGCTGTCCGACCAAGTTCCGCCGACATCACACCACCATTCGACTTCGTAACCTGCGGTATCGCACTAACTTCCACATCGAGTAGTGCTTGCTGTAACGACTCCAAGTATTGACTGACCCGCGGCTGTACATAGCCGTGGATGACACCTGTCACCGTACGTTCATACTCTCGAATAATTGGCCAAACGTCGGTCGAGCAAAATACCGGGAGGCCTGGTGACAGCTGTTGAATCATTGTCTTCACAGCTTGTTCATTGTGCGAGTTGCGGTAACTATTGATCAGAGCGATAACAACCCCTTCGCAGCCTGCGGTCTTCAGATCCGCCAACGCGCTTTCTACAGTTGCTGGATCAACCTCCTGTTCGACAGAGCCATCCGCCCGTATGCGTTCGCTAATCTCACCTATACGATCTTTGGTCACTAATGCCTCTGGTCGGACGGATAACAAACTATACATATCCGGCATCTTCAAACGGGCAAGTTCAAGTACATCCGTGAAATTTCTGGTAACCAATAAGCCAAGGCGAATGCCTTTGCGCTGAATCACCGTATTTACACCAACCGTCGTGCCATGAGTGAAGTACACGACATCAGACGGGGATACACCGTAACGCACACCCAGCGCCTTGATTCCCTCTATTACTTCAGAGCCAGGCCTATCGGGAGACGACAGGACCTTTAACGTATGAATCGTATTCGTTTCATCATTAAATGCACAAAAATCAGTAAATGTTCCGCCAATATCAACACCAACACGATATGCCATTAAGTGCTCACTTTAAGAAAATTTCGGACATCCATTATCAAAACCATGTCTTGTTGCGCCAGCCAAATGGTTATAGATCTTCTGCATTACTCTAAGAGAGATGGGTCGTATAGAATGATGAATTAATCGTTTGGCGGGCAACCTTCAATATTAAGTATATAGTGCTGTTTAGCAAAATCCCCTACCGTTACTAGAGAATATCGCGAGTAATGGCGATGCGCGGGCAAACGGCAATCAGGAAAGTGACTACTAACACCCGTTTCTACCTAAAGGATTAATCACGTGACCCCTACCACCGCCGACGATGTGACTGTCGATCAACGGCTCCAGCCAATTACAGTAGAAACCCAGTATCGTGGAGGCTACCAAAGCGAAGTTCGCATCCGTGATCTCGATACTTATTACTTAGATGAGCCCGAAGATTTAGGCGGGCAGAATAAAGGACCTACACCCCTCGAAAACGTGCTGGCCTCGCTCTGCAGCTGTACATCCATGATCGTACATATTATGCAACGCGAGATGAACTTTGAGCTTGACACAATGCGGTCAAACGCGAAAGGCACTGTCGATGTGCGGCGAGTGGAGATGAAACGAACTGGGAAAAAATACTCCGAGGTGGAGCCGTTAAGCTACCACTTCTATGAAGTACATCAGGAAATCTATATATCGACCAACGAAAGTGATGAACGATTGGAGGAACTGAAATTACATGTCGCTAAACTCTGCCCTGTCAGTCGACTACTGGAAGATGCGGGGGTCTCCTTCCGCGTAGACTGGATACGTGAGTAACACAGTCCCTTATAGGTTCCCATCACACGAGAGTGCTTATGAAAGCAAGAAGTGAAACATCATCATGAATGATCTTTGCTCCCTATCGGCCCGTGAAGCGCTTCGTAAGATCAGGATCAAGGAAATATCGCCGCTTGAATTAGTCGACGCCTGCATCGCACGTATAGAAAACGCAAATCACTCAGTAAACGCAATAGTAGCGACTTGCTACGAACGAGCTCGAGATGAAGCACGGCTCGCTGAAAACGCCGTGATGACCGGTGCCGAACTAGGCGCGTTGCATGGAATCCCACTGGGAGTCAAAGACCTCGATGTAACCAAAGATCTACGGACAACGTTCGGATCGGAACTCCACGCAGACTGGATCCCGCAATTTGATGAGCGAATTATTGCGGCGTTACGGGCTGAGGGGGCCATCGTTCTTGGGAAAACCAATACACCTGAATTTGGTGCTGGTGCAAATACGACTAATCGGGTCTATGGCGCGACCGGTAACCCTTTCGATATCACTCGCACCTGCGGCGGTTCGTCCGGCGGCTCAGCCGTTGCATTGGCTTGCGGCATGGTGCCCCTCGCGACCGGTTCAGATACGGGCGGCAGCCTGAGGACGCCCGCCTCCTTCTGCGGCATTACCTCTCATCGCGGCACTCCCGGCCTAGTCCCCTCAGACAGAAGGACAATTGGGCTGAGCACTTACAGTGTTCAGGGACCTATGGCCCGCACAGTAGACGATGCAGCGCTTATGTTATCCGTGATGGCAGGCGACTCAAGTATTGATCCGTTATCTGGACCGGTGGATGCGTCTTCCTTTGCGGACTTGCCTGCTGTTGATTTAAGTCAACTGAAAGTAGCATGGTCTACCGATCTCGGCGTCGCGCCAGTGGATCAGAAAATAGCGGAAATATTCCGCGCACGAATGAGTACATTGGGCTCATCCTTCGCAAGTTTCACAGAGCACAATCCGAGATTAGAAACAGCATTAGAGACATTCTGGATCATCAGGGGAGTCCACTTTCTCGCATCCCACCTTGATGCATACAAAAAAACGCCTGAGAAGTTGGGACCCAACGTCACGAGCAACGTTGAGGCAGCACTTGAGATGACTTCTAGCGATGTCGGCTGGGCGATGGCGGAACAAACCCGCCTGTATCGCGGCTTTCAAAGTTTTTTTGAGGACTATGATCTACTACTTTGCCCGGGCAATGCCGTATCCCCTTTCCCACTCGAAACGCTTTACTGCGACGAAATTAATGGAAAGAAACTTTCGAATTACATCGAGTGGCTGGGAATCGCATCGGCCGTGACACTCACTGGACACCCAGTGACAATGCTCCCTATCGGCCTCGACCATGCCGGGCTACCGATTGGAGTTCAAGTCGTGGGCCCGAGTCGCCACAGAGACGCTTATACCTTGGCCTGCGCCGCTGAAATCGAGAAGACTCTACAGGCCCATCCATCAACCAAACGTCCCATTCCAAATTGGGAGCACTTGGCCACATAGCATCGATTTGACCACAAGCGGGGCGGGTCAGCGGCTGAACATAGGTTACGAACTGACTTTTGAATGAGGGTCTGCAGACATCATTATGGATAAATCACTTCACGATTATGCGGCACTTACATTTGATTGTTATGGCACGTTGATCGACTGGGAAACCGGAATCTGGGCCGCCCTTCAGCCCCTCCTGAAAACACACAACACCCCTAATATCACTCGATCGCTTGGCCTACAGGCGTTTGCGGAAACAGAAGCCATACAAGAATCGGAAACGCCGAATATGGCCTACCCTTTGTTGCTTTCCCACGTCCACAAACGTATCGCCAGCAAGTTAGGAATCTCCACCACACCAGAGCTTGACCGGAACTTTGGCGAATCGGTTCCACTCTGGCCGGTATTTTCTGATTCGGTACGCGCATTAAAAATACTTAAGCAGCATTACAAATTGATCGTGTTATCCAATGTACATACCGCAGGCTTCGCCGCTTCTAACGAAAAACTCAAAGTTGAGTTTGATGGAATTTATACTGCCGAGATGATAGGAACGTATAAGCCCGATATTGCAAACTTTGAATATATGCTTAACCGCTTAAAAGAAGACCACCAAATACAACCAAGTCAGGTCTTACATACCGCGCAATCGCTCCATCACGATCATGTACCCGCGAAGAGGATCGGGTTAGCAAACGCATGGATTGACCGGCAGCGCTTGTCCGAAACTGGTGACTGGGGCGCAACCGCCAAAGTTGAGACTCCACCCAAGACAGACTTTATATTTTTTTCGTTGCAGGAAATGGCAGAAGCGGTCACAAGCCGTAACTAAAGCCGCTTAACTTCAAATAACCTGTCTTCGCTAGCGGTCTCCAATCGCTCCTATGGAGTTTCATCAGGTAAGACCCTGATTATCCAATGTTAAGTCCAGCTAAGGCGACACACCGCGCTGCGTTAGCCGTCGTCGTCCTCACATTCATCCTTAACCTCATGTCGAGGATGGGGGAAACATTTGCCGTATTCCTGCTCCCCATCGAGGCGGAATTTGAATGGAATCGAGCAACATTATCCACCGTTTACGGTTTGTACATGGGCGCACACGGCGTAAGCGGCATACTGATCGGCGCCCTGGTTGATCGAGTTGGCCCTCGACTGGTTTATACCCTAGGACTCTTGCTCTATTCGACTGCCTTCTTCCTCGCACAATTCGCGAACGCCCCGTGGCATTTATTTCTAACAACGGGTGTACTCGCTGGTATTGCCATGACATCCATTGGGATGACGACTGCGACTGTCCTTCTTACTGGATGGTACCGCGGTGACTTGGAACGTTGGCGGCCCATAGCCATTTCAGTCACCTATTCCGGACTGGGCGCTGGGGTAATCTTATGGGTACCGATCGCACATATACTCATTGAGAATTTCGGGTGGCGAACAGCCTACCTGTGGTTGAGTATTTCCACCCTTTGTCTCGCCGCCATCGTCTACTTACTTCCATGGAATCGTTTCTGTAGCCCACTGTTGGCGAGAACTGGGTCCACACAAACATCACCCCCCCTTAAACGATTAGGGATCTTGACCGTTACTGCCCAACCAACGTTTTGGCCATTGTTCGCGGTGTTATTTCTCACTGCGATTGCTATATTTTCAATCGCTCCACAGTTGGTGGCTTACCTCGTTGCAATGGGTTTCGGAAAGGGTACCGCGACCATTGCGTATAGCGTCAATGGCATGATGGCCCTATTTGGGATAACAGCCACTGGTTGGCTAGTCAGTCGCTTTGGCAGTCGGCGTGCCGCGACAGTCACTTATATGATGACAATCGCGGGGCTTGTTGCGTTGTCGCTCCTTATTTACTCTCCACAACTGGTATTGCTCTCTATTGCGATTTTAGTGGGTGGATTGAGTCAGGGCTCAAGAGGACCCATCGTATCCACGTTAGTGTCACGGCTTTATCCGGCAACGACCTTGGGTCTTGTGCATGGGGCCGTCACCATGGGTATTGGCCTCGGTGGGATGATTGGCGCAGCACTATCCGGGCTTCTCGTTGATCTGACGGGTGGATATGGTGGAAGCTTTACCGTCGCAGTAATCGCAGCCGGACTCGCCTGTTCTCTATTTTGGTCGGTTAAAGAACTACGGAACGGCTAATCCAACTAAATTACATTGGCCTTTCACCTTCAATAGTCATTCGATGCATTACGCGGCCCTTTCTCGGGTCGTAATCTCTCGCAGCCTTATGCAAACACGCCCGGTTATCTATCAGCACCAGGTCGCCTGGTTGCCACTTATGTCGATAAATCTCTGTCGAATCGATCGATTCCGCCAACAAGCCGTTAATGAGGTCATCGCTTTCCGCTACCGTCATCCCCTCAATCGACACCATCTTCAGCGGGTGAATGTACAAAGCGCGACGACCAGTCTCTGGATGGGTTCGAACAAGCGGGTGTCTTGACGGTATGGAGAAGCTGTCTCGATCGGCTTCTCGAAACTTGAGGTGGCGATCTGCACCGTAAATGACCTGTAAGTCAGCAATAGTTTCCCGGCTGCTGGGCGCCAAACGGTCATACAAACGATACGCGTTGACAAATTCTGTATCACCCCCGTTTTCGGGAAGCTGAACCGCAAAAAGTGACGTTATTTTCGGCGGTCTCTCAAGATGAGTATGATCGGTATGCCAACATTCCGACCCGAACACCATTCGCTCCCCGGCCGTGTTGATTTCTGAATTTCGGCTATCGATCACCCAGATTTCTGGGTGATCCGGATGGAACTCCTCCGAATGGCTCTGCTTTCCTGGAGCACCAAATTGACGCATCGCCCCTACATATTCTTTTGAACTCATGGTTTGGCCTCTAACCACCACAACGATATGTTCAAGCAATGCATCGTTAATTGCCGTGTACACCTGAGGTGACTGCGTACTGCTAAGGTCTACCTCGAAAACTTCCGCTCCCAGGCATGGAGACAATGGTATTACTTTCATTATCCATTCATTCCGTAATTAGGATGTCGCAATTACCTGTGGATCAACCCGCCGGCGTGTCCAACCATCGTTTCAACGAGCCAATGCCCTCTCTCGTCGTACTCATCGGATGGTACTCACAACCAACATAACCCGCATAACCAGCGGCATCAATGTGATCAAATATAAACTGATAATTAATTTCGCCGACGTTGAGCTCATGACGTCCAGGCACACCAGCTGCCTGAACGTGGCCCACTAATGGAAAGTATCGATCAAAGTTCTCC
This sequence comes from Gammaproteobacteria bacterium, assembly GCA_022451485.1. Taxonomy (GTDB): domain Bacteria; phylum Pseudomonadota; class Gammaproteobacteria; order Arenicellales; family UBA868; genus UBA11791. The sequence continues at coordinate 112,303 of JAKUQS010000006.1, forward strand.
GTCAAGCGTCCGTGCGTCATCTGACAATGATAAAAATCGAATTGTAATCGGACATTGGAATAATCGACCGACTCAATAATAGATGCCGCCTGAGCGAGATTTGAAACGAAATAATGCGGCACATCAACGTTGTTTAGCGCCTCCACCAAAACTACTTCCCCAGGGCGATTAAAACACTCTGCCGCATAACGCAAATTGTCCCTGAATACGGTACCCGGTGCCTGCCTTTGCTCATCGGCAAGGATCCCTGCCATTAAATGAATTCTCTTACACGCTAACGTACGGGCATAAAGCACTGCTCGATCAATCGCCTCACGACACTCGTTTATTCTCTCCTCAAAGATGGCAATTCCACGTTCACCCGCCTCCATATCACCCGCAGGACAATTCAGGACAACCACTTCAACGCACGCTGATTGCACTGCCGACAACAATTCTTCAGGCGCATGGTCAAAGGCAAACTGAAACTCAACCGCATTGAAGCCATCCTGTGCGGCAGCGGAGAAACGGCCAAGAAACGCAGTTTCAGGATACAGCGTGGAAATGTTAGCGGAAAGTTTGGGCATAAAAGCTTCCTCCGAGTACATTGTCTCACGCAATCGTAAACGGGCGACAAATTACGATAAAGTGTAGTGTTTGGAGTTTCGTGGATAGAGAAAAACGAGCTATGGACAAAAATAAAATCAAGGCGTTTGCAGACCACGTCGTAGGTGACATGGGTTCTGCTATGGGGGCAGGACTTGCGTACGTCGGTACCAAGGTAGGTCTTTTTCGTGCGATGGCAGGCGGCGGGCCCGTCACCCCCGAGGTGCTTGCGACGAAAACGGGGCTTCAGAAGCGCTATGTTACCGAATGGCTTAAGGGCATGGTCTGCGCAAAATATCTCGACTATGATCCTGAGACTCAAACTTATGAACTGCCCGATGAACATGCTTATCTAGTCGCGTCCGAGGGCACCGATCACTACGTTGGCGGTCTTTTTTACAGCGTCCCCATGATGTTAGGAATGGCGCCACGAGTTGCCGACGCGTTCATCCATGGCGGGGGGGTCCCTTTTTCTGACTATGGCTCTGAAGGCGTCTTGGCAATTGATCTGATGAATCGTGGCCTCTATGAGAAACGTTTCGCAAACTACTGGCTCACGACCTGCCCGGCTATTCACGAGCGCTTAATCGCTGGCGGCCATGTCCTCGACTTCGGCTGTGGATCAGGCCGTGTATCCATTGCACTCGCAAAGGATTTTCCAAAGAGTTCATTCATTGGAATTGACACTGATTCAGCATCAATTGCAGCCGCCAAAGAGACAGCACTACAAGAGAACTTAACGAAACAGGTCCGCTTCGAGTGTGGAACAACCGAGGTGCTGCCAACCGATGAGTGCTACGACTTAATCACAATTTGTGACTGCATACACGATCTTAGCGATCCGCTCGGCATACTCACAACACTACGTCCGTTGCTCACCAAAGGTGGCATTCTATTTATTATTGAGCCAAAAGCTGCAGACAAGCTTGAAGATAACATCCATTCAGTTGGGGCTATGTATTATGGTATGAGTGTCTTTCATTGTATGACGCAATCTCTGGCGAGTGGCGGCCCAGGCCTTGGAACCTGCATGGGCCCTGCATCAATGGAAGCACTCACACGCGAAGCAGGGTTCGGTCATTTTGAAATCCTCGATATCAAGAGTCAAACCAATATTTTCTATGCGGTGAGTCTTTAACCCAAGACACAGACCTAATGTGGTCAAATCACCGCATCAATCAGAGTAGGGCCCGGGCGGGCAAATGACTGTCCTAATGCCTGATTAAACTCGTCAGCCGTGGTCGCTCGAACAGCTTCGACACCCAAACCACGCGCTAAGCCGAGCCAATCGAGCGTCGGTCGATCGAGGTCAAACATATCTTTCGCTTTCTGGCCTGGCTGGGCACCGACATTTCGGAGTTCGCCATGGAGAATGGCGTATGAACGGTTGTCGTAGATGACTGTCGTGACATCGAGGTTTTCTCTCGCCTGAGTCCACAATGCCTGCAACGTATACATAGCGCTACCATCTCCCGATAAACACAAAACCCGCCGATCGGGACAAGCGATCGCAGCACCAGTCGCTTCAGGTAACGCCCTGCCGATTGCGCCACCGGTACCGAATAACCAGTCGTGCGGAGGACAACCTCTGGTATAGGGATGTAACGCCCGCCCGGAGGTGACGGACTCATCCGAAATGATCGCATTCTCCGGGAGAAGATGACCAATAGCCGCACCGATAGCATCAATATTCAATTCTCCGCCTTTCAGATCTGGCCGATCCAACTCCTGCTTGTCGCCCTTAGTCGGGGTGGCACCCACTCGTTCGGCCAAGCGCGATACTGCGTCATGAATATTTTCGTGACTGCTGACAAGTCTATGCACCTTACAATCGTCAGGGATTAACAGGCTTGGTAGATTCGGATACGCAAAGAATGCAACCGGTGTCTTTCCACCAATAATAATCACGTGTTGCAGGTGTTTTGTCACTTCGAGGGCCTGCCCAACCACATACGGGATTCGCTCAACCGTGACTCGTCCTGCACCTCTCTCATGTCGCGCCGACGGAAAATCAGCACGGACCTCTACCCCGCACTGCCTTGCGATGGCACCAATATAAGCCAGTGCATCCGCTCGAAGCCCCTTGCCCCCAACCACAAGCATCGTCGGCTCATTAAGCTCCAGGACTCTCGCACACGCCTCGATGACCTCGTCACTGACACAGGCGGGCGCCTCCACTGCAAGTGGCTTAGCGACTGATAGCGTTTCGTTCCAAGCCGTATCAGCCGGCAGGATTAGCGTTGAAATACCGCCCGGTGGCTCCATCGCGGCGCGAACTGCCGCCGCTGCATCGTTGCCGATGTCATCCGCAGAACGGGACGTTCTGACCCAGTCGGAAACTGGACCGGCAATGCCTTCAATATCTGCCGTTAGGGGTGCATCATGTTTCACATGGTATGTAGCATGTTCCCCGACAACATTAACGATAGGAGTATTCGCCTTACGCGCATTGTGAAGATTAGCCAACCCATTTCCGAGACCCGGACCCAGATGGAGCAACGTTGCTGCTGGGCGATCAAGCATGCGCCCATATCCGTCAGCGGCCCCAGTGACGACGCCCTCAAACAAACCCAAGACACATCGCATGCCATCTACTTGGTCGAGTGCAGCGCAAAAGTGCATCTCCGACGTCCCGGGGTTCGTGAAACACACGTCAACGTCGCAGGCCAACAAGCTACGCACCAATGATTCCGCCCCGTTCATAGGCTCTTTTCCCTTAATGAATTAGTGATGTGGGTCATTTTTTGCTATCCGATAGTCGACAGTGTTCTCGAAGGAAGCCGACGAGGTGTCCCGGTGTAGATTAATCAGCCTTTAGTCGGCACAATCGATTATAGGAAATGTTTTCGGGCTCATATTATGACAAAACCCCTGTGCGTTGTTGTTGGCGTCGGACCTGGCAACGGCGCATCCTTTACCAGACGTTTCTTACGGGATGGTTATCGGGTTGCTGTGCTGGCTCGCGATTCAACTTACCTCGAGAGTTTGTCGACGTCTTTGTCAGAGTGTTATCCCTTTCCCTGCGATGTCCGTAATACGGAAGAACTTAACGGAACTCTCACCAGCCTAACAGAACGTCTTGGACCCACTTCAGTCCTGATCTACAACGCTGGCGCGGGTGAATGGCGTTCGCCCGAAGAGACAACGGTCGAAGGCTTTGAATCATCTTGGCGAACAAATGCACTCGGCCTACTGGTTTGTTCCCAAGCTGTACTACAGGATATGAAGGCCCAAGGCCACGGGAATATTGTGGTAATAGGTGCCACGGCCTCGAAGCGGGGGGGCGCCACCTCAACCGCTTTTGCTTCAGCGAAGGCGGCACAACGGAGCCTGGCCCAGTCATTAGCCCGTCGACTAGGACCCGCAGGCATACATGTCAGTCATCTTGTTATTGACGGCATCATCGACTTGCCCCGGACTCGCGCCAAACGGCCGGATACACCGGACGACTTCTATCTCCAACCCGATGACATTGCTGATACCGTTGCGCAAATTACACAACAACCCCGATCGGCGTGGACATTTGAGGTGGATCTAAGACCTTATAAGGAAAAATGGTGAACTAAAACATTGCCTCACCTCTTTACTGCATCAAGATGACACGTCAATCCATACTGCTCAATACCGCGCTCGAACAGGGCGAACTGATTCGGTCTGGGCATATCAGCGCAAGAGAATTGCTCGAATTGCATGTTCGACAATATGAAAACCACCATGAACGCATCAACGCAGTCGTCTTCACCTGCCTAGAGAAAGCGAGAGAAGTCGCTACCCGATTGGACGACGAACTCACACAGGGGCGCGTTCGCGGGCCCCTACATGGTGTCACCATGACGGTAAAAGACAGCTATGATCTGGTTGATACTCCTAGCACCTGGGGCATCCCCGAGCTCCGGGACAATCTTGCCAAATCGGATTCCATTGCAGTAGAGCGTCTGAAGAATGCGGGTTTGGTAATTTATGGCAAAACAAACGTTCCGTACCGGATTGCTGACTGGCAATCCTTCAACGCCATTTATGGCACTACCAACAATCCTTGGAACCTCGAGCGCACTCCCGGGGGGTCCTCCGGGGGTGCCGCCGCGGCCCTCGCCACCTCAATGTCATCACTCGAGATTGGCAGCGATATTGGCGCCTCTATACGGAATCCAGCTCACTATTGCGGACTGTTCGGACACAACCCATCATATGGAATCGTTCCCCTGCACGGACATCAACCACCGGGCAACGAAGCATTTCTTGATCTGCTCGTGGGTGGACCGCTGGCCCGAAGCACAGCTGACCTGAAAGTAGCCCTCGACATCCTGGCTGGAGCAGGCGGCCATGACGCCAAAGCATGGCATCTCAAACTGCCGCCCGCCCGCAAAAATAACCTCAAAACGTTTCGCATTGCGGCAATGCTCGAAAGCCCGGTCTGCGCCCAGGACGATACGCTGACACAACAACTGCACTCGACATTAGACCGATTAAGGTCAGCAGGTGCCAATATCTCCGAAGTCGCACGACCCCATTTTGATTTCAAGGAATACCACGACCTCTATCTTTTATTACTACGAGCGGCAACCGGTACTGTATTGTCCGAGACTGAATTTCACGATCATCTCGAGGGAGCGCGTGTGCGTCCTGCGACAGACACTAGTTACCGCGCTCAAATAGAGCGTGGCGTCAGTCTTTACTATCGAAAATGGTGGCATCTTCATAATCAACGGGAAAAGCACCGCATTGAATGGAAACGTTTTTTTAGTGACTACGATATTCTATTGTGTCCAGTGGCCGCATCAACGGCCTTTCCGCATGACCAAGAGGGAGAACGTCCGGATCGGACTATCATAATCAACGGAAAACCAGAAAGCGTCGTTGACCAACTATTTTGGGCAGGCATTACTACGCTAGCCTATCTCCCCTCCACTGTTATCCCAACAGGCGTAGCTTCCGACGGTCTTCCGTGTGGCTTGCAAATCATTACAGATTATCTTGAAGACCATACCGCATTGGAATTCGCTGGCCTCGCAGAACAAATTCTGGGCGGGTTCACTCCACCAAACGGCTACCACTAAACTCGGGTTCGCCTAAATCATCAACCCATGCCACGCCCATAACGTGGGTCGCTCTGATCTGTCGGAGGGTGCGCCGCGATAGCCTCTTCATTCAATTCCGCTCCCCAACCCGGTCCATCTGGGACGACTAGGCAACCATTTTTAATTTGCGGTGGAACAGTGACAAGGTCGTCCTTCCACGGCACGTCGTCAATATCGATCTCCATGATACGGAAGTTGGGTATGGCCGCGCAAAAATGGGCGCTCATTAACGTTGACAAATGCCCATAAAAATTATGAGGCGCAACATTAACCTCAAAACTCTCCGCCAAGGACGCAATCTTTAGAGACTGCCAGATTCCATTCCATGGCACATCAACAATTGCAACGTCCATGGCTTGCGCTTCAAAAAAAGGTCTATAGCCACGAAGTCCGAACAGCGATTCACATGACGCGATCGGAGTCTTTACACTACCTCTTATCAATGCGAGCGCCGCTGGATCGTATATGTCGATTTCGAACCAACCCAGCCCAAGATCATCTAGCGCGCGAGTGACGGATAGGTAACCCTCCGTCTTATAGTTAAAATTGAGATCGAGCAAGATCATAGCGTCCTGCCCCGCCCCCTCGCGTAATGCTAATAATTGTTCCCGCAGGGCCTGACGAACCTGCCGTGTCGAGTTCAGTTCCGGCCACCCTTCCGTTCTTGCGAAGCCAGGTTGATGCATGTGGGGCGCATCATCAAATACAAAAATATTTGTTTTAAGGGCCGAGAAACCACAAGACACAACTTCACGACCCAAATCAACCAGATCATCGAGATTTGTTATCGGCTCGACTGACATAAATTTCGCTGTATTCGGCAATCGATAACTACCGCAATGCGACCAATATAAATTTAACCGGTCTCGAACAGCGCCTCCTAGAAGTTCATACACCGGAACATCGAAGGATCGCGCCTTCATATCAACCAACGCATTCTCGATCGCGGCGAGCGCCTGCTGCGCGATACCGCCATGGGCCTGGCGTGTTCTGGCATATAGTTCTGACATCAAACGCTCATGCGCGAGCGGATTTTTTCCAAGCGCCCATTCCAGCACTCCTTCTATAACTCCACTGAGGCCTGGACTCCCGTAAGACTCGTTATATTCCGATATTCCAGTCGTTCCGTCCTCGGCTACTAACTTTAGAAAAGAAAATTTTCTCCAACCTGCATCACAATGAAGTATTTGATAAGCCTCTAGTTTCATTTGTTTACCTGTTTCCTTTTCATTCTGGTGTAGAACCACCCTGAGTTAAGCTGTTATCCTCAACGAATCCAATCGCTTACTGTACCCGACATCACTAAACGAGGCCTACCGTTATGTACGATCTTCTTCTTCAATCCGGTCGAGTCATCGACCCCGCCAATCAACATGACGGGATTATGGATATCGCAATCAAGGACGGCGCTATCGCTGCCGTCGGTGCCTCTATCGATGCGAGCGATGCCACAAACACGCAGGATCTTAGTGATTGTGTCCTTACACCGGGGCTGATTGACTTGCATACCCATGTTTACTGGGCGGGAACCTCAATCGGAGTTGAGCCTACGCTTTACGCTCATCAGGCCGGTACCACCACCTTAATCGATGCAGGGACCGCGGGTGCCGCGAACTTTCTTGGCTTTCGAAAACATGTGATTGAGCAGGCGCAGCCACGCATCCTGGCATTTCTCAACATCTCTTTTCCAGGTATTTACGCCTTCAGCGACTCTGTCATGGTCGGTGAGTGTTCTAATCTAGACTTACTCGAACCCAGGGAATGCCTGGCAATAGCCCGCGAACATGCCGACCTCATCGTGGGAATCAAAGTACGGGTTGGACGCGGCGCCAGTGGAGAGCAAGGTATCGCGCCCCTTGATATCGCTTTAGAGGTCGCAGATGAGTTAGGGATTCCGGTAATGTGCCATCTAGATCTGCCACCACCGAGTCGCCTAGATGTCGTCAGCCGCCTCAGACGAGGCGATATTCTTACCCACTGCTTTCGACCTTTTCCAAATTCACCCGCGCACTTACGCACCGCTACCGTACGAGAAGAGATCATTGCCGCCCGCGAACGCGGCGTAATTTTCGATATAGGACACGGAAAAGGTTCCTTCGGCTACGCAACAGCCGAGGTCATGCTCCAATCCGGCTTTTCTCCAGACTGTATTTCCAGCGACGTTCACGTTCTAAGCATAGTAGGGCCTGCCCATGACCAGTTGGTGACCATGTCCAAGTTTCTAGCCCTTGGTATGTCCTTAAATCAGGTAATTACAGCGAGCACGAGTGAACCTGCGAAGGCCGTTGGGCATCCAGAATTGGGCCATCTGGGAGTGGGGACGCCGGCTGATATTAGTGTATTAAAACTCGAAGAAGGGGAATTCGAGTTTCTTGATGTTGAGGGAGAAACACGCACTGGCCAAACACAAATTCGCCCGCACCGTTTGATGGTCGGTGGAAAATGGTTAAAGGAGCCCTGAGGGATATGCACCAGCCCTTTAATCAGAAATGGCTGATTCCAAGCGGGTAAGCGCGTGATCCAAGGTGTCGATTTTGCTTGCGAAGCACAGGCGCAGCCAACCTTCTTGTTCCGCCCCAAATGCACTTCCAGGCACCAGCCCCACCTTGGATGTCCTTACTAGATTTTGGCAAAAAGCAAGGTCATCTTCGATTCCCTCTATCGCGAAAAATGCATAAAACGCCCCCTTAGGGCATGCAACACGCATCTTCGAATGATGTACAAGCCGTTCGTAAACATAATCACGAGCCGCTTCGTAACGCGCCACCTGTTCCGAAATGAAATCCTCGCCATCCCGCAAGGCCGTGATCCCCGCACGCTGCACAAACGTTGACGCACCCGCTACATTGAATTCATTCAGGATTTCTAAGCGTTCTCCCAAGTGACTCGGCGTCGTCAGCCAACCGAGACGCCACCCTGTCATCGCCCAGGGTTTTGAGAAACTATTAATGACAATCAGACGATCATTCGGTTTTGCATGCTCGAGAAAAGAAGGTGCATATGGCATGCCATACACAATGCGCGCATAAACTTCATCCGCAACCAACCATAACCCCTTCTGGCGGCAGTACTCGAGCAACTCCTCCTGTTGCTCGCTCGGCATGACCCACCCAGTTGGGTTACCTGGGGAATTGACAAATATCATTGTGGTATCGTCATCGACCGTATCAAACAAAGCATTCAGATCGAGTTCCCAGTCATCGTCGCTAAAGTGAAGCGGTACTGAACGAAAGTCGCCACCGAGAATATCTACGGTCCCCTTGACGTTTGGCCATTGAGGGGTGGGGCAAACAATATTACCCCCGGGCTCTACCAGAAGCTGGTGGGCCAACATCATCGCGCTCATACCGGAGGCGGTCACCGTTATACGATCCACCTCAATTTCAACACCATAAAGCTCAGAATTATATTTAGCTAAGGCCTCTCGCAGCTCAGGCACGCCCCGATTCGGGGTATAGAACGTCTCACCATCGGCCAACGCCTGTACCGCAGCGTCGCGAATAAATTGTGGCGTCTCAACATCGGGCTCTCCAAACCACAACGGAATTACATCGGCTAATCCCATACTCTTATTCGCTACCTCTCGAATACGTGACACTGGCATTCGCTCGATGGCGGCACGTAACTCTAAATTAGTAGGCACTGTGTTATTCACCAGGTCTGGGTTGAGCCACACTCGTCCGTTTGGAGCCGTGCTGCGAGAAAAAATGTCGAGTGGCATCGGCATGTGTCGCAACCGCTTCTGCATCAAATGCTTTTACCGGCGGTCGCTCCTGCCGAAAATGGCGATATTTATCCTCTCCACGCACCAAAGGCGCGCTCACCCGTTCCCCGTGGGTGCATTTAACGTGGGTGGGGATATAGCTAACACCAATACCTATACGCCGTTCCTCACTCTTGTTAGGTGCCGATGCATGAACCAAATAGGTATCGTGCAAACTGAAATGTCCGGCGGGAACTTCGAGGAACTCCGCTCTTTTATCAGCCCCAACATCAATGAACTGACCATTTGATAAGAGGTTATTTTTCGTCTCACCTTTCGCATGGTGAACCGCTCCCCTACGATGACTGCCGGGAATCACCCGCATGCAGCCACTCTCCTCTGTCGCATCCGATAGAGCTATCCATGCCGTCACATGTTCCGGCGGGTCTAAAAAAAAATACGCCGCATCTTGATGCCAGGAGGTAAAGGACCCATCCCCGGGCTCTTTCAGCCAACAGGTTAAGTGATACACCAGTAAGTTGGGCCCAAGCAGACTTTCGACTGCGTCTAATACCGGTTCTAACCGAATCAGCTCCTGCATGAAAGGCAACAATAGATGGGTTTTCGCACGAACTTGCCCGGGCATTACCGACAGTAATGCGCCCTGTGATACTTCGAAACCCTCAAGCTCTCCCCGAAACCGTAAGACCTCGGCTCCGCTAATGGCTGGAAACGGTCCACCGTAGCCGGCGTCGCGGTAGTCTTGAATCTCTTGTGATGTAAGCATCAGTTGTCTTTATTTAAAATTTCTGAACTGACTCACTGTAAGTCAGGCGGCCGCTTCTAACGTGTCTCGATTGCGATAAATCGGGACAACGTACGGTCCCTCGGGAATGACGGCCACCGCCGGATCTCGAAGTTCAGAAACACTAGTCATGACCGCGTCTGTGATAGACCCAATTCGCTCGACACCCGTGAGGTCGGTGTCTTCTGCTCGAAGACCCGTTGAGTAAAGGCTGATGGAACCTTGCGCCATCGCCTTGAGCTGCATTTGGGTCTGCCACTCATCTACTCGGGCACGCGTTTGTTTTCCAATCATTTCCATGAAAGCGTCAGCACCCATTTGTAACAGACGTCCTTGGGATTCAATATACTCGGGAGATCCCAACCCTTCGGATATCTCAGAAACGATAATTAACCGCCCCCCCTTACGCAGTGCTCCCAAAGCACCCACCATTCCCTTCACCGTTTGGTAATACGTCTTGTCCAGCGGATATCCGGCCGAGGTCGTGACCACAGTCGAATACTGTTGATCCATTTCAATCTCGCAATACTTTCGAACAAAATTGACTGCATCTGCGTGGCTTTCCTCTATCTCACCAAAATTGATGTACGACAGGCGTCTCGACTCATCAATCACTGTATTAACTGCGAGCGCCCCACCCAGCATTTCGATGATTTCAAGCTGTTCTTCATGAAGTGGATTACCCTCCAACCGGCAATTTTCAACAAGCGGGTCACCCATAAACCGTGCATTATGAAACGTAGTAATCGTCTCGGCGTGGGCCAAGCCCGGGGCAATTACTTTTCGGCCCCCCGAATATCCAGCCATGAAATGGGGTTCAACCAATCCTGAAACAATACGAAGATCAGCTTCGACAAATACTTTATCGAGCCTTACGGGTGTATTGCGCTTTTTGGTATACCCCACCAATACATGTTGCTGATCGTCCCTCGCATCATGATTAATGATTTCTACGTTTTCCTCGATCCAGGAATCACCAATAACCTCGCTAAGTTCACTGCCAATATTCGGCCGGTGCAACCCCGTCGCTATCAATATTTTGATTTGATTTAACTCGACTCCTGCCTGCATCAAGGTTTCGACTAAGGGTCTAAGAAATGCTCCATTGGGGACTGGTCGAGTGATGTCACAAACCGCGATTGCCACCGATTTAGCATTCCTCGCGATGTTCACAAGCGACCTGCATGCAATTGGCTCTGCCAACGCATTCGAAACAGCCTGTTCGATATCGTCTAACACCGGCATCACTGGTTTTCGAATAATCGTGGGTACGATCGGTTCTGGAAGATTAATCCCAATACCGTTTCGCCCATATTGCAGGTGTATATCCATTCGATACCTTTAATCGTTAACCGCTTCCATCAATACCGCAGCGCGTAACGCACGGAGCGCAATACAGGCAGCTCCAAACCCATTATCTATGTTGGTGACGGCAACTCCCGGCGCACAGCTAACGAGCATTGAAGTCAGGGCCGACTCCCCATTACGACTTACCCCGTATCCTGTCGACGAGGGCACTCCAATTAACAGCCCAGAAACCAACCCCCCCAGCACCGTTGGCAACGCCGCATCCATTCCCGCGACCACGATAATCACCGGATAACGTGAAAGTTCCGGCACACGTTGTTGGAGTCGCCAAAGTCCCGCGACGCCAACATCATGGATCTCAGTGGAGTTAACTTGGTGGTAAAACAACGTGCGCATAGCCTCCCGCGCAACGGGCACATCGGACGTACCCGCACTAACAATCGCTATCTTTGGGGCATCAGAAACGGTCGCAATCTCGCCGAAAATTCCCGTGCGTGACACGGAATCATAATCTAGTAACTGTTGCCACTGCGCTGAAAGTTCACCAAAAACATTAGGCGCAAGCCTCGTCAGTAATAATGTACGATCACTCTCTCGAGCAGAGTTTAGGATTAGTTCAATCTGCGCAATGTTTTTTCCTGCACACAAGATACCTTCATCGATGCCCACTCGATTGACACGGTCATCGTCCAATAAAACTTCATTGCTCATGACGACGCCCTGATAAACGCACTACCTTGCCGATATATTCCCAACCGAACGGGTCGATTGATGTCAATCTCATAGAAACAATCAGCCACCGTCGACTCGAGCTCACGTTGTTGTCGATCATCAATGGTTGCTAACGTCTCGTCATCCAGCTCAATCACAATATCCTCTGCCCGAACTCGACACCGAACCGTGGACGGCTTTAAGCTCTTTTGCATTAACTGTTCAACGCGGTGAATTGTCGCAAGGGTTGGAGCGTGAATGGGCAGACCTGTCTCGACTCGACTGGAGAGACAAGGCGCAGATGGTAAGACAGACAGATCATTCAAGCCGAGACTTTTTGCAATAGTACGTATGGCGTCTTTATCAATCTCGCATTCAACAAAAGGGTGACGTACACCGTATTTGGCAGCAGCTTTGAGTCCCGGGCGAAAATCACCAAGATCGTCTGTATTCGTCCCCGACAGCACCTGTATCCCTGCCGTCGATACAATCGTCTCGTACAAGTTATGTTTACAAAAGTAACACCGGTTAGCGGGATTCGCGACGTAGGCTTGGTCTTTAAATTCACCTGCGTCGATGATCTCTAACTTCCAGCCACGAGCCTCGCCATAGCGTTGGACACGGTCCGTGGCTTCAAACGGAACTGCTGGAGAGACGGCGTGGTAGACAACAATACTGGTTACTTCATGCGCAACACAAGCGAGCGTCATACTGTCCACACCGCCGCTTACAGCGATGGCTACAGCGTCGAATTCGGAGAGATGTTGCCTCAGTCGATTATTGAGATCAGATGTCTTCATTTTCTAGCTCGCGCCTCAGTTTTTCACGAGCCGAATGGCCTCCTTCAATATCCTTAATCTCATCTATCTCCAGTTTTCGACTCGTCGTCCCGCCAGGTCGCCTGGTCTCCTTTATACGAAAAGTTTGACCGTCTCTCGTTACGGAATGTGGATTTCGAATCAAAACCTGCCGGCGAACATTCGACACTCGAAGTCCCAACGTTGTTGTCTCGGAGAAACACGTCCCAACGACCGTTTTCTCTACCGAGGGATCAAACAATACTCGAATATGGGTCATCATGCGCATCTTCTTGCCGTAAACAGTTGACTGCAAAACGTCATAAACCCCCTCCAACTGACGGAGGTGCCCCAGCGCAACCGCCAGGTCTTCGCTGGTTTGATCATCTATCTCGCACTCACACACGCCCACCATTTCCTCTTGCCAGTCAGATTCTTCTTGATCACCATAACCCAGAACCCGGAGGATATTTGAGCGACCCTCTAATTCTCGCGTTCCAAAACCAGTTCCCGTACCGCTCAGTATGCGCACGCGACCGTCTCCTACAAATGTCGGGCTGAGATGGGCAAGGATCGCGGCTCCGGTGGGAGTGATTCGCTCGCCGCTGACACCGTCATCAACCAACGGCATCCCGGCGAGCAACAATGTGGTCGCAGGCGTCGGCACAGGTAACGGACCATGTGCAGTCATCACCTCTCCCGACCCTTTGGGTAACGCGGAACAAGACCACGTTACAGGCGACAATCGGTCAACCAACCAACCCGCTACGACAACATCCGCAATAGAATCCCATGCGCCCACTTCGTGAAAGCTCACTTCATCGGTTGGTTTTCCGTGGACACGTCCTTCCGCATCGGCCAACCGTGAGAACACATCGATAGCACATGATCGTGCGCCCTCAGAAAGATCCATCGAAGTAATCATCTCCCTGATTTCCCGCCAGGCTCGGTGATGATGTGCAGGAGCACTGACCGGTGCCACTCCTACACGGGAACCTGTAAGCATGCCATCGCTATGATCATGTCGTTGGATATCGACCATCTCGGTCAAGCCACTAATCAACAACATATTGTCGACTTCATCCTGAAGTGAAGGCACAAGATCAAGAATCGCAGCGATGAACATATCACCCGCTATGCCGCCAACGACATCCAAATGAATATGATTGAAATACGGAGGACTCATGCTTTGTCAATGTTACCAAATAGAGGAAGGCCGTCGAACCCTAGGGCGTGTTATGACTCGGCCGAAATTTACCCTGAACCCGTATAACCCACAATCATTCGAAGCATTCGACGCGGTTCATCATAGTCATCGACCGCCTTATGCATTGTCGCCCGATTATCCAGGCCAAGTAGCATGCCCTTCTCCCACCGATGTCGATGCTGGTATTTCTCGTGCAAGCTGTGCGTAAACAAATCGCCGAGAAGCGCGTTACCCTCGACCTCGGGTAACTCATTAATACACATTGTGTAACCGGGATTGACGAAAAGAATTTTCTCACCAGTTTTTGGGTGCTGGCGAACTACCGGATGAACAACCTCTGGGTGGGCGCGCTCCTGGGCACTCGTTAACTTGGGTGTACCCCCCCCGGTATTCCAACCAAATCGATGGGTCGCGGTTAGGTTTTTGATTTTCGCTTTAGTCGACTGCGGCAAATCAGCGTACGCAGCAGCCAGGTTTGCTACTAGCGTGTCACCACCTTGTAATGGAACATGGGTCGCATAAAGAAAGATAGCATCGGACGGTTGATCTTTGTAGCTCAGGTCCGTATGCCAAAATGATCCCGCGGGGGTTGGCGTCGTACGCGACGCAGGGCTATTCATGTTACGGGCAATGATTGAAACCTCATCGGTTTCTGGATGGTGATATTGATCCAGGATATGTGGCACTAACGGACCAAAATATCGACCCAGACGACGGAGCCAACCGACGTCTTCGTCAAGATCCCGTATAACAATGGCACGGTGACTTAAAAGGGCATCAGTGAGGGCCACCAGTTCCCCGTCAGTCAATGCCTGTGAAGTACTTAGCCCACTAATTTCGGCCCCAAGTTGGCCAGGAGACACCGAGACTTTCATATTCAAAGGATCTCGCACACCGTGTCGAAATCCAACCTTGGTGAGCGCTTTAACAGTCGATCAGCATCACCGTAGCCCAGATTACATAACAGATTTGACCTAATTGTGGTCCCTTCGAAGAACTCCCGATCAACAAGCGTGTTATCAAATCCCGACATGGGCCCGCAATCAAGATTGTGGGCCCGGGCAGCTACGATGAGATAGGCACCCTGCAACGAGCTATTACGAAAGGCAACGGTCTCGGATGCCTCAGGCATGTCCCGATAATTGGTCTGTACCTCCGGTTTATGCGGAAACGTACTGTCTGCGTTGCGCCAAAATTCAATGTCGTAACCCAGTATTGCTGTTACAGGCGCGCTCATGGTTTTTTCGACGTTGCCCGGCGTTAACGCGGGCCTAAGTCTTTCCTTCGCCAGATCGCTTTTCAGAAAAATGATGCGCGCCGGTGATCCATTCGCACTGGTCGGCCCCATCTGCATTAAGTCAACAATCGATCGTAGCGTATCGTCGGACACGTCACGTTGGTGCCACACATTGTGCGTACGTGCCTCACCCAATAAACGTCTTACCGTATCGTTATCAATCTTGAGATTCCTGAGATGCTTAACCGCAGATTGCGCAGCTAAATCTTCATCATCGAGCGAAACCGACTGATCAGGCATTATTACTCAACTGATTGGCGAAAGGACAAATTGATGATCAAGCTTAAAATAAGGCACCGGTAAATTAAACCGGGCGGCTTCCTCAGAATCATCACATTCTGTGAAATCGACGATCAGACTTTCTTTGACAGCTTGCACAACATCACCCTCCAGATATTCGCTCCCCGCAACGAAAAGGTGCGTCGTGACGGACTGAAAGCCTGCCGCGGTGATAATAAAGTGAAGGTGCGCTGGCCGCCATGCGTGCCGTCCCGTGGCCAGCAACATTCGCCCTACCGGCCCATCAGTAGGTACCGGGTAAGGAGCGGGCTTCACGGTACAGAACGCAAAGTGACCGGTTTCGGTCGTCTCAAAAACTCCTCGCAAATTGCCTTCGGCGAACTCGTCGGGTTTTTGTACGTCATAAAACCCATCCGGTCCCGCCTGCCACACATCCAGTCGGGCCTTGCCGATCGGTTTCCCATCCAATCCTGTCACCGAACCCGTCACCAGGGTCGACTCACCCCCTCTACCTTTGGAAATGTTAGCCCCATAGGAAAACGACTCTGCACCGTCAACAAAGAATGGTCCGAGAACCGTGGTCTCGGTAGCACCTTCCGGCATCTGGTGACAAATGGCATCCACCAACATGGTGACGCCAAGTGTATCTGACAAAATAATAAATTCCTGGCGTTTCTCATCACTCCAGTGACCAACGTCGGTTAGGAAGTCGATGGCCTTGCGCCACTCCTCCATACTCGGCTTAACCTCACGCACAATCTCGTGTACGTGCTCTATCACTGAAGTCATAACCTCCCGCAATCTCGAATCGTCACATTCAGACAAACGCTCAAGCGCTTCAGCAGTAATTCGACGATTATCCATCGCCTGGCGTCCTCAATTGTCCGATTTTTATGCCGCTTCGCGGACGGCACCCTCTGCAACAATACCTGCTTGTGCCATTGCTTCACTAATTTTTGTAACCTCGTCTGACGACGGTGTGACAAGCGGTGGACGAACGGCGGAACAGGGAATACGCCCCAACGACACCAGCGCCACCTTCATACGGTTATGCATATCGACAAACGGGTCTGCGTAAAACACTTCAGCAGTTGTGCGGATTCGATCATTCAGGCGCTTTGCGAGCCCAAGATTTCCGTCTCGAACCGCAGAGAACAGCAGAGATTGGAGGTCGGCGATGACACTACCGGAGCCTGACAACAGCCCCTTACAACCAAGAACCAGCGAACTTAACAGCCAGGCACTATGTGTTGTCAAAACATTAACTGGCCGTGTTAACGATTGTAGTACCTGAATATGTCGTTCGTGTTGTTGGACGTTATTACACCAATCCTTGATCGCACAGACGTTTGGTACTGTTTCACAAATCTGCACCAACGTATCAAGCGGATAACCTTGACCGGTCGCAAGAGGATACTGAAAAACGATGACAGGAAGATCTGTTGCATCCGCAATGGTCTTAAAATGCGTGACCGCCATTTCCGGTCGTGACTGCGCACCGAGGGTAAATGGGTTGGGTGGAAACACCAACAACGCCGAAGCGCCACCAGATTCTGCCATTCTGGCAATTCTGGCTGCCTCTAGACTCCCGTCTGCATACACTCCATTGATAACAGGGACCGCGTGTCCAATTTCCTGCATCGTCAGATCCAAAATCTGCACTTGTTCTTCTAACGTGCAGGATGCAACCTCCGACGCGTGTGCGTTAGTTGTAATTCCAGTAATGCCGGGAGTTTCAGCAACGTGGCGCAGATGGCTTCGATATGATTTCTCATCAATGCTCAGGTCATCAAAAAACGGCAGGAGAACTGCTGGAATTACGCCCTCTGGAGTGAACTTTGGCTTGACTGACATGGTCCCGGACTCCTACCTTGTTTTCTGAAACACTAATTCAACGGTTCTCAATAATATTACCCCGTTCGATGACAAAAGTTCTGTCAAGGAGATGAGCGATATGGACATCATTTGATTCTGATACCAAAACTGCCTGGCCCTCGGCTTTTAGATTCTGGAGTATTTCAATCATGCGTTTCGCAAAGACTGGCGCGATACCTTCACTGGGTTCGTCCAAAAGCAACAATCTAACGCCCGCCATTAACGCCCGCGCAAACGCCACAAATTTTTGTTGACCACCCGACAATTCAGAACCACGCCGATGCCGAAACTCCTCGACTTCCGGCATTAGTTGAAATATCCACCGTAGCCGACTATCCGAGTTGTCCGCTTTGGTTGCCCACACAGGTAACAGGATATTCTCTTCCGTGGTCAACTGTGGTACGAGACGACGATCCTCCGGCATATAACCGATTCCAAGGTGCGCCCGTTTGTATCCATCAATTCGAACCAAGTCCTCTCCATCCAGCAGTATCGTTCCGTTCCGTGCCGTAAGAAGTCCCATGATTGTGCGCATTACCGTTGTCTTGCCCGCTCCGTTACGGCCGATCAATCCACACATACTGCCAGCGGTTACATTCAAGTTAACTGACCTCAGAATCTGGGTCGGGCCAATATCAGCGTCTATATTATTAACTTCAAGCATCGTCTCGATGTCCAACGTGATATTCCTGGCCTAAAACAAATTCAACGACCTTGGCATCGACCATGGCTTCGGCGGTCGGCGCATCACAGATGATCTCACCCTGAGAGAACGCAAGGACTCGCTCAACATGTCGTTGCACAATTTCCATATCGTGTTCAATGAACATCACCGTGGTCTGCTCCTCTCGTAGAGCCGCCATAATAATTTCCATCAGGTCAAATTTCTCTTCCGCACTAATACCGCTGGTAGGCTCATCGAGCATTAACAGCTGGGGGCTCCTAACTGTCGCCATCGCAATATCCAACAGTTTACGAATGCCCTGCGACAACGCGCTCGCTGGCGTATTGGTATGCTGATCAATTTGATAACGTACCAGATGTTCCCTAACTCGGGCTTCTCGTCCTGCATTTCGCAGAGGACGTAGCATACTTAATCCGGACTCTTCGGAAATTCCGTACGCCATCAGAACGTTGTCGAAGACCGATTCTGACAAGAATACCTGTGGGACCTGAAACGAACGACAAAGACCGAGTTCGGTAATTTTTCTGGGCGGCAGCCCCACAATATTAGCGCCTAGGAACTCGATAGTGCCGGCAGTGGGGGGCAGATGCCCAGTCACCATATTGACGAATGTTGTTTTACCGGCCCCGTTCGCCCCGATAATTCCTATTGCCTCACCAGCTGATACGGTCACCCCAACATTTTGCGCGGCAATTACACCCCCAAAACTTTTCTCTAGCCCCTTGACTTGAAGAATAGTCATGTTGCCTTTCCTTTGCGCTTCGAGACACGTTGTAGCAGTGACCATATCCCATCTGGCATAAACATGATGATCGCCAACAAGAAGCTGCCCATGATCAACTGCCACAGATTGGCTCCATGCTCCCATGCAAAATGCCGAATCACCTCGAATACCACCGCACCCAGAAAAGGTGCGGCAACGTTCCCGGTACCCGCAAGAATTGCAACAAAAACAAACTCGCCTGAGGCACTCCAGTACACCATAGATTCTGGATCTACCTGCCCTACTGCCAGTGCCATGATGGCGCCACCGAAACCGGCAAGCAGGCCGGAGATAACATATTTAACATGGATAACGCGCTCGACCGAATAACCTAGATACTCGACACGAATTTCATTTTCCCGAACGGCCATGGTCATTTGCCCCAGAACCGAACCCAGATAGAGTTGTACGCCCAGGATCAAGACATAAATCACCAGCAAACAAAACAGGAACAGTGTGATTTGCGCTGCCTGGTCGACCGGCGCATAGCCTAAAAATGTCGGTGGATGTACGTTAAGTCCGTCCGTACTGCCGAACCGCTCTGTTTTGGCCAGGACACCGTAGAGAATCATCGAAAATGCCATCGTTAAAAGCGCAAAGAAAATTGCGCGATAGCGTCTTACAAGGAATCCAAGCCCCCAGGCCAGCAATCCGGAAGCTGCGGCAGACACAATTACCAACACAAAGGCATCTCGAATGCCAAGATAGTTCAACAGTGCTACTCCGTAGGCACTGAAACCGTAAAATAGAGCATGCCCGAACGAAATCAAGCCGGAGCGCCAGAGAACTAAAAGCCCTAGCGCGACTGACCCAATCGCCATGCTAAGTAAGCCTATCTGACGAATCCAATCGGGCACCAGGAAGTTTGCAACAGCAATCAATACAACCCCGATCGTCACGCCAACTATCGTTCGATCAGCCCACATTAGATTTTCCTGACCGCTGGCGGCGCGAACAACCCTTCTGGGCGAAAAACCAAGACAATTGCCATGATTGCATAGATAACAAACATCTCCGCATGCGGAAACTCATGCACAGCTGCGGCACGGACAACACCCACCAACACGGAACCAATTAAGGCCCCTGGAATACTTCCCATACCACCAATCACTACGACCGCAAAAGCGAGCACGATGACTTCGACACCAATTCCCGGCAAAACTGAAATAGTCGGCGCTATCGCTGCACCACTCAACGCCCCTAGCGTTGTTCCCAAAATAAACGTTCCCAGGAACACAGCGGTGACGTTGATGCCCATCGCCTGACTGACCTCACGATCAAAGATGACGGCCTGCAACATCCGTCCCCATATCGTTCTACTGAGAAAATACCAGATAGCAACGGAAATCAATAAAGCCAAAACAATTAATGAAAGATTGTAGTAGTCATAGGTCATTCCTACGACCTCGACAAAGCCCAGCATCGCCTGTGGTTGGTAAAAGAAATACGGATCTGTACCCCAAATAAATAATCCGACACCTTCTAGCGCCAAAAACGCTGCGAATGTCGCCAACACCACAATATGTTCATCTTTGCCATATAAGTGTTTCAACAATCCACGCTCAATCAGGATGCCAAAAAATACACCCACTACAATCGCCACCAAAAAGATAATGACGAAACCGCCAAAATCGGGAAGTTCATTTTCGTACCAGATCCCCCCAAGATAGGCGGCTAAATACGCCCCAAACGCATAGAACGATCCGTGCGTAACATTCAGCACCCGTTGGACCCCAAAAATAACAGTCATCCCAACGGCGACGATAAACAGGTATGAACCGTAAATTAAACCATCGACAAGAATCGTAAAAAGCAGTTGAAGCATGATTTAAGTAAGACCTAACTCGGAGAATTCAGCAACCAAAAGCGCTGCGTGTATAGATGTAATCCGGGATGACGAAACATCACCCCGGATTACAAATGATCTACACTAATCGCACTTGGCACCTTTCATGCCACCTTTTAGCCAACTGACACTATCGGTGCCATCTGGCGGCATAATGCAATCGCCTTTAAAGTGCATGACATCACTGACAACAGGTAAGCCAAGCTCTTTATCAAAGCTTGCGACGCCCCATGCGTGATCCGTTACACCCTGATGCCCATTACTCCGCGCCATGCGCACTTCCGTAGCAACACCCTGAAACGTTGCTCCCTCTAACGCGGCAATCACCTGATCAGTCGATGGCCATTTCCCACCATTTGCTGCTGCCGCTTTCTCGTATGCAAATTTTGCCCCAAGAATAGCCTGAGCATACTGATAACTTGGCTGAGTAGGTTGGGTTCCATAGCGATCGACATAGGTGCTATTGAACCATTTAACCATCGGCGTATCGGTTAACTGGTTAGCGTATATACCGTAAGGGCCTCTCGATCCCAAGACAATCCCTGACGGCAACTTCTTACCCAATCGATAAGCCGCAGTGCCGGCCACAGACATTAGAAACTTTTTCTTCTTGAACAAGCCCCTAGCTAAACCCTGGAAGATAAACGCCTCAAGATCACCTCCCCAGAAACTGGTATGGACTAGGTCCTCTGGCGATTTCAATAAGGCTGAAATTTCTGCACCGTAACGACCGGCGAAAATCTTCGGCCATTGCGCATTATCAGAAGCCTTGATGTTGGGTGCGAGAACCTTCATCGCCAAGTCGAAATCGCGCCACGAATCTTGTCCCCATGCATAGTTCTGATTGATGCCCGTATAGCCGTTGGCTGATCCAAATTTCGTCGCAACGTAATGAGCCAAAGCGACGCCGTCAGCCGTGGCATGGCTCATTGTCCGAAAAACGTATTTCGGATTCTTATCCAACTCCTCAAACACTCGCGGAGTACCACATGTGGCATACAGAGTGAGCGTCTTCAACTCTTCAGCCACCGGTGTAATCGCAGCACAAGTCCCTGAGGACACAAAACCCGCAAACAGGTCAACACCCAACTTCTGGACTTTATTTCTGTACTCCGTTACCTGCTTCGCACCCCCGCCGGATTCATCATAGATAATCGCTTCTACTTGAGCCCCAGCGATCCCCTTGGTGTTGTACGGTGCGGGGACCTGGCCTTTATTGATTGCCTGAATAATCAATTCAGTCCCATTTCGGGCCGGGATACCAAATGCTGGTGCACCACCTCCCGTCAGGAACGTCGGCACAGCAATAACGAGTTTATCTTTCGCAACAGCGTTCCCGACGGCTACGCTGAGGGTTGTTATGACTGCTACAGCCCCCATGGTCGCAAGTTTTATAACTTTGCGTTTCATGTTCCTATCCTCCTCAATAACGATGAATACGTCGTCGACCCAACAAACCACAGGCCAGTATAAACATTAATTCCAACCCTGTGGAAACTAAGGCGATACACTCATTTCGTTAGCGAAATCAGCCCTTTCTCCACATTTTCAATGGCTTAGCATTCACTCCGGCACAGCGCGCCCCTGTCTATAGGAACACTGTCAACTGAAGTTCCCCTTATAACGAGTGGTCGAGTCATCGCCCGTAGTTGGAGCGTCTTAACAAATGCCTATCATCCTGATGCTACTTTCGTAGAGAGTCACGAAGGTCGGCTGTCCCGGCCACATCAAGTTCTCCTGTTACCTGATCGACAACGACCCCGTGTTCCTCTCTCGCATAAACGGCCGAAATTTTTTCATTCCACACGTCTGCGGCAACTCGACTAGGTTCACGGGTCATTGGATCGCCGAAGCCACCACCACCCGGTTGAACATGATGAATCAACTCGCCTTCGTACATTGTTCGATTCACCTTGCTAGGTAATGACTCGACCTCGCCATTCGGTTGCACAAGAGTGTTTATCGCGCCCAGTGCTTCAGTCCCTCCTTGCAATCCATAGGGCCGAAACCTCATTCGGTCTGCCCGTAACTGCAATCCGGCCTCTTTGGAAAGAACACGATAGGAGCGGGACAATCCCAACCCGCCGCGCCAACGTCCTGCCCCGCAAGTATTGGGTACTAGTGCGTATTCTTCTACTCGGACGGGATGTTGAGACTCAAGCGTCTCCACCGGCGTGTTGGAGAGATTCTGAGAAGGGTTAGTCACCCCTTCAATTCCGTCCTTATTCGGACGACCACCCCAAGCCCCACAGATCATGTCGACAATGATGAACGGCGATTTATCATCCCGATAACCACCGAGACAAACTACCGTGTTTCCACCTTCCCCGGCCGCTGGTATCCGATCCGGAACGATTTGTGCCAGCGCGCCAAACATTGTGTCCACTACTCGGTAACCAGTTAACGCCCGCGCTGCGCACGCCGCAGGTAGCACTGGGTTGAGAATCGACGCCTCAGGGGCTCGGACTGTAATCGCCCTAAACACGCCCGCGTTGTTCGGAATATCTCCCTTAAGGGCACAGCGCACGGACAGGTAGGTACATGAGTTGGTATACGATTTGGTTGAATTTAGCGCAGCTGACACCTGAGGAGCTGACCCGCTGTAGTCAACCAACACTCCATCCCCTGCTACCGTAATGGCAACTCGTATTGGCAAAGGTTCGTCTGAGAAACCATCGTCATCAATATGGTCCTCAAAAGTGTAAGTGCCATCCTTCCAGGTCGCTATCTCCTCTCGAGTCATACGCTCAGCGTAATCAAGCAACGCCAAAAAATACCCCTGAAGATCACCGACACCGTAACGATTTGCTAGCTTGACAAGCTCAAGGGATCCGGCTCGGCACGCCGCATATTGTGCTTTCAAATCTCCTATGACTCTATCGGGCAATCGCACATTCAACTCGATGAGCCGCATCAATGTGCGGTTGGGAACTCCGCCTTCAAACAGCTTCAATGGCGCAATGCGAAGGCCTTCTTGAAATATTTCGGTCGAATCACTTGCATTTGAACCCGGCACACGCCCACCCACATCGGTGTGGTGGCAAATTACCACCGCAAACGCCAGCAACTCATCCCCGGAGAACAAGGGCATAAACATAAAGATGTCAGGAAGATGCATTCCGCCTTGATAGGGATCATTTAAGACGACGGCATCCCCCTCTCTCAAATTCCCTTTATATCTCTCCAACACTACCTGCATCGCCTCGGGTACAGCCCCGAGATGAAGTGCAATGGTTTTAGCCTGAGCAATCATTCGCCCTTCGCTATCGCAAATCGCTGCAGAGTAATCCATCACATCTTTGACAATTTCGGAGCGGGCAGTCCGTAACACGGTATACGCCATCTCATCGACGATCGCGTCCAATCCATGCTTAATTACCGCGAAGGTCACTGGGTCAACGTTTACAGTCATGGGGTATCACCGACCAGTTCAGAAGGCACCGAAATAACGACGCTACCACATTTGTCAGTCACCGCTCCGCATCCGGGCGGGACTACAATCGTAGTGTCATAGGATTCCAATATAGCCGGGCCTCGCACTTCAGTCCTTTCAATTGCCGATCGGGGATAGACGACCGTAGATATGAGCTCTCTAGTGGAGTCAAACCATACGTTTCGAAACGACTCAGGCACCTCCCCAGAAGTCACCCCGGATTGCCCTTCCGCAAACGCCACACGATGTCGTCGGATTCCGAAAGCACTCAACCGAATATTAACGAGCTCGACGGGTTCATTATTCTGATACCCATATGTCTCTAAATAAGCCGCATGAAATGCCTTGGAGAGGCTTCCTAAGCCACCCTGTTCAATATCTTCCGGATTAAACGCAACATTTAACTCGGATGATTGGCCGAAATAATGCAGGTCCGCGCTAAACTGCAGTTGTCGATCTACCTCACCAAACCCATCTTTTTGCAACCGTTCAGTACCACTCTCGCGCAGTCGTTCGATTACATCCATCAGATCCGACGCTTTGATTCGTTCTAACGGCCGGAATAGATTCTCTACAAAATTGTGTTCAACGTCGGCTCCCAGCATCCCTACCGCTGAAAACACTCCCGACATCACAGGAATGATTACTTTTGAAATACCAAGTAGCGCCGCGACATCAACTGCATGTGCTGGACCGGACCCTCCAAAGGCAAACAGTGTCATATGACGTGGGTCGCGACCCCGCTCAATCGTCACTGAACGTATCGCGCGTGCCATCGCTACGTTGACAATCTGCCGAATACCCGCCGCCGCTTCGATGAGGCTTAAGTCCAACGGCTCAGCGATATGCCGGCGAATGGCCGTTGTTGCACTAACGGCATTAATCAAAACGCTTCCGCCCGCAAGGCTATCCTGATTCAGAATACCTAAGGCGACGTTAGCATCCGTTACGGTAGGACGTTCATTACCCAGTCCATAGCATACTGGTCCAGGCTCCGCGCCTGCCGAAATCGGACCGACCTGCAATAAACCACCCTCGTCTATCCACGCGATAGAGCCACCTCCTGCGCCAACCTCGGCAATATCGATGGCTGGGACCTTCAACATATATCCGCCGCCCTTTATAAAGCGGCTGGGTGTGGACATACCATCTCGAAATTCATATTCCGAGGTAATTGTCACGTCCCCGCTTTCTATGATGGAGGCTTTAGCGGTGGTGCCTCCCATATCGAAGGCAATAGCATCCAAGCAATCAATCTCACGTCCAAGCCGCATCGACCCAATCACCCCTCCGGCCGGGCCTGAGCCAACGGCGAAAACTGGCTTTTCCATGGCGGTTTCTATTTTCATCATGCCACCCGATGACGCAATCACCAGAATCGGCGCATCCATCCCGGCATCGGCTAGTTCTATCGCCAATGACTCCAGATAGCGTTGCATACCTGGCAAGAGATACGCATTAACCACCGTCGTAGAAGTCCGTTCATATTCCTTAATTTCCGGTAATACGTCGCAGGATGCTGTAACCCGTAATTGAGGGAAAGCGCTCCGCAAAAGCGCCTGGGCCCGACGCTCATGTTCGGAATTGATACAGGAGTGGAGAAAACACACGGCCGCAGTCTCAACGCCTTCCTTCACGAGACGACTACCCGCAGCGATCACGCTTTCTTCATCTAGCGGAACGACAACCTCACCATTCGCGGCCATTCGTTCAGCAACCTCGACCCGGTAACGTCTCGGCACCAGCGGGCTGGGTTTATCCCAGGCAACATCAAACATGGTCGGCGTTCGAATGCGACCAATTTCTAAAACGTCTCGAAAGCCTGTTGTTGTAATAAGTCCAGTTTTACCACCCCGTTTCTGAAGAATGATGTTTGAACCGACAGTCGTTCCATGCACAACTTCCGTAATATCCGAAAATGCCAGACCTAGGTCATCGAGCAGTTGCCGCAATCCCGTTACAACAGCAGCTCCGGGCAATGCCGGGGTGCTTGGGACCTTTCTGACATGTGCCTGCCCATCACTAACCTGTGCAACCAGATCAGTAAACGTGCCTCCGATATCACAGGCTATTTGAACAGTATATTTCCCGACCATATGCCCTGTTCATCCATTCCTAACCACCAACCATCGCAATCACGACAACACCCGCCGTAACCATAAAAACGCCGGCCACCAATCGCCGGGACACTCGCTCTGCTCCCAAGATCCACACCGACAGCAAAGTAAATACCGGGTACGACGCGATAATAGGAGAAATTACCACTACGCGACCTATCATTAAGGCTCCGTACATACTGATAATAGCGAAGGCGATGAACAAACCGGAATAAAAGAAATGCTTAATACCATTAGTCGGGACGCTCCGAGGTAACTCGCCATAACGCACTCGAATAAATATCGTCATACATACCATACCCACAGAAAATGCGACAAAAGTTGCCATAAATGGGTTGGGTAACAACTCTAAGCCCCATTTGCCAATTACGTGCGTCGATCCTCTGATTACCGCCGCGATACTGGCGAAAATCAGCGCAACGCGCATAATCCGGGCTAGTCGGTGACCATCAAAGGTTAAAACGATCACGCCGGCCACGATTGCGATCGTCGCTAACCCGACCCCAATCGTAAGATTCTCTTGCAAGAACAGCACCGCGCCAAGCGTTGAAAAGAATGGGGCGGTAGCGGCGAGCGTCGAGGCAACGGTCGTACCGGCACGCTTTAATGCCTCAAGAGAGGCGTACATAGATAGATATGGGTGAATAAGACCCGCTAACGCAAATATCCAGAAACCCGCGGTAAACCAGTCTTCAGATCGCATCCATAGCGGACCCAGTAATAAGCACACCAACCAGGTTGTCGCCATCGTAATGAGACACCCAGTTTCCGCGTTAACAAACTGGAGACCACGTTTGGCCGGAAGCGCAGAAATTCCGAATAAAACCGCGGCCAGGACTCCCAACAGCGGCGCGCTGACATTACTCGATAAATTTAGGAGATTCATGTCTACATCACCCACCGCAGGGCAAGACAAACAAGAATCAAACCTGAATCAAAACGACGACACATTGAGACCCGTGTGGCCTTGCGCAACCACAAAGTGGGGATCAGACCAATGATTCAGACTTACCCGGAATAGATCTGAATCTGGACCGGGGTAGGCTCACCACCGGCGGCATTATTAAGCCGTTCCGGACAGTTAGATAAGACAGCCAGTACATCTTGATCAGCCATCAGACTTACATAATCACCCGCCTTGGAAAGGCCAGGAGATATACCCAGCGCACCGGACGCTTCAACGGGAACGTACATAAAAAAATTTATATTGGCAGCAACATCTTTCTCGTTGAGGCCGTGCTTCGATAGCTCCAACTCAAAGTTCCCCTGACAACCTTTGCCATTATTCTCCCCAAAGCGAACATCATCCACCTCTACAGAGCAACATCCGTAAATCGTATCGTGGGAACCGCACGTATCCTCAACAACGGTCATCAGTTTATTTGCTTTAACGGACCACAGCCCAGCACCCTTACCGAGATAAATATTGCCATTCAATTTGATGGTATTGGCAGCGTTGTAACGGTCGGAACTGTCGTGTTCGTTATAACAAAGAAAATCAATAGCCTGTTGTCCATTCAGATCTATTAGGCGAAGAATTTCTCCGGACTTAATCACACCACTCCAGGGTTCACCCACTGGAACAACCGTATCTTCCCTAATAGCGCGGCCCGCAACCGCATTGTCATTCATGTTTGACTGAACCCCTTAAACCTGTAGTTCCGTGACATCGGGAAGGTTCCCGGCGTTATCCAGAGGAAGTGGCCGTGGTTCACTGAGTATCTCGATTTCATTGCTTTGGCGTGCCTCATTCAGATACGCCACGGAACATTCCAGTTCAGACACCTCCAAAGTGTTATGAATCCACATCACCTTAGTATCTGGAACTGCCGTTAATCCCATTTCTGGCAATGTCGCTTCCAACACTTCCTTATCTGTTTGGTAATGCAAGGGGATCATCGCGCCGGTCGGACTACCGCCAGTAATACAATTACGGCGTGTAATAGCGACATCCATCGCATCTACTGCCCTAGTTAAGGCAAATTCCGCCATACCAATGCCAGTCGCGTTACCATGTGTTTCCTCAGTCAGGCCACGTAGAAAAATGGTTCGTACTTTTGGCCACTCATCATCCCCCGCTCGGTGTTCCAGAAACTTTCTTCCAACCACATTCGAATCCATTCCAGAGCCGCTAATATTCTTACCAATTTGGTCTACTACCAGCAGATCTGCCTGCTTGAAAGGCAAACGCGGCATCCATTGCTTCGCAAGGACAAGCAATTCTTTTTCCCGCTCTTCAAATTCATTAGGCCCAACAGCCGTTATCCTGGCAGTTTCGTCATAACCATTCTCAACAATGGCCAACCCTGCAACAATACGGCACTTCGACAAAACCTCTTTAGCTACGCTACGCACAATCTGTCCAAAACTGTGGTCTTTAATGGCTCGATGGTAAGTCTTGGCTCCCTCGTACTTACCTAAACCAATTAACATCATCTTCATTAGGCCGCTTTCAATATCTCCAACAAAAGTGGTGTGAGGTTTGACTCGGCCGCAAACGACGACGTGATCCGCTCCGTAGGCATTTTTATCAAAATGAACCGGAAATCCTTCCTTAGCATCGCAGACAATCACCGTCTCCATGCTTGAACGAATAGGACACCCCACATAGTCCTCCGTTATCCCATAACCCTCAACGATGCCCTGCTGACCCTCGGCCGTCGCACCGCCGTGACTACCCATTGCCGGGACCACAAATGGCTCGGCACCCAATCCTTTCAAGTGATCAACAATCGACTTGATAATGATATGAATATTCGCGATACCACGACTGCCAGCTGTAATAGCGACAGATTGTCCAGGCTGAATAGTCGTATCCAAATTCAATCGTGACAATTCAGATGCAACCTCACTCGGGATATCCTCTACCACCGGACGATCGAACTTTTGACGAATACGAAAGATTTCAGGATATTCGGACATGCTAGCCTCTCTGCAGAATCTGGCGTTTTATGATCATTGGCCGGCTCTCTCTACCCTAAGTCAATAGCACTGCGGGTGGCCGGTGCAGTCATTATAGGCAAAATACGGACGTGTCGTACTCATTCACTGGTACATTTCAGTGTCATTCCACCATCCACCACGATCTCGGCACCGGTAACATAACGTGCTTCATCAGAAGCCAAAAACACAACCGCGTTCGCTACGTCCCAAGCTGTTCCCATAAAACCCATTGGTATTCGGGCATTACGCTTCGAGATTAGCGCCTCAACATCGCCTCCAGTTTGCTGACCGGCGAGGTAAGCATGGACCATAGGTGTGTCCATTTGGCCAGGAATTACGGTATTACAGCGAATCCCGCGGGAGGCAAATTCGAGCGCGACCGATTGGCTAAACCGGGAAATCGCCGCCTTAGCAGTTTGATAGGCGATCTGTTGCTGACCCGTAAAAGTCAAACCCGAAGTTGATCCGATATTGATAATCGACCCGCCCTTGAAGCGGAGCATTTGTGCAATAACCTTACGTGTAACAAGGAAGACATGTTTCAGGTTGACGTTCATTTGGTCATCCCAGGCAGCTTCGTCTAACTCCATAATCCCTCCGGCTAACGCTGCACCTACATTGTTATACAACACGTCGACTTGACCGAATTCCTGACAACATTGGTTCACCATGGCATCCACAGACTCGGGGTCCGTCACATCCGCTTCATAAGCCAAACAACGTCCCCCCTCATTCTCAATAATCGTTTGTGTAACTCGCGCCGAGTTTAAATTTCTATCCACGGCAAAGACTTTCCCACCTTCGCGAGCAAAGAGCACCGCACTAGCTTTACCATTACCCCATCCAGACCCAATTGATCCGGCACCGCTCACTAGAACAACTTTTCCCTCCATTCTTTTTCCCATGGCAATTCTCCTATTCGATATTTGCAAATCGTTTCGTATATAGTGGGCCGAGCTACCGGAACCTCAATCCGAGTGAGCTCCGTGCCACCGTTGTAATCAGCACCTGTTTCGGATCACCGTACCCCTTATGTCACACAAGCAGTTCTACGGATACCATATCGTTACCGCGAGTAGCGTAATACAGTTAATGTATCTGGGCGGCGTGTTTACCTACGGCGTTTTGTTCCGACACCTAGAGGCTGAGTTTGCTTGGCTGCCCGGTAATCCGCATCCGCTTCCGGTGGCAGCGTTGATATCAGGCGCCGGTTCCATGATGTTCTTTTTTATGGGAACACTGAGCGCCGTAATGGGTTTTCTTAGTGATCGACTGGGACCGAGGATAGTGATGACTGCTACCACCGCCTCGTTTGGCAT
This sequence comes from Gammaproteobacteria bacterium, assembly GCA_022451485.1. Lineage (GTDB taxonomy): Bacteria > Pseudomonadota > Gammaproteobacteria > Arenicellales > UBA868 > UBA11791. The sequence continues at coordinate 143,015 of JAKUQS010000006.1, forward strand.
CGGCTTTCTACTACTCTCGACGATATCCGCACCATGGCAGCTTTACCTGTACTACGGGCTTTTGTGTGGCATCGGTATGGGGGCGCACGACGTTGTCCTTCTGTCTACAGTAGCCCGCTGGTTCACGAAATATCGTGGCATCATGGCTGGGATCGTCAAAGCCGGCGCGGGTGTTGGACAAGTGCTTGTGCCCGTTGGCGCGGCATATTTAATCACGCGCTACGACTGGCGTGATGCGGTGCTTATCATAGGCATTACCCTCTTGATCGGCATGGTACTAACATCCCAATTTCTTCGCCGGGATCCACGGATGTATTCCCAGCTGCCACTCGGGGAAGAAAACGATTCAGACACAGCACTGCCAAGTGAAACTGGGGCGACCGTTCGACAGGCCCTAGGACATTATCAATTTTGGTTGCTCTGCTTAGCTAAGTTGGCTGATTTCTACTGTGTTACAACCATCATGGTTCATATCGTTCGCTACGGCCAACTTGAAGGCCTGAGCCCTGGGGTCGCGGCCATATTGATTGCCTGTGTCGGAGGATTCAGCATCATCGGGCGCCTCGCGTTTGGCCTGTTATTCGACCGCCTCGGAACCCGTCTCTCTTTAAATATTTGCTTTAGTCTTCTGCTTTTTAGCGTTATGTTGCTGCACCAGATAGAGCGCCCTGAACTTCTTTTTGTCTTCACATTTTTTTACGGTATCCCCCATGGGGGCTTTTTCGTGATTGCCTCACCCAGTATCGCCGAATACTTTGGCACGCGCTCACACGGGTCTATTCTTGGTCTTGTATTCTTTGTTGGTACGGTGGGTGCTGTCGGCGGACCCATCGTCACCGGTTGGACCTATGATGTTACGCAAAGCTACGACGTCAGCATACTGTTACTCATCGGTTTAGCAGCTGTGGGGTTATTGCTCACGCTGTTTCTACGCCCTATCAAATCGAACTGGTCGACTACCGCTTCACCGTAAATCATAGCCGCAGAACGTGACCGTCATACTGCTGCCATGGCCCGTCGTGATTTGAGATAGGTGGGCCAATCGTTACGCGGTCTCCAGCCCAGGAGTTCAAACGCTAACCGATTATCAAAGACACTTGCCCTGCTTTGTCTTGCATAGAAGGCTTCATCTATTTCACTTGGCGAATCTCCAAACGTAGTCTTGATATAAGTCACGGTGTCATCAGCAATAAATGTATCGTCTGAACTTACGTTAAAGGTATGGAACCCAGGCAGCTCGGCCTTTAGTGCACAAAGAAAACACTCCGCAACGGATTCTGGATCAACCCAAGATCGTAGAATCGGCAATGGTTCTACCCACTCACTGGAATGTCGACGGTCTACCCGCTGCAAAAGGATATCTCGCTCTTGGTGCTCTGAAGTCATTTGCTCAAGCAAATTATCAAATGCCACGAAACAAGGCCGCAACACCGTTACCGATACGTCTCCCTTTCGACTGAACGCCTCCGCAATTAATTCCGTCACCTGTTTACTTAACCCATACGCGGTGCTCGGCTGGCAGCGCTGTGCTTCGGTAATCGGTAGGCTTTGCGGAGCCCCTAAACGACTGGATTGACTGAATCCGTAAACACTGCTGCTAGAACAAATCACGAACTGCCTGATTCCAGCTGAGTATCCGAGTTCCAGTACGTTCCATGCTGCCATGGTATTGGTTTCATAAAATGCGTGATCAGATGCATCAACAGAAGCATCAATCGCTGCGAGATGAATAATGGCATCCTGTCCAACGAGCGCGTTGCTAAGCATTCCTCTGTCAAGAACATCAATCGGAACGTCATCACTACCGCCGCTACTCTGTTTGTCAATGATAGTTAGATCACAGCTATCTGATAACTTGTCTGCGATATGCCTTCCAAGGCGTCCTGCACCTCCTGTAATTGCGACCTGAGTACGTTTCATAGGAGACCCCATTAAGACGGCGACATAATAATCTTCTCAATATTGCAGTCGCCGACTTACTCTATTGTGTAACGGTTTACCTTGAATTAGTCGTCGCGCGTTTTCAAAAACCAAATCCAGCGTACGCGGGGTGTAATAACTCTCATCATCTGAGGAACAATGCGGCGTAATCAATAGATTTGACGCCTCCCACAGCAGAGAGTGCTTCGGCAACGGTTCCGGCGTAAACACATCCAGGACCGCGCTTAGTTCTCCCTTATTAAGCCGAACTCGCAACGCTTCGTAGTCCACTAAACCGGCGCGGCTGTAGTTCACCAATCCGGCACCCGCTTTCATCAAATCCAACTCGCCTGCCCCCATGAGCTGATCTGTTTCAGTGGTATGCGGCGCACTAATCAACACAAAATCGGCTCTCGGTAAAATAGTCTGCAACTCAGCGGCCGTATACATTTCATCTACCCAACGACGTGGTTTACCAGAACGCCGTATTCCAAGCACGTTTAAACCGACCGACTTTGCCCAGCGGGCAACGGCGTGACCAATGTGTCCCACTCCTATAATCAAAAGTGTCTTTCCTGACAGAGAACTGCTGAAACACTGCGCCCAGCGTCCCCTGCGTTGATTAGTCACCATCTCGGGCAGCCGATTATTCAGCGCCAAAATTGCCATCATGACGTATTCGGTTGCCCTTTCACCGTGTACGCCCCGACTGTTTGTCAAAGTGATCTGTTTTGGCAGATCCTGTAAAGGCATCCAATGGTTGATCCCAGCGCCGTGTACGTGAATCCAGCGTAAATGCGGGGCTCGTTCGGAGAGCCGTTCACGCGGCAAGTCCCAACAAAACACTGCATCTGCGCTCTGAAGATGTTCATCAAGTCCACGTCCGTCATAACCGACGGTTACGCGGACTCGATCAACCAAGTCCGGTGCTCGATTTAAAGCCGCCGTCACCCTATCACTAGATGCTTCAAAAACCGGGCCAAGAGTACTGGTGTTTTCCACATGCAAATGTAGCGACCTCGATTCCTGATCCATTTCTTCCTCCAAGTTTTCGTGTTTTTTGTTTCACCCCTCTTGTTGTAACATTAATTATCGGAAACACCCACACCATTACCCAGAACAACCTGCAAATGCACCCTATTGATCTATTCAACCCCGATCATTATGTTGACGTGCGCCGCCCTCTCACAGAAGCATCGACGTTGCCGTCCTGGTGCTATACCAACGTTGAGTTCTACCAGAGAGAAGTCGAAACCATTTTTCTGAAACACTGGAATTTTGCTGGACGGTTAGACCAATTACCGAATATTGGTGACTTCATCACCATTGATTTCTTTGGCGAATCAGTGATCGTAATTCGTGGAAAAGATGACGTTGTTCGATCTTTTGCCAACGTTTGTCGTCACCGTTCAGCCCGACTATTAAACGGAAACGGTCATTGCAGGACCATCGTCTGTCCCTACCATTCCTGGGTCTACGGATTGGACGGTCGCCTTATCCGAATGAAAGGAATGGAGGGAACAGTCAATTTTAATCCGGAGGAAAACAGTCTTCGAGAATTAAAGACTGAAATATGGGCTGGATTTATTTTTATCACGTTTTCTCCCGAGATTGGCCCGCTCGTAGAGTATTTAGGCGATCTTGCTGAACACTTTGAACCATATCAGTTCTCTTCCATGCGATGCGTTCGACAAAAACGGTACGATCTAGAGTGCAACTGGAAACTCTATATAGAAAACGCGATGGAGGATTACCATACCGCTACGGTCCATAGAGGCTCAATAGGAAATCAGGACTGCGTTCCCGTAGACACGCATGGGCAATGGAACGCTATACACCTAGAGGCCCCTGCAACCATCGCCGTATTACCCGAAGACAATACCAGCCTGCCTCACATCGAAGGTCTATATGGACTAGCGGAGCAAGGCACTTACTTTTCCGTCATTTATCCCGCCACCTTTTTTGCAACCCACCAGGACTGCATGTGGTGGCTGCAATTACTACCCCAAGCGGTAGATCGCACAACGGTTGTTATCGGTTCCTGTTTCCCCGAATCGACAGTCGAGCGCCCAGATTTTGAATCTGAAGTACAAAAATACTATAGACGTTGGGATAAAGCTTTGTCTGAAGATAATGCGGTGTCCGAATGGCAACAGAGGGGCCTTAGTTCATCAATGAGCCGCCCCGGCCGATTATCCGACTATGAGCCTGGAGTGCACTGGATAGCAAACTGGGTGCTGGATCGAGTACTAGCCGCTACTTAACACCGCGGTTTAGGATACGTATCTCTCTCGGTAGGCTGCGACAGCTTGTTGAAAACACTCCACCGGAGCTGTCAAGACCCCTGCCCCGATTTGGCCTCCATCTTTCCCAGCAACTCCGATATCCATTACCGGGCTCTGTCCGCTTTCAACGACACGAAAAATGTCAATTCCAGTCGGTGTTCCACGGTAGGAAAAATATGGAATTCGATACTCTGGATGTTCCCCCAATGTGATCTGATACATAGCGAGATTCATCTGAATCATGTGGTCGACACTCCCACCCTGATATTCTTGTAAAGGAAAAGCCGCAGCCTGAGCGAAGCCCCCCAACCCTGCAGTTTCATTGATGGTGCTTTCACCTCCCATAAACTCAATTTCACTGTCATCGTGATTAGGAAACAGTTTCGCTGCGACCGGCGGCAATTTGGCAGAAAACCAATCATCGCCAAGGCCACTGACTCGAATCGAAAAATCGTGGCAATTAAATGCCATGGCGGTCACCATACTTGATCCTTCTACTCCATGAGCGGAATCACTCGCCGCCTTCGACGCTGCCATAGACAAGCGCAAGAAGAAGTAGTCACCTCCACTAAGATATTCATACAATTTATTAGCTGAAGTCTCGGCGGCCTTGGTCTCTTTCATCAAAGCTGGAAAAACTTTTTGATTAAATAAAAGGGTAGCCGCCGTATTTCTGCTGTGTAACTCATCTCCCATATGTAAAGCACGCTTGATAATGGGACTTAACTCCACACCACCGGACGCTCTGATTACCCGACCCAATATTGGCGCAATCTCGTCCTGCAAATAAATCAAATTGTCCCTGACCTTTTGATTGTAAACACCATAATTCAAGCGAAACGGTGATTTACCCTCGAATAAGTTGCAGAAACTTCGATTGCCCGATACCGGATTATCAACAACAAACACCGGCATCGATGCCGTGTAGATACCGGCAAGCGATCCCACACAACCATAATCATGGCAGCCAGCGACAACAATTTCACCACTACGGATTTTCTCTTCAGCAGCCAACGGATTCGACGCTAAGCCCTCATACTCCGCAGCTCCTAGCACCGCGGCCCGCTGTCCCCCGTAATACCGTTCCCATGGCATGGACGCGCCGGAAGTTAATATGATATTCCGAGCCATTCCCGGCACGACATCAATTGCCGGCTGAACATCGATGACGACAGGTGCGGCGCCACTGATCTTGGCAAAAGCTTTCCTGTTGGCGGATTCTCTCATCACACCGAACGCTCCTGAGTCGCTGACCTCAAGCTACCGTTAAAACATGGTCCCATAACGTTCTCGCTCCCAATCAGAAACATGATTATGGTATGCATTCCATTCATTCCGCTTGAAGTCGACAAACGCTTCATACATGGATGTTCCAAATGTTTCCTGGCTCAGCGAATCGGCAGCGAATGCTTCGACAGCTTCCAACAGTGTTCGTGGGAGGACATCAATCGCTAGCTTATTAAGCTCTTCCGGCGACCGTTCATACATGTTTTCGAAATGCGGTTCACCTGGGTCCAGCTCTTCGCGAATACCCTCCAGACCAGCTCGTAACATCATCGCGGCCGCCAGATAAAGATTACACGCGATGTCGGGCGCACGGCATTCCACTCGGTTTCCCTGCGACGGGATACGAAACATATTCGTACGATTATTGCCCCCGTAACAAATATATATAGGTGCCCACGTGAACCCCGACATACTGCCCTGAATAACAAGGCGTTTGTAACTATTGACCAGTGGCGCGGCGACTGCACAAATCGCCTTCGCGTGCCGCAGGGCACCGGAAATAAACTGGTATCCCAAAGTCGAAAGGCCACATCCGCGGGGATCGTTCGCATCCTCAAACAGATTAGTTCCAGTTTGGCTATCGGCTAGAGACATATTGAAATGCGCCGCACTCCCCGTACGGTCACTCATCGGTTTAGGCATGAAACAGACAACCGCATCGTGTTTTCTCGCGATCTCATGAACCATATACCGAAAGAAGGTAAAGCGATCAGCCATTTCCAAGGCCTCAGTATATGCAAAGTCAGTTTCAAACTGCCCGGTCCCATCTTCATGATCGAATGAATAAACGTCCCACCCGAGCTTATTCATCGCGGTTACGATTTCATCGATGATCGGGTAATAGTCCAACAGAGTCCGAACGTCATAGGCGGACTTATCAAGCGCATCACGATCACTCACCGGAGAAAAGGAACCATCTGATGTGCGTCGAAAAATAAAAAACTCCGTTTCGATCCCTAGATTAAAGCGAAAGCCCATTTCGGCCGCGTCTTTTAACGCCCGTCTTAATATGTTTCGACTGCAAGCTTCAAATGGAGCGCCCTTTAAATAGAGATCACTCGCAAACCACGCTACCTCATGATTCCAAGGCAATATGAGCCCGGAGGCCATATCAGGCTGTGCGTTGACCTCATCTTCATTAACACCTTGCGGCACGCCATCCAGCGCGGCTCCAGTGAACATCTCTGAGCCTGCTAACATTTGTTGCAGATGATCGATCGGTACGGCCTTGGCCTTGGGTATTCCGTGCAGATCGACAAAACTCGCAAGCCCATACTTGACCCCTGACTCCTTCAGTTTGGCCGTCAAAACATCGGGGGAATCACCATTCTTGAACATATGGATTCTCTCTCCAATAGTTAATTTATCGAACGTTCTAACCACATGGTGGATGTAGGATTAGAAGAATAGGAACGCGACCCACCACCATAACGTCCACCACGACGCTCTCGCCTTATCCAAAAGATACCATGCCTACACCGGAAACTAACCATAGTGACTGCGGGTTAATATCGATAAATGTCGCCAGCCCCACTCTCAGTAATCACCATTTCACCTTTGGGGGAAAACGTCAGATTTGTCACGTGCTCACCGCCACACATTACGCGATGGGTAGGTATCCCCAAACGGTCGAAGGACCAAACACACCCGTTCCCAACATGCGCTACATGAATGGTGTCATTAACGCCACGCTCCATTCCATCCGGACCGCCTAAACCACCCGAGAGCTGTATAAATATTCCGACTTTGGAGACTGTGCCATCACTCATTAGGGGTAAGCGCCAAATAGCATTGGCCCTAGTCATTGCAACATACAGAAGCGACTCCGGTTCATTTAACATCAATCCATTCGGGCTAGGGCCTGTATCGATCAATAAATCCAATTTTTGGTCCAAAAGATCATATCGATACACACGGCCATTTGGCATCTGCATGCCCGACTGACCCTGATCAGTGAAATACAGATGGCTTCCGGCCCTGTTAACGATGACATCATTACATCCCCTGAAATGCTCGCTATGACGACCCCTAACTAAAGATGAAATAACCAAGGTCTTAGGATCAAGCACCAGGATACCTTGCCGATAGTCCGCAATGAAAATACGTCCGTCGGGGTGGACAGCCAACCCGTTAGGCCAACCGTCATATTCCGCCATCAACTCCCAGACCCCTGCTGGGGTGATTCTAAAGATGCGGCCGTAAGGAATATCCGTTAACCACAGATGTCCTGTGTTATCAAACACCGGACCCTCGAGAAAGCAGTCTGTCGCCCGCCCCCCTCGATTGGCATCACTCCACTCAGGAACAGTCTCCCGTTTCCTTAGCGCAGAAGGAACAGTCAGCCACCGCTTGGCGTAGACCACCTCCGGAGTTGGATAGAGTGACACCTGGAACCGACTGCGAGCAAACTCAATGAATGCGTTCTACCGACGCAAAAAGGGCGGGGTCGCCCCCGCCCTTTCTGTGGTCCGACAACGCATCGCGCTGATTCTTATCTAAGGTTTGACCGTAGATAGGCCAAGAATTTCCCAATCCTGCATACCACCGCGATACCATTTGATCTTATGAGCGGGATAACCCACTTTCAGTAAGTTCTTAATGTTATTCGGTGACTGTCCGCACCACATGCCATTACAAAAAAGGACCGCTGTCTTCGCTTCACTAAAATCGAACAAACCCTCACTTTCCTTCACGTTGAAAACATCCTGAAGAATTTCAGCGATTTCGATAGGGCTTGCTCCTTTTGCGGGGTTAAGCTTCGTCCACGGAACATTAATCGCACTAGCAATCGATCCGCGCTCCACCCAATTAGGTGTTCGAGAATCAACGAGTACAATGGAGCTATCCCCACCGCTCATTCGTGCCGCGTAATCCATGATTTCACGTTCCGCGATTGTTTCAACGCCTGGAGCCAAAATAGATGGTTGAATACAGAACGGCGGGCACGGTCTTGAGGTTTTTGCGAAAGCCGGGATAACTGTGTTCTTATTATCCTGATTCCGAGAAATCTCCACCGTCGCACCATTGTGTTTAACGCTAACTGACATTTGCCCCGGGGCAATGTTCACAGGCTTACCGGCATTAGCCGCAACCGGCAACGTGATAGTGACCGCAATCGCGGCCGCACTTAAGACTTTCAAATGTTTCATTCAGAACTCCTCCACAAGAAATTGATTACTACATCACGGGTAAATTGCAAGGTGTCGATATCTTATAATATGGTAGTTATACCAATACTACACTAGGTCCAACTGCCGCACTTAGCAGTCCGGCTCAGCGCAGGCCTCATCCGCTGGATGCACATCGCACCACGACTCACATGCCTCAGGATTTTCCTCGCACCATGTCTCAGGGTCATCTCCCTCAGGCGGTCCCGCCGCGAACGCTGTGACCATAAAAGCCATCAGCCCCAATACGCGGGCCCCACGTTGATACTGCTTAATCCAATCCATACGGCGCTTGATACTAGGTCTCACATTAATGCGATGCAAGCATTTGGCCCGAAATAATCAGCCTCCAAGTGGCTTATTCTCAGTTGGGATTTTTCCCAATCTGACTAAAAGATCCCTGTTAGAGTTTCACTAGTATGCTTCGCCCACTCTTACGATCGATCATCTTAACGGGCTGCCTGTCCTCTTCCGTGATCTCCCACGCTAGCGCTGGCGGCAACGAACTCGTCGACTTCCAACTCTTAGACCTATCTGGGCAGAAACATGCACTATCGGATTACAGGGATCGCTGGGTCATCATCAATTTTTGGGCTACCTGGTGCGGCCCATGTATTAAAGAGATTCCCGAATTGGTTGAATTGCAGAGCAAATACCGGACCACCGTGCAAGTTCTAGGCATCAACTTTGAACAATCAACGACAAACAACATCAGGCGTTACGGCAACCAACTGGATATCAACTATCCGATACTCCGAATCACCGATGAACCACTCGTTCCGTTTGAGCCCCTTAAGGGATTACCCACAACCTTCATCGTTTCGCCGGAAGGAAAGATAATCCATCGCCATTTGGGTCCCATGTCCTACGAACAACTTAAGCAGTGGATCGATCCAGCGTCATCGTAACGACTATCGAATGATTTTCTCGGACGCCTAAGGCGTCAGCTCCGTTCTTCTTTGAGAACACCTAAATAACGCTGTAGTGGGCGATCAGAAAAACCGAACAGCACACTCTCGTTATGTGCCTCAAGCTGGTAACGACACCAACTCGGAACTACAAACGTATCGTGATCGCGCCACTCAAAAACGCGATCGTCAAAATGAACACGTCCCTGTCCGCTAATTACCGAAAATACTGTCGCGTCAGTCGCACGATAACGCTGTGTAATTGATTTCCCTTCCAGTCCCTGGACAAACGCTTCAATTCCCGGCATTGCCGGACCACCCGTTGCCGGATTGACGAAAACAAATCGCACCCCAGCACCAGGGTCAATCTCATTGTCGCCTCGTAAACGCTCCAACGCATCGATCGTTCGAGTGTAAGGATAATGGAACAACGGCGAGTGACTACCGGAAACTTGATGATTAGTCGGCAGAAGGCCAGACCCATATCGCGCCAATGCGTCTCCAGGCGGACGAGTAACCGACTGAAGCTCAGTCGGATGGTGCTCAACGAAACTGGCATCAAATAATCCAATCATCGGAATATCGAGGCCGTCCAGCCAAATCACCGGCTCACTCCCATCATTCCCATGATCGTGCCAAGAGCCCGTTGGGGTAATAATGAAGTCTCCCGGTGCCATCGGTACCCTTTCTCCATCGACCGTCGTGTAGCCGCCGTCGCCTTCAATCACCAATCGCAGTGCGGACTGCGAGTGTCGATGTGCAGGCGCATTCTCACCCGGAAGTACGAGTTGTAATCCTGCATAAAGTGACGTCGTGATCCGTGATTGCCCTTTTAAGCCCGGATTCTCGAGCACGAGCACTCGACGCTCTGCATCACTAGCACTAATGATTTCGCCTGCCTCAAGCACAGCATGCCGAGCCTCAGCGTAACGCCAAAGTGTAGGCTGGCATCCGCTATTTGGTTCCTTAGCTACCAAGTCCTTGAAGACGTCCCACAGCGGACTCATATTTTGGTGGCGTAGCCGATCCCTAAAAGAGTCTGTCAAAGTAGTTTCTCCGTCACCCTTCCACGCAATGGTCAAATTACTTCTTTACCCCGAATGATACGCCAGCCGGTTGTTACAAAAAATCAAAGAAAGGCACTCTAACTACCCAGCCCGCCTGCGCTTTCAGCTCGAGCCACGTTAATGCGACTTGACCAAGGGTTCTCGAATCAATCGTGCGACCGCCTTTTCAACCTCAAATACATGAGTATCCACTATGCCAAAGTCGCGAAGCGCTTCCCCTAAACGCTTTACGTAGTCCCAGTTGCTTCCGCTTGGGCCTCTTGCACAAGCAATTTGTTTGGCAATATGGGACAGGACATCATCACCCAGATAATGCGGATTGTTTTCCATCGCAATGTAGACAATACCTCCAATTGTCTCTCCATTATTTAAACGCATTTCAACTTCCCATCGCCCATAACCCTGAATTTCCCTCCGATCGAGTTCGGCAAAGACCTGTGTCGCCACCTCCG